>JAIRPV010000038.1 GCA_031256825.1 Oscillospiraceae bacterium | reverse complement strand
GGGCGAGCTGCCCTCCGCGCCGGATATCAACGCGGGGCTGTTCGACGCCGCGCAAGAAAAGGGCGAAATGATTGGCATGTTTTTCGGGCACGATCACAACAACGGGTTCCATGGCAAAGTGCGGGGCATTCCCTTGGGCTATGCGCCCAGCGCGGGCTACAACGCCTATGGCCCGGGCCGCCGCCGCGGCGTGCGCGTGTTCCATTTAAATCAGAACGATTTGCGGGAATATTCCACAAAAGTCATCACAGACAACGAGCTGCTGGGCGATTCGCCCTTGCCGAACCTGATGACGCTATATGACCGGATGCCGTCGAGCTTCGGCGCGGCCAAA
The DNA here is from genome assembly GCA_031256825.1 of Oscillospiraceae bacterium. Classification (GTDB taxonomy): domain Bacteria; phylum Bacillota; class Clostridia; order Oscillospirales; family Acutalibacteraceae; genus WRMQ01. Next base: position 120,858 of record JAIRPV010000038.1, on the reverse strand, counting down.
CCCATGATCCGCAAGGGCGTTGCGGGCCTTGCGCTGGGCGTGGGCGCGGCGGTGGCGCTGGCGGTGCTGGGGAAAAAACGGAAGAAGTAAGCAGAGCGGGCGGCCATCAGCCGTCCGTTTTTTCATCCTGCCCAAAGGCGTCTTCCAGCGTGCGGCGCACGAGGGCGTCCGGGCGGACGTATGTGTTGTGGTAGGCGTAATTGGCGGCTTCCATGCGGTGGATCCACGGAACGTTATCGAGCAGCTGCACCAGGGCGCGCGCGCTGTCTTCTGGAGTTTCGTAGGCCGAAAAATTGCGCCTGCGGGCAAAGCCGCCCGGCAGAAGATAATAAGGCTCCGGGCAGAGCAGCGCCCGCCCGGCGGCCGTGGCTTCGGCCAGTTTTCGGCTGGGGAAGTGTTCCGGCCCTTCGGGGATCACGCAAACAAAATTCCGTTTGAGCAGCCGCAAATAAGCGGGGCGCTCCGCCAACTCCGGCGGCAATACCAGTTCGGGGGCTTGCTGCCGTGCGTATGCCGTTGGGCTAAGGCCCCCGATGAGCCGATCGCCGAGGGCTTCGCGGCAGGCGCGCAGGCAGGCGATGCGGTGCGCGTTTGCGCGCTCCAGTTCGGCGGCGTGCGCGTCCGAACGCGCGTCGGCAGGGTCATAAAGGCGGGTATAGAACAGCCCCTGATACGCGGGGTAGCTGTTGTGGGACAGATAATCTTCGGGCAGGGGCGCTTTGCCTTTGGGCGGGCGCATAAAGTTATTTTCGCTGGTGACATCATAAGGCAGCCCCAGCGGGCGCAGCTTGCGGCGGCTCAAGCGTTCCCCGTGCCGTTCGGGCAGATAACAGAGGCGGAAACAGCGGGTCAGCGGCGCAAGCGCGGCGTCATATTGCGCTTCGTCCGGGATATCTTCGTATGCGCCAAGGTCATAGATCAATTTTGCGCCGTCGTCAAACACCGCGAAAAGGGCGGTATTGTGTGGATAAACGTCCCGCAGGGGGTGGCAGCCCGCATAGGTGACGCTGAGTTCCCCCGTGGCGTGTAGCAGCGAAAATCCCGCCGCAATTTGCAGCAGGCGGGGATGTTCGCTCCCCAGAATAACGCGGCAATGGCGGGCGGGCATATCATTTCTCCCCTGCGAAATACTTTACATTGTGCAAATAGGCCGGTGATTGCGGGCGCAGTTTCCCGGCCTCTTCGTTGTGGGCAATCGCCTGGCTGCGCTGCCCCAGGCGGTCGTAACAGACGCACAGCTGCAAATGCGGAAGATAGCCATGGCAATCTTCCAGAGTGAAGCCGCCGCCCGTGTCTTTGCGGGGGCATTGCAGGGCCGACTGATACCAGTGGATCGCCTGCTCGTATTGCTGCGCGGTGAAGTAATGGGCGCCGATTTCGCAGCAAAGCTCGGCGCGGGGGCTGTCGTATTGAAAACTGCGCAGCAAGGCCTGCAGCGCCTCGCCCTGGCGACCAAGGGCGTTCAGGCACTGGCCGAGCACACGGCAGGCCTCAATGTTGTTTTCCACCCAGCCGCGGCCTTCGCTGAGAAATTTTTCGAACAGATCCACCGCATCCTGGTAGCGCGCATTATAGAAAAGCTCCCGGGCGTAATAAAATTGTTCGCGCGGGCCCAGCGTTTCGCCGCGTTCCACAAGCCGCTCAAACAGCCGCAGGTTGCGCTGCGGATCGGTCACGGCCTTGCGCTTGTGGGTAATCCCCACGGGGGAATGCAATATCTTGCCGAACGGGGTGATCACCTCGTGCACGGCGCCTTCCCAGTGCGCCCGGGGGCAGCGGCGCAAGATCCGTTCGCGGTAGTAACTAAAGGTGGGTTTGCCCTGCTCGTCGAAAGCAATGTTGTATTTGAGCATAACGGTGTCCACATCCTGCGCCAGGGATTCTTTTAGCTCCAGAAAGGCCTTTGCGTCGTCGGGCAAAATGATGTCGTCGGCGTCGAGCCACATCAGGTAGTCGCTTGTGCCCTTTGAAAAAGCGAAGTTGCGCGCGGCGGCGAAGTGATCGATCCATTCAAAGTCATAGACCTGCTCTGTGAACCGCGCGGCGATTTCTTTTGTTTTGTCGGTGCTGCCGGTATCGACTATGATGATTTCGTCCACCAGGTCTTTTGCGCTTTCCAGGCAGCGAGCCAGCACCTCCTCTTCGTTTTTCACAATCATGCACAGGCTGATGGTTGGCATGACATTTCCCCCCTTGCATTGCGTTTCGGTTTAATATATGCGCGGGGCGCAGGAGATATGAGAGGTTCCGGGTCGCAGGATAGTCACACAAAGTTCACTAAATCTCCCTTGCGCCTTCCCTGAAAATATGGTATAATAAGCACAATACCGGTGGCGAGGGATATCTTTGCAAAGCAATTGCCAATGACGAACTGCTCACCGCAGGTGTGGTATAATAGAATTGTACCAAATTACAGAAACGAAAGGAAGAGAGGAATGTTCCAGTGAAAGTGGAATTTCGCGTACACAAAAGTCCATCAGAAACCGACAATGACATCATGACAGCGGTGTTTATTGACTATGAATCCCTATATTTCAGCTTTCTCAACAAATTTGCATGCGCACCCGACCTGTTTCCTATGATCGATGACGTCAAAAAGCACGGCAAAGTTTTGAAGGTTAAAGTATTTGGCGATTTCACAAAACCAGAGCTGAATCAGGAGCGCAACCGCATTCGTACCGTTACGAGCGATATCACGGATTGCAGCAACGAAAGCACCGTCAACAAAAAAGATTTCACCGACTTTATCATGCTGGATCAAATGTATCAGGAAATTATCCAAAACCCGGTGGTGAAGCAATTTGTTCTGTTCACGGGCGACGGGCATTTTTCCTCCATCGCCACGTTTATGAAGACATTCATGGACAAAATCGTGGGGGTCTACGGCGTGCCCGGCACACTCAGCCACCAACTGCGCGAGTGTTCGAGCTGGACGAAACTCATGAATGTGATCGACGAGGAAGACGCCGTCTATCAGGCAAACCTGCTGCGCAATTTCCGTATCATCGAAAGCCGGGGTATGATGCCAACGTTCATGAAAACGGTGGAGAATGTGCAGCGCATCTATGGCGGCAGCGCGAACAAATATGAGCTGATTTTGCGCGAGATGATTTCCGACGGCTATGTGCGGCGGGAGCTGCGCGCGCTAAGCCCCGAGCGCCAGTTCCAAATGCTGATCCCCGACTGGGAGAAGATCGAAGCCGAACTGTTCCCTGCTCTGCCCGCAGACTTGCGGCTGGGGCTGGAGCAGCTGAAAATGGGGGTCTGAGCGCAAAAACGCATACAAAAAAGAACGCCCGGCCGGGCGTTCTTTTGGCTTTTATGCGGCGCCAACGGGCTTCGCTTTCGCGGCGATGGGCCGCTTGCGGCCGCCCGGCTCCGGTTTCCCCCGGCGCATGGCGCTCACCGAAAGCGCGGCCAGCGCAAGGCTGGCGGCCAGGGCGAGCGTGATGGCCAGCGACCGCACCGGGCGGAATTTCAACGGGGCGAGGGAAGGGGGCTGGAGCCGCGAGGCCGGAAAGCGCAGGAAGTGCGGCGCGGTCTCGTGAGCGGGCAGCGCCCGGAAAGGCAGCGTGCGGGTTCCTTTTGCGGGCACGGGGCTTTGGCGGATGTATTCCAGGGTGAGCGAAAAAGAGCGCTGCGCGGCCGGGAGGATGGTTTCGTAGCGCAGGCGCGCGGTTTGCCCCGGCGCAATCGGAATCCGGCTCTCCATCGGAACGACCAAATCCAGCCCGTCCGCTGTAACAGACAGCAAGTTGATTTCGTAGCCGGAAAGGTTGGTGACCAGCAGGGTGTCGTCCGCCGCGGTCAGGTAGCCGCTGACGGAACCGGAAAAGCGGGCCTCTAGGCCGTCGGATGGATTGCTGGAATCACGGAACTGAGGGAACTCCGGATCCGAATAGATATCCTGAATCTCGTCGGTAAACAAAAATTTGTTGTAAAGCTCTTTGGCGTAGGGATCCCAGCAGGCCTGCCCATGATATTGCTGGTTGAAAAACCAGGTGTTCTCGGGCAGGTAGGCGCAGCTTGCGTCAACATGCCCGTCGGGCGAAAGATGCCGGTGGCTGGGATCGCTGCAAGTGCCGCCGGTGGGCTTTTGAAAACCGCGCTTCTCGTCAATGGGGATATAGGCGGCCCCGGCGGTGGATTCCACCCCGATGATGAAGTCGGATTCCACAGGGTTGCCGCTGGCCAGGGGGATGCCCGTGCCAACAATGAGCGCAATTTTAACGCCCTGTTGCTGCGCCGTGCGCAGGGTTTCGCCGATTTTTGGCATCATTTCGTAGTGGATTTTGTCGCAATTGGTGATGATCCGCGCGTTCTTCGCCGGGTCAAGGAGCAGGGCCTTCAGCCGCTCGTAATCGTCCATCGGGATCAGGTCCCAGGCGCTGCCGAACTTGAGCAAAAGCGGTTCCAGGTACTGCCGCACAATCCGCACGGCCAGTTCGTTTACCTGCTCCAGGGTAACGCCCGCCAGGCGCTGATCCAGCGAAAGTTCAAGCTGCATAAAGATTTCGATGAGGGAAAGCACCCGCACAGGGTCGAAGGTGAACCCTTCCCGTTCGAGCAGATCCGTTACAAGCCGCGAGCCGCGGACGGCAGGGGAGTGCAGCACAACGCGGTCAATGTCCGCCCCTCCGTAAAAAGTGAGGTACGAGGCCGCGAGCTGGCCGCCGTAGCTGTAGCCGAACAGGCTGACCTTGTCGTGCCCGGAATCCTTCTTGACTTCCTGGATAAACTGATGCAAGCGCGCCATGCCGTCGGCTTGCCCCATGCGCCAGTCGTTGGAAAAAATATAGATATGGTCGGCCGAAACGTATTCGAGGAAGGTGTTGGTGGTGGGGCGCTGGTTGTTGAGTTTTTCCAGGCCGTTTTGCACCATAACATCCCAGCGGGATTCGTGCGCGGTCTGCAACTTTGGGCCAACATTATATTTTGAGGTGCCGTCTTCGTTCATCGAAATCTTTTCGAGAAGGAACATCACGCTGCCGAAGTTCTCCACCGCCTTATCCAGGTTGCCGTTCGCCTTTTTCAGCAGCTCGGGCAGAATGCTGATCACAACGTCGAAGATGGAGCGCATGTCGCGCCCATTGATGGACGGGGGCCAGATTTGCAGTTCCTCGGGGGTGTTGGCGTCCAAAAAAAGCTGGGTGCCGCTGTAGCCGGGCAGGAAGATGACGGGCGTCGGATCGCTGGCGGGCACAGCCGCCGCGAGGGCGGGGGAGGCCAGGCACAAAAGGAGCAGCCCCGCCAGAATGCAGGCCGCGGCGCGAATGTTTGTTTTTTTCATAACATAACCCCCCAAAAAGGTCTGGTGTATTTTTTCCTGACAAAGAAAACGATCGCAAGGCGTGGGAATCGTTTTGCCATGAAAGCAACGGCGCGGCCTTGCGACCGCGCCGTTGTGGATTACTTGAACTTGCGCTTGCGCGCCGCCTCGGACTTTTTCTTGCGCTTAACGGACGGTTTTTCGTAATGCTCACGCTTGCGGACTTCCTGTATAACGCCGTCACGGGAGGTCTGCTTCTTGAACCGGCGCAGTGCGCTGTCCAAGGATTCGTTTTCCTTCACTCTGACCTGACTCATGTCAATCCCCCCCCTCAGGGCTGCCGTCTTTGGGCGCGCCCTCTAATTTTATAGTGAGAACAACTGTATATCATTATACATTCTGCGGAGGGATTTGTCAACCTTTTTCTTATGAATTTACAAAATTGTATTAATTCTGTAATTTGTAATTTTATGAGCTAAAACAGAAAATTGGGGCGGAATCCCGCCCCAACGCGCTGCGGCGCTCACTTTATCACCAGGTTGATCAGCCTGCCGGGCACATAAAGTTCCTTCAGCAGTGTTTTGCCCGCGAGCAGCGGGGCAACCGTTGGCTCCGCTTTGGCCAAAGCAAGCGCTTCGCCCTGTGCCATGTCGGCGGGCAGGGTCAGGCGGGCCTTGCCCTTGCCGTTGATTTGCACCAGGATTTCAACGGTTTGCTCTTTGCACTTCGCTTCGTCGTAGCCGGGCCAGCTTTGATCGGTCACGCGCCCGCCGAAGGCCATGCGCTCCCACAGCTCTTCGCAGATATGCGGCGCAAAGGGGCTCAGCAGCAGCAGAATCGTCTTGCATTCGCCGCGCGAGACCTTGCCGCTTTCATAAATCACATTGAGCAGGCTCATCAGCGCGGCAATGGCCGTGTTGTGCTTGAGCGCCTCAATGTCGTTGGTTACCTTGCGTATGGTGCGGTGCATTTCGGCTTCGTGCAGGTAGCCTTCGCCGCCCGTTGCCATATCCTGTAAATTCCAGATGCGCTCCAAAAAGCGGCGGCAGCCCTTGATCGAAGCCGAGTTCCAGGGGGCGCTTTTTTCAAAATCGCCGATAAACATCTCGTAAAGGCGCATGGTGTCGGCGCCGTATTGATGGACAATGTCGTCTGGATTGACAACGTTGCCGCGCGATTTCGACATTTTTTCGCCGTCTTCGCCAAGAATCATGCCGTGGCTGGTGCGCTTCTGATAAGGTTCCTTTGTAGGAACCACGCCGATATCATAAAGAAATTTGTGCCAGAAGCGGCTATAGAGCAAATGCAGCGTCGTGTGCTCCATGCCGCCGTTGTACCAGTCCACGTTCATCCAGTAATCCAGGGCCTCCTTCGAGGCCAAGGCGTCGTTGTTGGCCGGGTCGCAATACCGCAGAAAATACCAGCTGCTGCCGGCCCACTGGGGCATGGTGTCCGTTTCGCGCCGGGCTGGGCCGCCGCACTGCGGGCAAACGGTATTCACCCAGTCGGTCAGCAAAGCCAGCGGCGATTCGCCGGTTTCCGTCGGCTCGTAGTTTTCCACTTGGGGCAGCAGCAGCGGCAGCTGCTCTTCGGGCAGACCAACCGTGCCGCAATGCGGGCAGTGCACAACGGGCACCGGCTCGCCCCAGTAGCGCTGGCGGGCGAAGACCCAGTCGCGCAGCTTAAAGTTCACTTTTTCGTAGCCAATGCCGCGTTCGGTCAGGAACGCGGTGATCGCCTGCTTGGCCGCTTCCACAGAAAGGCCGTTCAGGAACCCGGAATTGACCATCGTCCCCGAGGCGCAGTCGGTGAAAGCCTCGGTTTCAATGTCGCCGCCCGCGACGACTTCAATGATCGGCAGGCCGAACTTGCGGGCAAACGCCCAGTCGCGCGTGTCGTGCCCGGGCACGGCCATAATGGCTCCCGTGCCGTAAGAAATCAGAACATAGTCGGAAATAAAGATGGGGATTTCCGCGCCGTTGACCGGGTTGACCGCGCAAACGCCATCCAGCCGCACGCCGGTTTTTTCTTTGTTTAGCTCCGTGCGTTCAAAGTCGCTTTTGCGCGCGGCGGCGGCCTTATAGGCCAGCACCTCGTCGTAATTGCACAGCAGCGGCTTCCATTGCTCCAGCAGGGGATGCTCCGGGCTCATGACCATATAGGTCGCGCCGAAGAGGGTGTCCGGCCGGGTGGTATAGATCTCGAGCGCATCCCCGGCGGTCGTCTGGAAGGTGACCTGCGCGCCGGTGCTGCGGCCAATCCAGTTGCGCTGCTGCACCTTCACGCGCTCAATATAATCCACATCATCCAGGTCGTCGTTGAGCCGCTGGGCGTAAGCTGTGATTTTCAGCATCCACTGGCTCTTTTTTTTCTGAATCACCTCGCTGCCGCAGCGTTCGCAAACGCCGTTGACCACTTCTTCGTTGGCCAGCACGCAGCGGCAGCTGGTGCACCAGTTGACGGGCATTTCTTTTTTATAGGCCAGGCCAGCTTTCAGCATCTGCAAAAAGATCCACTGCGTCCATTTGTAGTAGGCCGGGTCCGTGGTGTTTACCTCGCGCGCCCAGTCGAAGCTGAAGCCCAGCGCCTTGGCCTGGGCCTGAAAGCGCGCGATGTTCTGCGCTGTAACGGCGGCCGGATGCACGTGGTTTTTAATGGCGTAGTTTTCGGTGGGCAGGCCGAAGGCGTCCCAGCCGATGGGGAACAGAACGTTATACCCCTGCAAACGGCGCTTGCGGGCGATGATATCCAGCCCGGTATAAGGCCGGGGGTGGCCCACATGCAGGCCCTGCCCGGAAGGGTAGGGGAATTCAATCAGAACAAAGTATTTGGGCTTGGCGCCGCCCTGTTCGGCATGGAACACGCCGGATTCTTCCCAGCGGCTCTGCCATTTTGGTTCAATTTCTTTGGGGATATACGGGGTGGGCATATGGCTCCCTCCTGTTGGCAAATTTTTGAGGATGCGGCGAAGAAAGATTGCGGTTTCACTCCAGATCGTGAATGAACAGCCCGCTGAGCAGCTTTGGTTCAAACCAGGTGGATTTTGGGGGCATGATGTTGCCGCTGTCGGCAATGGCCATCAGCTCTTCCACCGTGGTGGGATACATCGCGAACGCCACGCGCATATCGGGGGCTTGCTTCTGCGCGTTTGCCGCGCAGCGGCGCTCCAGCTCCTCCGGCCCGCGGATGCCGCCGATGAACTCAATGCGGTGATCGCGCCGGGGATCTTTTACGCCCAAAATGGGGGCGAGCAGGTTTCCCTGCAAAATCTCCACATCGAGCGAAGACACAGGGTCGGCGGCGTTAAAACTGCCGCGGCGGGCGCGGAGCTTATACCATTGGCCGTCGAGCAGCATGCCAAAATAGTGGCTGCCCTCGGGGCGGTAAGGCTGCCCCGCCGGGCCGTATGGCTCAATATAAAACTGATCGTCCACGCGGGAAAGGAAGGCCTCGGGCGACAGGGCGTTTAAGTCTTTTACCACGCGGTTGTAGTCGAGAATTTTCAGCTGATGGGCGGGGAACGCCACGGCCAAAAAAAAGTTGAATTCCTCGTTGCCGGTGCAGGTTTCGCAGGCCGCGCGGCGGGCAAAGCCAACATTGGCGGCGGAAGCGCAGCGGTGGTGCCCGTCGGCAATATAAAGCGCGGGCGTCGCCGCGAAGGCGGCCTCCAGCCGCCGAGCCAAATCGGCGTCGGCCACCGGCCAAATTTCTTGCGTGGCCTGCCCGGGGCCTTCAAAGCGCGATTCGCACGCGTGCGCTTCGCAGTAAGCGTCAAGCAAACCGGCAACGCCCTGCTCGTCCCGATACATCAAAAAGATCGGCCCCGTATTGGCGTTGCAGGCGGTAACATGCCGTATGCGATCGGTCTCCTTCTCGGGGTGGGTCAGTTCGTGCTTTTTGATGACGTTGTTTTTGTAGTCGTCAATCGAAGCGCAGCCAACAAGGCCCGTTTGCGCGCGCCCCTGCCAGGTTTGGCGATAAATATAAAACCGCGCCCGCGCATCCTGAAAATAGACGCCGTTGGCTATGCCGCGCTTCAGGTTGGCGGCGGCGGTCTCATAAACCGCGTTGTCGTATAGCCCCGTGCCTTCGGGCAAATCAATTTCGGCTTTGTCAATGTGCAGGAACGACAGCGGGTTGCCGCCGGCGCGCGCGCGGGCTTCGTCGCTGGACATGGTGTCGTAGGGCAGGGCGGCCACCTGCGCGCTAAGCTCTGGCCGCGGGCGGATGGCGCGGAACGGGCGGAAGGTTGCCATAGGCTTTGGGTACTCCTGTCTATTGTGATTGGTCACTGATCCTGCGGGGCCACAGGCAAATAACCGGCCTGTTTTACGCAAGCCTGCCCTTCGGGGCTTAAAATCCAGTCGAGGAATTTGCCGCCGCGCGCGGTTTCGTCGCCTTTGCGGATCACGCCGTAGTAGTTGACGCACAGGGGGTAGGTTCCGGAGCGCACATTGTCATCCGTCGGGGCAACGCCATTGATTTGCAAAATTCGAATCTCGTCGTTCTTATATAGGTTGTTCACATAATATTGATAGGTGTAACCAATGCTGGCCGGGCCGTTTTTGTATTCAGCCACGGCGTCGATCAGGTGGCCCATGCTGGCTTGCATCTGCACTTTTTGGGGCTGCATCAGCGGCGTATCCTGCATGACAAGCTGCTCCATGCCGGTTTGGCTGCCGGAATTGGCTTCGCGCTGATAGGGAACAATGGCCGCGTCGTCCCCGCCGAGTTCCTTCCAGTTTTTGATTTTCCCGCTGTAAATCCCCCTGATTTGCTCCAGCGTGAGGCTGTTGACCGGGTTGTCTTTGTGGGTGATGAACACAAAAGAATCCAGGCAAACGGGCTTAACAACAGGCTCAATGCCATTGCGCTGCGCCATGGCAAGCTCCTCTTCGGAAGGCGCGGTCCCTAGGAAAAGATCGAGCGGGCGGCCGGTGTAACAATACGAATCTTTGGAATCCAGCTCAATGACATATTTGCTGTCGCTGAACAAATTAAAAAGAGAATCATAGGCCGTGGCTGTCGTCGAATAATCCGAAAAGCGGGCGGCCTGTTGGTCGGTGAACCCCAGGTGCTGCCGGGCAAACTCAATCCCCATCGGGATCATTACGGTGGAACCGTCGATGGTGGGATAGGTTTCGCCTTCCAGGCGTGTGACGGTGCCGAGGTGGTCCGGGCCGGCGGAGATGAATTGCCGGATGGGTTCGCCAAGATGGAAGGGGCTGTCGCGCACAATCTGCTCCCAGTCCCCCGTGCGGCGCAGTTCCTGGTTGATGTTGTTGTAGTCGCCAAGGCGATCGGGCTCGTCGCCGCCGCGGTAGGTGTCAAAGTTGAAGAAATAAGCAACAAACGCAAATCCAACCACCAGGCCTTCCGCCAGCAGAATGGCGGCCATTATCAGCGCGGCAACGCGCCAGCCGGGTTTCACAGGCCTATGTTCTTTTTTTACGCGGGACATAAGAACCTCCCTTTCTGCGGATAACTCCCTTTATTATACCGCACTTTGGCAAAAAAGGCAAGCAATTTATGAAATTTCTTGCAAGAGATGCCTGTTGCGGAAAAATAATAAAAATTTCTTCGCAAAACCCTCTTGACGAACGCGCCGAAATGGGGTAAAATAGAGACAACGAAAGTAACACGAACACGGAGGGTATGGTATGGCGGGCGGTGAAGACATTTTTCGGCCGGGCGACGGCGCGGAAGATTTTGACAGCGAAGTGCTGGAAGACTTCGGGAACGATGTCGTAAGCGTTGTCGACGAAGACGGCAAGGAGCATGTGTTCGAGGAGCTGGATCGCATGGACTTCGACGGAAAACACGCGAAGGGCACCTATGTGGCGCTGGCGCCGCTTGTGGGCGAAGAGGGCGAAGAAGAAGGCGACGACGAGCTGATCCTGCTGCGGGTAGAAGAAGAAGACGGCGAAACGTATCTTTCCATTCTGGAAGACGAGCAGGAGTTTGACGAAGTTGGCATGGAATTTTCCAAGCGCCTGGGCATTCCGTTCGACGTAACCGAAGAAAACCCGGCATAAAAACGGCGAAGCGACCAAAAGCAGCGAAGCGAACTTTCATCGGAAACAGCGAAGCGACTAAAAGCAGCGAAGCGACTAAAATCCCTGCCTTGTGCGATACCTACGGTCTGGATGGCCCTACACCAATCATCAGGGAGCCGGACTCCGACGCTGGATTGCAGACCTCCCGGGCAAGCTTTGCGCTTGTTTGGATGAAGGGAGCGTGAACGCGCCGGGAGGCTACCCACCTGCTTTCGGGCAGGTCATTCCACGCCGTTACGGCTTGGTGGGGATTTTGTTGGTTGAGAATCTTAGAATGTAGAACGCTCCCGCATTCTGCATTCTAAGTTTTGGATTTTTACGAGGTAACAATGAAACTCACGATGATCGCGCCGCAGGTGCTGGACATAGCGGCCAACGAACAGGCGATCGCATATGCGCGAAGGGATACGAAAGCGGATGGCTCCGTTTTCGCGTCTTTTCATTTTTGCGACTGGGAAACCCTGCAAACGCGGCCCATCGCGGAATCGACTTACCTGTATATCAAGTTTGGCGACGCGGGGGCGCATGCCGCCCAGGCGCTGGGCGAGCCGTTTGGCTGCCGGGCGGCCCCGCTGCCCGATGGCGGCTGCGCCGTTCTGACCCCCGGTGGCCTGCTGCGCCTGTTCCGGCCCGACGGCGCACGCGGCGGCGGCTTTGTTTTGGATTACCAGGAGTGCCCGGCGTGCGATATCGTCAGCGTGGGCGGCGATATTTGGTTCACAGCAACAGAAAAAAACGCGTTGGTGCTGTTTTCGCTGGCGCGGCGCGGCATGGTGCTGCGCGTGGGCGGCGAGGGCGTGTTCCCGCGCCCCACCGGCCTGAGCGCCCACGGCAATCTGCTCTGCGCCTGCTGCGCGGGCGGCGTGAAAGCCCTGGCGCTGCCGTCATATGAACTGGGCGACAGCATCGCGTTCGAGGGGGGCGAAGCGCCCGATCGGTTCTTTCAGGTGTTCCGGCGGCGCTTTGTCGGGGCATACGGCGGCCTGTACGCGCTCAGCGATTGATCATAATACCAGCGAAACCGGAGGAGGGGGAACCCGTGTTCGAAGGCCGATTCAACCTTGCGGTTACCCCCGATGGGGGCGTGGTGCTGCCGCCGGGCATTCGCAAAGAAATGCACCGCCTCTGGGGGCAGAAAGCGGCGCTGCTGTGCTTTGGCGTGCAGTTTTTGTATGTCTGCCGGGCCGACAAAGCCGAGGGGCTGCTGGAACGCATCGATCAGCAGCTGTGCGCGGCCTTTGGGGATAAAAACGGAATCAACGCCTATTTTCGGCAGATGGCGGCTTCGGTGAAGCGGCTGGAACCCGCGGCCAACGGGAGCTTTGCGCTGCCAAGGCGGCTGATGGAGCTGCTGGGCGTGCCCGGCGGCGGCCTGGTGACGCTGCTGGGGGTGGAAGATCACCTGGAGCTTTGGAACAAAGGGCATCTCGAGCGGCAATCGCGCAATCTGGAGCGTCTCATGCAATCGCGCGCGCCGCGCGCCGCGCTGGATTTGCTCGAACTGCCAATTTGCCTGCAAGACGGCGAAACGCCCTGTTCGCTTTCCCGCGCGGGAACGCCCGATCCGCGCCGCTGCGGCCCATGCGTTTGGCTCAGGGTCCCGTGAGGAGGCAGGGATCAGGAGGCAGGAGGCAGGCGGGTAGGGGATAGGGGGCAGGGGAGGGAGCAGTTCTTATTTTGGGAGGGGCTTATGGATGTATTGATCCGCAACGCAAAAATATATGCCGAAAACGGGCCGTTTTCCGGCGACTTGGGGATTCGCGACGGCAAAATTGCCGCGCTGGGCGAGCGCCTGAGCGAAAGGGGCTGGGAACATGTGATGGATGCGCAGGGGCTGCGGCTGCTGCCGGGCTTCATTGATATCCATGTGCATGGCGCCCTGGGCCGCGACGTGAGCGACGCTTTGCCGGAATCGCTGGACGCCATCTCGCAAATGCTGGCGGCGAAAGGGGTAACTTCGTTTTGTCCAACAACAATGACATTGCCGCCCGAGCAGCTGGAAGCCGCTGTGCTGGCGGTTTCGGCGTTCATCGGGAGCGAGCGGGGGGCCTATGTCCACGGGGTGCACCTGGAAGGGCCGTTTATCTCGCTGGGCAAGTGCGGCGCACAGGATGCGCGCAGCGCGCGCTGGCCCACCATGGAGGAGTTTGAGCGCCTTTGCCGCATGGGCCCTGTCAAAATCATCAGCATGGCGCCGGAACTGCCGGGGGCGCTCGGCTTCGCGCGCCAGGCTTCCGAACGGTGCTGTGTGTCGATGGCCCACACGGAGGCCGATTACGATCAGGCGCGGGCGGCTATCGCGGCGGGCTTTCGCCACGCCACGCACCTCTTTTGCGCCATGACGGGCCTCCACCACCGCGCGCCCGGCCTGGTGGGCGCTGTGCTGGATGATCCCCACGTCACAGCGGAATTGATTGGCGACGGCGTGCACCTGCATCCGGCGGCCGTGCGGCTGGCCATGCGTCTGCTGGGCGAAGATCGCGCCGTGCTCGTCAGCGACGCGGTTGCCGCGGCGGGCCTGCCCGAGGGGGCCTATGCCCTCGGCGGGAATACCTATTATCGGCGCGGCGGCGCGGTTTATCTGGAGGGCAATACCCTGGCGGGCAGCTCCAGCCATCTCTACGACGAGTTCCGCAACTTGCTCTCCTGGGGGATTGACGAAAGGGCGGCCCTGAAGGCTGCGACCATCAACCCCGCGCGGGTGATTGGCGTGGACGGCGAGACCGGCAGCATCGCCAAAGGCAAAGCGGCGGATTTGCTGCTGGCGGATGAGGACTGGAACTTGCGGTCAGTGTTCTTGCGCGGGCGAAATTTGACGGAAGAGCCGGACGGTTTGCAGGAGGACTTGCAAGAGAATTATGCATTTATGATGAATAATTCCGCCGCGGAAGATTAAATGCGCTGTGAAAAGTGAACAGCTTTACATTCGAAGAACTCCAATATATTGGAGTTCTTCACTATTTCCACTGCGTTTTCAACCGGTGAAGCGATGAAGCGGATGCCGCCTCCAAAAAAAATCTTGCATATCGGCAAAGCGAAGCAAAATTATTCGGGGAAAATCCCGGGAGAGGTTGGGAATTGAACGTGCGGATTGCAAGAAAGCGAAGAAGAAACTGCATTTTAATTCGACGAATTAAAGCAAAAAAATCCTTTGCCCCGCGCCGAAACCCGCGTGACGAATGGCCGCGCAAGCGGATGCCGGAGCGGGCGCCCGGGCTGTTTTTGCGCCGTGACGAATGAACGCCCGCACGAAAGTGCAAAATCAGACCGCAAAGCCCGTTCTCCGCGCCCGCCAGGCAAAAGGCATCCAAAAAAAGCCGCCGCGGTGGAAACCGCAGCGGCCGGGTGTGTTGTTCTGTTCTTATGCGTTGATGCCGATGACCACGCCCGAGCCAACAGTGTGGCCGCCTTCGCGGATAGCGAAACGCAGGCCGGTTTCGATGGCGATCGGGGTGATAAGCTCCACGTCCATCTCAACGTTGTCGCCCGGCATGCACATGTCAACGCCTTCCGGCAGAGTGATAACGCCGGTCACGTCGGTGGTGCGGAAGTAGAACTGCGGGCGGTATCCGCCAACGAAGGGCTTATGGCGGCCGCCTTCTTCCTTCTTCAGCACGTATACCTGGCCGCGGAACTTCGTGTGCGGGGTGATAGAGCCGGGCTTGGCAAGCACTTGCCCGCGCTCAATTTCTTTGCGCTGCACGCCGCGCAGCAGCGCGCCGGCGTTGTCGCCCGCTTCGGCGTAATCAAGGGTCTTATGGAACATCTCGAGTCCAGTGACCACAACCTTGCGCTTCTCTTCGGTCAGGCCCACGATTTCGACTTCGTCGCCCGTCTTGATGCGGCCGCGCTCCACGCGTCCGGTTGCCACAGTGCCGCGCCCGGTGATGGTGAACACGTCTTCAACGGCCATCAGGAAGGGCTGGTCGGCCTTGCGGTCAGGGGTCTGGATATAGGTGTCAACCGCTTCCATCAGCTCCCAGATAGAAGCCAGTTCGGGCGCGTTGATGTCGCCGCCGTTATAGCTCAGCGCTTCCAGCGCGCTGCCGCGGATCACAGGGATGTCGTCGCCCGGGAATTCCTGCTCCGACAGGGCTTCGCGGATTTCCATTTCCACCAGGTCGAGCAGTTCAGGGTCATCCACCTGATCCACTTTGTTCATATACACCACGATATAGGGCACGCCTACCTGACGGGCCAGCAGCAGGTGCTCGCGGGTCTGCGCCATGGGGCCGTCCGAGGCCGCGATAACGATGATCGCGCCGTCCATCTGCGCCGCGCCGGTGATCATGTTCTTGATATAGTCGGCGTGGCCGGGGCAGTCCACGTGCGCGTAGTGGCGCGCGTCGGTTTCGTACTCCACGTGCGCGGTGTTGATGGTGATGCCGCGCTCGCGCTCTTCGGGGGCTTTGTCGATGCTGGCGTAATCAACAAAGCTCGCTTGGCCTTTCATGGCCAGAGTCTTGGTGATCGCTGCGGTCAGCGTGGTCTTACCATGGTCCACGTGACCGATGGTGCCGATGTTGACGTGGGGTTTGTTGCGTTCAAATTTTGCTTTTCCCATGGATAAATCCTCCTAAATAATTCAGTCAATGCTATCCTGCCTATTGTAGCAGATTTCTGGTTGAAATGCAAGAGGTAATGTAAATTTTTTTGCACTACCGTTTGCTTTTGTCTGTGACGATTCCCTCCGCAATATTGCGCGGCACCTGGGTATAGTGGCTGGGTTCCATCACATATTGCCCGCGGCCCTGCGTGCGCGAACGCAGCGAGGTGGCGTAGCCAAACATATTGCTCAGCGGCACCTGCGCGTCAATCTGCACCGCGCCGGAGCGGTTTTCTGTGCCCTGAATCGCGCCGCGGCGGGCGTTGACGTCGCCGATGACGTCGCCCATATAGTCGTCGGGCACGGTGACGGTGACTTTCATGATGGGTTCCATCAACACGGGGGCGGCCTTGCGCATGGCCTCTTTAAAGGCCATGGAACCGGCGATCTTAAACGCCATTTCGCTCGAGTCCACCTCGTGGTAAGAGCCGTCGTAGAGAACGACCTTCACATCCACAACGTTGTAGCCCGCCAGCACGCCGCTGAGCATAGCGCCTTTTACGCCCGCTTCAACGGCGGGAATATATTCCTTCGGCACCACGCCGCCAACAATCTCGTTGACGAACTCGTATCCCTTTTCAGGGTTCGGTTCCACGCGGATTTTGACGTGGCCATACTGCCCGCGCCCGCCGGACTGCCTGGCGTATTTCATGTCGACATTGGCTTCCTGGGTGATGGTTTCGCGGTAGGCCACCTGCGGCTTGCCAACGTTGGCTTCCACCTTGAATTCGCGCAGCATGCGGTCAACAATAATTTCCAGATGAAGCTCGCCCATGCCCGCGATGATGGTTTGGCCGGTTTCCTCGTCCGTGTAGCATTTGAACGTGGGGTCTTCTTCCGCCAGCTTTTGCAGCGCAATCCCCATCTTCTCTTGCCCGGCCTTGGTCTTCGGCTCAATCGCCACGCGGATCACCGGCTCCGGGAAGTCCATGCTTTCCAGAATCACCGGGTGGGCCTGATCGCAGAGCGTGTCGCCCGTTGTGGTGTTTTTTAGCCCAATCGCCGCCGCAATGTCGCCCGCGTAGCAGCAATCAATGTCTTGCCTGTGGTTGCTGTGCATTTGCAAAATGCGGCCCATGCGCTCGTTATGGCCTTTGCTGGTGTTATAAACGCCGCTGCCCGCGGCCACTTTGCCGCTGTAGACCCGGAAGAAACAGAGCTTCCCAACAAAAGGATCTGTGGCGATTTTGAACGCCAGCGCGGAAAACGGCTCTTCGTCGGAGGAGTGGCGCTCCTCTTCTTTGTCGGTCTTTGGGTTAACGCCCTTGATGGCGGGCACGTCCGTTGGCGCGGGCATATAATCCACAACGGCGTCGAGCAGCGGCTGCACGCCTTTGTTGCGGTAGGATGTGCCGCAAATAACAGGCACCATGGCGTTGGAAATCGTCGCTTTGCGAATGCAGGCCTTGATTTCGTCAACGGTCAGCTCCTCTTCCGCAAAGAACTTTTCCATGAGCGCGTCGTCCTGCTCGGCAACCGCCTCCAGCAGCGCCGCGCGGTATTCCTGCGCCTCTTCCAGCAGCTCGGCGGGGATTTCCCCCACCTGCACATCCAGGCCCATGTCGTCGTTATAGAAGATGGCGTTCATCTCCACCAGGTCGATGATGCCTCTGAAATCCGCTTCCGCGCCGATGGGCAGCTGAATGGGCACCGCGTTGCACTTCAGGCGTTCGCGCAGCATGTTCAGCACGTTGAAAAAATCCGCGCCCATGATGTCCATTTTGTTCACATACACCATGCGGGGCACGCGATATTTGTCGGCCTGTCGCCAAACGGTTTCGCTCTGGGGTTCAACGCCGCCTTTGGCGCAAAGCACCGTTACGCTGCCGTCGAGCACGCGCAGGCTGCGCTCCACTTCCACAGTGAAATCCACGTGGCCGGGGGTGTCGATGATATTGACGCGGTGATCCTTCCAGAAGCAGGTGGTTGCGGCCGACGTAATGGTGATGCCGCGCTCCTGCTCCTGTTCCATCCAGTCCATGGTGGCCGCGCCGTCGTGCACCTCGCCGATTTTGTGCGTCTTGCCCGTATAGAACAAAATGCGTTCGGTGGTGGTGGTCTTGCCGGCGTCAATATGCGCCATGATCCCGATGTTGCGGGTCATCTCCAATGAAACTTGCCGGGGCATTTGTGTTCCTCCGAAGTTAGATTTTAGAAGTTGATGTTAGGCATTAGATTCTGTCATCCAACACCCGATGGCTGACAGACGCGTCTAATGTCCGGCGTCTCCTGTCTACCATCTAAAGTGTGCGAACGCTTTGTTGGCTTCGGCCATCTTGTGGGTGTCTTCGCGCTTTTTGTAGGCGGAGCCAGTCTGGTTGCAAGCGTCAATGATTTCGTTGGCAAGGCGCTCGCGCATGGTGCGCTCGCTGCGGTTGCGCGAATAGAGCGTGATCCAGCGCAGGCCCAGTGTCTGGCGGCGGTCAGGCCGCACGTCGATGGGTACCTGATAGGTTGCGCCGCCCACGCGGCGGGCCTTTACTTCCAGCAGGGGCATTACGTTTTCCATCGCCTGCTCAAAGGCTTCCAGTGGCTCTTTGCCGGTTTTTTCGCGGATGATGTCGAAGGCGCCGTAGACAATGCGCTGGGCCGTGCCCTTTTTGCCGTCGTACATCACGTTGTTGATCAGGCGGGTGACCAGCTTTGACCCATACAAGGGGTCGGGCAGAACATCCCGTTTCGCGATTTGGCCTCTTCTTGGCACTTCGCTTCCCTCCTTCATAAGAATGAATTCATCGGTACTGTTAGGGATTAGTGTTGGAGAGATAAGGGGGCAGGGCTTGTTCCCCTGCTTCCGGCTTCCCAATTCCTAACGCCTAGTGGGCCAGTAAGAGAACCATATAATAGCATGGCATTTGCCGTGCAGAAATATTCTCTATACTGGGTTCGGATGGATGCGGGTTTACTTCTTTTTCTTGTCCCGCTTCATGCCGTACTTGGAGCGCGCCTGTTTGCGATCCTTCATGCCCTGGCAATCGAGGGTGCCGCGGATCACATGGTAACGCACGCCAGGCAGGTCGCGCACGCGTCCGCCGCGGATCAGCACTACGCTGTGCTCTTGCAGGTTGTGGCCCACGCCGGGGATATAGGTGGTGACTTCGATCCCGTTGGAAAGGCGCACTCTGGCGATTTTGCGCAGCGCCGAATTTGGTTTCTTCGGCGTGGTAGTCTTTACCGCCGTGCATACGCCGCGCTTTTGGGGGCTGTCTTGGTTGGTCTGAACGTTTTTGCGGGAGTTAAGCCCTTTGCGCAGCGCCGGGGCTTTGGTCTTTTTCACCGTTGTTTGCCGCCCGGAACGAACCAGTTGGTTAAAGGTAGGCATTCGTTCTCTCCTTTCTATACAGTTGATGGCCTTGCCCTGCCTTTTGACAGGACGCCACGAATTATAATTTTACCATAAGCAAGGGGAATTGTCAAGCGTTTTTTTGCCGCGCCGGCAACTTTATTTACAAAAATTTGGCCTTTTGGCAACGCAAACAACCGCCCCGCGCCTGGTTCGGCGCGCGGGGCGCAATGGGAATGCGTTCCATCGTTTCCTCTTAAGACGGCCGCTCGCCGGATTGCCGTCCAAATAAGTAGCCGATCAAAGTGAACAGCACCGATTGCAAAATCTGTAGCATTCGGTCCGTCAGGCCGCCGGTGTCTTTGCCGAAGAAAATGTTGGCCAGGGCGCTGGCCAGCAGCAAAATGCAAAGCGACGCAAATATAACGCGAACCAGGCGGCGCGCCAGCTCCTGATTCTTCTCTTTGCTTTCTATATCCTTTCGCCTTCGAAGGCTCTTCAGCTGCGCCGGGTTCAAATACTCCTCGGTTCTGTCTTTCCATTGCGACGGCCTCCCGTCAAACGGCAGGTCTTCCTCTGTTTTTGGGGCTTCCGGAAGATTAGGTTCCGGCGAATAAAAGTTTTCCATCCTCCCGGATGTCCTCCTCTTCCAAAAATATGCCGGTCGCCTTGTTCCAAGCGGTGCCGGGCCGGTGCGTCAGGCCGGAAAGGGAGATGCCGTCCCAGCAGCCGAACGCGCTCCAGACCTCGTCCAGGCATTGGTAGAACTCCCAGAATGCGGTGCTGACAACGGGCGCTTTTCCGTCGCAGTTGTAATAAAAATCGTCGATGGATTGCGCTTTGTACCCCTTGAACTCATCGTATACGTCGGAAAGCACAGGCCCAAAGCGCCATTTTTCGAAGCGTTCGGCAAACAGCGGGGCGTCTTGCCGGAACAAATATCTTGCGTAGGTCAGGTACATCAGCTTTTGCAGCTTCATTGGGCTAAGCGGCGTTTTTGTTTCTAACGCCTTTTTGATGATGGAATTGGCATAGGTCAGCGGCGACAGCATCGGTCTTGCCCCCCTTCTATATCATAATAATGTCACACCTGCAGTGGTGATTTATCACAGGCGGCTGTTTCGCGAAGATATCTCTCGCCGCAGGTTTTGTGCTGCTATATCACATCAAAAGCGGCAAGTTGCGAAATTCCGAAATTCCGAAATACTGGATTCTGGCTCTGAAAAGGGGTCAAAAACCGGTTCGCCATTCCGAAATTTCGAACTATCGTAAAAACGCGCTGCGGAAGATTCTTTCGGGGAACGCGCAAAGCGTGATAATTTGCCACCAGAAATCGCTTCACAAAATCATCACAAACCACAGGCCTTGTGCTGTTATATCACAAGTAGACTACTTCTATCATACCACACCTGCGGTGAGCAGTCCGTCATTGGCACTTGCGCTGCAAAGCCATCCCTCGCCACAGCTCATGTGATTATTATGACGTACCTGCGGTGAGCAGTCCGTCATTGGCACTTGCCCTGCAAAGCCATCCCTCGCCACCGGTATTGTGTTCATTATACCACATCCCGCGGCAAATTGCAAGGGTTTCCCCGCTGTTTTGCGCAAAAGCGGCTATTTTTTCTTGCTTGCGGCCTTCCGGGCAAGCCTTTGGAACGGCGGGGGCTTTGCCACCGGCTCTTTTTTTGGCCCCGATTTCCAGATGTGCACCACGCCCTCGTCGTTGAGCAGCTTCAGCAAAATCAACAGCAGCGGCAGGATCACCATGCCCAGGAAGCCAAACAATTGCAGGCCGATATACATACCCGCAATGGCGGCAATCGGCGGCAGACCCAGGTTTGCGGCCACCAGCTTTGGTTCAATAATCTGCCGCACAAAGATAATGACGAGCCAGATGGCCAGCAGCCCAACCCCCATGCCAACGTTGCCCATGATCAGGTTATAGAGCGCCCACGGCGTTAGAATGGAGCCGACGCCCAGCACCGGCAAAAAATCGGCAAAGCAGGTGAGCAGCGCCACGCTCATCAGATATTTGCCGTTGAATACGCCAATGAGCCGCAGCAACAGCAGCCCCAGCACCGTTTCGCAAAACGATACGCTCAAAATAATCGCGTATGCGCGCACGAGCTTCAGGGAAGAGGTCGTCATAATGCGCTTGGAGGCCGAAAGGGCGCGGCGGTGCTCCGGCTTGAGCTGCCGTTTGATGAAATGCTTGATGTCGTCGTAACCGGATGTCATGAAGAAGCTGGAAATGACGGTGATCACCACGGCGATCACCAGCGCCGGTATTTTTGTGGCGGTGGTGAGCACGCCATTCATGGGCGCTTTGAGCCATTGCAGGTCAAAATGCGACATCAGGCTGCCGAACATGCCAACGGTTTCGCCCTTTTCGTTTTGCCCGGCGATGAGGGTATCGGTAAAATTAGCCAGCCAGTCGTTGATGCGAACCTCAATGGCGTCCGGCATCCACTTGACCAGCCCGTTGATGCGCCCTTCCATGCCTTTGATGATTTTTGGAAGGTTGCGCGCCTGCGTGGTGATATAATCAATAAACCCCTTTGCGCTGGCCCAGATCCGCGCGCCGATGAGGCTGATGATGAGGATGATCAGCAGGTAAAACAACAGCACGAGCATCACCGAAGTGAAGCTCTTTTTCATACGGAATTTGCGGTAGGCAAAATTCATGGGCTTTTGCAGCACCACGGCCACCACGAACGAAAATAAAAACGGGAACACCAGCCAGAACGCGTAGCGCATGAAAAAATAAAACGCGGCAATGATCAGCAGGTAATACCCGACGTCGATCATGCGTTCCAGCCGGGCCTTGGCGCGCGGGCTGAGGAAGGCGGAAGGCTGCTCCATGGGAACCCCCGGTCAGACGACAGATTTCAGGCGACGGGTTCAGGCGTTTTTTGTTTGCGGCAACACCGAAACCCCAAAGCCTGACGTCTCCCCTCTATTGTATACGCTCCCGCGCAAAAAAGCAAGGCTTTTTGAAAAAATTCACATTTGGTTCTTACGGAACGCGTTCTTTCTCTTGCTTTTTTGCGCGCGTTGGTATATAATTCTATCAGAGCCGTAAGAATAGGGAAAGATAACGTTCCCCAAAAGGAGGAGGTATTCTATGTTCACCAGCTTGTTCCACTTTTTTCTGCCCATCGACGGGGCGGCGGCGCAATGGGCCGCGCAGGTATTCCATCCCGGTTCCAACCCCTTTTGGGACAGCGTTTTCAGCTTTATCACGCGATTTGGCGACGGCGGCGTGTTTTGGGTGGCGCTGGGGCTTTTGCTGCTGCTGCCCAACAAAACCCGCAAGGCGGGCTGCGTTGTGCTGGGGGCCATGGCGCTCGACGTGCTGCTCACCAACGGTTTGCTCAAGCATCTGTTCAACCGGCCGCGGCCTTACGACATTGACTTTGCGGCTTACGCGCGCGACTATCTTTATCCGGGCCTGACCCACAAGCCGGGCGACGCTTCCTTCCCTTCGGGGCACACGGCGGCTTCGTTCGCCGGGGCGTTTGGGCTGCTGTTCGGCGCGCGCCTTGCGGGCAAAAAGGCCGGCTTTTTGGGTTGGGCGATGGTGGCGCTGGCGGCGCTCGTTGGGTTTTCGCGGCTGTATCTTGGCGTGCACTACCTGACCGACATTCTTGCGGGCGCACTGGTGGGCGTTCTTTGCGCGCTGCTGGCCGTGCTTTGTTTGCGGCTGCTGGAGCCGCTCTATGAGAAAATCAACGCGCCGGTTGCGAAGTTTGTTGAAAAGCACGCGCCGAAGGTTCTGAAATAAGCAATGGCAGCGTAGAAATGGGGAAGAGCCATCACATCACGAAAGGGTGCTTGCCATGCTGAAAAATATTCCACCGATCCTCTCGCCGGAGCTGCTGAAGACGCTGGCCGAGATGGGTCATGGCGACGAACTTGTTCTCGGCGACGCGAATTTTCCTTCCGCAGCGCTGGGCACGCGGGTGGTCCGGGCCGACGGCCACGGCATTCCCGCGCTGCTCGACGCGATTTTGCAATACCTGCCGCTGGATGGTTTTGTGGATTGCCCCGTGGCGCTCATGGATACCAGCGACCCGAACGTGCGCCCGCCGATCTGGCAGGAATACAGCAAGAGTATTCTGCGCCGCGAGGGCGACCGCCGCGTTGAGCTGGTGGAACGCTTCGCTTTTTATGAGCGCGCCCGCGCGGCCTACGCCGTTGTTGCCACGGGCGAAACCGAGCTTTATGCCAATATCATTCTGAAGAAGGGCGTTGTGGCGGAACATTAGCGCGGCCAGGCGAACCAAACAACGCATTCCCGCAGGAACGCTCCCTGCGGGAATTTTTTATTGGAAACCGCGTTCAGCGCAGGGATTTGCGCCGGACGCCCATTTCGTAACCGCGCAGCTCTTTGATCGCCACGCCGCTCAGGGCCATCAGGCCGATCAGATTTGGGATCGCCATCAGGCCGTTCAAAATATCCGCCGCGGCCCAAACCGTTTCGAGCCGCAGCGCGCAGCCCAGGATAATCGCCGCGATATAGAGCGCGCGGTAGGGAATCACCCCTTTTTCGCCGATGAGATAGCGCGCGCCCTGTTCGCCGTAAAAGCTCCAGCCGGTGAGCGTGGCAAAGGCGAACAGCGCCACGGAAAGCGAAACAAAGCGGCTGCCCCAGGCGCCGAAAATCCCCGCGAACGAGGCGCTGGCCAGCGCGACGCCCGTTGGCCCGCCGGGCTGCCAGGCCCCCGCGCACAAAAAGACCAGCGCTGTGACGGTGCACATGAGAATGGTGTCGATAAAAACCTCGGCAATGCCCCAAAAGCCCTGCACGGCAGGTTCTTTTACGTCGGCGGCGGCATGGATGACCGCCGAGGAGCCTAGCCCCGCTTCGTTAGAAAACACGCCCCGGGCAATGCCGTAGCGCATGGCTTTCCAGACCCCGAAGCCGGCCAGGGAGCGCGGGCGGAACGCCTCGGCGAAGATCATGCCCAGAACGCCGGGGAGTTTTGTGATATTGTCCGCCAATACAACGGCGCACGCGAGCAAAAACAGCAGCGTCATGAACGGCACGAGATATTCTGTCACTTTTGCGATGCGCCGCACTCCGCCGAAGATCACCAGCGCCGCCAGCACGGCAACAAGGATACCGGTCGCCAGCTCCGGCAGGCGCAGGCTTTGCCGCGCCGCTTCGGCGATGGCATTGGCCTGGGTCATGTTGCCGATTCCGAAGGAAGCCAGGCTCAGCAGCGCCGCATAAGCCGCCGCGAGCGGTTTTGATTTCAGCCCCCGTTCCAGATAGGCCATCGGGCCGCCCATCCATTTGCCGTCGGCCGTGCGCCAGCGGTAGGTTACGCCCAGAATATTTTCGGCGCAGCAGGTCATCATGCCCAGCGCGGCGGAGACCCACATCCAAAAAACGGCGCCCGGGCCGCCCAGCTGCAATGCCGTGGCAACGCCAACAATGTTGCCCGTGCCAAGGCACGCGGCCAGAGCGGAAGTGAGCGCCTGCCATTGCGTAATGCTGCCGTCGGCGGTTTTTGCTTGCTTTTTTTGGAAAAGCGAACCGAAGGTTGCGCGCAGCCAAAGGCTGGCCCGGCGCAGGGGAAACAGCCGGCTGCGCAGGGTAAACCACGCGCCGGCAAACAGGAAGACCGCCAGCATCGGCGGGCCCCAGATAAAGGCGTTGAGCGCGCTTTGCGCTTGGGCGAAAAAGGTCATATGAATTGCCTCTTGCGTTTTTGGTTGGAATTTGGTATACTAAAAGAGCAGAGGGGCGGCGAGGAGGGGTTTGCGCCTAATCATATCTATGTGATCGGAGGCCATCCTATGTCCAGTTATGGCTACATCAAAACGGGGGCGGCTTCGCTGCCGGTGGCCGTTGCCAACCCCATGGAAAACGCGAAGCATATTTTGGCCGCGGCAGAGCGGGCGGCGGGCTTGCAGGTTTTGGTGCTGCCGGAACTCTGCGTTTCCGGCTATACCTGCGGCGATTTGTTCGGCCAGGCGGCGCTGCTGGATTCGTGCGAGCGGGCGCTGGGCTGGCTGCTGGAACGCACGCGCGGCAACGAGATGGTTTTGGCCGTTGGGCTGCCGGTGCGGGCGCTGGGGCGGCTTTATAACTGCGCGGCGGCGCTGCAGGGCGGGCGGGTGCTGGGGCTTGTGCCAAAACAATACCTGCCCAACGCGCGGGAATATTATGAAAAACGCTGGTTCGCGCCCTATGCGGGGGAGCAAACCACGCTGACGATATGCGGGCAGGCGGTGCCGTTTGGGCGGGCGCTGTTCCGGTTTGGGGATGCTGTGACCATCGGCATCGAGCTTTGCGAGGATCTTTGGTCGCCCGCGCCGCCGAGCGTGCAGTTGGCGCTGCACGGGGCGGAGGTGATACTGAACCTTTCCGCCTCAGACGAAGAGGTTGCGAAGCATGCCTACCGGCGGGAACTGATTGCGCAGCAGAGCGGGCGGCTGCGCTGCGGCTATCTTTACGCGGGGGCAGGGCCGGCGGAAAGCACGACGGATCTGGTGTTTTCGGGGGCGTGCGCGGTGGCCGAAAACGGGGCGGTGCTGGCGGAAAGCCCCCGCTTCGCGCAGGAAGGCGCGGCGGCGTATGCCTGCGTGGATGTGGAACTGCTGCGCGCCGAGCGGCGCTTTGGCTGCTTTTATGAGGCCAGGGCGGGGGAGGCCCCGCCGGTAGTGGAAGGCGGGCCGCTGCCAGAACTGACGGCGCGGCAGGTGGACCGCGCATATGCCGCGCGGCCCTTTGTGCCCGGCGATCCCTCGCAGCGGGCGCGGCGCTGCCAGGAAATATTGGAGATCCAGACGGCGGGGCTGCTCAAGCGGATGAAACACACGCGGGCGGAAAAGCTGATTCTGGGGCTTTCCGGCGGGCTGGATTCCACGCTGGCGCTGCTGGTTGCCCTGCGGGCCTGCGGCCGCATGGGCTGGGGGCCAGAGCGGGTGTTGGGGATCACCATGCCCGGCTTCGGCACAACGGGGCATACGCGGCGCACGGTGGACGACCTGGCCGGCGCGCTGGGGTTTGAACTGCGCGAAATTGACATCAAGGCCGCCTGCGCGCAGCATCTGGAAGCGATTGGGCACGACGGCAATACGCGCGACGTGACCTACGAAAACGCCCAGGCGCGGGAGCGCACGCAGATCTTAATGGATCTTGCCAACAAAGAAAATGCGCTGCTGCTGGGCACCGGGGATCTCAGCGAGCTGGCGCTGGGCTGGTGCACCTATAACGCCGACCATATGAGCATGTATCACCTCAACGGCGGCGTGCCAAAAACGCTGGTGCGGCACCTGGTGGAGTTTGTGATGGAGCAGGGCGTTGCCCCGGCGGCCCTGCGGCGGGTGCTGGACACCCCCATCAGCCCGGAGCTGCTGCCGCCGGACGAAAGCGGGCAGATTGCGCAAAAAACAGAAGAAACCCTGGGCAGCTACGATGTGCACGACTTTTATCTGTATCATTTTTTCCGGTTCGGCTTCGCGCCGGAAAAGCTGCTGTTTTTGGCCTGCCGGGCGTTTGCCGGCGAGCATTCGCCCGAACGGCTCAGCCAATGGCTGGAGGTGTTTTTGCGGCGGTTTTTTTCGCAGCAGTTCAAGCGCTCCTGCCTGCCCGACGGCCCGAAGGTGGGCAGCGTCAGCCTTTCGCCCCGGGGCGACTGGCGCATGCCTTCGGATGCGGATGCGGCGGTTTGGCTTGCAGAAAATTAACATTCGCGGGCTTGCAATTCCGGCCGGGGCGTGTTATAATCAATCATAGATATGTGGGAAGGGAGCTTGCATGAAAAAATTTCAGTTAAAACGCAAGGTTGAGGCAAGGGACTGGGTGAACTTTGGCGTGATTTTGCTGGTTGCCGGCCTGTTTGTCTGGCTGGGCATGACGTATCTCCGGTTTTTGGGCAGCCATTCGGGCCAGGGGGATTTGCTCACGCGGGCGCAGCAGCTGCGGGAGATCATTGAAGCGTCAAAATACCGCGGCTGGGGCCTGGTGATCCTGACGGGTCTGCACGCGCTGCATGTGGTGATTTCGGTTATCCCGGCGGGGCTGGTGCAGTTTTGCGGCGCGCTGATGTATCGCTTCTGGACGGGGCTTATCATCGGCATGATTGGCTCCGCGCTTGGCACGGCGATTTCGTTTTATTTATCGCGCCTGCTGGGGCGGCGGGTGCTGACGCTGCTGGTCAGCGAAAAGAACATCAAAAAAGTGGAGACGCTGCTGGAAGGGAACACTTCCACCATGGCGCTGCTGATTCTTTATGCCCTGCCCACGCCGAAAGATTTTTTTGCCTATTTTTTGGGGCTGACAAATCTGAAGGCCCGCAAGGTTTTTTTGATATCGCTGCTGGGCCGTATTCCCGGCATGCTCGCCACAACGTATCTTGGCGCGCACATTGTGGACCGCAATTATGTTGTGCTGGGCGGCATCGTGGCGCTTTGCGTGCTGCTGGCCGCCGTGTCGTTTTTTTTGCGGGATAAAATTCTGCCGCAGAAAAAAACAACAAGCCCCGAAGCGGGGCCGGAGAGCGAGCGGTAACTCGATCGCAAGACAAGCTCCTTAACGCCAAAGAACCGGTGGAAGGAGGTGATTCTGTTGAAACATATCCCCAACATCCTGTCTCTTGCGCGCATTCCCCTGTCTGTTTCGCTGCTGTTTTTGACCGGCCAGCGGTGGGCGTTCCTTGCGGTATACATCGTCACCGGCCTGACCGACGCAGTGGACGGCTTCCTTGCGCGGCGGTATCACTGGGAAAGCCCGGCGGGCGCGAAACTCGACGCGGCCGCAGACTTTGTGTTCATGTTCGCGCTGCTGGGCGTGGTCTTCGGCGTCATGCGCCTGAAGTTCGCGCGGTATGTTGTTGTGAGCGTGCTGGTGCTTGCGGCGCTGAAGCTGTTTAACCTGGTTTTCACAAAGCTCCGCTTCGGGCAGTTCGCCACGCTGCATTCCAACGCCAACCGCTACACCGCGCTGCCGTTTTTCGCGATTGTGCCGGTGTGCGTGCTGTTCAGCGAAAAGCGGGCGCTGGCGCCCGGGTTTATCAATGTGCTGCTGGCGGTGTTCCTCGCGGCGGTGTTCGCGGCAAATCTGGAAGAAACCCTGATCATTGCCAAAAGCCGCGCTTACGACGCGGACACGCGCAGCTACCGGCAACTGAAGAAGAAACTGCACGCGGGGGAGTGAGCGTTAACGGCTCGCGATAAACCGCCACAACCTTGCCTGATCCTCCGCGCTGGCATAACCAATGCCAACGCGGGGGGCTGTTTTGATTGGCGGGGCCGCGCCGTCGTCTTCGAGCCAAAGCAGCGGCGAACCGCGCAAATCGTGGCCGTTTAGCTCCCGGTCGATTTGCAGGGCTTTGGTCAGGCGCGCGGGGCCGGGGCAGCCTTCCAGACCGCGCAGCAGCGCGGCCTGCGGCTGGCCCGCCGGGCCTGTGACAATATTGAACAGGTTATGCAGCCCGTAGCAGAGATAAACATAGGCCAAGCCGCCGGGACCGAACATCACGGCGGTTCGTTTGGTCATTCCATGGCAGGCGTGGCAGGCGGTGTCTTCCTGCCCGCGGTAGGCTTCGGTTTCGGTGATACGGCAGCGCAAAACCGTGCCGTCGGGCAAACGGCGGCACAGCAGCTTGCCAATCAGGGCGGGCGCCGCGCGCAGAACGTCCTGAGCGTAAAATTCGTCGGGCACGCGCATGAGAAAGGCCGTCTTTCTAACGCCCCCGCTGTTCCCGTTTTTGCGGCGGCGCGCCGCCGGGATTGCGGGAAGGCGGTTCAGTTTTTCCCCGTCAGGTAGTACACAACGGCTTCGGCGATGTTTTCCGCGTGGTCGCCCAGGCGTTCGTAGTATTTCGCAATCATCAGCAGATCCAGGCAGTCTTCCGCGAGGGTATTGTCGCGCTGGAGCAGATCGATCAGCTCTTTTTTTACTTTGTCGAACAGGCTGTCGATCACATCGTCGTAAGCGAGCACTTTGTTGGCCAGCGCGAGGTCTTTTTTTACGAAAGCCTCGATGCTGTTGACCACCATTTTTCCGGCGCTGCGGGCCATTTCAGAGATATGCACGTCGCTTTTGACGCGGCTGCCGCGCATAAAAGCCGAAAGCTCGGCGATGTCGGCCGCCTGGTCGCCGATCCGTTCCATGTCGGTGATCATCTTCTGCGCGGCGGTCACATGCCGCAGATCGCTGGCCATAGGCTGCTGGAGCAGCAGCAGCCGCACGCACAGCTGCTCAATTTCGCGCTGGGCCACATTGGTTTCTTCTTCCAGGGCAAGGGCTTCTTCGCGGGCGTCGTCGTCGCCTTCCACAAGCGCCTTGGCCGTGCAGGCGATGGCGCTTTCGCACAGATTCCCCATACGGATCAATTTTTCGTGCAGCAGTTCCAACTGCGCGTCGTAGGCTTTGCGCATTATCCAAACCTCCCTGTGATGTAGTCCTCCGTGCGCTGATCGGCCGGCAGCGAAAAAATCTGGTCGGTCGTGCCGGATTCCACCAGTTCGCCCAGCAGAAAAAACGCCGTTTTGTCGGAGATACGGGCCGCCTGCTGCATGTTATGCGTAACGATGACAATCGTATACGTGCGTTTGAGGTCGGTCACCAAATCTTCGATTTTTGATGTGGAAATTGGGTCGAGCGCCGACGTTGGCTCATCCATGAGCAGCACCTCCGGTTCCACCGCCAAAGCCCGGGCGATGCACAGCCGCTGCTGCTGTCCGCCGGAAAGCCCCAGCGCGCTCTTCTTCAGGCGGTCTTTGGTTTCGTCCCAGATGCTGGCGGCCCGCAGGGCTTGTTCAACAATTTCGTCGAGCTTTGCCGCGCCGCGCACGCCGTGGGTGCGCGGGCCAAAGGCAATGTTGTCGTAAACGCTCATGGGGAAGGGGTTGGGCTTTTGGAAGACCATGCCCACGCGGCGGCGAAGGAAGTTCACATCTATGCTGCCGTAGATATCTTCGCCGTCGAGCAGAGCCTTGCCGGTGATCTTGCAGCCTTCCACCAGGTCGTTCATGCGGTTGAACGTTTTGAGCAGGGTGGATTTTCCGCAGCCGGAAGGGCCGATAAAGGCTGTGATTTCGTTTTCTTTCACGGCCAGGTTGACAGACTTCAGCGCCTGGAATTTTCCGTAGTATAAATCAAGATTGACCGCTTGCAGTTTTGGCATGTCGTTCCCCCTTGCGAATATTGCGTTTGCGCCGCAGCGCTTCAGGATTTGACCAGTTTTCTTGCCGCCGCCATGGAAACGCCGTTGATCCCCAGCACCAGCACCAGCAGCACCACGGCGGTGGCATAGGTTTCGTTGATGTGCAGGCCTTCGGTAGAAAGCAGATACATGTGCACGGCGAGGGTGCGGCCGGAATCCATGGGGCTAAGCGCCTGTTTGGCTGAAGAGCCCGCCGTATAAAGCAGCGCGACGGTTTCGCCAACAATGCGGCCCAGCGCCAGGATGATCCCCGCCAGAATGCCGGGCACGGCCGAAGGCACCACAACGCGGAAAACGGTGCGCAGCCGCCCCGCGCCCAGGCCGAAGGAACCTTCCCGGTAGCTGTCGGGCACGGCCAGCAGGGCTTCTTCCGTGGTGCGCATGATAACGGGGAGAACCATAACGGCCAGCGTGCACGCGCCGCCCAGCAAAGAATAGCCCCACTTGAGCTGGTAGCGGAACAGCAGCATGCCAAACAGGCCGTAGACAATCGAGGGCATGCCCGCCAGGGTTTCCGCCGCAAGGCGCACCGCCCGGACGGCTTTGTTGCCGCGCTTGGCGTATTCGGCCAGATACACAGCCGAAAAAACGCCCAGCGGCACCGCCATGGGCAGCGCCAGCACAATAATATAAAGCGTGTTGAACAGCGCGGGCATGACCGACACATTCTGGCTGGTATACTTCAGCGCGAACAGCGAGGGCTTCAGCTGCGGCACGCCCTTGACGAGGATATACCCTATCAGAAACACCACGGCGCAGAGCGTAACGGCCGCCGCCGCGCGGGTCAGAACGCGCAGGGCGAGGGTCAGGGGATCCAATTTGCGCTTTAACATGCAGGACCTCCGTCACTTTTCTTTTTTGATCAGCGAAAGCAAAAAGTAGATGATCAGGATCAACACCAGCAGCACAACCGCCGTCGCGATGAGCGAATCGCGGTGCAGCCCTTCGGCATAACCCATTTCGATGGCGATGTGCGTGGTGAGTGTGCGCACGCGGGAGGCAATCCCCGCAGGGACGGCGGTGGAATTGCCCGCCACCATCATAACGGCCATCGTTTCGCCAACGGCTCGGCTGACGCCGAGCACAATCGCCGCCATGATCCCTGATTTTGCCGCGGGTATCACCGAAAAAAACATGCTGCGCTCCGGCGTTGCGCCAAGGGCCAGCGCGCCTTCGTAGTAGCTTTGGGGCACCGCGCGCAGGGCGCTGGCCGAAACGCTGATAACCGTGGGCAAAATCATGATCCCCAGCAGCAGCGAGGCGGTCAGGATGCTTTTGCCCGCGCCGAACAGCCGCTCCGTCAGCGGCGTCAGCACCACCAGGCCAAAGAAGCCGAAGATGATGGAGGGCGTGCCCGCCAGCAGCGAAATGGCCGGATCAAGGAGCTTCGCGATTGCCTTTGGGCAAAACCTGGCAAGATATACGGCGGTCAGAACGCCCACGGGCACGCCAACGAGAATGGCCCCGGCTGTAACATAAACGGAGCCGAGCAGGAAGGGAAAAATGCCGTAAAGGCCGTTGCGGGGCCGCCAGACAACGCCCGTTAAAAACCGGAACAGGCCGATTTTTCCGATGGCGGGCACCCCGCTGGCCAGCAAAAAGGCGCAGATGAGCACAACAAAAAAGATGGAAACGCACGCCGCCGCGAAAAACAGCGCCCGCATGGGGCCTTCGGCAAATTGCTTGTGTTTCATGGCTTACCCCAACTCATCCCAGGAAGTGATGTCGCCCGTGTAAATGTCCCGCACCTGCTCTTTGGTCAGGCCCGCTATGGTATTGGCGGGGTTGACGATGACCGCGATGCCGTCCATGGCGATGGTGGTTTCCGCCGCGCCCTGGCTCAGCTCGCCTTCTTTCAGCGCGCGGGAGGCCATGCCGATGTCGCACGCGCCGCTGAGCGTATCAGAAATACCGGTGCTGGAATCGCTGGTTTGCAGTTCCACGGAGACATTCGGGTTGATTTTATTGTAGGCTTCGATGAGCTTTTCCATCAGAGGGCTGACCGAAGAGGAACCGGACACGGTCACTTTGCCGGCGGCGCCTTTGCTTTCGTATTCCGCGCTGGAATCCATTGAAACATAACCGTTGCCGTCAACTTCCGCCTTGGCGTTGCTGCTGATGATATAGAGATAGAAATCGTTCGCGGCGGGGCTGAGCACCTGAAGGGGATCGCCTTTTGTGACAACGTTGAACGGGCGGCAAATGGGATAGCTGTTATCGCGCACGGTGGCCGCGCTGGCGGCCACGCCGCCGATGGGCAGGGCCTTCACGCTGCCGTTGAGGGAACCCAGCGAAATGTAGCCGATGGCCTTCGCGTCGCCTTGCACGGTCACCATCATAACGGCGGTGTTGTTGGTGATTTCCGCGGTGTCGATGGTCCTGTCCACTTTTTCGCCGCTGCTGTCCTGCGCTTCCACGCCGAACAGTTCAACGAAGGCGCTGCGGGTGCCGGAGCCGTCTTCACGCGATAAGACGTGGATGTCGTTGCTGTTTGCGCCGTTGCCGCCGCAGCCCGCGAGCGTGGCCGCCAGGAAGGCGAAGACCGCCAGGAGAGCCAGCAGCGCCTTGGGGCGTTGGGTGAATTGCATTTTTTTCATGCGAAAAACCTCTCTTTCGTTTTTGTGAATCCAGCATATCACACCAGCCCAAAAAGCGCAAGGGGGTATTTTTTGATTTTTAGAAAAACGTGCAAACGCATGAATATTATGCCCCGCAGGGGAAGAGATTTGTGCAGGTAAGATGAAATGTACCCTGTTTTGCGCGCGCAAAACGGTTCGCCGCACGGATGGCGCGAAAAAAAACATTGACAAAGCCCGTTCGTTGGCGTATAATGAATGGTACATAAATGAAGATCAACCCGAAGGAGGTGGGAGACCATGGAAGCGCGAGGTAGTGGGGACAGGCGCAGTAGGAAGGCCTGTTCCGAAAAGATTGACGACCCGCATTTATGCGGTGGTTTCCCATATCTGGCGGGATAGGTTTTTGTGCCGTGCCCTGTTCATACATGACTGAATTCCCAAGGCGGATCCAAAAATGTATGAAAGGACTGAGGCGGAATGAAACTGAGCAAAAAAGAAACCAGAATGATAGAGGAGCGCAAGTTCGCCGCAGAGGTGGAACTGCGCCGCTTTGCGTTGTGCAAAGAAGAGGAATTGTTTGCCCAGCTGGAATCGGGCCGGCGGGGCCTTTCCGCGGAGGCCGCGGAAGAAAAACTGGACGATGTGGGGCCAAACGTGATTGTGGCCGAACGGCAGATTGGCACATTCGGGCGGCTGCTGCGCTCGGTGGTTACGCCGTTTAACCTGGTGCTGGCGCTGATCATCGTCATTTCGTTTGTCACCGACGTTTTGCTGCCCCGCGCGCAGGGCGGCGCGGCGGATTATTCCACTTGCATCATTATATTCGTCATGATCCTGGTTTCCAGCCTGGTGGCGTTTGTTCAGGCGGAACGCTCCAACGCCGCGGCGGAAAAATTGACGGATATGATCAGCAACAAGGCGGATATCTACCGCGACGGGGCGATTGTGGAACTGCCCATCGACGAGATCGTGCCCGGCGACGTTGTGAAGCTGTCCGCAGGCGACATGATCCCCGGCGACGTGCGCTTCCTTGCCGCGAAGGACGCCTTCATTGCGCAGGCGGCGCTGACAGGGGAATCGGCGCCTGTAGAAAAATTCGCGGCGGTGAGCGAATGGGGCAACGAAGCCCTGACGGATCTTTCCAACCTGGGCTTTATGGGGACCAACGTTGTTTCCGGCACGGCCGAAGCCGTTGTGCTTGCCACCGGCAACGACACTTATTTTGGTTCTATGGCAAAAACCATTTCGGGCGACCGCGCAAAAAACAGCTTCGAGCGCGGCGTCGATTCCGTCAGCCGCCTGCTGCTGGGCTTTATGGCAATCATGGTGCCCATTATCTTCGCGGTCAACGGCATTGCGAAGAACGACTGGTGGGATTCCCTTCTCTTCGCCGTGGCCGTGGCTGTTGGCCTGACCCCCGAAATGCTGCCCGTCATCATGACGTCTACCCTGGCCAAGGGGGCTGTTGTGATGTCGCGCCACAAGGTGATTGTGAAAAATCTCAGCGCCATCCAGACATTTGGCGAAATGGATATCCTTTGCACCGACAAAACCGGCACCCTGACGGAAGACAAGATTGTGCTGGAACGCTATATCGACGTGCACGGCAACGACGACGCCCGCATTTTGCGCCATGCTTACTTTAACAGCTATTTTCAGACGGGCCTGAAAAACTTGCTGGATTTGGCGATCATCAACCGCGCGAAAGAAAACGGCATGGAAGACCTGCTGGGGAAATACAACCGGGAGGACGAAATTCCCTTCGACTTTACCCGCCGCCGCATGAGCGTGGTGCTGGTTGACACCACAGGCAAGCGGCAGCTGATCACAAAGGGCGCCGCGGAAGAAATGATGGCCATCTGCAAATATGTGGAATACGGCGGGCAGATTTTGCCGCTGGAAGGGGAGCTGCTGGCCGAAGCCCGGCGCGTTTGCGACGAAAACAACCGCGAGGGCCTGCGGGTGCTGGCTGTGGCGCAGAAGAACAACGTGGCCGGGGTGGATGTGTTCAGCGTGGCCGACGAGAGCGAGATGGTGCTCATCGGCTTTGTGGGGTTCCTCGATCCGCCAAAAGAAAGCGCGAAGGTGGCCATTGCCGCGCTGAAGGCCCACGGCGTGCGCACCGTGGTGCTCACGGGCGACAGCGAGGGCGTGGCCGTAAAAGTCTGCAAAAAAGTGGACATTGCCGCCGAGCGCTGCCTGACCGGCAAAGATGTGGAGGCGATGGACGACGAAGCGCTGGCCGAAGCCGCGCGCGGCTGCGATCTGTTCGCCAAGCTTTCGCCTTCCCAAAAGCAGCGCCTGGTTGAAACATTCCAGAAAGCGGGCCACACCGTGGGCTATATGGGCGACGGCATCAACGACGCGCCCGCCCTGCGGCAGGCCGACGTTGGCATTTCGGTCGACAGCGGCGTGGATATCGCCAAAGAAACCGCCGACCTGATTCTGCTGGAAAAAGATCTGATGGTGCTCGAGCGCGGCGTGGAACAGGGCCGCAAAACCTTCGGCAACATCATCAAATATATCAAGATGACGGCCAGCTCCAATTTTGGCAATATGTTCAGCGTGCTGGCGGCCAGCGCCTTTTTGCCCTTTATCCCCATGCTCAGCGTGCAGCTGATTTTGCTCAACCTGATCTATGACCTGAGCTGCGTTTCGCTGCCCTGGGACAATGTGGATCGCGAATATATCGCCAGCCCCCGCAAATGGGACGCCGGCTCCATCCGCAAGTTTATGCTCTGGGTTGGGCCAACAAGTTCTGTCTTCGATATCACAACGTATCTGATGATGTTCTTTGTGATTTGCCCGCTGTTCGTTGGCCGCTGGGCGGGGCTGGATTCTGCCGGGCGGGAGAGCTTTATGGCGCTGTTCCAGACCGGCTGGTTTGTGGAAAGCATGTGGACGCAGACGCTGGTGATCCACCTGCTGCGCACGCCGAAGCTGCCGTTTATCCAGAGCCGTGCCTCCGGGTCCGTCACCATCCTGACCGCGCTGGGCATTGCGGTGCTGACGCTGATTCCCTTCCTGCCCTTTGCGGGCATGCTGGGTCTGGCCCCGCTGCCGCCGGTTTATTTCCTTATGCTGGGCGCCACCCTTGTGGCCTATATGGCCATGGTCACGCTGGTGAAGCGCTTTTATGTGCGCAAAGTGGGGGAATGGCTTTGAGCTGCGAGCTTTGCCCCCGGCGCTGCCGGGCCGAAGGCTTTTGCGGGAAGGAAGAAGACGGGCTTTGCGTTGTCGCGAAGACCATGATCCACCGCTGGGAAGAGCCTTGCGTCAGCGGGAAAAACGGCTCCGGCGCGGTGTTTTTTGCCGGATGCAACCTGCGCTGCGTGTTTTGCCAAAATTTTGCAATCAGCCGGCCGCGGCCGCTAGCGGGGCGGCGGCTGGATGCGGAAGGGCTTTATCAGGTGTTCCTGGAGCTGCACCGGCAAAACGCCGAGAACATCAATCTGGTTTCGCCCACGCACATGCTGCCCGTGATCCGGGCCGCCATGCGGCTTGCGAAAGCGCGGGGCTTCCCGCTCCCGTTTGTATGGAACTCCAACGGTTATGAATCCGTAGAGGCCCTGCAAACGCTGGAGGGCTTGGTGGCGCTGTATCTGCCCGATCTGAAATATTGCAGCGGCGCGCTGTCTCTGCGCTATTCCGGCGTCGGCGATTATTTTGAGCACGCCTGCGCGGCGCTGCGCGAAATGCACCGACAGGGCGAAATTTTGGTGCGGCACATGGTGCTGCCCGGCTGCCGGAAAGACTCGATGCATGTGCTGGACTGGCTGGCGGGGCATTTGCCCCGCGCCCGGCTCAGTTTGTTGGCGCAATATACCCCCATGGGCGGGCCGCCGGAGCTAAACCGCCGCTTGACGGGGTTTGAGTATCAGTCCGTGGCGGAGCATGCGCTGAAGCTGGGGCTGGAAGGGTATATGCAGGGGCGCGAAGCCGCCACAGCGGCTTATACGCCCGATTTTACCTGTGAATCTGGCTTGCCCGGCGGGCAAAGCCAACCATAAAAAATATCATTGCAGAGACAAGGAGGGATCCCCATGGAAATCGCAGAACCAAAACCCGCGTGGTGGAAGGAAATGTCCGTCTATCAGATTTGGCCGCGCAGCTTTGCCGACGGCAACAACGACGGCGTTGGCGATCTGCAGGGCGTGCTCGGAAAACTGGATTACATCAAGGCGCTGGGCGTGGACGCAATCTGGTTTTCGCCGCTCTATCCCAGCCCCAACGCCGATTACGGCTACGATATTGCCGATTACCGGAATATCAGCCCGGATTATGGCGACCTGGCGCTGTTCCAAGAGGTGCTGGACGCCGCGCATGCGCGGGGCATCAAGGTGTTTATGGATTTGGTGGTCAACCACACTTCCGATCAGCATCCCTGGTTCCAGGCGGCCAAAGAAAGCACTGACAGCCCCTACCACGATTACTACATATGGCGCGGGGGCAGGGGAGCGGCGCCGGCGCGCCCGCAGGGCAAACGCCCCCCGAACAACTGGCTTTCGGTGTTTGAGGGCAAAGCCTGGGAGTATGTGTCGCAGGTGAAGGAGTATTACCTGCATGTTTTCGCCAAGGGCCAGCCGGATCTGAATATGGCCAACCCCAAAGTGCGGGAGGAGGTCAAAGAGATCATGCGCTTTTGGCTGGATATGGGCGTGGACGGCTTCCGGGAGGATGTGATCACCTATATCGCCAAGCGGGAGGGGCTGCCCAACGGGTTCCCGCTGCCGATTGCAACCGGGTTTGAGCACTACACGAACCTGCCGAAAGTCAAAGACTACCTGCGGGAGTTCCAGCAGGATGTGCTCAGCGGCTACGGGGCGTTTACGGTGGGCGAGGCGCCGATGATGACCCCAAAGGTGGCCAAAGAGTATATTACCGAAGCGGCGGGGAATCTGCTCAATATGATGTTCCACTTCCAGCACATGGAGGCCGACTGCCTGATGACCGACTGGATTGGCCTGCCCTTCCGGCTGAAAAAACTCAAGCGGGTCTGGACGTCCTGGCAGAAAGAGATGTATGGCGTGGGCTGGAACGCGCTGTATCTTGAAAACCACGATCATCCCCGTATCATCAATCGCTACGGCAGCCTGAAATACCGCGTGGAAAGCGGGAAAATGCTGGCGGCGGCCTATCTTTTGCAAAGCGGCACGCCCTTTGTGTATCAGGGGCAGGAGATTGGCATGACCAATATCACCCAGCCGAGCCTGAGCGCATTCAAAGACGTTGTGACATTCAACAACGCGAAGCTGGCAAAAAAATTGGGGCTGAGCGACGCGCGTTTTTTGAAGATTGCCAACCGGCGCAGCCGCGAAAACGCCCGCACGCCAATGCAGTGGAGCGCCGAACCGAACGCGGGCTTCAGCGAAGCGGAACCCTGGTTTGCCGTCAATCCCAACTACGCCGAAATCAACGTGGCGGCGGCGCAGGCGGATCCCAATTCCCTGCTGCACTGGTACCGCGCGCTGCTGCAATTCCGCCGGGAACACCCCGTGGTGGTTTACGGCAGGTATGAGGAGCATTACAAGTCCAGCAGGAGCCTGTATTGCTACACGAGCGAATACCGGGGGCAGCGGCTTTTGGTGGTTTGTTCGTTCAAAGAGGAGCCTGTGCGGTTCCAGGCCCCGGCGGGTTTTGAGCTGGTGAACGCGGCGCTTGTGTTCTGCAATTACGCAAAGCCTGTTGAGGCGGGCTGCTCGTTCATCACACGTCCCTACGAGTGCAGGGTATATCTGATGTAAGCGGCGCGGCGCGGCGAAAACCGTCCCTTTTTGGGGCGGTTTTTTTGTTGCGGCGGGTGAGCGGCTTTCGGTGTCGAATTTTAGCGATATAAATTTTTAAAGCACTACTTGACAAAAGCTACCTATTGCTGTATAATACTGTTTAGAAGGCAATATTAGGGAAGGAGTGTGCGGTTATGTGCCAAAATATGACGAAAAAGGTATTTGGGAGTGGATAATTTTCACATCTAGCTCGTGACGGGTTGTCACGAGTTGAATAGGTGCTTTGCTTTGCCTGTGTTGGCAAGGCGCTGTTGGCGTTGCTTTTGCCCGCAACGATAAACTGCGGCGCTTTTTTTCGAGTGGCTTGTATATTTCCCTTCCTCCCAGCATATGGATGGAAACAGCCAATCAGAACGGGAGGGGTCACCAGTGAAAGGTATCGTCGAAGAGCGCTGCGTGGAACTTGGGAGTTATATTGTAGAGAATCAGGCAACTGTGCGTGCCGCGGCCAAGCAGTTCGGGATTAGCAAGAGCACCGTACATATGGATGTTTCTGAACGCTTGCGCAGCATACAGCCGCAGCTTTATACCCAGGTGCGCCAGGTGCTGGACATCAACAAGTCGCAGCGGCACATCCGCGGCGGCCTTGCCACCCGCGAGAAATACCGCATGGAAGAGGAGTAACGCGTTCCCCCGGTTTTCCTGAAGCACCGGTGCGGGATTTGATGGCGCCGAACCTCAACGGACAATTGACATCCCCCGGGCAATATGATATAATAGGCACATAACCTGTGGCGAGATATGATTTTGCGAAGCAGCCGCCCGTGACGGACTGCTCGCCACAAGCAAGAAACATATTGCCTTAAGAGGGGACGTTGCCCATTGTTCGCTGAGAATGGTTCGCTGCCGCAGGCCGCGATTTTTGATCTGGATGGCACGCTGCTGGATTCCATGTGGGTATGGCACAGGGTGGACGAGGCGTTTTTTGCCGCGCGGGGCATGGCTTTGCCGGAAGACTACGCCATAGCCATCCAGGCCATGACCTTCCGCGAAGTGGCGGATTACACCATCGCCCGCTTTGGATTGCCCGAAACGCCGGAAAGCGTGATGGCCGAGTGGAACGCCATGAGCTTCGTGCAATACAGCAGCCGGGTTGAGCTGAAACCCGGCGCGCGGGAATACCTTTCGTTGCTGCGGGGCAGGGGCGTGCGCCTTGCGGTTGCCACGAGCCTGACCACGCATGTGATGGAAGCCGTGCTGGAACATAACGGCGTGCTGCCCTGGTTCGGCGCGCTGACTTCTGCTGACGAGGTGCCGCGCGGCAAGGCCTACCCGGATATTTATTTGCGGGCAGCCGGGAAGCTGGGCGTGCCGCCTGAGCGCTGCGCGGCCTACGACGACATCCTGCTGTCGCTGCGGGGCATCAAAGCGGCCGGCATGGCCGCCATTGCGGTCTATGAGCCTGCCTCCCGGCAAAACTGGGACGAGATGTGCGCTTTCGCGGATGGATCGATCCGGAGCTTTCAGGAGGAACTGGAGCGGGAAGCCGCCAGAGGGCAAACTGACGCGAATTACAACCAACGGTTGATATAATACAACGAACGGTAGTGAAAATGCGATTGACAAATGCCATCGGTTGAGG
The DNA here is from genome assembly GCA_031256825.1 of Oscillospiraceae bacterium. Classification (GTDB taxonomy): domain Bacteria; phylum Bacillota; class Clostridia; order Oscillospirales; family Acutalibacteraceae; genus WRMQ01. The sequence continues at coordinate 80,514 of JAIRPV010000038.1, read as the reverse complement.
GTACAATAGGTGTGCGGCCCCCAAGGGGCAAGCAAACAAGGAGGAGGCACACCAATGTTAAACGCAATGATCATTGGCGGGAAGATCGCCGCCCTGCGCAAGGAGCGCGGGCTTTCGCAGACCCAGCTGGCCGAGCGGCTGAGCTTGAGCCCGCAGGCGGTGAGCAAGTGGGAACGCGGGGAGTCGCTGCCGGATATTGTTACCCTGGACAGGATTGCCGCGATTTGCGGCACGGATCTGAATTGTTTTTCAGAAAGCGCGGCGGATGGCGCGCGGCCGCCCGAAGACCGGGAAGACGGCGGGGCGAAGCGGGAGGAACCCCCTGCGGACGCGCCGAATATGAGCTGGGATTTTTCAGGCTCCGCATGGAAAGGCGCCGACTTATCCGGCGTGTTGAACCTGAACTGTCGGTTCAACGGCGCGGCGGTCAATGGGAGCCGGTTTGCCGGCGCGAATTTTTCTGGTATCGCCATGGTCGGCGCGGCGTTCGCCGATTGCGATTTTACGGGGGCGAACCTTTCCGCGGGCGTGCTGCGCGGCGTTGCGCTGAAAAACTGCGTGCTGGAACAGGCGGATCTTTCCGGGGTTCAGCTGCGCGGTTGCGCCATAGCCGACAGCGGCCTGAGCGGCGCGAACCTGAACGGCGCGCAATTCTCTCGCTGCTCTCTGCGAAACCTGCGCTTCGAGGGCGAACTGAGCAATGTTGGGTTCATCGAATGCGAACTGAAGCAAGTGGCGTTCCGCAACGTTGCGTTTGCCAACGTCTTCGTCAAAAACTGCAAGATAAAGCCCCGCCAGAAGGTGACGTTCGAGGGCTGCACGGCCGACCGCCTGTCCTATGCCTGCATACAAAACTGCGGCGCGGACATGACCGGCGTCGCCATGGTTGGCTGACCGTTTGCTATTTATTGTAGATACACAGATATCATGAGAGATAGGCATATGGAAAGGGGATGGAGCCCATGCGCCGGTTGCGTAACAGGATCACCGTTCTGGGCTTTGCTCTGGCGCTGGGCGTGGTTGCCGTGGCGCTGATCATGGTGTCGCGGCCCGCAAACGCGCCTGTGCCGCCAACGGAGATCAGCGCCTTCGCGGCGGCGCCCACAACGCTCTCTGCCGGGCTTTCTTCCACAGGGACGGAAACCGCCGCCAGCCAGTCAACGTCGGGCACGAAGATTGTGATGACAACAAAACCAACCGCCGCCGCAAAACCAACAGAGCCGGCAACAAAAAAATCAACCACGACCAAACCCACAGCCCAGTTGACATCCCAAACAACAGCAAAAACGACAGGGAAGCCCACAGCCCAGCCGACATCCCAAACAACAACAAAAACGACAGGGAAGCCCACAGCCCAGCCGACCGCAAAAACAACGGCGGCGACCACTACCAGCGTTGCGCCCATCCCTTCCGCGCCTTCGGGCGAGGTGCGCGCGGCATGGATCAGCTACCTGGAACTGACGCTGGGCAGCGGCATGTCGCAGGCGGCCTTTCGCCAAAAATACGCCGCTCTGTTCGATCAGCTCAGGGCGCTGGAACTGAACGCCGTTTTTGTGCATGTGCGGCCCTTCGCCGATTCCATCTATCCCAGCGACGTGTTCCCCTGGTCAGAAATTCTGACGGGCAAGCAGGGGCAGAACCCGGGCTACGATCCGCTGGAGGTTTTGTGTTCGCTGGCAAAAGAGCGGGGCCTTGCCCTGCACGCCTGGATCAACCCCTTCCGGGCGGCGCGCACGGCGGATATCACAAAACTTTGCGCGCAAAGCCCAACGCTCAAACATCTCAACGCCAACGACAACTGGGTCAAGCGCGCCAACGGCCAGTATTTCTGGAACCCCGCCGAGTTGCAGGCCCATCAGCTCATCTACGACGGCGTGCGGGAAATTTTGCGCCGCTACGACGTGGCGGGCGTCCATATCGACGACTATTTTTACCCCACAACAGAAAAAGCGTTCGACGCGGCGGACTATGCGGCCTATCAGGGCGGCGGCGGCTCGCTTTCGCTGGCCGACTGGCGGCGCGGGCTGATCAGCCGCTTCGTGCGCGGGCTTTACGAGGCCGTGAAGGCCGAACGGCCCGGCGCGGTGGTCAGCATCAGCCCGGCGGCCAGCCTCGACGGGAACTATGGCGCGCTTTATGCCGATTGCCGCCGCTGGATGAAAGAACAGGGCTATTGCGACTGGATGATCCCGCAGGTCTATTTTGGCTTTGAGCACAAGAGCATGGCCTTTGACCAGGTGGCGCGGCAGTGGGCCGGGGCGGAGCGGCACGGCGGCTGCGCGCTGCTGTTCGGCCTGGCGGCCTATAAGATTGGCAAGGAAGACGCCAACGCCGGCGCGGGGAAAACCGAGTGGGTGGAGCAGCATAACCTCCTGGCGCGGCAGGTGCAGTGCGCCCGCGGGCAAAGCGGCTACGGCGGTTTTGCGATTTATTCCGCAACCGGTCTGCTTTCAAATTTTGCCAGTTCAGAGCGCGAAAATCTACAAAAGCTGTTAAAATAACGGGAATCTGAAAAAGTTCGAAATAATTTTGGCAAAAAAAGCGGCGGGAGCACTTGCAACCGCTGCTTTTTTATGGTATGATAGGAAGAGGATGGTCGAAGGGGAAATAAAAAGCAGGTGAAATGATGAAAAAAGAAAAAAATCGCTGGAACCGACTGTTTGCGCTGAGTTTGGCCGTCATCTGCCTGGCGCTGGCGTTTTCGGGCTGGACCGTATATCGGCATGCCCGGGGCGCTGCCCCGGACGCCCCGCAGGAGACTGTCGCGGCGTCGTATTTCACAGAGCAGGGCACTCTGCCGGCCGTTGCTGCGGCAAGCTGGCAGCCGGCGCCCCAGCTGCTGGATCAAAACACAGCCGCCGCGCCCAGTTTAGAAAAAACCGCCCTCGAAGATTTGGTGAACAAGGGCTTCCGCTCCGTGATTTTGCCCAACGCGCTGGGCGGCGCTTCCGCATCCGCGCTGGGGCAGGTGAAAGAAGCGCTGGATTATCTGGGGGATCAGGGCGTGTTCCGCACGCTGACCGTTCCCGCCGTGGCGGATGACGCCTTTGTGAAGCTGGGCACGGAACTGACGCGGCTGATTCAAGAAAGCTCGTTCGACGCGCTGCTGGTGCAGGATTCGCCTGCGGCCGACGCGGACGGCCAGGGGCTGATCCAATTCATGGGCAGCTTGAACCAGCTGCTGAAAGACGCGGAATTGCAGGACATCCCGCTGAAATTTGAGGTGCCCGGCAGCCTGAAAGAAACCCAGGCGTACTTAGAAAGCCTGAAGGGCGTGGCGGGCACGCTGCTCAAGCCGGAATTTCTTGTGCAGGTGGACGACGCTTCGGCGAAGCTGCTGGATGGCCTGAAGAAGGCGCTGGGCGCGGACGAAAAAGCGGGTCCCCGGCTCAGCGCGGTGGTGAACGTAAAAGAAGCCATACCGAACGGCACGCTGGAGGAGGTTGTGGGATTCCTCGAGTCGCTGCAGCTTTGCAAAGATTACCCCCTGGTGCTGCAAACGGCGGATTATGTGCCAAAGAGCGAACAGGCGGCGAAGCTGCTTTCGCAGTTCTTTTCGAACGATTTGGATCTTTCTGCGGTGTCGCGGCAATTCTCGCTGGTGAAGCCCCTGAAGACGCTCAAGGCCGAGCAGACCATCCATGCGGACAAGCCCGAAATCAACTTTACCGGCTCCAGCAACCCCCTATTCCCGCTGCTGATCAACGGCAAAGAACTGCCGCGCAACGAAAGCGGCGATTTTACGGTGGATTTCCCCTTGCAGCCGGGCAAAAACGATTTCACCTTCACCCATCAGGATAACACCTTTGCGGTGCATGTGGTCTACGACGTGATGGTGCTCGAGCGCGTAAGCCCCCGTTCCGCGCTCGAAACAACGGGCGGCATCGATTTGGCCGTCAGCGCCGTGGCGCGCCGCGGCGCGGTGGTGCGCGCCAGCCTCAACGGCCAGGTGATCAGCTTAAAGCCGGGCGCCGCCATTGAAGAAGACGGCGCGGAGCCGCCCCACGAAGAAAGCGACAGCTTCATCACCTATGTGGGCGTGTTTCAGCTGCCGAATTCCAATGTGAAGCAAAGCCTTGGCGCGCTGTCCTTCAGCGCCAGCTACCAGGGCGTAACGGATACGAAGAGCGGCGGGCGCGTTTCGCTGCTGCCGGATATTCTTCCGGAACCGCAGCTGCCGGAACCGGAAGTTCCACCGGAAACGCCGCCGGATCCAACATGGCAGCCCCCGAGCGCTCCCAGCTGGGAGCCGCCTTCGCAGTGGAGCGGCGACGAGGGCGAAGATCCGCCCAAACTCCCCGTCACGGATCCCCCCGTGGAGACGCCGCCCGTAGAAAATCCGCCCGCAGGGGCGCTGTTAACCCCCGAAACAAACCATGGCCTGGGTACCGCGAAGATGATCCGCGTGAAGGCGGACTACGCGAACTGCCATTGGAGCGGCGGAACCGACACGCGCTCCGTGCCAACGTCTTCCCCGCTGCTGGCGGGCACCTATGACTATATTACCGGCTCCACAACCAACGGGGGCGATACCTATTACGCGCTGGCTTCCGGCAAGCGGGCGAACGCGAAGGATTTGGATGTGCTCAACGCGGGGTATCGGCTGCCCCTGAATGTTCTTGCGGCTTCGGGAGAAAACGACGGCGGCGCCTATGTGCTGTGCTTTGGCGTTAACTGGAAGGTTCCGTTCAATGTCACCCTGCTCGGGCAGAGCTATAGTTCCAGCCTGGGCTTTAGCGGCTACACTTACGGCGTTTCCAACTTTACCGCTACGGCGGTGGAACTCACGTTCTACCACACCAGCGGCTACAGCGGGCTGGTGAACGCCGCCACATCCGCGCTGTTCCACAACGCCGAGTGGAGCAAAGACACGGCGAAGAATACAGTGACGCTGAAGCTGAGCCTGCGCAACCCCGGCAAGTTTTATGGTTACAAGGCCTCCTACGAGGGCGGCCAACTGGTTCTCCGTATGCGGCCGAAGCCTTCGCCAACGCTCAATGGCACGGTGATCTACCTCGACGCGGGCCACGGCGGCAGCGATCCGGGCATGAAGCCCGTGGCGTCGCACGACACGATGGTCAACGAAAAAAATATCACCTTGGCCATCGCGCTGAAGCTCAAAGCAAAGCTCGAAGCCAAAGGGGCCGGCGTGGTCATGACCCGCACGGACGACAGCTCCGCCACGCTTGAAACCCGCGCGGCGCGCGCACGGGCGGCCAATCCCGATCTGTTCCTCAGCCTGCACGTGGATTCAGCCAGTTCGGCCACTTCCAGCGGCACAACGGCGTTCTATTATAAACCCTATGGCCAGCCCCTCGCCAAGGCGGTGCACGAAAAACTGGTCAGCGCCTATAAAACCCAAATTTATACCGCGGCCAACTACCCCGGCGAGTATGCCGCCATGCAGAACAAGGCCGATCACGGCACCTATTTCTATCCCTTCCTGGTGACCCGCATCGAGGAGTGCCCGGCGATTCTCATCGAGTATGGCTTCGGCACAAACCTGACCGAATGCCGCGCGCTGCAAAAAGATCAGTATCAGGACATTCTGGCCCAGGCAACCGCCGACGGAATCGCGGCGTATCTGTCTGCCGCGCAGTAACATAGCGCCAAAAAACAATCCCCGTCCCTGACGGGGATTGTCGCTTTTGTACAAATCAGTAGGAGCGAAGAGCGAAAATCTTGTTGAAAAAAGCATATTGACATTTTCGTTGACAAGTGTTACAATTAAAACTGGAAATAATTCATAAAACGAAAATAACTTGCAAAAAGGGGATCTGAGCCAGATGAAAAATGGTAAAATTTGTCAACGGGGGGGGGGTCTGTCTAATTCTGTCACGTTAGCGGCCCTGATCCTTCTCGTCATAAGTTTGCTGACCACGCCGTTTGCAATGTCGAAGTACTATGCAAGCGGATCGGGGTCGGCTGTTGCGCATATTGCGAAGTTCGATCTGGAAGCGACAAATAACGAGTATTTCGGCAACGAGTGTGTTTATTACATGCCGGTGGCCAACAACGGCTGGGGCATGTATATCGCGGTGCAAAACCGGAGCGAAGTGCGCGTGCGCGTGCATCTGCGCTTTTATAACGTACTGCAAGATGACGCGACGGTCGCTTCCAGCTTCAACTGGCTAAACTCCAGCCATCGCAGGGAGTGCCCGCCCAGCGGCACGAACTATTACAATGCCTATAACGCGGCCACGGCAACCGCCCCGCGTTTTCAGGTGAAGTCTTATAGCGCCATCAACGCGCCGTATGCCTCAACCGACGCGCGTTATTACTCTACCGCGTCTGGCTCCGAAGGCGTGGAGCTGGCGCCTGTGGGGCAGGCGGGCGACTCTGTCCTGCTGGGGTGGAACCTGGACGGAATTCTGTATAAAACCGGAACGACCGACACCGTGAATAACTACAGCGACACGGCTAGCGATGGAACGCTTGATCGGGCGTTCCGTATCAACTACGACATTATCGCAACCCAGATTGACTGAGCAACGCATAAGAAAGAGAGGGTTTGGCATGAAGCGCACATTAAGGCTGCTGGCGCTGGTGGTTGTGATTTCGCTCTTGGCAGGGCTGCCCGCCGCGCTGGCAAAATATAAGGATAACTTTGGCTTTGGGCTGGATACCAACGGCAAACCCGGTTTTGGCCTGAACAATGCCGCAGCCGTCAGCGACCCAAACGTCAAAGGGGCGCTGGGGTTCGACATGGTCTATGCGGCGAACCATTTGTATAATTGCACGAACCGAACCAGAACAGACGATCGCACCCTGGTTGTCGCCCGCACAGGCTACTACGCCTTTGTGATCCGGGGCGGCGACGGCGGGCACAGCCGGTCGCAGGGCAGGGGCGGCAACGATGGCTTTTGCTCCAGGGGCGGGCTTGGCGGCCTTGTGATGGGGTATATTTACCTGACCGCCGGAACCACGGTTTATGTCAAGGTGGGCGCGGCCGGGGCCAGTTGGGTGGCCGGAGGGCAGACCGCATCGGTCTATGGCGGCGGCAAGCAGGACTGGTACAGCGGCGGCGGCGGCGGATATACCATGCTTTCCACAACAGCATCTCCCACCGCTGCCAGCACCGCAGACATTATTGCGGTTGCGGGCGGCGGCGGTGGCGGCGGCGCGCACGATCATAACAATTACACAAGCGGTTTGCATGATGCAAACGGCGGCGGCGGGCGAGCGGGCGGATCGGGCGATACAAACAATCCGGTGTTGAATGGATACGTCACAACAACCGCCGGCACGACGACCGTCACAAACGGCTTGGTCAGCGGCGGCTACCAGGGGGGTTCCACAGCAACAGCAAAGAGTACAGCCGTGCCCACAGCGAATTCTAATGGCGGCGGCGGTGGCGGCGGATCCACTTCTGGCGGTACCAACAGCAATGGCAATGCAACGGCCGGGGGCTTTTTAAGCGGCGGCAACGGAGCCAGCGGCAGCGGGTATGGCAGCGGCGGCGGCGGCGGTGGGTATTATGGCGGCGGCGGTGGTGGGCGTCTTGCCTCTTCGACCGGCTATAAAGGCGGTGGCGGCGGCGGTTCGTCCTATATAAAAAGCACGGTCAGCCCGCTGAACGCAGCCATGCTAAGCAGCGATTATTTCAGATTCTTTGCTGGAACCTCCAGCACAGTGGCGGATGCCACATATCACGGCGCCAACTCGAGCACTGGTTCCCCCGTTGGAAACACCAACAGCGGAACAATTTACTTGAAGGGCAGTAATACCAGCTTTGGTTATCCAAACGGCGATCAATGGAACCACGGATACAACGGCTTTGCCTACATCAAATACCTGGGCCCCCGCAACCCGGCCACCGTTACAGATATTGGCTATGGCTTTTGGCCGTTTTGATCCCCCTTCAGCGTTCCTCCCTGAAATAGCTTCCTCCCAACGCCGCCGGCTCTGCCCGGCGGGCGTTTTTGCGTCCGGAGGTTGCCAGCAGCACAACAATGGTGAGCACGAACGGAAGCATCTGGTAAAACGCCTGCGGAATGGCGGCCATCCGGTTGGGGATATAGTAGTTCATGGAGCGGAACGCCCCGAACAGGAAGGAGCCGAGGACGGCCAGCAGCGGGTTCCAGCGCACAAAAATTACCAGCGCCACCGCAATCCAGCCAAAGCCGTTCACAATCCCCGAGGGCTGCCAGCTGCCGTTGGCTGTGATGAGCGACATAAACGCCCCGCCCATGCCGCAAATGCCGCCGCCCAGGATAATGCTGACGTATTTCACCAGCGGCACGTGAATGCCCGCCGCGTCGGCGGCGCCCGGGTTTTCGCCAACGGCGCGCACGTGCAGCCCCATGCGGGTTTTGGCATAAAACAGCGCGGCGGCGGCGCACAAAATCAGCGCGGGCAGCGTCAGGGGGTTCAGGCTCAGGCCGCCGGGCAAGGCCCAGGAGGCAAGGCGCGCCTTCAGCTCGTGCGGCAGCTGCGGGGCCGTGTGGCTCGCCATGCGGTGCCCGAGCACAAGCGAAAGGCCAACGCCAAAGGTGGTCAGCGTCAACCCCGCTACATTTTGGTTGGCGCGCACGCTGACTGTCAAAAAGGCATAGAACGCCGCGCAGGCCGCACCCGAAGCAAACGCCGCCAGCAGCGCCAGCACGGCGCTTTGGCTTGTGATGGCCGCGTAAAACCCGGCCAGGGCGCCCACCCACATCATGCCCTCCACCCCCAAATTGAGGTTCCCGGCTTTTTCGCAGATGAGTTCGCCCAGCGTGCCATAGAGCAGCGGCGTGCCCGCCAGAATGGCGGCGGAAAGAAAGTTGAGGAAGGTACTCATGGGGCCTCCTTAAAAGCGCCAAGCGCGCCGTGGTCTGTTCTTTGGGATTGTCATGGTTTGGCTGCCCGCCAGCGGATGGCGTATCTTCTGAAAAATTCGCAGATCAAAAACGAGAACAGCAGGATGCTTTGCAGCACCTGCGCGGCTTCTGCCGCCATGATATCCGGCGGGATTGAACTGCTGCCTTTTTCCAGTATGCTGAACACCGCCGCCGCCAGCGCAATGGCCGGGGGGTTCAGCTGCGCCAGCCAGGCCAGTGTGATGCCTGTGAAGCCCACGCCCCCCGTGACGCCCGTTGACAGCGTATAGTCGATCCCGGCAACCTGTATCATGCCCGCAAGGCCGCACACCGCGCCGCTGAAAAACATCGTGCGCAGCACAATCCGCCCCACGCGCATGCCCGCGTAGCGCGCCGTGGTTTGGCTTTCGCCTGCCACGCGCAGCTCGTACCCCTGTTTGGTGTGCCGAAGATAGGCCCAGATCAGCGCCGTCAGCGCCAGCGCCAGCAGCCAGCCGATGTGCACGCCGAAGAGCTTTGGCAAGCGGATATTCTCGCTGAAACTGCCTACGCTCGCGAAGCCGGGCGTGCGCTGCCATGGGCCTGATTGCAGGTAGGCGACGAGATAGAGCGCCACATAGTTCATCATCAGCGTGAACAGCGTTTCGTTCACGCCGAGGCGTACTTTGCAGACCGCAGGCAGCAGCGCCCATAGCCCGCCCGCCGCGCAGCCGGCCAGCAGCATCAAAATGGCCAGCAGCGGCTGTGGCAAATTTGGGGTATAAAGCGCGAAAGCGCTTGCCGCGATGGCCCCCAGGATCATTTGCCCTTCGCCGCCGATGTTCCAAAACCGCATCTGAAACGCCAGCGTAAGCCCCAGCGATACAAGGAGCAGCGGCACGAACTTCACAATGGTCGCCTGAATTGCCGAAAGCGGGTTGCGGCGGGAGCCAACAAAGGCGCCTTTGAGGATCATGCCGTAGATTTCCCATGGCTTCTGCCCCAGCAGCGCAAGGAACGCCGCCCCGGCCAGCAGCGCCAGCACAAAAGCCCCCGCCCAGATGAGCAGGTTGCGCCGCCGCCCGGCCTCTGGGCGCTTGACAATGCGTATCATTCGGCCGCCCCCTTTCCGCGCTGCGCTTGCTGCAGCCGGCTTCCGGTCATCATCAGCCCCAGCTCCTCTTTTGTCGTCTGCCGCGCGTCCACAATCCCCATGCATTCGCCCCGGCACAGCACCAAAACGCGATCGCAAAGTTCCAGCAGAACATCCAAATCCTCGCCGATGAACAAAATGCCAACGCCGTTTTGCTTTTGCCGGTTGAGCAAATCATAAATCGCGAACGAAGTGTGGGTGTCCAGCCCGCGCACGGGGTAGGCGGTGATGAGCAGGCGGGGGTTCGATTCAATCTCGCGCCCGAGCAAAACCTTCTGGACATTCCCGCCCGAAAGCTGCCGCACGGGGGTGTGCGGCCCGGGGGTGGCAATTTCCAGTTCGGCAATGATTTTTTGCGCCATAGCCCGGGCGGCGGCGCGGCGCAGCAGCGGCCCGCGCGCGTGCCGAAAGGTCTTGAGCAGCATGTTGTCGATGATATTCATCGGGGCCACCAGGCCCATGCCCAGCCGGTCTTCGGGGATAAAGCTCATCGAAATGCCCCGGCGGATGATGTCGGCGGGGCTGTGGCCCAGAATATCCTGGCCGTCGAATAAAATGCCGCCGCTCTCGGCCTTTTGCAGCCCCGCAATGGTCTCGCAAAGTTCTTTTTGGCCGCAGCCCGCAATCCCCGCTACGCCCAATATTTCGCCGCCCGCCAGCGAAAAGCTGACGTCCCGCAGGGCATAGCCCTCTTCGTTTTTTACGGTCAGCTGCTGAATCCGCAGCAATTCCGGGGCCTGCGGGCAGGCCGGGCGGCTGATCTTCAAATCGACCGGGCGCCCAACCATCAGTTCCGTCAGCCGCGCGGCGTTCGTTTCGGCGGTAGGGACCGTCGCAACGCTTCTTCCCCTGCGCAAAACCGTCACCCGGTCAGAAATCTCGAGCACTTCGCTGAGTTTGTGTGTGATGATGATAACGGCTTGCCCGCTGTCGCGCAGGCGGCGCAGCATGGCAAACAGCACGGCGGATTCCTGCGGGGTGAGCACCGCCGTTGGCTCGTCCAAGATCAGAATGTCCGCCCCCCGGTAGAGCAGCTTTTGAATTTCCACCGTCTGTTTTTCGCCAACAGACATGTCGCGCACGCGCTGATCCGGCCGGAAGGGGAAGCCGAATTCGCCGCACATGGCTTCGATTTTTGCCCGCGCGGCCCGCAGCGTGCCGCCGCCCGGCCCCAAAACAATGTTTTCGAGCGCCGTGAAAGAGTCCACGAGCTTAAAGTGTTGGTGCACCATGCCAACGCCCAGCCGCCGGGCGTCCCGCGGCGAACGAATCTGCGCCCGCTGCCCGCGGACATAAATCGCGCCGCCGTCCGGCTGGTAAATGCCGGACAGCATGTTCATCAGCGTGGTTTTGCCCGATCCATTTTCGCCCAGCAGGGCCAGCACTTCGCCAAACTGCAAATCCAAATGAACGCCGTCGTTCGCGGCCACGGTACCAAATGTTTTGCGCACTTGTTCGAGCCGGATTGCTTCCAAACGCACCACCGCCGTTTCCTGTATTGCGACTATTATACTACAAATTTCAGTGCAATGCAAGAAAAATCAAAAAATTCCGGGGGCTGCCGGGCTTGACAAGCGCGCCGGCCAATGGTATAATAAAAGAAAAGCAGGAATTGCCGCAGGGCAGTCCTGAACAGGGGAGGAGGAGCGCCGTTGCCGTTGTTCACCATACCAAATCCTGAAACAGAGCCGTATGTGAAGTTTTTTTCGGTGGTAGAAATGTATATCGGCCCATTGATGGGGATCCTGTTTTATATCGGGTATGCGTTCTTTTCGCACTGGAAGGCGTTCCGGCAAATTGCCGCGCCAAAAAAGCCTTCGCGCAGCCTGAAAGAGACCTACGCAAAGCAAAAAGTGCAGGTGCACGCCCTGCTCTTTCGCCGCGTTGCGGCCGCCTTGCTGGTTGGCGGAACCGGGCTTTTGGGGGTCTTTTTATTCGCGTCCCTGGTGCTGCGCCTGGGGGGGTTCAGTTCCCCCACCTATCTGGATGGCGGCGTGGCGCTGAGCATACTTTTGGCGCCGCTGATGATGAAGCTTCTGTTTTGGAAGCAAAAAACGGCGGCCGAGTTGACAATGGCGCACTTGTCTGTCACAATCTGGACCTTTGTGGTTAAAATTGGCTGCACATTCAGCCAGACGATGGACGGCAAAACCATGCAGTGGGGGCTGCCCGTGTTCCAGTGGGCGGCGGCGCCTTATGGCAGCCATATTTTCCCCTACAACTTGATTTATCTGCTGATTATGGCCGCGGTGCTGGTGAGTTCCTTCCTGTTGTGGCGGCGGGGGAAACCGATCCTGCCGCTGCTGCCGCTCAGCTTTTGCCCCATTCTGTTCCTCGGCTTTTTTGTGGGCTGGGATGTCGGCCCAAAATACCTGGGGCTGAGCCTGTTCCAATATTGCCATCTGGTGCTGATTGCCATCGGGGTGTGCCATCTGGTTGTGCTTTTGCGCAATCGCAAGCGGGAAAAGGCCGCGCGGGCGGCGGAATCATAAACCCCGGCAACAAAACAACAACCCGGCGGCCAAACGGCTGCCGGTTTTTTCGTGCGCGGCGCTATGCGTTGAGCGCCCTCTCGTGCATTTCTTCCAGGTATTCGTCGTAGCTGACCTTTCTGTCGTAGTGGCTGCCAGGCGTCACATCAATGATCCGGTCGGCAATGGTCTGGGTGAACTGGTGATCGTGGGAGGTAAAAATCACGCTTTCGGGATAGCGCTGCAAGCCGTCGTTGAGGGACGAAATGGATTCGAGGTCGAGGTGGTTGGTGGGCTCGTCGAGCAGCAGCACATTGGAGCCGGAAAGCATCATCCGAATGAGCATCATGCGCACGCGTTCGCCGCCGCTGAGCACCTTTGCCTTTTTGTAGGCTTCGTCGCCCGAAAAAAGCAGCCGCCCGAGCCAGCCGCGCACGTCGCTTTCAAAGATCAGGTTGCTGTAGCGGCGCACCCAGTCGATGAGACTGTCGTCCACGCCGTCAAAAAACGCGCCGTTGTCGGTGGGAAAATAGCTCCGGCTGGTGGTTACGCCCCATTTAACGCTGCCTTCGTCGGGCGCTGTCTCCTCCGCCAAAATCCGGAAGAGCGTGGTTTTGGCAACGGCGTCGGTGCCAACCAGCGCCACTTTTTCCCGCGGCTGAATGGTAAAACTGACGTGATCCAGCACCAGCCTTCCGCCAACGCTCTTGCAAAGATTCGTCACCGTGAGCAGCTCGTTGCCAACCGCCCGTTCGGGCGTGAACGCAATATAGGGAAAGCGCCGCGTGCTCACCGGCAAATCTTCCACCCGCAGGTTCTCCAGCAGCTTTTTGCGGCTGGTGGCCTGCTTTGATTTGCTGGCGTTGGCGCTGAAACGCTGGATAAACTCTTGAAGCTCCTTGATTTTTTGCTCGGACTTTTTGTTCTGCTCGCGCTGCTGCCGCTGGGCAATCTGGGTGTAATGATACCAAAAATCGTAGTTGCCCATATACATGGCAATCTTGCCGTAGTCAATGTCCACCGTGTGGGTGCAGACCTGGTTGAGAAAATGCCGGTCGTGGCTGACGACAATCACAACGCCGGGGATCTCTACCAAAAATTCCTCCAGCCAGTGAATGGCCTCCACATCCAGGTGGTTGGTGGGTTCGTCCATGAGCAAAATATCCGGGTTGCCGAACAGCGCCTGCGCCAGCAGCACCTTCACTTTTATGTTGTTCGGCAATTCGCCCATGGTGGTTGCGTGGTATTCGTTGGTCACGCCCAGCCCGTTGAGCAAAATTTCCGCGTCGCTTTCGGCGCTCCAGCCGTCCAGCTCCGCAAAGGCTTCTTCGAGTTCGCTGATGCGCATGCCGTCTTCTTCGCTGAAATCTTCCTTCGCGTAAAGCTCCTCTTTTTCGTCCATAATGCGCACCAGCTCCCGGTTGCCCAGCAGCACAGCGCGAATCACGTCGCAGTCGTCGTACTTAAAGTGGTTTTGTTCGAGCACGCTCAGCCGCTCGCCCGGGGTGATAAAAATATCGCCCTTCGTCTGCTCAATCTCGCCGGAGAGTATTTTCAGGAAGGTGGATTTTCCCGCGCCGTTGGCCCCGATGAGGCCGTAACAGTTGCCGCGGTTGAAGGTGAGATCCGCGTGCTCAAACAGGCTGCGCCCGCCGAATTGCAACCCGAGGTTGTTGGTTTGAATCATAATGGGGTCCTTTCCAGTTGAGATGGTTTCCGGTCGAATCGCTCCCCGAATTGGCGCGCGAACAGCGCCCGCAGGGCTTCGGCCTGTTCGGGGGTCATGCAATGTTTGGGCAGCGTGACATAGCTTTTTTCGGGCGTTTTAAGATAGAACGCCGTTTTCCGCTCGGCGGCCCATTCGTAACGGGTATATTGCGCGGTCGTTTGGAGTTCGCAGCCCCGGTCGCTCTTGTGCGAAGTCAGATGGTCTTCATAAAAAACATAAGCCACAGGCGCCTGAAACGTGACGCGAATCTGCCGCCAGGCAATCCGTGGCCGCAGCAAAAAGAAGAGCCAAAGAAACAGGATCAGGATCGGAGGCACAATCCAGTCGCTTTCGTAGCGCCGCAGGTGCATCAAACCCAGCCCGCCCAGCGTGAGCAGCGCCAGCCGGAGCCATGTGCGCTCCCGGAAGCACCAGTACAGGTAATACCGCCTGTAGTCCCCGTACTCAAAATGAGACTGAAATGCCGCAATCGGCTCCGTTGTTTCTGCCATCAAAATAGCCTCTCTTTCTTTATGTACCGTTCGCCTGCTTTTTGCTTGAGCAGATCCCGCAGGTCGTCCAGCAGCGCCGGGGCAACGTCGTGCTTCGGCAGCAGGTAGCAGCTTTTGTCCGCCGCGTGCAGATAAAACGCCGTGGGGGTTTCCACAGCCTGCGTCAGCCGCTCGTAGGGTACTTCGTCCACAATGTCCTGCGGGCTGCGGCAGAACAGGGCCTCTTCGCCGAAGGTGTAGCTGCAATGGTTTGCCCCGTATTCTTCCGTGCGGCGGCGGTAAGCCAGGCGGGGTTCCAGCAGCAGATAGCCCCAGCCCAGCGCGGTCAGCGCCCACATGACCCAGAGCCGCACGGGCAGCGGCTGCCCTGCCGTGGTATAAATCACCGTGAAAACGATGTCGTAAATGGGCGCGGCCAGCAAAATCAGCACCCACTGCGCCCAAGGGAAAAGATGCCGCGTGCTTGCGTAGTAATAATAGCGGCGGAAAGCGGGGTAGTCCACCTGCGCCGAAATTTCGAGCAGGTTTTGATTTTCAGTAAACATAATTTCGCCTCACATCTCTAGATTATCGGAACGCTATAACATCGCGCTCTTGTGCTGATATGTCGCGCGCGTGGCGGCCATTTGCGAGATTCCGAAATTTCGGAATACTGGAATTTGGCTCTGAAAAGGGGTCAAAAAGCGGTTCGCCATTCCGAAATTTCGAACTATCGTAAAAAGGCGCCCGCAGAAGATTCTTTCTAACTCTGCCTCTATTGTGATCATTCGCCACATAAAATTACTTCACAGAGCCAGCCCTCGCCACAGGCCGTGTGCTTATTATAACATGGATTTCGGGGAAAATCAAGCCCTCAAAAGAGCAATCTGCGCAAATCCCTGCGCGGCGGCCTTCGCTCCGTCACCTTCCACAAAATTGATTCGCGCCGCGCCCTATAATTTTATTTTGCGGGCACTTGACTTTTTCCCGCCAAACTGCTATAATAAAGTAACAGCAATGGCGCTGCAGCCCCGCGCGGGCGGCGGCGCCATTTTTGTATTTTGGACAGGGAAGAAAGGAAGAGGGATATGACCAACGTACCGGATATTTTTGGATCCAACGTATTCAGCGACGCCGTAATGCGCGAAAAACTGCCAAAAGACGCCTATAAAGCGCTGCAAAAGACCATTCGGACCGGCGCAAAACTGGATGACTATGTTGCCAATGCCGTTGCTGCCGCGATGAAAGATTGGGCCATCGAAAAGGGGGCCACGCACTATACCCACTGGTTCCAGCCCATGACGGGCATCACCGCCGAGAAGCACGACAGCTTTATTGAGCCGCTGGGCGACGGCAAGGTGATCATGCAGTTTACCGGCAAAAACCTGATTCAGGGCGAACCGGACGCCTCCAGCTTTCCTTCCGGCGGCCTGCGCGCAACGTTTGAAGCCCGCGGCTACACCGCCTGGGACCCCACTTCCCCGGCGTTCATCAAAGAAAATACGCTGTGTATCCCAACGGCTTTTTGCAGTTATGGCGGCGAAGTGCTCGACAAAAAAACCCCGCTGCTGCGCTCCATGGAAGTGCTGAGCCACCAGGCGCTGCGCATTTTGCGGCTGTTTGGCAACTCGGCGGCCAGCGCTGTTGCAACAACCGTTGGCCCCGAGCAGGAATATTTTCTCGTTGACCAGACGCTCTTTGATCAGCGGCCCGATTTGCTTTTGACCGGGCGCACGCTCTTCGGCGCGAAGCCCCCGAAGGGGCAGGAGCTGGAGGATCACTACTTTGGCGTAATCAAGACCCGTGTAAAGGATTTCATGCTTGACCTGGACGAAGAGCTTTGGAAGCTGGGGATTTTGAGCAAGACCGAGCACAACGAGGTCGCCCCCGCCCAGCACGAAATCGCGCCGATTTTCAGCACGACCAACGTGGCCTGCGATCAGAATCAGCTGACAATGGAGCTGCTGAAAAAGGTGGCCGCGCGCCACGGCCTAGCCTGTCTGCTGCACGAAAAACCCTTCGCGGGCGTTAACGGCTCCGGCAAGCACAACAACTGGAGCATGGCCACAGATATGGGCGAAAACCTGCTCGAACCCGGCAAAACCCCCTACGACAACTTCCAGTTTTTGATTTTCCTTTCCGCCGTCATCAAAGCGGTTGACGTTTACGCCGATTTGCTGCGCGTGAGCACCGC
Organism: Oscillospiraceae bacterium; assembly: GCA_031256825.1. Lineage (GTDB taxonomy): Bacteria > Bacillota > Clostridia > Oscillospirales > Acutalibacteraceae > WRMQ01. The sequence goes on along the minus strand of JAIRPV010000038.1, from coordinate 63,717 downwards.
AACGGCGGGCAACGACCACCGCCTGGGCGCGAACGAGGCGCCCCCGGCGATTATATCGGTATTTTTGGGCACGCAGCTCAGCGAGGTGCTCGACAAAATCGAAACCGGCGAGCTGTATTCCGACCCGGGCCAGTCTTTTTGGGAAAGCGGCGTGGCCGTTCTGCCGCCCCTGCCGAAAGACAATACCGACCGCAACCGCACGTCTCCCTTCGCGTTCACGGGCAACAAATTTGAGTTCCGCGCCATGGGTTCCGGGCAGTCGATCTCGTGCACGAACATGATCCTCAACACCGCCGTGGCGGAAGTTCTGGATGAATTCGCGTCGCGCCTGGAGGCGGCGGAAGACTTCAAATCCGAAGTGAACAAGATCATTGTGGAAACCTACAAGGCGCACAAGCGCGTGGTTTTCAACGGCAACAGCTACAGCGAAGACTGGCCGGCCGAAGCCGCCGCCCGCGGCCTGCACAACTACCGCACCGCGCCGGAGGCCCTGCCGCATTATCTTGACGCGCCGAACGTTGCTTTGCTCAGCCGCTATGGCGTGCTGACGGAAGTGGAGATTGCTTCCCGCACCGAGGTGCTGCTGGATAATTACGTGAAGGTGATTGCCATTGAGGCGCAGACCATGCTTTCGATGGCGAAAACCGACATTCTTCCCGCCGCCAGCGCGTTTTCGGAAACGCTTGCCGAAACGGCGCTGAAAAAGCGCAAGCTGGGCAAAAAGGCGGAGATTGAAATTTCCACTGCCTATGAAGAGACGCTTGCGGCGCAGGTTTCCAGCGTTTGCGCTTGCCTTTATGGGAACATCGACGCGCTGGAGCAGGCGCTGATTGAGTCGCGCGGCATCGACGATTTGGCCAAAGCCGCGAAGTTTATCGGCGAAAGCGTTGTGGAAAAGATGAATTTGCTGCGCGAAAACGCCGACACACTGGAAACGATCGTTGCGCGCGGCTGCTGGCCTTACCCAACCTACAGCGACTTGCTGTTCCGGGTATAAACGGCAGACGCTGATACCCCGCCCTCGGCGCCATGCGCCGGGGGCCTGCGTTTGCGCCGCGAATTTTCCCCTTGAAATGGAACAGGAATTGTGGTAGAATAGGGATACCACAAAATGAGGAGGCCAAAATGGCTGCTATCCCAAAAGACCATATCCGCAATTTTTCTATCATCGCGCATATTGACCACGGAAAATCCACCCTGGCCGACCGGCTGCTGGAGCTGACACAGACCGTTGCCCTGCGGGATATGACCGCGCAGCTGCTGGACAACATGGATTTGGAGCGCGAACGCGGCATCACGATCAAGGCTCACGCGGTCACGCTGTATTACGAGACGGAAAGCGGCGAACTCTATGAGCTGAATCTGATCGACACGCCCGGCCACGTGGACTTTAATTACGAAGTGTCGCGGTCCCTTGCCGCCTGCGAGGGCGCGCTGCTGGTCATTGACGCATCGCAGGGGATTGAGGCGCAGACGCTGGCCAACACCTACCTTGCGCTGGATCACAACCTGGAACTGGTGCCGGTGATCAACAAGATCGATCTGCCCGCGGCGGAGCCTGAGCGCGTTGCCGCGGAGGTGGAAGATATCATTGGGCTTGACTGCGCGAAAGCGCCGCGTGTGAGCGCGAAGACGGGCGAAAACGTGCCGCAGGTGCTCGAGCGCGTGGTGCGGGATATTCCGCCGCCTGTGGCCGACGACAATCTGCCCCTGCGCGCGCTGATTTTTGACTCGGTCTACGACGCCTACAAGGGTGTGATTGTTTATGTGCGCGTGATGGAGGGCACGCTGCGCCCGGGCGAGACGATGAAAATGTTCGCCAGCGGCGCGGAGTACGCCGTGGTGGAGGTGGGCCGCATGCGCGCCACGCATATGGAACCATGCGAGCAGCTCAGCGCGGGCGAAGTGGGCTATATTACGGCGTCGATCAAGACCGTAAAAGACGCGCGCGTGGGCGACACCGTAACAAAGCGCGAGTTCCCGGCGGCCGAGCCGCTGCCGGGCTACCGCAAGGTGCTGCCGATGGTTTTTTGCGGGGTGTATCCCGCGGACGGCGCGGACTACGAGGCCCTGCGGGAATCGCTTGAAAAATTGCAGCTCAACGACGCGGCGCTCTCGTATGAGCCGGAGACTTCCGGCGCGCTGGGGTTTGGGTTCCGCTGCGGCTTTTTGGGGCTACTGCACCTGGAAATTGTGCAGGAGCGGCTGGAGCGGGAATATGACCTGGATTTGGTGACGACCGTTCCCAGCGTCATTTATCACTTTAAGCTCAGCGACGGCACGATGATAGAAATCGACAACCCAACGCATTACCCCGACCCCGGCCAGATTGTCAGCAGCGAAGAGCCTTTTACCAACGCCCATATTTACGCGCCGTCGGACTACGTTGGCACGATCATGGAGCTTTGCCAGGAGCGGCGCGGTGTGTTCAAAGACATGACATATGTGACAAACGACCGCGTCGATATTCACTATGAACTGCCGCTGGGCGAGATCATCTACGACTTTTTTGACAGCCTGAAATCCCGCACGCGCGGCTACGCTTCGTTCGACTATGAATTCCTGGAATATCGGCCCTCCAAACTGCAAAAGCTCGACGTTCTGCTCAACGGCGACGCTGTGGACGCGCTTTCGTTTATTATACACGCGGACAAAGCGGCGCCGCGGGCGCGCAAGATTGCGGAAAAGCTCAAGGAGAATATTCCGCGCCAGATGTTCGAAATCCCGGTGCAGGTGGCGGTGGGCGCGAAGGTGATTGCGCGGGAAACGGTGAAGGCCATGCGCAAAGACGTGCTGGCCAAGTGCTATGGCGGCGACATCACGCGCAAAAAAAAGCTGCTGGAAAAGCAGAAGGAGGGCAAGAAGCGCATGCGGCGGTTTGGCCAGGTGGAGGTGCCGCAGGAGGCGTTCATGGCGGTGCTGAAGCTGGACGAGTAGGGCCGAGGCCATAAAAAAGCAAACCCCCTGCCTTTGCGGCAGGGGCGTTTTTTTGTTGCGGCCTATCGCTTGATTTCCCGCGAGACGCGCGACACCGCCAGCACAATCCCCATTTCGGCCAGGAGCATCAGCAGCGCCGTGCCGCCGTAGCTGAAGAAGGGCAGCGGAATGCCTGTGTTGGGCAGCACCGCCGTGACCACGCCGATGTTCAGCGCGGCTTGCAGGCCGACCTGCATCACGATGCCGATGACCAGCAGCGAGCCGAAACGCTCTTTTGTGTGCAGCGCAATCATGAACCCGCGCCAGACCAGCGCCACATAGAGCAGCAGGATGACGGCCGCGCCCACAAAGCCCAGTTCTTCGCACACGATGGCGAAGACAAAGTCGTTTTGCGGCTCCGGCAGATACAGGTGCTTTTGGATGGATTTGCCGAAGCCCTGCCCAAACCAGCCGCCGGAGCCAACGGCCAGCAGCGATTGGGTGGTCTGCCAGTTATCGCCGGTGGGATCGGCCATGGGGTTTTGGAAGGCCTCGATGCGTTTTGCGGCGTGCTCGGGGAGGATGCCGGGGTTTTTCAGCACGATCAGCACAGCCAGCACGCCAACGGCCGCCAGAATGACATAAAGCCCCAGCGGGATGCGCTGTTCGCCGATGAAGATCATCAGGCCGCCAATGCCCAGGGTGATGATCATGCCCGAAACGTGGTTTTCAAGAAAAATCAGCGCGACCATTGCCAGCAGAACGGCCATATAAAGGCCTGTGCACCACCAGCGCAGCAGAAAACGCCGCAGACGGTTTTGGCGACTGCCGGCGAGGCTGGCGGAGCGCGAAATCGCGTAGCTGGGCTTTTGGTATTTTTCCATGGCGTAGGCGAAAAACAGGATCAGCGCCACTTTGGCCAGCTCTGAGGGTTGCAGGGTCATGCCGCCGGGCAAGGGGATCCAGCGCTTGAATACGCCGTTGTTTGTGTGATAAAACAGCACAAGAACCAGCAGCGCAAGGGCCACCGCCAGCGCCGGTATGGCCAGCGCGCGCAGGACGTTGAGATTGATTTTTGAAAGCAGGAACATGGCCGCCACGCCCGCCGCCGCGAACACCGCCTGCCGCTTGATGAAATAATAGGCGTCGCCGCCGTGGTGCGTTGTGGCGTTGACGAAGCTGGCCGAAAACATCATCACAAGGCCGCAGCACAGCAGGAGCGTGACAATCAGCATAAAGGGGAAATCGAACCCGCCATAGGCCAGCACCTTCGAGAGAAAAGGTTCTTTGGCCGCGCGGGAGGAGCGCGTTTTGACGGCGGTTTGAGCGGGCACGCGAATCCCCCTTTCTAAAGTTCAGAACCAGAGCCGGACGCCGCGATTGCATTATTGGACGACAGCGCCCGAATCGGCAACCCGGACCAGAATCGGCAGCCCGAAATAGAGCAGCGCAATCGCCGCGGCGACGCCCAGCAGCTGCACCAGCGAAAAGACCAGGCCGATCTTTTTTTCGTTCCAGCCGCTCATCTCAAAGTGGTGATGGATGGGCGCCATTTTGAAAATGCGCTTGCCGTGGGTCAGCTTGAAATAGCCGATCTGGATGACGTCCGATAGGCCCTCAATCACATATATGAGGCCCATGAGCAACAATATGACAGGGCAATCCAATGTGAACGAAATTGCCACCACAAGGCCGCCCAAAAACAGCGCCCCTGTGTCGCCCATGATCACTTTCGCGGGGTTGTGGTTCCAGATGAGGAACCCGGCGCAGCCCCCGGCCATCGCGGCGGCCACCACGCCCGCGCCGAACATGCCGCGCATTACGGCGAACACCGCGAAGCCAACCCCCGCAACAAGCGTTACGCCCGAACACAGGCCGTCCACGCCGTCGGTGAAGTTGACGGCGTTGGTGGAAGCATATACAACGACAAACGCGAAGATCCAGAAGAACCAGCGCAGCTGCACCTGCCCCACAAAGGGGATAAAGGTGTAGGGCGCTTTTTCCATCGAAAGCCAGAGGCTCGAGAGATAACCCAGGCTGATCAGCAGCTGCATGATGGTTTTTTGGCTGATGGAAAGGCCTTTGTTGCGCTTTTTTACTACTTTGATGTAGTCGTCGAGGAAGCCCATCAGGCCAAACAGCGCCGCCATCAGCAGCCCTGTGCCGAGCTTTGTGGCAAAGCCCTGCGCAAAAAACGCGTCCGGGCGCAGCAGCTTTCCGCCGAGCAGCCAGTCGGTCAAAAACACCGCGCCGCAGCTGAGCAGCACGCCGGGAATGAACATCAGGCCGCCCATGGTGGGCGTGCCCTGTTTGTGTTTGTGCCAGCTGGGTCCAATGTCGAGGATAATCTGCCCAAACTTCAGCTTATGCAGCCAGGGAATGAGCGCATACCCCAGCAGAGCGGTGATTCCAAGGGCCGCCAGCGCCGCGATGATCATTGCCGCGTATCCATTCATAGTTGAGACCTTTCTGCGCTGAAATCCGATTGACCGGTTTTTCGTTCAGCCTAAGCATTCCCGCACGATTTCCCGCTCGTCCATGTGTATTTTGCCGGTGGCGAGGATTTGGTACGTCTCTTGCCCCTTGCCGGCGAGCAGCACAACGTCGCCCTCTTTCGCTTTTTTTAAGGCGAGCGCGATGGCCAGCCTGCGATCCGGCTGCACCAGAATCTGCGCGCGGTTTTTCGGCATTCCCGCAAGGATATCCGCGATGATGGCGTCCGGATCTTCGCTGCGCGGATTATCGGAAGTGACCACGGCAATATCGGAGCGCTCCGCCGCGATGCGCCCCATGAGGGGGCGTTTGGTTTTGTCGCGGTCCCCGCCGCAGCCAAACACGGTGATAATCCGGCCTGCCGTAGTTTCTTTTAACGCGCGCAAAACGTTTTCGAGGCCATCCGGCGTGTGCGCGTAATCGATGAGAATGGGATAGGGCGCGCCGGTTGGCACAACTTCCATGCGCCCTTTTACGCCGGGGGATTGCTCGATCGCCTCCAAGACCGTTTGCAGCGGCAGGCCGAGTTCAAGGGCCGTGCAGGCGGCGGCCAGGGAGTTATAAACCGAAAAGGCCCCAGGCACGCCGAAGCGCACCCGCCCGATGATGCTGCGGCCAACCAGTTCGTAGGCCACGCCATCGGCTCGCAGCACGATGTTTTTGGCGGTATAATCCGCGCCGTTGCTGCGCAGGGAATAGGTGACAACCGCCGCGCCGCTGCCCTGCGGCATGCCCGGCCCGGCTTCGTCATCCATATTGGTTACCGCCAGGGCGCACTGCTGGAACAGCGCCTGTTTGGCTTCCCGATAGGCTTCGAAGCTGCCGTGATAATCCAGGTGCTCCTGCGTCAGGTTCGTGAAAATGCCTGCCCGAAACTGCACGCCGGCCACGCGGCGCTGATCCAGCGCCTGGGACGAAACCTCCATAAAGCAGTGCGTGCAGCCCTGTTTTACCATCTTTGCGAAGAGGCCCTGTAGCTCCCAGGGATCGGGCGTGGTGAGTTCCGCCGGCAATTCTTCGTCGCCGATTCGGTTGTGCAGAGTGCCCACAAGGCCGGTTTTGCAGCCCGCGCGGTCAAAGATATCTTTGAGCAGGCAGGCGGTGGTGGTTTTGCCGTTGGTGCCGGTGACGCCCACCAGGATCAGCCGCTTTGCCGGATGGCCAAAAAAAGCGGCGCACAGCAGCGCGTAGGCTTCGCGGCTGTTTTCAACGAGGAGTTCCGGCTGCGCGCCTGTGGGGCGCTCGGCCACGACGCAGACAGCCCCGGCCGCGACGGCTTCGGCCGCTTTGCTGTGGCCGTCGAAGTGTTTGCCAGCAATGCACACGAACACGCTGCCCGGTTTCACATTCCGGCTGTCGTCTGTGATGTAAACGGCTTCGGCCCCCGGCGGCAGGCTGCCCCGGAAGCTGACGCCCTGGAATAACGCGGATAGTCTCATACACATCCCCCTTTGGTTGCCAACCTCATCCTATGCAATCCGGTCTGTTACACCGTTATTCGACACGAAATGCACTGTAATGGTTTCGCCCAGGCGCGCTTCGTCGCCTGCGGGCACGCTTTGCCGGTAGGTAATGAGCGCGTCGCTTTCGTAGTTGCCGGTCAATTTGATGTTCAGCCCCGCGTCGGCGGCAATTTGCGCCGCCTGCTTGATGCCAAGGCCGGTCAGCTTCGGCACGGTCACAGTCTGCATGGTTTCTTCGGCGGTCGCCCCTTCGGTATACAATATAATCAGGCCGCCGCGCGTCAGGCTCTGCCCCGGCTCGGGGATCTGGTGCACCACGCTGCCCCCGCCGCCGATCACGCGCACGCGGTATTCCGCTTTTTTCAGCGCGGCGTCGGCCATGTCCGCGTCTTTGCCGGTCATATCCGGGGCCACGCCGCCCAATTCCTGCTGCTCTTTTTCAGTGTAACGCATTTCGATGTTTTTATGCACCAAAACGTTCTCCATGATTTCCGCCGCGGGCGGGGCCGCAATCTGCCCGCCGTTGATGAGCCCTTGCGGTTCGTCGATGGCAATCAGCAGCGCCACCGAGGGGTCATCCGCCGGGGCGAAGCAGCTAAACGACGCCACGTAGCCGCTGCCGGCGCTCAGCTTTTGGCTGGTGCCGGTTTTGCCCGCAACATGCGCCCCGGCAACATAGCCGTTTTTGCCCGTGCCGCCGGTCACCACCTGCTCCATCATGCTGCGCACCTTTTGGGAGGTGTCTTCTGATATGACCTGCCGCCGCACCGTGGGCTGGGTTTCTTTGATGACGCGGCCATTTTCGTCCAGCTCTTTGGCAACGACATATGGCTCCATCAGCTTGCCGCCGTTGGCGATGGCCGAGACCGCCGTCAGGATCTGGACGGGCGAAGCCTCGAAGCTCTGCCCGAACGAGCAGCTGGCCAGTTCCACAATGTGCATGTTTTCTTGCGCGTGGATGTTCAGCCCTTTTTTTGGGAAGTACTCGTTGGGCAGGTCGATTCCGGTGCTTTCCGTAAAGCCGAAGCCCTCAAAATACTTGTAAAATTTATCGACGCCGAGCCGCTGCCCGATGGTGATCATAAACGGGTTGCAGGAATTCATCAGGCCTTGTGTCAGGGTTTGCGCGCCGTGCCCTTCGCGCTTGTGGCAGCGAATATAGCGGTTGGCCACCTGGATGCCGCCCGAACAGGAGTAGTGGGTATCCAGATCGACCACGTGTTCTTCCAGCCCGGCGGAAACGGTGACGCACTTGAACACGGAACCCGGCTCGTAGGTCAGCTCTATCGTGCCGTTGCGCCACTGGGCCATCATCGCCTGGTTATAGGCTTTTTGCCGCTCCGGGCCTTCCGGCAGGGCCTCAATCTGCGCGCGGACATTGTCGTCGGCAATGTGCTGGTAGTTGCCCGGATCGAAGCTTGTGACGCAGGCCATGCCCAGAATGCCGCCTGTCTTCACATCCATAACAATGCCATAGGCGGCCTTCGCCTTCGAGTCGATCTTTGCCTGCTCCAGCGAGCGCTCCAGGGTGCTTTGCACCGCGGCGTCTATGGTCAGCACCAGGCTGTGGCCCGGTTTGGCGTTGTATTGCGTTTCGAACTGCACGGGCAGGTTTGCGTCGGCCGCGTTTTTTGCCGAAACAATCCGGCCCGGGACGCCGGTCAGCGATTTGTTGTAATACAGCTCCAGCCCCGCCCGGCCGATATCATCCGCGCCGGTGAACCCAATGACGTTTGCGGCAAGGCTCCCCATGGGGTAATAACGGACGATGTCGGGCGACACGCCCACGTAATAGGCATAGGTGCTGTGGAGCGTTTTGACGCCGCCGGCATAGTCTTTGTCGTTGGTTTTCAGTTGGATATCCAGTTTGCGGTCGCGGAAGGCGTTGACTTTTTTCATCGTATCGTTGTCGATTTGCCCGGCCAGGGCCATGTAATTATATTTTGTGTAGCTGGCCTGGCGGTCGATTTTTTCCGGAGAAATCCCCAGCAGCGGCGCCAAATCGTTCCGCAGCGCCTGCAAAATTTCCGCTTTGTTGATTGCTTTGTCCAGCGCGTTGGGGTTGATGTAAATTTTATAGGCCGAAGCGCTGCGCGCAAACGGCACGTTCTCTTTTTTTGGACTATAGGTGCTGTCGTAAATCGCGCCGCGCGGGGCGGCGAGTTCTGTGTCGCGCAGCTGGCCTTCTTCGGCTTTGGCGGCGTATTCTTTGCCGTTGACCAGCTGCACGCTCACCAGGCCATAAGCGCCCGCGCCAAAGCCCGCGAAGATCAGCGCGAACAGCACGATCATTGCCCGCTGGAACATCCGGTCGCTGGCGGTTTGCCGCCTTCTGCCATGTTTTGCATTCGATTTCATCGCGCACTCCTCCATTCCTCCATTTGCTATACGTATGCGGGGCGGAGGGGAAAATTGTCAGTTGCAAGAGGAAACTTAAGAACCGGTGGCTGAAAGTTGAAAGTTCTCATTTCACATGCCTGAATTACCTTCCCGCGTATCAACGTCCGCGTGCGCCGTCCTTCCCCCTCAACTTTCAGCCGCCGGCTCCTATTCTAACCGCTGATCGCCTCGTTCCACGTTGATATACGTCACGCGGCTGCCTTCCACCGGGGTCATATGCAGTTGGTTGCGGGCGTAATCCTGAATGACGTCCAGCGAAAACTTTCGTTCGATTTTTGTCTGGTAGCCGATGCTGCGCTGCTGCGCTTCCTGCAATTGGGCGGAAAGCGCGCGCTGGCGCACCAGGGCCTGGTGATACCCCGCCTCCGCCGACACCACCATGAACAAGCCCAGCGCCACAAGGCCGCTTATCGCGTAGGCGATCAGCGACTGCATCCAGACTTTGTGGGCGCGCTCGTTTTGGCTTTGCTGCGATTCTTTTGGCCGCGCCTCGACTTCCCGCACAGGCCGCGGGTGCACAGCCGGAATTCTTGCCGGTTCAAACAGCGCATAGTCTTCTTCTGTCAGTGGCAGACCCATAGGGAACCCTCCTTTGCTGGCGGCGCGCCGCGCCGCTATCGCCGTTCCAAAACCCTCAATTTAGCGCTTCTGGCCCGCGGGTTGCGTTCGATCTCCTCCGGCGAGGGGAAAACGGGCTTGAGAGAATGCGCGCGTGGCGATTTTCCGCAGACGCACACGGGGAATTCCGGCGGGCAGGTGCAGCCCGCAGTGAGCTGGCGGGCGGCGCGCTTCATTGCCGCATCCTCCAGGCTGTTGAATGTAATCACGGCCAGCCGCCCTTCGGGCTGGAGCAGATTAAACAGCGAAAGCAGCGCCTCTTCGAGGCCGTCCAGCTCGCCGTTGCAGGCATAGCGCAGGGCCATAAAGGTCTTGCGGGCCGGGTGGCCTTCGCGCCGGTAGGCCGCAGGCACGGCGGCGGCGATGAGATCGGCCAGCTGGGTGGTTGTTTCAATTGGGGCGGCGCTCCGCTGGGCAACCATTGCCCGGGCGATCTGCGGCGCGTATTTTTCCTGCGCGTAATCCCGCAAGATCCGCCGCAGCGAAGGCTCGTCCAACGTGTTGACCAGATCCCGCGCCGTGGGGCCATCTTGCTCCATGCGCATATCAAGCGGCGCCGACGTATGAAAACTGAACCCCCGTTCCGGGGTGTCCAGCTGGTGGGAACTCACGCCGAGATCAAGTAAAATTCCATGGAAGCCTGGGTGGGGGAACAGCCGCGCCGCCTGAAAGAAGTTGCCCTGCGTGACGGTGACGGCGGGTTCGCCCGCAAAGCGCTTTTTCAGAGCCGCGATGGCGTCCGGGTCGCGGTCCAGCGCTTCGATGCGCCCGGTATGCTGGATTTTTTCCAGCAGGAGGCCGGTATGGCCGCCGCCGCCCGCTGTGCCGTCCAGATAATGGCCGCCGGGCCGGGGGCGCAGCGCGGACACAGTTTCGCGCAGGAGAACGGTGACATGGCGGAACTCATTCATCTGCGGGCTCTCCTGACTCCGGCAGACGCGCCGCCGCCATCTGCACGGGATCCGGCGTAAAATCCATCAGCGATCGATCGGCGCGCCGCGCGGCCTCGCGCATTTTCCAGACGGGCAGCGACCAGATTTCGACGTAGGTTTTGTTGGCCAGGAAAAAGAGCTTGCCGCCTTTGTCGAATCCCGCTTTGCCAAAGTATTTTTCGGGCACGACAAAGCGCGCGTTTGCGTCCAGCTCAACGTCATCCATATGCCCCAGCACTTCGTGCAGCAGATCCTGCCGCCGCTCTTTTTCTGCGAGGGCATATTCCCGCTCGTAGATGGCGTCGAAGTACTCGTCCGACGTGAGAACAAGGAAGGGCTGATCAAGACCTTGCGGCTCCCAGAGCACCAGGTCGTCTTTGCCCTCGAATATCCCACGGAATTTGGTGGGTACGGTGGCCCGCCCTTTGGCGTCCATCGTGCCCTCCGCGTTCCCGCGCAGCCTTGCCATTGCCCTCACCTCCCGCAAAAGTTATTCCACTTTTCCACCGAGTTCTCCACTTTTGTCCACTTGAAGAGCAAAATCCGGTGAATTTGATACTGAAATTGGGCGCAACTTACCCTTGTACAGTATTTTACCCCAAAACAGAGTGTTTGTCAAGGGGTTTGGTAAAATTTATTACTTCAGGGGGCGAAAATTTTTCCGCGCAAAAAGCACATCCCGCCTGCCCGCGAATATACTGGAAAGAGGCACGCTCTTTGCCCGTTCATATTTTGTGTTTTTTAGATTACATGTTGGGAGGAAAATAAATTGCCGAATCAATTTGATCCATGCGGCGGCTTTGCCAATGGCTTTGCCGAACCTGCTTATTGCTGCAAGTATTTCCGCGGAGTCACCGGCGCAACGGGTTCTGTTGGGCCGCAGGGCATGACGGGGGCGACAGGAGCGCTGGGGCCTCCCGGGCCGCGGGGCGAACAGGGGCCGCGCGGCGAAGCCGGCACTGTTGAAGTGTTGCGCACCATCACAGGTGAACCCGGCAGCAACGCCGCCGTGCTTAACTCGGGCGAAGGCTCGAAGGCGCAGCTGACGTTTGTTATCCCCGCGGGAATGCAGGGGCTGCGCGGAGCCACCGGCCCGGCCGGGCTGCAGGGGCTGCGCGGAGAAGTTGGCCCCGGCGGCCCCGTTGGGCCAGCAGGCCCCCGGGGTCCGGCAGGCGTTCCGGGCGCGCGCGGCGCTGTTGGGCCGCAAGGCGCACAGGGCATCCCCGGGCCGATTGGCCAGCCGGGGGCCACAGGCCCGCAGGGGATACCGGGTATGCGCGGTGCGGCGGGCGTCACAGGCCCGGCAGGGTCACAAGGCTTAAAAGGCGAAACCGGCCCGGCAGGGCCACGGGGCTTGCAGGGCATACAGGGCATACAAGGCCTGAAAGGTGATACCGGAGCAACCGGGCCGCAGGGCTTGCAGGGCCTGAAAGGTGATACCGGAGCGACCGGGCCGCAAGGCTTGCAGGGCATACAAGGCCTGAAAGGCGAGACTGGTCCGGCAGGGCCACGGGGTTTGCAGGGCATACAGGGCTTAAAGGGCGAAACCGGAGCAACCGGGACTGCGGCTTCCATCAAGAGCGTTGCCATACAGACCAGCGGCACAGCCAAACATGCCTATTGCTATAACGAAGGCAGCGAAACCGCCGCCGAACTCGTGTTCGTTATCCCACCGGGAGAAATTGGCCCGCGCGGCGCCACGGGAGCCACAGGCCCCCAGGGCGCAACAGGCGCAGCAGGTCAGCCCGGGCTGCCCGGGCGCGACGCGCAAGGCGTTTATGGCGGCCTCTATAATCTGGAAGAGGGCGAGTTTGAGGTGCAGCCCGACGAGATTGTGGCGATGACGTTTTCCGGCTTCCTGCCAGCTTCCGGCATGTGGTACGACGACCATCATTCCGTTGTTGTGAACGACGCGGGAACCTACGAGATTGCCTACGCGCTGCGGGCGAAGAGCCTGAAAAGCGGCCAAATCCAGATTGCCGTGACCAACGACGGCGTGGTGATTCCGTGCAGCCAAATCGTGCGCGATCTTGCGGCCGACGAACAGGCGGATCTTTCCGGCACGGCGCTGGTACAGACCAAGGCGGGCGCGCATTTGCATTTTATTGTTTTTGCGAAAGAACACGCGAAGATCGTTCTGCGCCCGGGCGTTAATTTGTCGATGCATGTGAAAAAGGCCGGCGTCTGAAACGGCTGCAAAAAAACCAACAGAGGCCGCAGCGCCCCTGTTGGTTTTTGGTTTATTTAGATGGGGGAGCTGTTCAACAGCCGGCCACCACCAAAGCGCCCTCTTCCGCGCTCAGGTGCATGGTGTGCAGCGCGTTCGCCTGGGCTGCGGACACAATTTGCGTTGTAATGGGATCTTCCACCTTGCGGCGCAGCACATTGCGCAGATCTCGCGCGCCGCGCGCGCCGCCCAGCGCCTGCGCCGCCACGGCCGCCACGGCTTCGTCGGTCCAGTCGAAGCGGATGCCTTTTGTCAGCAGGCTTTCGCGCAGTTCTTCCAGCCGCAGCTGCGCGATGCGTTCGTAATCCGCCTGCGTCAAATCGCGGAAGTAGACGATCTCGTCGACGCGGCCCAAAAACTCCGGCCGCAGGAAATCTTTCAGCGCCTTCATGCTGTGCTCGCGCCCGGCGGCGTCTTTTGTTTTGCCAAAGCCCAGCGCGCCCTCTTTGCGATCGCTGCCCGCGTTGGACGTCATGATGATAATCGTGTTTTCGAACCCCACGTCGCGGCCCTGCGCGTCGTGAATGCGCCCTTCATCCAGTATTTGCAGCAAGATATTCATGACGTCCGGGTGCGCTTTTTCGATCTCGTCGAACAGGATCACCGAATAGGGCCGGCGGCGCACTTTTTCTGTCAGCTGCCCCGCTTCGTCGTAACCGACATAACCCGGCGGCGAACCAATCACGCGCGAAACGGCGTGCTTTTCCATGAACTCCGACATATCCAGCCGGATGAGCGTTTCGGGCCGGTTGAACAGTTCCGCCGCCAAGCGCTTGACCAGCTCGGTTTTCCCAACGCCGGTTGGCCCGACAAAGATAAACGAGGCGGGGCGCAATTGCGGGCTCAGCTGCACGCGGCTGCGCCGGATGGCCGCCGCCACGGCCGCCACGGCTTCGTCCTGCCCGATGATATGTTTTTGCAGCGCGGCCTCCAGCCCCTGGAGCCGCCGCATGTCGCTTTCCATTACTTTTTGCGCGGGCACGCCGGTCCAAAGCTGAATGACGCGCGCCAGATCGTCTTCGGTCACCAGGTTGTCCGCGGCCTGCTGCTGCAGCGCCGCCGCCTTGCTTTGCAGGCGAAGGGTTTCGGTGCGCATGGCGCTGAGCTTTTCGTAGTCCGTGTTCTGCGCTTCGATCATGCCCTGCTGCTGCTCGAGCAGCTCGCCGATTTTGCGGTTCGTTTTCTCGAGTTCATCAATGGAAGCGTTGCGCAGATTGGCGCAGGTGCAGGCTTCGTCGAGCAGATCGATGGCTTTGTCGGGCAAAAAGCGGTCGCTGATATAGCGCTCGCTGAGCACAACGGCCCGCCGCACCAGCGCGTCTGTTACCTTAACTTTGTGGTAGGACTCGTAATATTCTTTTACGCCGCTTAAAATTGCGCAGGTGTCTTCCATCGAAGGCTCTTCCACTTTTACGGGCTGCAAGCGCCGCTCGAGCGCCGCGTCTTTTTCGATGTATTTGCGGTATTCTGTGAACGTTGTTGCGCCGATGATCTGCACTTCGCCGCGCGATAGCGCCGGTTTCAGGATATTCGCCGCGTTCATGCTGCCCTCCGCGTCGCCCGCGCCCACCAGCGTGTGCACCTCGTCGATGAACAAAATCACATTGCCCAGCGACTTCACTTCTTCAATAAGCCCCTTGATGCGGCTTTCAAACTGCCCGCGGAATTGCGTTCCGGCAACTAGCGCGGTCAAGTCCAGCAGGTGGATTTCTTTTTCGAGCAGCCGCGTGGGCACCTCTTCCCGGGCGATGCGCTGGGCCAAGCCCTCGGCGATGGCCGTTTTGCCAACGCCCGGCTCGCCAATCAGGCAGGGGTTGTTCTTTGTGCGGCGGCACAGGATTTGCAGCGTGCGCGCGATTTCGTCGTCCCGCCCGATGATGTTGTCCATGCCGCCAGCGCGCGCTTTTTCGGTCAGATCGGTGCAATATTGCGACAAGAATTTGCGCGATTTATCTTTTTTGCCGCGGCGCTTGCGCCCTGCCGGCGCTGAAACCGGCACGGCTTGCCCGCGCCCGCTTTCTTCCGGCTCGTCGGCCTGCTCGTCGTATTCTTCGTCCTCGGGGGAGAACTCCTCCCCGTCGCCGCCGAACGAGAGTTGCAGCGGCCCTTCCACGGGCGTGACGCCCGGGATACCGGAGAGCATTTGGCGGAAGACGTCTTCGCCGCCTTCGCGCATGAACTCGTTGAGCTGCTCGCCGGCGCTTTCGATCTCGTCGGGCGGCATGCCCATATTGCGCAAAATGCCCTTGATTGGCCCGATGTTCATTTCCAGCGCGCAGGGCAGGCAATAGGCCGCGTCGTTCGTGGCGTTGTTTTGCGCCATGCGGCTGATGAAAAACATCGCGGGGCGCTTGTGGCAGCGGGTGCAGAGCGATTGGGACATGGGGAGCCTCCTTGGGGGATTTCTTAGGGGTTGCGGTTGCGGCTTCGCAAAATCATGCCTCGCCACAGGTTAGAACCCTATTATACCACGCCTGCGGCGGGCAGTTCGTCACTGGCGACTATTTCGCAAAATCATGCCTCGCCACGGGTTAGATTCCTATTATACCATGCTCTGCGAAGAAATGCAAGGGGGTTTCCGGCCCAACCCGCTGATTTTCACAAGAGGCTTGCATTTTTTGCGCCGCCATGGTATAATAAAGATACAGCCTGTGGCGAGGGATATCTTTGCAAAGCGATTTTATGTGGCGAATTATCGCGACAGGGGCAGCGTTAGAAAGAATCTTCCGCAGCGCGTTTTTACGATAGTTCGAAATTTCGGAATGGCGAACCGTTTTTTGGCCCCTTTTCAGAGGCAAAATCCAGTATTCCGGAATTTCGGAATTTCGTAAATTACCCCAAAAACGTGACAAATGAGCGCAAGATCCTGTAGTGAAAGATGACTTCGCGAAGCGATTTTTTGTGGCAGATTGTCGCCGCAGGCGTGATATCATTTGATGTTTATGTAGCAGGCAGAGCCTGCGTCAGGAAATCGCGTCCACTACGTTGTTGACTACTTTCATCGCCCTGTTCAGGCCCTTCTTCGCCGTGCGCTGGTATTGCGGCACTTTCATCGCGCTCAGGCCCATGCCCAGCGCGCCGCCGATTGCCATACCAATGCCCACACCCTTCACGATTTCAACCTGTTTCTTCTGCACCATAAAAAGAATCCTTTCTATTATTAAAAACTGGGGAGCGTTTCACTCGCCTGACGCTATTGTTGCCCGGCGCGAATGAATCATGCGGAGGTTTTCGTTGGAAAATAATTATCAGCTCAACCTGGTGCTCGTGGAGCCGGAAATTCCGCAGAACACGGGCAATATCGCCCGCACCTGCGCCGCCACGGGGGCGCGGCTGCACTTGGTGGAACCCATGGGCTTCCGCGTGGATGACACGAAGCTCAAGCGGGCGGGGCTTGATTACTGGCACTTGCTGGACGTTACCTATTACCCAAACCTGAGCGCGTTTTTTGCGCAAAATGCCGGCCCGTTCCGGCTGTTCAGCACCAAAGCGTCACGGGCTTACACAGAGATTGCGTACCCGCCGCAGGCATATCTTTTGTTCGGCAAAGAGACCCGCGGCCTGCCGGAAGATCTGCTGCGCGAACATGGCGAGCACTGCGTGCGTCTGCCGATGATCCCGCAGGCGCGCAGCCTGAACCTTTCCAATGCTGTTGCGATTGCGGCCTACGAAACCCTGCGGCAGTGGGGATTCCCGGGGCTTGCGACGGGCGTTGGATACCTGGAGGGATCCTCATGAAAAAATGCGCTGCCGCCGTTATGCGCGCCGTTTTTTGCTTTTGCCGGTTGTTTCCTGTTCAGCAAAACAAACTCGCGCTGTTTTCCAACTTCCCCATCTGGGGTTCGCTGGGAACGCTGGGGGAATACCTTGAGCGCCGGGGGGAATGGAAAACGGTGCGGCTGACGCCGCGCAGCCCGCTGCTGTTGTGGCATCTTGCCACGGCGCGCGTTGTGCTGCTCAACAATAATTTTTCCCCGCTGGATCATCTGCCGTTCGCGCCGGGAACCAAACGGATTCAGCTTTGGCACGCCGACGGCGCGCTGAAGAAGTGGGGGCGCAGCGTTGGCGCGCGCGGCAGCCTCTGCGATTACGCCATTTGCGCCAGCGAGCAGGCGCGGCCTTATTGGGCGGAAGCCTTCGGTTTGCCAGCCGAAAATGTTCTGCCGCTGGGTTCCCCGCGCCTGGATCAACTGCGCCGCCGGGGCCGGACGAGCGCCGCGCGCTTTGCGCTTTATGCGCCCACGTTTCGCGACGACCCGGCGCGCAACGCCGCGCTGCTTTCGCATTTTGATTTTGACGCGTTTGCCCGGGCTTTTCCCGATCTTCAGCTGCTGGTCAGCCTGCACCCAAAACTGCACGGGCAATATACCCTCCCGGCGGGCGTGACGGACGCGACGGGTTTGACGGACGCTTATTTGCCGGCGTGCGATTGCCTGATCACGGATTATTCCTCCGTTTGCGTGGACGCGGCGGCGCTGGATATTCCGGTGTTTCTGTATCTTTTCGACGAGGCCGATTATGTTGGCCGGGAACGCGGGTTTTATATGCCCTTGCGGCAGTTGGCCCCCGGGCCTGTTTCCACCACATTTGAGGGGCTGCTGGCGCACATGGCCCAGCCGGATCAATCGCGGGAGCGGCGGCGCGCCTTCGCCGCGTTCCATGCCGGGGCGGCCGACGGGCGGGCCTGCGAACGAATTGCGGATTTTTTGCGGCAAATATAAACGCACGCCCCCGCCGGCCAGCGGGGGCGCTGTTTTGCTCAACTGCGGCTACCTTGGCATCCAAAGCCAGCCAAACAGGCAGTAGTACAAAATCCAGCTCCAGAAACGGGATACGCCGTGGTAAGAAAGCTGCGCGAAGCTGTAGCTGAAGCGCTCCAATCCCTTGACGGCGGCGTTGAGCGCGGCGAGCGCGGCATTGACCTGCGCCTGCGTGGCGCTTGCGTCGTCCGCGGTGGCGACGGCAATCGCCAAAGCGCTTTGCAGCGCTGCCCAGCTCTTTGCGGTATAGCGTTTTTCGCTATATTTGCCCGCGTTCGCAATCGCTTTTTCCAGCGCGGTTTTGTCCGTGGCAACGGGCTTAAGCACCAGGGCGGCGATGGCGCTGTTGAGCGCGGCGGCGGCGTCGCTGATCTGCTGTTTCGTCGCCCGGCGGTCGCCCTGCACGTCGACGGCGTCGTCGTAGGCTTCTTTTGCGGCGGCCCAGGAAGCGGCGGTGTAGTCGGCTTCGTTCTTGGCCTCAAAGGCGTCGATCGCCGCGTTCAGGGCGGACTTGTCCGCTTGCGGGGCGCTCGCGCGGGCCGCGCCCGCAGTCATCCCGGCCGCGCCGCACAGCATGAACGCCGCCAGCAATACGCTGATGAGTTTCTTCATGGAATTCCCTCGCTTTCGTTTTTCTTTTGATGCTGAAAGGTACGTACTTTCAACTCGTATTTTAGCACATTGCCGTGCAAAAAGCAAGGATGGGCGAAGACAATCGCGGCGCGGCAGTGTGACCAATTTAAGAAGTGGACGAAAATGGGGATTTCGGAGGATAATTTTTCCGAAATGGGGGATTCGGGGCGGCTGCCTGAGAGAGAACATAAAAAAGCCTCCGCGCGGGGCGGAGGCAAGTTGCGGCAGTTGGATATGGCTCAGGTATAAGCGCCGATGCGGACGACTTCCAGATGCGCGCCGTGGGGCGGAATCTGGATGAAGCCGGTGACGCCGCCGTCGGCGGGAGCGGCGTTATCCACAACGCCGCGCAGGGTGGTGTTGGCGCAAAGGTGCACAATCACGGTGCGCTCAAAGCTGTCGTCTACGTTGGCGACGGTGTCTTTTTCAATGACGGTTTCGTCCAGCCGGCGGCCGTTGGCCTTCACATAGAAAGTCAGGTGCGTGTTGGCCGAGAAGTTGAAGTTGCCAAAGAAGGTGATCTCATAGGTGCCGGAGCACTGGATGGTCAGCGTGTCGCCCGCAAAGGCAACGTTCTGCAAAGGCAGCGGGGCGTCCAGCGGGATGTTGTTCGTGGTGCTGGCGGCCAATTCCGCCTGCCAGCGATCGGAACGGTACATGCCGCCGAAGATGGCCGCGCAGTCGAGCCAGGGGTTCTTTGGGCAGTTGCCTGCATCGGAGCCGCAAGGGCTGTTGTCGCTGCCGCCGCCGGGCCAGCCGGGCCAGCAGCCGGGATAGCCGGGATAGCCGGGATAGCCTGGGTAACCGGGATAGCCTGGGTAGCCGGGCAAACCGGGCACGCCGGGCAAACCGGGCACACCTGGGAGACCAGGCACACCGGGGAGACCAGGCACGCCGGGGAGACCAGGCACGCCGGGGAGACCGGGCACACCGGGGAGACCGGGCACGCCGGGGAGACCGGGCACGCCGGGGAGACCCGGGTAACCGGGGTAGCCGCCGCCGGGGACGCAGCAATTTTTGCCGCCGCAGACGTAACCGCCGCCCAAGCCGGGGTAACCCGGGTAGCCTGGATAACCTGGGTAACCGGGGTAGCCGGGGAAGCTGGAGCAATAACTTGGATAGCCGGGGTTGGGGTTCCCAGCCGTTGGATAACAGTTACAATTGATCGCCATATATCATCTTCCGTTTCTTGAATCGTATGGATTCCGGCAGCACGCATTGATGGCCGCCGGTCATGCTATCATATGCGGGAAAACGGAAGTGTGTCCCTGTTTGGTTAATGACAGAAACCAGAAACGTTTCGGAGCCGCGCTTCCGGCGGCGTTCCGGCCTTGTCCCCGGGCGCAATTTTTGCTTGACACACCGCGCGCAGGGTGTTATAATAAGCACACGGCCTGTGGCGAGGCATGGCTTTGGCGAAGCGGCGGCCAGTGACGAACCGCTCACCGCAGGTGTGTTATAATAAGCACACGGCCTGTGGCGAGGCATGGCTAAATTGGATTGCCCGAAGTTTCATGAGAAAGGCGGTATGGGTTGTGAAAAAGACGATTGCGGTTTTTTTGGCGGCGGGATTGCTGTGTGGAATGGCGGCGGTGGGCGCGGGAGCCGCGCCATACGATATTTCATCCGCGTTCACAGACGAGAATTTTCGAGCGGCCATCTACGAAGAGCTGGGCTTGCCGCCGGAGGCCCCCATCACGCAAGAGGACTGCGAAGAGATTCAGATGCTGGATGCGAGCGAACGCGAAATCAAAAGCCTGGAAGGGATCGAATACCTGATCAACCTGACGAATTTGTGGGTGAACGACAATCAGCTGACGAAACTGGATCTGAGCAAGAACCCCGCGCTGACATATTTGTGCTGCGACAACAACCAGCTGACGTCTTTGAATGTGAAGAAGAACCCCCAGCTGGATTGCCTGGAATGCGACAGCAACCAGCTGACCGCGCTGAATGTGACAGGCAACAAAAAACTGCGGGCGCTGTCTTGCTACAACAACCAGATTCGTTCGCTGAATCTCCGCCACAATCCGGAACTGACCTGGTTATATTGCGGCTGGAACAGCTGGAGATTGCTGGACGTTTCCAAAAATCCGAAGCTGGAAGAACTGGACAACCGGGCGAACGGGGCGGTGTATGGCTGGGATTTCCGCAACTACCTCGGGTATTCGGGGAGCGGAGCGCCCTGGATGGAACGGCCGGTCTGGCTGCAATGGATCTATCGCTATTTGCTGTTTGGCTGGGTTTGGATGCCCTTTTCGCTCAGCCGCGGGCCCGTTCTCGTCATCACCTTTGATGATACTGAGGCATGAAGTTCGTTAACGCCTGTATGCAACGAAAGAAAGGACAACACCATGACCATTCAGGGCAGCGTGCACAAATTTCTTGACAATATTGACACCGACGTGATCATACCCGCGCGGTACCTCAACTCAGCCGACCCGAAAGAACTGGCCAAGCACTGCATGGAAGACATTGACGCCGATTTTACGGCAAAGGTAAAAGACGGCGATATCATTGTTGCGCGGCAGAACTTTGGCTGTGGCTCTTCGCGCGAGCACGCCCCGCTGGCAATCAAAGCCTCTGGGGTGTCGCTTGTGATCGCGTGCAGTTTCGCGCGCATCTTTTACCGCAACGCGCTCAACATTGGCCTGCCGATTCTGGAATGCGCGCAGGCGGACGAAATCGCCGCCGGCGATGTGTTGCGCGTGAACCTGGATGAGGGGCGCATCGAAAACCGCACGCAGGGGAAATTCTATCAGGCCGAGCCGTTCCCGCCGTTTTTGCGCAATATCATCGAGAAAGGCGGCCTGATGGAGGCCATTAACGCATAATTTTTTGCATATTTTCAAATTATTCATTGCTTTGCGCGGCAGAATGTGTTATAATAAATATAATCTCCTGATAAGCGTTCTGAAAGAAAGGCGGTGTTCCATGGGACATCACGATGAAAGCGTGGCCGGGCTGGTGATCTCCGACGAGGTGCTGGCGGCCATCGCCATCACAACAGCAAAGGGAATCTCCGGCGTAAGCGCCCTTGTGCCGCGGCCCATGAGCGCTGGGCGTATCTTCCGGCAAAAAAACGGCAAAGCGGGCGGCAGCAACCGTTACGTAAAAATTGTTGGCAGCGAAGCGGAGCTGCTATTGGAGCTTTCGCTGCGCGTGCGCGCCAACGCGAAGATTTCTACCCTGGCCGCCGAGGTGCAGCGCTCCGTAAAAACCGCTGTGCAAAGCATGACCGGCAAATCGGTCGCCCGGGTGAACCTGCGCGTCATCGGAGCCGATTTTTAAGCGGCTGAAACCAAAAACCGAGGAGGGGCATTCTATGTCCAACCGCCGCGCGGCGCGGGAGCAAGCTTTCGCGCTGCTGTTTGTTATGTCGTTCCGCCCCGGCGAACCCGTCGGGGTTTTGGCCGATTGCATGGCCGAGGCGGCGCAGGAAAACGAGGAAGCGCCCGTTTCGGCCGCCGCGCTGGAATTGGCCCAAACAACGGCGGCGCATTTGGAGCAAATTGACGGCGAAATTGAGCGGCGGCTCAAGGGATGGCGGATCAGCCGCATTTCGCGGGTATCCCTTGCGCTGCTGCGCATGGCGGTATGCGAAATGCTCTTTTGCGATCGGATTCCCGTTGGGGCCAGCATCAACGAGGCCGTGGAACTGGCCAAGCGCTACGGCGACGAAGAGGCCGCGCGGTTCGTCAACGGCGTGCTGGGCGCAATCGCGAGGGCAGCCGATGAATCTTAGCCCCCCTCATGGCTGTTCCCCGGCGGCCCGCGCTTTTTTGGGGTTGGATACGAGCAATTATACCACAAGCGCGGCGCTGTTTGACGGCACGGATATTCTTCAGAAGAAAAAAATGCTGCCGGTCAAACCCGGCGAGCTGGGTCTGCGCCAGAGCGACGCGCTGTTCCACCACACCGCGCAGCTGCCGGAATTGCTCGAGGAGCTGCTGCCGCGCGCGGGGGGGATTGCCGCCATTGGCGTCAGCGACCGGCCGCGCGCGCTGGAAGGCTCCTATATGCCCTGCTTTTTGGCGGGGCTTTCCGCCGCGCGGGCGTTGGCGGCGGCGCTGCGTGTGCCGCTTTTCCGCTTCAGCCACCAACAGGGCCATCTGGCCGCGGCGCTGTTCAGCGCACGGCGCACCGACTTGTTGTCGGGCAAATTCCTTGCCTTCCATGTTTCCGGCGGGACGACCGAATGCCTGCTCGTGCGGCCAAACCTGCAAGCGGAGAGCATCGGCGGCACCGCAGACTTAAAGGCGGGGCAGCTGCTCGATCGCGTTGGCGTGGCGCTGGGGTTTTCGTTCCCTGCGGGCGCGGCGCTGGATCGGCTGGCGCAAACCGGCGTTTTATCGCGCGAAATCAAAGTCAGCGCGCAAGGCGCGCATTGCCACCTGAGCGGCCTGGAAAACCAGTGCAGGCGCATGATCGAACAGGCGGCGCCGCCGGAAGATATCGCGCGTTTTTGCGTGGAATCAATTGCGGCTGCGCTGCTGCGCGTAACGGAGGCGGCGCTGCGGCAATGCGGCGCGCTGCCGCTGTTGTTCGCCGGGGGGGTCTGTTGCAGCGAAGTGCTGCGCCGCCGCGTGCGCGCGCAATACCCCGAGGCAATGTTTGCCGCGCCGGCGTTTTCCGCCGACAACGCCGCAGGCGCGGCTCTGCTGGCTTTTAGGGAGCTGGGAATTTTGAAGTTAGGCGAGAACACATGATTTCACCGATGCAACCCATCACCATCACGCAACTCAACCGCTACGCCCGGGCGTTGTTAGAAGAAAACGACCAGCTGCGCGGCGTTTGCGTTGTGGGCGAGATTTCTAATTTTAAGCCCCATGGCAGCGGGCATTGGTATCTTACGCTGAAAGACGAAAATGCTGCCGTGGCTGCCGTGATGTTCCGCGAAAGCAACCGCCGCCTGGGCTTTCTGCCCGAAAACGGCATGCGCGTGCTGGCGCGGGGCCGCGTTTCGCTTTATGAGCGCGACGGCAAGTTCCAGGTCTATATCGACGACATGCAGCCCGACGGGTTGGGCGCGCTGATGCTGGCGTTCGAGCAGCTGAAAGAGCGCCTTGCGGCGGAGGGCCTCTTCGCCCAGGAAAAGAAGCGGGCCTTGCCGCAGTTCCCCCGGCGCGTGGGGGTGATTACGTCGCAGACGGGCGCCGCCGTGCAGGATATCCTGAATATTCTGGGCCGCCGGTACCCAGCGGCGCAAGTGCTGCTGTGCCCGGTGCGGGTGCAGGGCGCGGGCGCGGCCGCGCAAATTGCCGGGGCGGTTGCCATGTTCAACGAACGGGCGCTGGCCGATGTTTTGATTGTTGGCCGGGGCGGCGGTTCGCTGGAGGATCTTTGGGCCTTCAACGAAGAAATTGTCGCGCGGGCCGTGGCTGGCTCCCGTATCCCCGTGATTTCCGCCGTGGGCCACGAAACCGATACCACCATTTGCGATTATGCCGCCGATTTGCGCGCGCCCACGCCTTCCGCGGCGGCGGAATTGGCCGTGCCCGAGCAGGCGCAGCTGCTGGCGTGGGTTACGCAGACGCAGCTGGAGCTTCGCAATGACTGCGCGCGTTATTTGGCGAATATGCGCGAAAAACTGGAGCTGCTGACCGGCCGTGGCGTGCTCCGGCAGCCGGAAAGCTTGATTTTTGCCGCGCGGCAGCGGCTCGACGCCGCAGAGCAGCGCATACGGGAGGCCATGAAAAGCGGCCTCTTCGAGCGGCAGGCCGCGCTTGGACGCGCCGCCGCGCAGCTCGACGCGCTCAGCCCGCTGAAAGTGCTTGCGCGGGGCTATGCCCTGGCGCTGAAGCAATCGAAGCCTGTGACAAGCGCCGCCGAATTGAATCCGGGCGATCAGTTGATCCTGCGGTTCAGCAGCGGCAGCGCCCAGGCAATTATATGGGGGATTGAAGAATGAAAGAACTGGACTACCAGGGAGCGTTCCGGCGGCTCGAAGAAATTGCGGGGCTGCTGGAAGAGGGCAGCCTGCCGCTGGAAGAAAGCCTGCGGCTGTTTGAAGAGGGGACAAAGCTTGCGGCGCGGCTGCGGGCCACGCTGGGAGCGGCGGAGCAAAAGCTGACCATCGTTCCGCTGGAGGAGAGCGCTGATGAGTAATGTCGCGGCGCGCCTGGCGGCTTACGCCAAAACATTTGAGGCCGTTTACCCGGCGTATCTGCCGCAGGGCAATACCCCGGTTTTTGCCGCCATGCGCTACAGCATGGAAGCGGGCGGAAAGCGCCTGCGCCCCGCGCTGGCATATGCCTTCTGCGAACAGTTCGGCGGAGCGCTTCAGGCGGCCGCGCCTTACGCGGCGGCGCTGGAATTTGTTCACACGTATTCGCTCATTCACGACGACCTGCCCTGCATGGACAACGACGACTACAGAAGAGGCCGCCCCTCCTGCCACAAACAGTTTGGCGAAGCCGTGGCGGTGCTTGCGGGCGACGCGCTGCTTACACAGGCCTTTGCGGCGCTGGCGCACCGCCCCGATATGGTTGCCCTGCTGGCGCACGCGGCGGGGGCAGAAGGTATGGTTGGCGGCCAAATGCTGGATTTGCTCTACGAAACCAGCCCGGCCAGCCGGGCGCAGTTAGAGGAGATGAACCGGAAAAAGACCGGCGCGCTGCTGAAAACCGCCTGCCTGTTCGGCTGCGAAGCCGCGGGAGCGGGCCTTGCGGAAACGGCTGCCGCCGAACGATATGGCGACGCGATTGGCCTGTTGTTCCAGGTCACCGACGATATTCTCGACGTCAACGGCAGCCAGGCGAAGCTTGGCAAAACCATCGGCAAAGATCAATCCTCCGGCAAAAGCACCTGGGTCAGCCTGCTGGGGCTGGAAGGCGCGGCCGCTTACGCGGGGGAGCTTGCCGCGTTGGCCCGCGCGGCCATTGCCCCCCATGCCGGGCCGGGCGCTTTCCTGCACGATCTGCCGGGCTGGATTCAAACGAGAGAACGCTGACACACCAAAAACCGCTATCATACGAGGGCTTTTATGACAGAACCATTGCTGCCCCATATTCATTCCCCCGCCGACCTGCGTCGGCTGCCGCCGGAACAATACGAGCGGCTTGCGCAAGAGATTCGCGGGGCGCTTGTGCAAACGGTGACCCGCAACGGCGGGCACCTGGCTTCCAACCTGGGCGTAGTGGAATTGACC
Organism: Oscillospiraceae bacterium; assembly: GCA_031256825.1. Lineage (GTDB taxonomy): Bacteria > Bacillota > Clostridia > Oscillospirales > Acutalibacteraceae > WRMQ01. The sequence continues at coordinate 38,125 of JAIRPV010000038.1, read as the reverse complement.
ATGGCCCTGCATTTGTGCTTTGATTCGCCAAACGACGCGCTGGTCTGGGATGTCAGCCACCAGAGCTATCCCCATAAACTGCTCACAGGCCGCTATGAACAGTTCGCCGCCATTCGGCAGTCCCACGGCCTTTCGGGGTTCACTTCCCCCGCTGAAAGCGAGCACGATTTTTTTTATGCCGGGCACGCCAGCACCAGCATTTCTTCCGCGCTGGGTTTGGCCGAGGCAAAGGCTCTGCGCGGCGATCCGCATTTTACCATCGCCATTTTGGGCGACGGCGCGCTCACCGGCGGCCTGGCTTATGAGGCGCTCAACAACGCCGGGCGCAGCCGCGCGAATTTGATCGTTGTGCTCAACGACAACGAGATGAGCATTTCGCGCAATGTCGGCGCGCTTTCGCATTATCTTTCGCGCGTGCGCTCCCGTCCGGAATACCGCCGCACCAAGCGCCGCGTGGAGCGGGCGCTGCGGAAAATCCCGTTGATTGGCGGCGAATTGGCCGTGGGCGCCGCCGCGATCAAGCGCCTGTTCAAGCGTCTGCTGACCAACACGACGCTCTTCGAAGATTTGGGCCTGGATTATATCGGCCCGGTGGATGGCCACGACCTGAAACAGCTGTGCGCCGCGCTGGAAAGCGCGAAGCTCACCCCGCGCCCGGCGCTTGTGCATGTTCGCACCATTAAGGGCAAAGGGCTGGAACGCGCTGAAGCGGCGCCCGACCAATACCACGGCGTGGCGCAGTACGAAGACGCGGCCGAGCCAACCGCCCCGGGAACCTGCTGCACCGACGCGTTTTCAGAAGAGCTGTGCGCGCTGGCTGCGATAGATCCCCGCATTTGCGCCGTGACCGCCGCGATGTCGCTGGGCACCGGCCTTGATGCGTTCCGCAAACGGTTTCCCGAACGCTTCTTCGACGTTGGCATTGCCGAAGCCCATGCCGTTACCTTTGCGGCGGGGCTGGCCAAGCAGGGCATGCGCCCCGTTGTGGCGGTTTACGCCACGTTTTTGCAGCGCGCCTTCGATCAGCTGCTCCACGACGCCGCCCTGCAAGGGCTGCCGTTGGTTTTGGCGGTTGACCGGTCGGGTTTTGTTGGGCTGGACGGCGCGACCCACCACGGCCTCTACGACGTCGCGATGTGCGCGGGCATCCCCGGCGCGACCGTTTATTCCCCCGCTACCTGCGGCGAACTGCGCGGCGCTTTGCGGCAAGCCATGCGGGCCCCCGGGCTGACCGTCATCCGGTATCCGCGCGGCACGGCAATCAAGGGCGAACAAACGCCGCCCCTGCTGCAATCAGCCGATGCGTTCGAACTCTATGGCGATCCCGCCGCAAAAATTGCGGTTGTGACCTATGGCCGCCTGTTTTTCGCGGCCTGCAAAGCGGCGGCGCCCCTGAAAATCTGCAAGCTGAAGCGGGTGCTCCCTCTGGATCCTGCCGCAGCGGAGGCCGTTTTGCATTGCGACCGGGTTTGCTTTTTTGAAGAAGGCATGCGTTCCGGCGGCGTGGGCGAGCGCTTTGCTCTGGCGCTGCTGGAGCGGCGCTTCGCGGGAGAATTCCGCCTGGCCGCCGTTGAGGGCTTTCCGCGGCACGCGCCGGCGGAAGAGCTGCTGGCGGAATACGGCCTGGATACGGCAGGGATAGAGCGCCTATGCAGGGAATGAGGCTGGATGCGGCGCTGGCCGCGCGCGGGCTGACCAATTCCCGCACCAAGGCGGCCTGGGCCATAAAAGAAGGCGAAGTCACCGTGAACGGCCAAACGGTAACCGCACCTTCGCGGATGGTCTGTGAAACCGACGCGCTTGCCCTGCGGCATCCGATTGCGCGCGTGGGCCGGGGGTATGATAAGCTGGAGCGCGCGCTGGATCTGTTCCAAATCGAGGTGGCTGGGCTGCGCTGCATGGATATTGGCGCTTCCACCGGCGGGTTCACCCAATTGCTGCTCGAACGCGGCGCGGCGCTGGTTTATGCCGTGGATGTTGGAGCCGGGCAGCTTGCGCCCATCTTGCGCGAAGATCCGCGCGTTCTCAATTGGGAACACACGGATGTTCGCACGCTGACGAGCGAAGCCGCGCCGGATATCCGCTTTGCGGCGGCCGATCTTTCGTTTATTTCCCTGCGGCTGGTGCTGCCCGGGCTTTTTGGGCTGCTGGATGAATCGGGCGCGGCCGTTTGCCTGATCAAACCGCAGTTTGAGGTTGGCAGGGGGAATATCGGCAAGCGCGGCGTTGTAAAAGACAGGCGCGCGCAGGAACAGGCGATCGAAAGCGTTCTGTGCGCCGCGCGGGCGCTGGGCTTCGCGGTTTGCGGCCTGGCCCCTTCGCCCATTGCGGGCGGCGAAGGCAACCTGGAATTCCTGTTATATCTGCGCAGGCGCGCGGCGGAACCCCCGCTGCCCGCCGCATGGGAGGTAGTAAACGCGGCATGGAACAGATGAAGCGGCTTGCCATGGTGATCAATCTTGAACAACCCGGCGCGGCGGCGCTCGCGCGTGAAGTCCGCGCGCAGCTCGAACGGGCGGGCATGGAATCCGCAGCGGACGAAACACCCGCCGGTTGCGCGCGGTGCGACGCGATTGTCGCCATCGGCGGCGACGGCACGATTTTGCGCGCGGCGCGGCTGGCGCTGCCCTGCCAAAAGCCCGTTCTGGGCGTGAACGCGGGGCGGCTGGGCTTTTTGGCGGGGCTGGAGCGCCACGAGATCAGCGCGCTGGGGCGGCTGGCCACGGGCGATTATTTGCTGGAGCGCCGCATGCTGCTGGAAGTGCGCGTTTTTGACGGCGATATCTGTACGCATGAGCAGCGCTGCGTCAACGACGCCGTGATTTCCCGCTACACGATTTCTCATCTGGCGGAGCTCAGCGTTGCCTGCGGCGGCCACAACCTGACTTACCGGGGCGACGGGGTCATCTTTTCCACCCCCACGGGTTCCACAGCCTACGGCCTTTCGGCGGGCGGCCCTGTGGTGGATCCCCACATTGAGACCATACTGCTGACGCCCATTTGCAGCCATCGGCTGTTTTCCCGCACGGTTGTCTTCGCGCCGGATACGTTGTTTTCTACCGAAATCGCGCAGGAGGGCCTGTGCCTGACCTGCGACGCGGAGCCTCCGCTGCCCTTGCAGCCCGGGCAGCGCCTGACGATCCGCCGCGCGGAAGAATCCGCACAGTTTATCCGGTTAAAAACCGGGCATTTTCTGGATATATTAAACGAAAAACTGATGGGATAAGCGAATATCAAAGATCAAAGGGTGTTGTCAATGAAATCAAGACGGCAGGAGCTCATTCTCCAGGCAATCAAAGACGGCAAAATCACCACGCAGGAGCAGCTGCTCGACTACCTGCTCCGCTGCGGGGTGAACGCCACACAGGCCACGGTCTCGCGCGATATGAAGGATTTGGGCCTGCGCAAGGTGAAGCGCGGGGGCAAAACCTATTACGAGGCCGCCGGGCCGACCGAGAGCATGCCGATGCACGACCGGGCGATGTTCCTGCGTGCCGTGCGCGGCGTGGATGGCGCGGGCAACATTGCTTGCGTGCGATGCGGCGCGGGCATGGCGCAGGCGGTTTGCGCCGCGCTGGATGCAGCCCCCTCTTTGCCGGGGGTGGTTGGCAGCCTGGCAGGGGAGGACACGATATTCCTGCTTTGCCGCAGCGAAGAGGACATGCATTCGGTGCGGGCAATGTTGGCGCGGTTTGCGGCGCGGGAGGCGGACGATGCTTCAGAGTTTGACGATTGAGAATATTGCGGTCATCAAAAGCGAGCAGCTGGAGCTGCCCGCCGGTTTTGTTACGCTCACGGGAGAAACCGGCGCGGGCAAATCAATCCTGATCGACGCGATCAATGTGGCGCTGGGCGAACGCGCGGGCCGGGATTTGATTCGCACTGGCGCGGATACCGCGCGCGTTGCGGCGTTGTTTTCGCATATTGGCCCGGCGGCGCGCGGCGTTCTGGAAGAACTCGACTTGCCGCTGGAAGACGACGGCACGCTGCTGCTCAGCCGCGCGATCACAGCCGGCGGCAAAAACAATTGCCGGGTCAACGGCGAACCCGTAACAGTGTCGGTGCTGCGGCGCGTTGGCGCGTCGCTGTTGAATATTCATGGCCAGCACGACAGCCAGGCTCTGCTCAACCCGCAGTCGCATGTGAAATATATCGACGCGATGGCTGGGAACGAGGCGCTGCGGGCGCAATACCGGGAGGCCTATCACCATCTTCGCGCGTTGCAGCAAGAACACAAAGCGCTGCAAATGGATGAAACCGAAAAAGAGCGGCGGCTGGAAACGCTGCGCCACCAGATTGCCGAGCTGGAACAGGCAAACATACAGCCCGGCGAGCGGGCGGCCTTGCAGGAGCGCCGCGAAGTGATGATGCACAGCGAAAAAATATTGGCCGCGCTGGATCTTGCGCTGCGCGGCGCGGCGGGGGAAGACGATCTCCCCGGCGCGGCGGCGTTGTCGCACAGCGCGGCGGCCGCCCTTGCGGGAGTTGGCGACGTGCTGCCGCCCGCCGAAGGGCTGTCGTCCCGGATGCGCTCCGCAGCCTATGAGCTGGAAGAGTGCGCCGCCGAACTGCGTTCTTTGTTGGATACTGTCACGTTCGACCCGATAGAAGCCGACGCGGTGGAACAGCGGCTGGATCTTTACTACCGTTTGTCGCGCAAATACGGGCAGGATGAGGCGGATATGCTTGCGTTTTTGGTGCGCGCACAAACCGAAGAGGCCTCTGTGATCCAATCCGGCGAACGCATTCTTGCGCTGGAAGAAGAGCTGGAAGCGGCCCGCGCCGAAACCATCCGCCTGGCAAAGCTTCTGTCAAAATCCCGCCGGGAGGCCGGCGAACGGTTCGCGCTGCGCGTGCGCGAAGAATTGGCCGATCTGGATATGCCGCAGGTGCGGCTGGAAGCGCGCGCCGAAAAAATCCCGCTGACCGCCGACGGCGGCGAACGAATGGAGTTCCTGATTTCGGCCAACGCGGGCGAAGAGCCCCGCCCCCTGGCAAAAATCGCCTCCGGCGGCGAACTTTCACGGGTGATGCTGGCCATTAAGGCGGTGCTTGCCGACAAAGACCTGACCGATACGCTCATTTTCGACGAGATTGACGCCGGGGTGAGCGGCCGCGCGGCCCAAAAGATTGGCCGCAAGCTTCGGCAGGTGTCCGCCGGGCGGCAGGTGATCTGCGTGACGCACCTGGCGCAAATCGCGGCGCTGGCCGACTGTCATTTTTATATCAGCAAAACAACGCAGAATAACGAAACCACAACCCATGTGGAAGCGCTCAGCCATGGGGGCCGCGCGCGCGAGCTGGCGCGGATCATGGGCGGCGGCGAACCAACCGCGGCGCAGCTGGCCGCGGCGGAAGAACTGCTGGGGGCCGCCTTATGACGCACGACGAGATCCGCGCCCATTGCCTGCGCAAGCCCGGGGCATATCTCGATCACCCCTTTGGCCCGGCAAGCGATATCATCAAAGTCAAAGCCCCCTCGCAACAGAGGGGGCGTATTTTCGCGCAGCTGTTTTTTCTTCGCGGCCAGGCTGTGGCAACGCTCAATTGCGGGCGCATGGAAGGCGAGTTGTGGCGCGGGCTTTATCCCGGCGCGGTTGCGCGCGGCTGGCATTGCCCGCCTGTGCAGCAGCCCTATTTTAACACGATAGCGCTCGACGGAACCGTGCCGGACGACGAGCTTTTGCTCATGATTGACCACGCTTATGATGTGGTTGCGCATAAACTGCCGAAGGCGGCGCAGCGGGAACTCATCCCCGCTCCAGCCGGGCGCAAATGACCGTCAGATCGTCTTCGCGGCCCCGCGCCGCGCTTGCTTCCTGCCGGCGGCGCACAGCCACCCCGGCCAGCCGTTCGGCCAGCGCCTGCATATCGTCGGTTTGCCATAACTCCAGCTCGTCGCATAGCCAGCGATCCTCTTCGCAAAGCATGCCGTCGCTGACGAGCACCAGCAGATCGCCGGGTTCCAGCATCGCGCGGAACTGCGCCGGATGGATGCTGCGCAAAATGCCCGCAGGCAACGCGCTCAGCTCAATTTTAGAAGCTGTGCCGCGGCGGCGCAAAAAGGAGGCCGCCCCCCCCGCCTTGCAAAACTCCACTTCGCCTGTGTAGAGGTTTACGCCGGCGGCGTCGAGCGTGGCAAGGCTTTCGTCGCAGCTTTTGAGCAGCAGCGCCTGGTTGGCAATGCGCACCGCGCCCTCAAAACTCAAGCCGCTGCGCACCAGAGAACCGAAGATTTCCGTGGCCAGCGCGGAATCGACCGCCGCGCGGCCGCCCGTGCCCATGCCGTCGCTGATGACCATCACCTCGCGGCCCTTGCCGTCGTTAAAACAGTCGAAGTAGTCGCCGCAGTAATCCGAGTGGCTGGAACTCATCTGCACAGCCCCCGCGCGCAGCGCAAAAACCGGCCGCTGGGCAAAGCTCAAAATAGAGTCGCCCTGCTCCGAAACGTCAGAAAGCTCCGGCGGCGCGAAATCAACGCCCGTGGCCCGGCCAATTGCCTGCGCAAGCTGTTCGCGGGTGCTGTGCCCTTCTTCGGGCAAAACCCGCGCCTGTAGCCGCGCCGCCATTTCTTCCCCGTGGGAACAAACCACGCTGCGCGCGCGGAACCCGTGATCTTCCAACACGCGCGCGGCCGCCTCCGCTGTTTCGGCGTCGAATGCTTTTTGCCGGGCCAGCTTTGCGCTCAGCTCCTCCAGCAGCTGTGATATCGCGTCGAATTGTTCCGCCGCCGCCTGCCGCAGCTGCGATTGCTCGCGGGCGCCCGTGGTTTTTGCGCAGTGCATATCATAGGCGCGCCCCAGCGCCGCGCGGAATTCTTCCGGCTTGCGGCAAGGCTGCGTCAGCCCGCATTCCCGCCGGGCCAGCGACAAGTGTTCTTCGGTCAGCGCGCCCTGCCGCTTGATGCTTTTCAGCAGCTTGCCGCTCAAGATCGCGGCGCGCGCGCCGAACTCCTCGTGGCAATAGGAATATTCCGGGCACTGTTTGCAAACTTCTTCCGAAGCCCGCGCATATACGCCGTGTTCCGGCGGCGCCTGCAATTTTTCCAGCCCCTGCGCCACCTCTTCCACATATTCGCCCACCTTGCGCAGCGCCCCCGCCGTTTGCGAAAGCTGCACCGCCGCCTCGTTTTCCGGCGGGGTGAAGGCGACCTCTTCCGGGGCGGCAAAACGCCGCCGCAGGGTGTTCCAGAACCGCGCGGGCGCCAGGATAAACAACAATATCGCAAGCAGCGCTTCGATAGAGAACACCACGGTGTCGGCGGGATCTGCCTCGTTGGAGGCGCGCAGCGCAAGATAAAACACGCAGACCAACGCAAACCCGCCGGCCAGCGGCACGGTCAAAAGCGCCGAGGGAGCCGCAAAAAAATCGCTGTCGTCTTTGTGATAAAACAAGCTTGCCCGGCTGCTGCCGCGCCATTTGGCAAAAAGCCCCCGGGCGGGTTTTTCGGCCTCTCCGGTCATTGGGCGGGGCGGCCTGTTTTGTTCGGTATGAAGGCACCCAAACACGCCTGAAAGCAGCCCCCCCAGGGCGAACACCGCTGTGAGGGCGGGTTCGTCCCCTGCCAGGGCCAGCGCCGCGCCGGCGCAGCAACCCGCAACGGCCCCGCCCGCTTCGCGCCAGCAATGGGCCGCCGCCAAAACGAACAACACCGCCAGAATGTGCATGGGCCGGAACAGGCCTATCGTGAACCCGCCCACCGAAGCCATCGCCATGCTGCAACATAACAATAGCGCCGCACGCTCCCGCCTGGTCATGCGGTATTGCGGCCGCCGCGCAAACCCTGTTTCATCCAGCCGCAGCCCCGACTGCGCCAATACGATAAAATATGCCGCGCAAGCGCACAACACCGCGCCGCACAGGGCGTTGACCCAGCCCATGGGGCCTCTTTCAATCGCCGCGCCCGGCTGCCGCGTCAGCAGGCAGATCACGCCCGAAACCGCCGAGCAAGCGAACGCGCAAAGCGGCACAAAGAGCTTGCGCCGTATCCCCAGCTTGCGGAACCCCAGGTTAAACAGCCCTGCCACCGCAGCCACAGCCATGGCGGAGATGCAGGCCGGGTAGGGCAAAAGCAGCAGGCAGCCCGCCGCGGCGCCCAGCACCTCCATGCCCAAAAAACGCACGCTGCCCGCCGCCGCAAGCGCCACGGCAAACGGCGCCACCGTCTGGAACGCCCCCCCCGCAAACCGGGATTGCGCCAGCAGCGCCCCCAGCAGCGCCGCGCCCAGCTCCTGCGCCAAAAAAGCCAGCCCGCGCCGCAATTTTTCCGGCGTGACGGTAACGCCCTCGCCGCCCAACCCCATATGCGCCTTCGCGCTTTCGATGACCATATGCTTTCCTCCTGTTCCGTCGCTTGCACAATCCATCTGTTTCACGATCTCTCATGGACAAGCCGTTTTTCACATTATAGCGCGCCAAAGCGGTAAAATCTGTCAAACCATGAAAACTGAGCTCCATTTTTGAGCGACAAGAAAACCCGCCGTTGGGGGTTTTCCAACGACGAGTTGTGGGATTATGGGAGGAATCAGGGTTAATTGTCGCGTCTGACCTGTTGCGCATGATATCGCATTGAAGTCCGTGCGTTCTTGTTTTGCAAGCTTTTTTTTTGCAAAACGGGGCGCGGACAAAACACGCGCCGCCAGTTCGCCCTTGACATTTCCCGCCAACCTGCTATAATGTAGGTATCCGGTTGAAATGGGGGGGTGCTATGGTCCGCAGGCGCTGGGAACTGCATAAGGGGCTGGCGGCGCGCAAAGAGCGGGCCGCGCGGCTTTCTGAAGAATATGGGCTGCCCGCGTTCGCGGCGCTGCTGGCGCTGGGGCGCGGCGTGGCGGAGGAAGAATTGCCCGCCTGGCTGGGGGTTGGCGAAGACGAGCCAGACGGAGATCTGCTGAACCCCTTCGACCTGCCCGACATGGAACTGGCTGTGGAGCGCATCGATTCCGCGCTGGAGCGCGGCGAGCACATCACGGTGTTTGGCGATTATGATTGCGACGGCGTAAGCGCTGTGGCGCTGCTGTATGGATACCTGCGCGGCAAAACGGATCAAGTTTCCTGGTATCTCCCTGATCGGCACAAAGAAGGCTATGGCCTGAACATGGCGGCCATTGACGCTCTGGCGGAGCGCGGCGCGCAGCTGATTGTGACGGTAGATAACGGCACCGCCGCCGCGCGGGAAATCGCGCACGCGAAAGCACTGGGGATCGACACGGTCGTGACGGATCACCATCAAATAGGGAATGAGCTGCCGCCGGCCTGCGCTGTGGTCAACCCGCACCGGCAGGAGTTTGCGCTGCCCTTCCGGGAGTATACCGGGGCGGCGATCGCGTTTTTTCTGGTCTGCGCGCTCGAAGGCCGGGAGCCGGAGGAGCTGCTGGAACAGCACGCGGCCCTTGTGGCGCTGGGCGCCATCGCGGATGTGGCTCCGCTGCGGGGCGACAACCGGGCCATTGCCCGCGCGGGCATCCGGCAAATCGATGAATGGAGCGCCGCAACGGCGGGCCTTGCGCCCGGGTTGGGGATCATGGCGCTGCTGCGCATGGCGCGCGGCGGCAGGCGGCCTTGCACCGCCAGCACATTTTCGTTTGCCATCGGGCCGCGCGTCAACGCCGCCGGGCGCATGGGCTTGGCGGAAGACGCGCTGCAATTGCTGCTGACCAACGATTCCGCCGAGGCGGAGCGGCTGGCGCAGAAGCTGGAACTCTACAATGAGGAGCGGCAGCAAACCGAGCGGGAAATTATGGCGCAGGCGTTGCGCACGCTGGAAGAGCGGCCGCAGCTGCGGCACGACAGGGTTCTGGTGTTCGCGGGGGAGGGCTGGCACGACGGCGTGATTGGCATTGCCGCCGCGCGGCTGCTGGAACGGTTTGGGCGGCCGGTATTCATGATCACCATCAGCGGCGACGCCGCGAAAGGTTCGGGCCGGAGTATCCCTGGGTTCCATATGTTCGAAGCCGTGCATCACTGCGCGCATCTGATGCAAAAATATGGCGGCCACGAGCTGGCGGCCGGCTTTAGTCTGCCTGCGGAACATGTGGAGCAGTTCCGCGCGCAGGTCAATCAGTATGCCAAAGAGGCGGGCGAAATGCCCAGCCCCGTTCAGCCGCTGGATCTGATTCTGAACCCCGCGTGGCTTACCCCGGCGCTGGCCGACGAAATTGCGCTGCTCGAGCCATTTGGGCAGGGCAACCCGCAGCCGGTGTTCGCCTTAAAAGGCCTGACGCTTGTGGCGGCAACGCCGCTTTCGGGCGGCAAGCACCTGCGGCTGACGCTCGAGCAAAATGGGCGGCGCTTTAACGCAATGGCCTTCCACACCGCGCGCGACGAATTCCGCTTTGAGGCCGGCGACGCCATTGATTTGGCCGTGACCATCGAAACCAACGAATATATGGGCGAGCGCGAAGTGACTCTGATTGTGCGCAACACAAAATTTAGCGCGCTGCCGAACGAAGAACTCCTGCGCGCGCAGCGTCTGGTGGAACAGGTGCTGCGGCGTGAACCAACGCAGGCCACGCTGGCGGCGGCAATTTGCCCAACGCGCGCGGATGCGGCGGCGGTGTTCCGCGCGGTGCGGGCTCGGCCCGGCCCGCCGCTGCCGCCGGAACGGATTCTGCTCGACTGCGGCGCCGACGGCACAGCGGAAGAAATGGCGCGGCTCTGGCTTGCGGCGCAGGCGCTGTGCGAGCTGGGCGTGCTGCTTGGCGACGGGCAGGGCTGCTATGCCCCGGCGCAAAGCCCGGAAAAACGGGCGTTCGAGTCGGCGGAGATTGTGAAATTTCTGAACAGTTGAGGTGCGTGATATGAACCAACAAGCGCAGGAGCGCTACGAAGCGCTGCGGGAGCGGTGCAAGGCGCTCAATTGGCAGGATTCTTCGCGGAAGGTCTTCAACGGGAAAGATCTGCATCTGATCGACAAAGCGTTCCGCGTGGCGGAGGAAGCCCACAGCGGCGCGGAGCGGCAGTCGGGCGAACCCTATATTTTTCACCCCATCGCCGTGGCGGAACTGCTGGTGGATCTGGGCCTTTATGACCGGGATTGTCTGGCGGCGGCGCTGCTGCACGACGTGGTGGAAGACACGGATCTCACCGACGAGCGCGTGCGCGAGATGTTTGGCGATCATGTGGCGCACATGGTGCAGGGGCTGAGCAAGCTCAAAAAATTTAATTTTCCCACAGAAGAGCGGGCGCAGGCCGAAAATGTGCTGAAAATGCTGCTGGCCATGCTGCGCGATTACCGCGTTATCGTTGTCAAGCTGGCCGATCGGCTGCATAATATGCGCACACTGGAGTTCAAGAGCGAAGCCGCCCAGCGGCGCATCGCGAAAGAGACCATGGATATCTATGTGCCCATTGCCGATATGCTGGGCATCCGGCTGTTCAAAGAGGAACTGGAAGATTTGGCGATACGCTACCTTGATCCGCCGGGCTACCACGAAATTGAAGAAAAGCTGGCCCTGGAGCGCGAGGCCCGCGCCAGTTTTCTCGAAAAAATCCAGAATACGCTTGCGGAGTATCTGCAAGGGCGGTTTGGGGCAAACAAAAAATTTCATGTGGAAGGCCGCGTGAAGAGCGTGCGGGGGATTCATCGCAAGCTCTATGAGCAGCACCGCAACTTTGAAGAGATTTTCGACATTTATGCCGTTCGCGTGATTGTCGACACCGTGCAGGAGTGCTGGGAGGTCTTCGGCTGGGTGCACGACATCTACCGCGAAATCCCCGGCAGATACAAAAACTATATCAGCGCACCCAAACGCAACGGCTACCAGTCGCTGCACCTGACCATGCTGGGGGAAGAAAAAATTCCCTTCGAAATACAGATCCGCACTTGGGATATGCACAACACGGCCGAACGCGGCGTGGCGGCGCACTGGAAATATAAGCTGGGCCTGAACGAAAAAGCCACCGGGCTAGAGGAGCGCCTGGCGCGCGTGCAGGAACTGCTGGATAGCTACAAAGACGCGGACGCCGTGGAAGAAGTGGTGCAGTCCATCAAGAACGATATGGCGCCGCAAGAAAAAGTGTATCCGCGCACGCCCAAGGGCGAAGTGAAGGAACTCAAAGCGGGCGCGACGGTGCTGGATTTCGCCTACGCCGTGCATACAAAAGTGGGGCACCGCACCATCGGCGCAAAAGTGAATTACCGGCCCGTGCCCATCAGCTGCAAAGTCAAAACCGGCGACGTGGTAGAAATTCTTGTTTCGCCCAATGAAGACAAAGGACCGAGCCGCGACTGGCAGCGCATTGTTGTAACAGCGCAGGCGCAGAGCAAAATCAGGGCGTGGTTCAAAAAAGAGCGCCGCGAAGAGAACATTGTGGAGGGCCGCCGCGCTGTGGAAGCCGAATTGCGCCGCAGTTGCAGCCGCCTGGAGCCAGGCGAGTGGGGCGAGTTTTTGCTGCGGCTGCTCGATCGCAAGCATTTCGACGACGAGGCCAAAGAAAAAAAGGCTCCCGCGCAGCGGCTCGATGATTTTTACGCCGCGCTGGGCTACGGCGGCATTACGCTGCAAAGCTACCTGCCCATCATCCGGGAGGAATACCAGAAGCGCATCAAAGAACAGCAGCAGGAACTGACGCTGAAAAAGATCACAAGCGACAAAGGCGTAACCGTGGAGGGCATCGACAGCTGCCAGGTGAAGTTCGCGCAGTGCTGCCATCCCCTCCCGGGCGATCCCATCATCGGTTATATCACGCGCGGTGCGGTGCGCGATCGGGGCAGCGGGCCGGAGCATGTGGCGGGCGGCGTGACCATCCATAACCAGCGCTGCGGCAATGTCCCGCGGGACATTGCCCGCGCGCCCGAACCGGATCGCTGGCTTTCCGCGCACTGGGCCGAAAAAGGCCGCACAAACTACCTGGGCGCGCTGACCATCCATACCGTGAACAAAACCGGCATGACGGCGGACATCACCGGTATGCTCAAGAACCTGCATGTGGACATCAGCGAGTTCCTTGCCCGCGCCAACCCCGACGGCACCGGCACGGTGTACGCCACCATCGGCGTTTCGAGCCGCGATCAGCTGGAAAGCATCCGCGGCAAATTATTGCAGATCCGGGGAGTAACGGAGATACTGTAGAGGGGGCTGCCTTATGCCAATTGATCTGACCGCAAAAATCCCGCTGGGCGGGATGGCGCAGAAAATACACATCGTCGGGCGGAATACCGACAACCCCATTCTCCTGTCGCTGCACGGGGGGCCGGGCGTGCCCAACCGCGCGGGGATTGTCCGGCAAACGGAGCTGGCGCGGCACTTCACGCTGGTCGCCTGGGATCAGCGCGGCACGGGCGGCTCTTATTGGGGCGCAAAAGCGGAGGATATGACCGTTCAGCGCCTGGTGGAAGACGCGAGGGAACTTTGCGGCTACCTGTGCGAAACCCTGGGGAAAGAAAAACTCTTCCTGCTGTGCGGGAGCTGGGGCACCCAGCTGGGCACGCTGCTGGCAAGCCAATACCCCGATCGCATCGCGGCCTATGTTGGCTCCGGGCAAACAGTCAACGGCGTGGAAAATGAACGCCTGAGCTTCGCGTTCGCGTGGAACGCGGCGGCGGCCGCAGGCGATCAGGAGAGCCTCCGTCGGCTCCAGGCCGTTGGGCCGCCGGTGCGCGGGCAATACAAAGGCGGCTTTCAGGGGCTGATGACGCAGCGCGGCGTCATGAAAAAATACGGCGGGTATTCGCAAGCGCGGCAGGGACGCCAGAAGAGCTTTTTCGCGAGCTTTGCCCTGCCCATGCTGCGCTCCGGGGAATATACCCCGTCGGATTTATACGGTACCCTGAAGGGCTATCAATTTACGCTTTCCACTATGTGGCCAAGCCTCACGGATTACGATTTTGTGCGCGATTGCCACACCTTTTCCATGCCCTATTATATCTTTCAGGGGCGGCACGATCACAACACCCCTTCCGCGCTGGTAGGGGCGTTCTATGATGTGATCGAAGCCCCCAAAAAGGAGCTTATTTGGTTCGAGCATTCCGGGCACAGCCCCATGGCGGAGGAGCCGGAAAAATTTGTAAAGGAATTGCGGCGGTGTCTGCGCAACAGTTGAGCCTGTTGTCGAGGGTATCCGTTGCAACCGCGCTGCCGGTTCTACGAAAGCGTTGCCGCCTGCGGCAGGCCGGAAATCGCGGGGGTCGCCGCCGGGAGCGGCGCGGCGCCGGGCGTGCGGGCCTCCAAGTCGGCCAACAGGCCGCGGAAAATCTCCACATGCATGGATTCATCCACCAAAACGCGCCGCAGCAGCAGCAAAATCGCGTCATCCTTAATCTCCTGCGTCTGCCGCTCGTATCGGGCAATCGTGGCGCGCTCCAGCGCCAGGGCGTTTTGCAGCAGGGATTTTGTGTTGGCGGTATAGGACAGCTGCGACGGCGACCAATAGCGCATGGGCTGTGATACCGTACCCGTTACGGCCCAAAGCCGTGGATCGGCCCCCAACTGGTAGGCAACGTCGCAGAACATCTCCAGGTGCTTTTGCTCGGTCTGCTTCACCAGCGCGAAGGCCTGAGAAATCTCCGGCTCGTTCACGGTGATGATCTGGTCATAGAGGTACAGCGCCACGGACGACGCCTCAGAACTCTGCTCGCCCACGTTGCTCAGCATAATCCGGGCATAATTCGGATTTTTTTGCAGCACACGTATGGCGGGGTATGGAAAATCCGCCCGGTAGGTCGCCAAATCCATCGCCATGGCCAGTTCCGCCTTTCTGAAAGGATAACTTCAGGGATGACTTCACGCTATCATATGAAACTGTTGGGACAGATATGCGTATGATAGAATGCGGATGCGATCCCTTCCTAAAAAAACCTTGCGCTGGATCGGCCTGCTGTTTGGCCCCCTGCGCGAAAAAAAGGCCGCTGATCCGGTCATGTTTTTTGCGAAGGAATCGTATGAATTCGACATGGGAAGGAGACTTCAACTTGTTTGCACGTTTAAAGGAAGATATTGCCGCTGTGCGCGAGCGCGATCCCGCCGCGCGCAGCGTGCTCGAAATTTTGCTGCTGTATCCGGGCCTGCGCGCCGTGTGGGCGCACCGGCGGGCGCATTGGCTCTGGCTCCATAACCTGCGGTTCCTGGCCCGGTGGATCAGCCAGCGCGCGGCAAAAAAAACCGGCATTGAAATCCACCCCGGCGCGGCGATTGGCCGCCGGCTGTTCATTGACCACGGTTCGGGCGTCGTTATCGGCGAAACCTCAGAAATTGGCGACGACGTAACGATATATCAGGGCGTAACGCTGGGCGGCACCGGCAAGGATCACGGCAAGCGCCATCCCACCATCGGCAACCGGGTGATGATAGGCTCCGGCGCGAAGGTGCTTGGCCCCTTCCGGGTGGGCGACGACGCAAAAATCGCCGCGGGGGCGCTTGTCCTGCGCGAAATTCCGCCCGACTGCACCGCCGTTGGCGTACCCGCCCGCGTGGTGAAGCGCAATGGCCGCCGCGTCGATCCCTATGACCAGACCGATACCCCCGACCCCGTGGCCCAGGAAATTTGCCAGCTGCGGCGCCGTGTGCATCGCCTGGAGCGCGAACTGGAGCACGTTGCCACAGAAGTGTTTGAAGAAGGCGGAGGGGTATAGGGAGTCCCATGCCCCCGCCGGCTCAAAATGATACCGGAACAGAGGAACCGCTATGACAACGCCTCCCTATCTGCTGGTGCGCTCACGGCGCAAAACCCTGGCGCTGACTTTCGATCGCGAAGGTCGGCTGGTGGCGCGCGCGCCGATGAAGCTCAGCGAGCGCGAGATCCGCGCGTTCATTCAAAAAAAAGCGGGATGGATCGCCCGGGCGCAGGAGCAGATACGCGCGGCGCAGCCGGTAAAATTTACATTGTCGCAGGGCGACAATATCCTGCTGTTCGGCATATCATACGAAATCCGGCGTGCCCAGGCGGATGCAATCACGGCCCGGGAACATACGCTGCTGATCCCGGCAGACTGGGATCTGAATGATTTTGCGGACTGGATGAAAGAGCAGCTCAAAAAAACGCTGCCGCGCCGCGTGGAATTTTATGCCGATCAGATGGGCGTGCGTGCCGCAAGCTGGAAGCTTTCGGGCGCGCGGCGGCGCTGGGGATCGTGCGGGCCGGGCGGCACGCTCAACTTTGCCTGGCGCCTGGCGATGTGCCCGCCGGAAGTGATTGATTACGTTGTGGTGCACGAGCTGGCGCACCTTACGCACCGCGATCACAGCGCGGCCTTCTGGCAGCGCGTGGCCGATTTCATGCCGGAATACCAGCGGCACAGGGACTGGCTGAAACAGCACCATGGGTTGATGGAACTGCTTTGACATGGATTGGTTCCTTTTGCAAATATTTCTATTGCATTTTTCTTCCAATCATGTTATAATAAGCATATTGCTTGTGGCGAGGTATAATTTTTCCAAGCAGTTGCCAATGACGAACCGCTCACCGCAGGTGTGTTATAATAGGCAAAACGCCAAACTTCCCTGAGAAAGGAACTGCACAATATGTCCGGCCATAGCAAATGGAGCACCATCAAACGCAAAAAAGAAAAAACAGATGCGCAGCGCGCCAAGATTTTCACCAAGATAGGCCGCGAAATCACAGTCGCCGTGCGCGAGGGCGGGCCCGACCCGGTCAGCAACGGCAAGCTGCGCGACATTATCGCCAAGGCCAAAGCCAATAACGTGCCCAACGACAACATCGATCGCGTCATCAAAAAAGCGGCGGGAGAAACCGGCGGCGCGGCTTACGAAGAAATTACTTACGAAGGCTACGGCCCTTCGGGCGTGGCCGTTGTTGTCGAAGCCCTGACCGATAACCGCAACCGCACCGCGGGCGACATGCGGCACTACTTCGATAAATGCGGCGGCAACCTGGGCCAGAGCGGTAGCGTGGGCTTTTTGTTCACACGCCAGGGGCAGCTGCTGGTGGAGACCGAAAGCTTGCCCGCAGGCCGCGACGAAGACGCGCTCATGGAAGCCGCGCTCGAGGCCGGCGCCATTGATTTTCTTGCGGAAGAAGCCGATGTGCTGGATATCCGCACGGAGCCAAACGACCTGGGCGCCGTGCGCGACACGCTTGCTGAGCAGGGCTATCGTTTCGCAACCTGCGAGGTTGCCTATATTCCAACCACTACCGTTGTTCTTGCAAACGAAACCGACGTCAAAAATATGAACAAACTTTTGGATCTGCTTGACGATAACGACGACGTGCAAGGCGTTTGGCACAATTGGGAAAACGCGGAAGAATGATTTGTTTTTTCCAGCCGTGCCGTTAGGAAAGGATTTTTTTCGTTTGGTTCGACAAACCACTGCGTATTCCGGGGAAAGGAGGAAACAACCATGACAATTTTGGCGCAAGCCATTTTAGGCTTCCTGATCGCTTTGGGCGGTATCGGGATCTTCTCTTGGCTGTTTACCAGCTTGGCCAAAAAATGAGCTGCCGTGGCCGCTGTTCAGCGGCTGGACATTTCCTGGGATACTCCCATTCAAAGATAAACCAAGGAGGACTTGCAATGAAAACCATGAAAAAACTTTTGTGCGTGTTCCTGTCGGCCCTGCTGCTGTTTGGCGTGGGGACCATGGGCACCATCACAGCCGGCGCGGCCAGCACCGCGGGCTATGTTCCAAACCCCTGGTGGCAAAATCTGTCGCCCGGCTTCCAGACATTCCTCTATATCTTCTGCTTCGGCTGGATCTGGATGAAACCCCTCGGCATTCCCGTTAAGGGGATTTCGTTCAACGGGGCCAGCGCCTATACCATCAGCGTTGGCAAGCAGGAACAGCTTTCCTGGACCATCACGCCGGACGACGCGAAGAATAAGAACGTAACCCTTACCACCAGCAACAGCAGCGTGGCAACCGTCAGCAGCAGCGGCCTGGTCAAGGCGGTTGGCGCCGGCACGGCATATATTACCGTCAAGGCAAACGACACTTCCGCCGGCAGCTTCAGCGACACGGTTACGGTCTGTGTCCAGGGCGCGGCAAGCACCCCCGTTTATGTCACTGGCTTCGATATCTATCTCGACAGCCCGTCCTATGGCGCCATCCGTGTCAACGAAACATGGCGCTTCACCACCGGCAATTTCAAGGGGACCGGCGGCCAGACGCCCACCAACACATCCGTCACCTGGTCGAGCAGCAACCTGAACATTGCAACGGTAGACGCGAACACCGGCTATGTAACCGGGAAATATGCCGGCACCGTGGATATCACCGCCACCGCGAACGACGCGAACCACTACTCAAAAACCGTCACCATCAAGGTGAACTGGTAACGCGGAAAAACGATACAGGCGGCAGGGGGCAAGCGCCCTCTGCCGTTTTTTAGGAGGTGCCATATGACGGACGAGGATGGAATGCGCCGCGCGCTTGTGTTGGCCCGGCTCTCCGCCGAAGAAGGCGAAACGCCGGTTGGCGCTGTTGTGACCCGCCGGGGAGAAATTGTGGGCGAGGGCCGCAATCGCCGCGAGCGCGGCAAAAGCGCGCTGCTTCATGCCGAGCTGGAAGCCATTTCCGCCGCCTGCGGGGCGCTGGGGGGCTGGCGTCTTTGGGAATGTGAACTTTATGTTACGCTGGAACCTTGCCCCATGTGCGCCGGGGCCATCATCAACGCCCGCATTCCCCGCGTTGTCTATGGCGCGCGCGATCCGAAGGCGGGCTGCTGCGGCTCCGTTGTCGATCTGTTCGCGCTGCCGTTCAACCATCGGCCGCAGGCCATTGGCGGGGTGCTCGAGACCGAATGCGCCGCCCTGCTGACTCATTTTTTTGCGGCGCTGCGCGAAAAAAAGCGCTGAATTCAAGGCTGTTTCAATTTATCTGCGGTATTCTTTTTCTAGGTTACAAGAAGGGGGCGACGGGTTGTGAATATCTTGCTCGTGGAAGACGAGAAGCAATTGGCCGAGGCGTTGGCGGCGCTGCTGCGCAAAGAAAATTATCTTGTCGATGCGGTTTACGACGGCGAAGACGGCGAAGCCTATGCCCTCACCGGCATTTACGACGCGATCGTTCTCGACGTCATGCTCCCCAGAAAGAACGGGCTGGAAGTGCTGAAAGCCCTGCGCCGCGCGGGCTGCGGAACGCCGGTGCTGCTGCTGACCGCAAAGTCGGAGGTCTACGACAAAATTGAGGGTCTGGATCTGGGCGCGGACGACTACCTGACCAAGCCCTTTGCCACGGGCGAACTGTTCGCGCGCCTGCGGGCCATGACCCGCCGCCGGAACGAGTTCACCGGCGACAGCCTGGCGTTTGGTGACATTTCCCTTTATTTGCCAACGCAGGAGCTGCGCCGTGCCGAACACTCCGTGGCGCTGGCAAAAAAAGAATTTTTAATCCTGGAGCTTCTGTTGCAAAACAGCCGCCAAATCATCCCCAAAGAGCGTTTCATCGAAAAAATCTGGGGATACAATACCGAGGCGGAATACAATGCCATCGAAGTTTACATCTCTTTTTTGCGCCGAAAACTTTCGGCCGTGGGTTCGGGGGTACAAATCCGCGCCGTGCGGGGCGTGGGCTATCTTTTGGAGGAGGCGAAGGCATGACGCCGCGTTGGATCAACCGTGATGATTTTCAGCAGATTTTAACCCTCTGGCAGGCCTGCTTTGGCGATGGCGAAGCGTATGTCCGCCTGTTCTGGGAAGAATGCCCCTGGCGCGGCCTTGCAGCTGAAGAAGACGGGCGGCTGGCGTCGATGCTGTTCCTGCTCCCCGGGGGGCTTGCGCTGCGCGGCCGGCAGGCGCCAGCGTCGTATGTCTACGCGGTGGCGACGCTGCCGGATTACCGGGGGCGCGGCTTCGCGGGGGCGCTGACAGAACGCGCGGCGCAGTTCGCCCGCGCCGAAGGGCAGGCGGCGCTGTGCCTGCTGCCGGCCAGCGAAAGCCTCTATGGCTACTATGCCAAGCTGGGCTTTGTCAACGCGTTCGCGGCGCAGCAATGGGAATTGCCGCAGGGTTTCCCCGCGCTTGAGGCGTTTGACGCGGATTGGGCGTGCCGGAGCCGGGAGGATTGCTGGGGGCGGCTGGGCTGCTTCGCCTGGGGCCCCGCGATGCTGCGCTATATGGCCCGGGAGCATTTGTTTAACGGCGGCGCGCTCTATCGGGAAGCGGCGGGCTATGCCTTCGTCTCGGAACAGGGCGTAAAAGAGCGCTGTGTCTGCGCGCCGGGCAGCGCGCCGGGCGGGATGCTGCGGCCGTTGGATGAGCGGGGGGCGCGCTGGCTGGACGAAACGCGGGGCCTGGGGTATCTTGGGCTGACATTGGAGTAGGAGGGGAGTCGCGTGATCAAGCGCCTGCGCCTGAAAATCATTATTATCACCCTGCTGGTGCTGCTGGCCATGTTTGTCAGCGTCGTGGCGTCGCTCAATATTTTCATGTGGAGCACCAGCCGCCGTGCCAGCGACGCGCTCTTGTCGCGGATTGTGGAGATGGACGGCATGCACGTGGTGGTGTTCCGGCAGGGGTCGCCGCCGGAAGAGCGAAACAACCGCGGCGCGCCCGGCGAGCTGTTCCGGGCGGGGCGGTTTTTCTATGTGAAACTGGATCACGCCGGCAAAACCATCGAGATCCGGCGGGAAATGATGTTCGATTTTTCGCAGGAAGAAGCCGACGAACTGGTGCGGCAAGCCACAACAAAACGCGCCGCCAAGGGCAATGTTGGCAGCTTTCAATATTTGCGGGCCGAAAAAGAATACGGCACGATGATTGTTTTCGTGCAGCGCAATATCGAAAACAATCTTCTGCGGCAGCTGATTACCGTGTCGCTCTGGGCTGCGGGCGGCACATGCGTGGCGCTGCTGCTGTTCACATTGTTTTTTTCGCAGTGGGCGGTGGCTCCTGTTCAGGCGGCGTTCGATAAGCAGCGGCGGTTCATTTCCGACGCAAGCCATGAACTGAAGACCCCGCTGACCATTCTGAACGCGAACGCGGATTTGCTGCGGCAAGAAATCGGCGAAAATAGCCGGGTCGAAGCCATCCAGGGGCAGTCGGAACGGCTGCGGCGGCTCATTCACGATCTGCTGACGCTTGCCCGCGCGGATGAGGGCGGGCTCCAAACCGTGCACAGCCGGATGGATTTGAGCCAGACCGTGCTCAGCGCGGCGCTGGCGTTCGAAAGCCGCGCCTTTGAGGAAGGCCGGACTTACGAAGTGGAGGTTGACGAAACCATTTCTGTCACAGGGGATGCCGAGCAGCTCAAGCGCCTTGTTTCGATTTTAATCGATAACGCGCTTGTCCACTCCAACGAGGGCGGCACGGTGCGCGTGCGTCTGGAGGGCGGCGAAAAGCCCGTTCTTTCTGTCGCCAACACCGGCGATGGCATCACCGAAAGCGAGCGCGAAAAAATATTTGAGCGCTTCTACCGCACCGACGCTTCGCGCGCCCGCGCAACCGGCGGCTACGGCCTGGGGCTTGCCATCGCAAAATCCATCGCGGAAGCGCACCGGGCCACGATTGCCGTGGAAGGGCAGGCGGCTGAGGTGCGGTTCACGGTCTGCTTCCGGGGCGCGTAGGCCGCTTTGGGGGCAAAGCGCGGCTCTCTAGAGCGCCTCTCCGTTTTCAATGCGCGCAATCAGCGCCACGCGCGCCGCGTGACGTCCGCCCTCAAATGCGGCGGCCAGCCATTCATCTAAAATCATTTTCGCAAGCTCCGGGCCAACCACCCGCGCGCCCATGCACAGGATATTGCTGTCGTTGTGCATGCGCGAAAGCTTTGCCGAAAACGGTTCGCTGCAACAAACCGCGCGGATGCCGCGCACTTTGTTGGCGGCGATCGAAATGCCAACGCCCGTGCCGCAAAGCAGCACGCCGCGTTCGCATTCTCCCGTTGCAACAGCGCGGGCCACTTTGCTGGCGGAGACCGGGTAATCGGCCTTCGCCTCCCCATATGTGCCGAAATCCCGCACCGGGATCCCCTTGGCTTCCAGGTAATCTTTTAACTCTTCCTTCAGCGCCGTCGCGGCGTGGTCGCAGCCAATCGCAATCATAACAGATTCTCCTCCGGGTTACTTCAGATCGTAGATAACCTCGCCCGCATGGGTGCAGGCGACGAAGTCCTTTTCGGTTTCCAGCAGCCAGTCGCGGTATTTTGCGTCGCCCGCAATCACCGCGCGGTCAATGTCGGCGCGCATAGACAAATTTCGCTCCGCCTTATAGCGGCGCACTTCGGTCAGCGCGGCAATGAGCGTCTCCCCAAAAGCGAGCAGCTCCGCGTTGGGCGCCGGCGGCTTCGGCCACTCGGTCAGATGGATAGAAAGCGCCCCTACAAAACCGCGCAGCCCCTTCTGATAAATATATTCCACTTCGTGCGGAATATAAATCGCGTACATCTTCAGCACGGTCAGCAAGCAATAATAGATGGCGTGCTGCGCGGCGCGGCGCGGCTCTTCGCCATGCAGATCGGGCTGATACAGCCGCTCTTTGGCGATTTCGATGTAGTTGTCGCACAAATCCTTCCAGAACAAATCGTCAACCACTTTGCGGGCAAGGCCAACTTCGTATTCATCCAGCCACTTCGCGGCCTCTAAAACCGCGGCGTTCGTGCGCTCCATAATCCAGCGGTCAATGGGCAGCAGGCGCTCCGGCCGGTGCGCAGGATCAAAATCATGCAGATGCGACAGCACAAACTTCGAGCTGTTCCAGAGCTTTGTCATGAAGCGCTTGGAAGTGTCCTGCATATCCTGAATGTCGAAGTAGGTGTCGGTGCCCAGGCGCGCGTTGGCGGCCCAGTAACGGATCGCGTCGGCGGAATAGGACTGAATCAGTTCGCCGGGCGAAAGCTTTGAGTTGCTCTTTGATTTGCTGATTTTTTCGCCGGGCTTGGCCAGCACAAACCCGCAGATCATCGTGTCGAACCACGGGATCTCGTTGGTATGGTAGAGGCTCTTGGCAATGGTATAGAACGCCCACGTGCGGATGATCTCGTGCGCCTGCGTGCGCATGCTCATGGGCATAAAGCCCTCGTCCACGCCGTATTCCTTCGCTTTGTCGCGGTTGAGCAGCGGGGTAATCGACGACGTGGCCCAGGTGTCGAGCACCGCTTTGTCGGGCAAAAAATCGTGGCATCCGCAAGCGCAAATGCCGTCATAGTCTGTTTCCAGCGGGTTGACCGGCAGCTGTTCCAGGGCGGCGTAGGCCGGTTTGCCGCAGGCCTTGCAGTACCAGACCGGGATGGGGATGCCAAAATAGCGCTGGCGCGAAATGCACCAGTCCCACTTCAGGTTCGTGACCCAGTTGACGTAGCGGGTTTTCATTTGCGGCGGATGCCACTGAATTTTGTCGCCCGCCGCCAGCAGTTCATCCTTGCGGCTGAGCACGTCGATATACCACTGGCGCGACGGGATAATTTCCACTTCCGTGCCGCAGCGCTCGTGCACGCTGACGGTATGGGTGAGCTTTTCGGATTTCAGCAGCAGCCCGCGCTCTTCCAGCAGCCGCACAATCTCTTTGCGGGCGGCCCGGACTTTCATCCCGGCCACAAATGGCACGCCGGGGGCAATGGCGCCGTCGGCCAGCAACACTTTTTTGTAGGGCAAGCCGTGCCCCGCGACCCACTCCACGTCGGTGCTGTCGCCAAAAGTGGCGCACATAACAGCGCCCGTGCCTTTGTCTATGGCAACCTTGTCGTCCGTCAGAAGCGGCACCTCGAACCCGTATAGCGGCACCGTTACCATCTGCCCCACCAAATGGCGGTATCTTGCGTCGTCAGGGTTGACGAACACGCAAACCACGCCGTAAAGCATCTCGGGCCTTGTCGTGGCAATTTCCAGCGGCTGATCGCCAATGTGGAAATGGATATGATGAAAATAGGAGTCAACGTCTTTGGAGTCCAGCTCCGCCTGCGCGATGGAAGTCTGGCATTCGGTGCACCAGAGCACAGGCGATTCCTGAAGATAAGCGTGCCCCGCCTGCGCCAGCTCAATAAACGACGTCTGCGACAGCCGCTGCGTATTCTCGCTGACCGTGGAATATTGCAGATTCCAGTCGCACGAAAATCCCATGCGCTGCCACAGCGCCTTAAATTCCGCTTCGTATTTCTGCGTGATTTCAACGCACTTTTGCCGGAACTCCTCCCGGGGCACATCCCGGGCCATGAGGCCCGTCTCTTTTTCCACCAGCCGTTCCGAGGGCAGGCCGTTGTCGTCGAACCCGAAGGGGTAGAAGACATGATATCCCTGCATGCGGCGGTACCGCGCGATCATCTCGGCTTGCGTGTAGCTGAAAATATGCCCGATGTGCAGGCTGCCGCTGATGGTGGGCGGCGGTGTGTCGATGGAATACAGCGGTTTCGTGTCGTCCGCCGCAAAGTCATAAATATGGTTTTCCTCCCAGAACCTTTGCATGCTTTCTTCAACGGTCAGACCGTCATAGCGCTTTTCAAATGGTTCCATGCATTGCCTCCTTCTGTGATGCCTTCGTTTGTTTTTTCGCAAGGGCTTTTCAGGCGGCGCCCATGCCGTTGGCTCCAAAAAAGTCTCCAAAAAAAAGTATAACAGAAATCAAAGGGCTTGTCAACTCAGTTTTTAGGGCGCGCCCCGGAACAGCCCCGCGCTCAACATTCCTGTTTTTTCCCCTCCGCCTGTCGTTGCCGCACCGGCACGCCGCGCGCCGCCAGGTAGTCTTTCACCTGCCCGATGGACAGTTCGCCGAAATGGAACAGCGACGCGGCCAGCACCGCGTCGGCGCGGCCTTCGGTGAACGCCTCATAAAAATGCGCCAGCGTGCCCGCGCCGCCCGAGGCAATGACCGGCACGTGCACCCGGCTGCTGATGGCCGCCGTGAGCGCCAGGTCGTAGCCGCTTTTCTGCCCGTCGCAGTCCATGCTGGTCAGCAAAATTTCGCCCGCCCCGCGCGCAACAGCCTCCTGCGCCCAGGCAACCGCGTCAATGCCCGTGGGGATACGCCCCCCGTTGAGATAGACTTCCCAGCAAAGCCCGTCGGCGTCTTTGCGGCGTTTCGCGTCGATGGCGCACACCACGCACTGGCTGCCAAACTTATGGGCGGCTTCGCTGATCAGCGCCGGGCGGCGCACGGCGGCGGAGTTCACCCCAACTTTGTCGGCCCCGGCGCGCAGCAATTGCGTAAAATCGTCAACGCTGGCCACGCCGCCGCCCACCGTGAAGGGAATGAAAACGTTTGCGGCCACTTGCTCCACGATTTTTAACATCGTGCCGCGCCCTTCGTGCGAGGCCATGATGTCCAGCAGCGTCAGCTCGTCGGCCCCGGCGGCGTCGTAAGCGATGGCGCACTGCACCGGATCGCCCGCGTCGCGCAGCTGCACAAAGCTGGTTCCTTTGACTACCCTCCCGTTTTTTACATCCAGGCACGGTATAATACGTTTGGCGTACATGCGGAATCTCCCTTCGGGTTCGTTTTTGGCGGCGCAATCATCTGTTTCTATTATACATCCGGCGCGGCCGCATTGCAAGCTTTTTCAGATGTTTCCCGGCGGTTAATAGCCCAGCAGCAGGCCAATGACCCGGTTCGAAGCCAAAAAGCCCTTTGGGGTCAGCCGCAGCCCCCGTTCGTCGGCAATCGCCAGGCCGGGCGGCAGCTGCGCCGCGCGCGCAAGCATTTGATCGGAAGGCTGCCGAATGCCCGCCGTCAGGCGAAGCGCCAGCATGGCACGCTCTTCGTCGTCCCCGCCGGGGCCGTCGTCGGCGGGCGCCGCGCCCCGCAAAAAATCTTCCAGATCCCTTGGATAATGCCAGCGCCGCCCGTTTGTATACCCATGCGCCCCCGGCCCAACGGCGTTATATTCTTCGCAGCGCCAATAGGCCAGGTTGTGGCGGCTTTCAAAGCCCGGCCGGCAAAAATTAGAGATCTCATATTGCGCGAAGCCGTGCCGCTCCAGCCAGGCGCAGCAGTGCAGATACAGTTGCGCCTGCGCGTCCTCATCCGGCAGCCCATCGGGCGGGCGGTCATAAAACCGCGTGCCCTCTTCAATGCTCAGCAAATACGCGCTGATATGCGTTGCCCCGGCGGTTTCACAAAAACGCAGCGTTTCTTCCAAGGTTTCCTCTGTTTGCCCCGGGATCCCCAGCATAACGTCCAATGAGATGTTGTTGATGCCCGCGGCGCGAATGCGGCCCAGCGCCCGCACGATTTCTTCCGGCCCGGCCGCGCGGCCCAGCGCCTTGCGCTGTGCGGGCGCAATCGCCTGCACGCCCAGCGAGACCCGGTTTACGCCCCCGGCGGCGCAAGCTTCGCACAGTGCCAGGCTCGCCGAAGAGGGATTCATCTCTACGGTAACTTCCGCGCCGGGCAGCAGGTTTTGCCCTGCCGCCGCAAGCAGCCGCGCCAGCAGCGCCGGCGGCAGCGCCGAAGGCGTGCCCCCGCCGATATAGAGGGTGTTCCATTGGTGTGGCGCTGCGCGCAGCAGCGTTTCGCAGCGCGAAATATAGGCCCGCATCGTGCTTTCATCCGCCCGCAGGGAATAAAAATCACAATAGGGGCACTTTGACCGGCAAAAGGGGATATGGACATAACAGGCTAGCTTTTTCATAAGATATAGTATACTGGTTTGCAAAGGTGTTGTCAAGCCCTTGCATTCTGGCCGGAAACATGTTATAATAGGCACATCGCTTGTGGCGAGGGATGATTTTGCTAAGCAGAGACCAATGACGAACTGCTCACCGAAAGAAGGGTACCTATGGAAGTGGTCAAAGAGTTTTTTCTCAACCTTTGGCACAATAAAGCTGTTTTGCCTGATCCGCAGATTGATTTGGCCGTGCGCACGCTCATGCGGCTTTGCGTCGCGGCGCTGTTCAGCGGGATCATTGGCTACGAGCGGCAGCACTCGCACCGGCCCGCAGGGCTGCGCACGCATGTTTTGGTGGCGGTGGGTTCCGCGCTGGTGATGTGCACCTCGGCCTACATCAAAATTGCCTACCCCGAAACCACGGCCGATCCTGCCCGCCTGGGCGCGCAGGTCATCAGCGGCATTGGCTTTTTGGGCGCGGGTACCATTCTGCGCGAAGGGTTTAGCATCAAGGGCCTGACCACGGCGGCCAGCCTCTGGGCAGTCAGCTGCATTGGCCTGGCTGTTGGCATCGGGTTTTGGCCGGGCGCGTTTCTGGGCACGCTGGTGATTTATTTCACGCTCAACGCCCTGAAAAAAGTTGCCCAGCGCTATTCCCACATCCGCACCCTTTACATCGGCGTGGACGACGAATATCATGTGTCCGAAAAAGCGGCCGAGGTGCTGCGCAACTGCGGGGCGAAGCTGCGCACGCTCGAAATTATTTTTCCCGAAGAAAACCAGCCCCTGCTGAATAAGCATACCAATAAAATCCTGAAAGCGCTGTGCTATATCGATAACGACCGCGATATGATGCTCATCAAAGAGGGGATTTTGGCGCTGGAGGGTGTGAAAGATTTTTATGTGGAAACCTGAAAAAGCCAAATAAAACAAACAGGAGGCCTGTTATGCCGTCGCATTTTTTTGCGCTGCTGTCGCGCATGAAATACATCCCCCGCTGGGCGCTCATGCGCAACGCCGCGCCAGAGAATTTGAGCGAACACAGCCTGGAAACCGCCATTCTGGCGCACGCCCTGACCGTTTTGCACAATACGCGCTGCGGCGGCAAGCTTTCCCCCGAGCGGGCGGCCACGCTGGCGCTGTTCCACGATGCGCCGGAGGTGCTCACCGGCGACTTGCCAACGCCCGTGAAATATCACAGCGAACAGCTGCGCGCGGCTTATCAGCAGGTGGAAGACAGCGCCTGCGCGCGGCTGCTGGGCATGCTGCCGGAAGATTTGCGCGGGGCCTACGCGCCCTTGCTTTCGCACCGCGGCGGCGGCGACGCCCTGCTCTTGCGCTATGTAAAGGCCGCGGACAAGCTGAGCGCCCTCATCAAGTGCATGGAGGAGCGCAAAGCGGGGAATTTGGAGTTTTGCTGCGCCGAAGCCGCCGCGCGCCGCGCGCTGGAAGAAATGCGTTTGCCTGCGGTGGAATACTTTTTGGCGGAGTTTTTGCCCGCCTATGAGCAGCCGCTGGATCAGCTGACCAACTGACAACAAACAAAAACAAAACCACCCCGCCAAAGCAGGCAGGGTGGTTTTGCCCAAAAGAAAAAAGAGAAGGGAAAACCCCAGAAGAAATCAGTTTTGCGCGACGATTCGCTCCATTTCCGGCAGCAGCGCCTCAATGCGGCGCACCAGCGCGAATTGGGTGCGGCAGCGGGCCAAATTGTCGTCGGGCCGATGGATGCGGAAGTAGACGTCGCCATTGAGGTAATCGGTCAGGAAGCGCATGCCGCATTCGTAGGTCATCAGCTTGACTGAAAACGGGAGCAAGCGGATTTCGTCGGGCGTCAGGGCCGCGCCGCAGGCGGCGAGGTACCCTTTGGTATACGCTTCGAACAGCGGCAGCGAAAAATCCACATTGGAAAGATCGCGCTCGTCTTCGGCGGCCGTGTTGCCCAAAAACCGCAGGCTGTCGCCGAAATCGTAGAGCGAAAGGCCCGGCATGATTGTGTCCAGATCCACCACGCAGACCGCCTCGTGGGTGTCCCGATCGAACAGCACATTGTTGAGCTTTGTGTCGTTATGGGTGACCCGCAGCGGGATGCTGCCCGCCGCCACCAATGGCGGCAAAAGGAGGCAATCGCCCTTTCGCGCGCGGGCGAAGGCAATTTCGTCTTCCACCTCGGCGCGGCGGCCGGCCCGATCTTCCGCAACGGCCGCTTCCAGGGCCTCGTAGCGCTTTTTTGTGTTGTGGAAATCCGGTATGGTCTCGTGCAGCCGTTCAATGGGGAAGCCGTCGAGCATGCGCTGAAAAGTGCCAAAGGCGTATGCCGCGCGGCGGGCTTCCTGCGGCCCGGCGGCAGCCTGAAGGGAATAACTGTTGGCCACAAAATTGTAGCAGCGCCAATAGCCGCCCTGTTCATCCTGATACCAGGGATTGCCGTCTTTCGCGGGGT
This sequence comes from Oscillospiraceae bacterium, assembly GCA_031256825.1. Taxonomy (GTDB): domain Bacteria; phylum Bacillota; class Clostridia; order Oscillospirales; family Acutalibacteraceae; genus WRMQ01. The sequence goes on along the minus strand of JAIRPV010000038.1, from coordinate 9,256 downwards.
ATACGTGCAGGGTGCTTTGCCCCCGCGCTTCGCCCGCCGCCAGGCGCTCGCGGATATATTCCGTGACCCCCACGATGTTGGCCATCAGCTCTTCCGGCCGGCGGAAAACGTAAGTGTTGATTTTTTGCAGGATGTAGCCGCGCGGCCCCGCCGCGCCCTGGGCTTCCACGTAGTATGTGCTGTTGATGTGGCCCTCGGTCAGTTCCCGGGCCTCCCGGATATCGGTGTACTCTTCTTCCAGCGCAAACTGCGGCAGCATTGCGCGGGCTTGCTGTTCGGCGATGGTAATCATCCTTTCCTGCGATAGGAATCCATTGGATCCGCAGACCCAAAAGCGCGTTTAATTGCGCACAAAATCATAGGGTTGAATCGTGAAGCCCTCGATGGTCTTCGGGGCGTCGTTGAAGTTGACATAAAGCTTTGCGTCGTTGCTGAAGGTGGTTACGGTCAGGCCCGCGTCGGCCAAACGATAGCTGACAATGCGCTCGCTGCGCAGATCGGCCAGGGCAGTGTTGGCGCGGGTGTAGTTGTTCACGGCGTCTTCCATCTGCTTTTCAAAATAGAGGTTGTCGCTGGGCAGTCCGCTGGGGGCAAAGCTCCAGGTATAGGCCGGGCACGCGCCATAGGCCAGCGAGCGGAGGAACGCTTCGCGGCTGTTCCCGGCCAGGTTCAGCGAAGGGCCGGAGTAGTCCGCGCTGCCGTGGAGGATAATGGGCAGCAGCGGTACTGATTCGTAGCGGGGTTCCATGGTGCTGCCGGGCATGCGCAGCTGTGGTTCCAGCGGCAGGTTGACCAAAATATCCGCGCTGCGCGCCACATGAAAATACCCGGTGTCAATCATCACCAGCCACTGGGCCGAAAGCGAAGGCAGGCAATTGTCGAGCTTGCGCACGGTTTCTTCGCGGTTGAGCCCTTCGCCCGCGTAATCCGCATAGAGCGTGTTGCCGATGTCGCCCAGCGAAATTCCGGCGGTGGCTTCCAGCCGGCTCAGGATGGATCGCACGGCGGGATCGATAGAGCTGATGCTGCGCAGGGGCACGGGCTGGGCGTTTTCTTTGAAGGCGGCGTATGCCGCGGCGGGCACGGCCTTCAGCGCGCTGCCGGTCAAGTCGAGCGCCTGCATGCTTTTGCCCGCGGGGAACAGCTGCACGTCCATAAAGAGCGAAATGCCCTTTGATTTGCAGAACTCCTGCAAGCGCTGGAGGCCCGGCGTGCCATTGAGCCGCATCAGCGGAGAAAGTTTTTCCGGCGCGGCCTGCTTCCAGCCGCCGCTGAACGCCCCCATATAACAGACGTTCACACGGTTGGTCCCTTTGTTCTTTAAGCGCGACAAAATGTCCTGCGCCTGCTCAAAGGTGGTCAGCGTCTTCAGCCCGTTTTTGCCGTCTGGCCCGGTGCCCAGCAGGGTCAGGTTCAGCGGCAGCGTTCCCGCGCCGCCCTGAACGCTCTTAAAGGGCGAGAGCAGCTTGATGCCGATCAGCCGCTCGCGGCAAGCGGTTGCCATGGTGTTGAAATTCGCGTTATCCGCGCCATAAAAGAAACGGTAGCTCAGGCGCAGCGCCGGGTTTTTTCCTTCGGCCTCGTCCGCGCCGTTGTAGCTGTTCGCCGCGCGGTAAATCGTATTGCCGCTTTCCGCAGCTTTTGTGGGAGTGATGGTGAACCGCGGGCCAACGGCGCTTTGCAGCGGGGCGTCCGCTTCGCCCGTGATGCGCTGTTTCACAGTGATATCGCACAGAGCCGCGCCTTTTTCCACAACCGTAATGAAGGCGCGTTCGCCCTGCCGCACGCCATAAATGGGCACATTGGCGCTGAGCGCTTTGCCATTTTCGGCGCGGCGGATAACGTCCGCTGTGTTTTGAGCCGCCACAGGATTGCCCGGGTCTTCGCCATATACCGCGAACCGCAGATCGGCCGTTTCGGCGGCCCCGGGTTGATCAGAGATCCGCGCGGGATACAGCAGCGCGCCGCCGCCGTCGGGCAGCATCAGAAAATCTTCGCGGCCGGGGTTGCGCAGCGCCCCGAAGCGCTCCATCAGCCCGATGGATTCGATAAACGCGTTTTCGTTGCCGGAAGCGTTCGACCAATTGGCGTCCACATAGAAATTGCCGTCTTTTAAATAATAGCCAATGGAGAGGAGGAAGGCCACGTCGTCTTTTGAGAACACGGTTTTTGCGGCGGTTTGCCGGTTGGGGGTTAACAGATAATCCACCTGCACGCCCGATGGTTCGCCGTTTTCGGCAAAGAGGGGCTTCGCGTTCGCTTCGCCGTAGGCCACGCAATGATCCTGCGTGTTGAGCGAAAAGCGCTTGCCGTTGGCAAGGATTGTGGCTTCCGCCGCGCAGTAACCCGCGTTGGCGAGGGGCGTTTTTTCGCTGGAAGGCAGGGCCGCCCATTGGGCCTGCCCGTTGTATCCGCGCAGGCTCACGCTCATGCTGGCTTCGTCCAGAAACAACTCCAGCCAGCCCGATTTCGCCACCGGCGTATCTTTGTCGGTCAGCAGCGGCGCGCTGTGGGGCCCGCCGCCCGGTTTATCCGCAACGGGCGCTGTTTGCCCGGGCTGAAAGGCAATCACCGCGCTGCCGCCGCGCCCGCAGGCGCTGACCAGAACGGCGAAGAGCAGAGCAATCGAAAATGCGGCTATCATTGCGCGCCGAACCCAGCGAAGCTGCCGTTTTTGCTGCCTCCACCAAAGCCGTCTATGCTTTTTTTTGTATTTTCTCATCGTAGTTGTACTCCTTCCGGGCGCTCTTGGCTCCCTGTCACAGCCGCACGGCTTTTCCCGTTGCCGCGCTTTCGTAGGCGCCCAGAATAATGCGCAGCGCGCGCGCGCCTTCTGTCGTGCCCGCAAGGGGCGGGCGGCCCTGCGCAATCGCTTCCAGGGCGTCCTGATACAGCAGGGTATGTCCGTGCCCATAAACCGTTTCGGGCTCTTTCGCATACATCTGCTTCATTTCGGCTTCTTCGTTCGGCGGCGCGTCGTCGAACCGCCAGGTTTCCACCAAATGCCCCGCGATGCCGCCCAGGCGCACAGCGCCATGCTCCCCGTTGAGTTCCAAAACTTCTTCTTCCGCGCCGGGGTAACGCAGCGTTTCGCATTGAATCTGCGCCAGCGCGCCGTTTTCGTATTGCACGGCCGCCATGCCAACGTCTTCCATTTCGATGTCGTGAGCCAGCCGCGCCGTCAGCGCCGTCACCTTTTTCGGCTCCCCCAGCATCCAGTTGAGCAAATCAATCCCATGGATGCCCTGGTTCATCATCGCGCCGCCGTCGTGTTCGCGCGTGCCGCGCCAGGCCGCCTGCCGGTAGTAGTCTTCCCCGCGGTGCCAGCGCAATTGCATGGAAGCGCTGTGAATTTTCCCGAACCGCCCCGCATCCACGGCGGATTTCAGCGCGCGCACCGCCGGGTTGAAGCGGTTCTGGAAGCAGCAACAGGCGATCAGGCCATAGGCTTCCGCGTCGCTTGTGATTTTTTGCGCATCTTTCAGGTTCATCGCGATGGGCTTTTCGATGATCACGTGCGCGTCGTATTTCATGCACTCGCGCGCCAGCCAGGCGTGCAGCCCGCTGGGGGTAGCGATTGCCACCAGCTGCGGGTTTTGCTCTGTCAGCATGTCGCGGTAATCGGTATAAAACGGCACGCCGCCCAAAAAATCCATCGCAAAGCCGAGGTTTTCTTCCAGCGCGAGGGGATCCACGTCGCACAGGCCGACGATCGTAAGACCGTTGGCTTTGGCCGCGCGGATGTGTTCCGGCGATACCCGCCCGCATCCTATCAAACTGTACCGCATGACGCTTTTCCTTTCATGGGGAAGCTATTCCCTGTGATTCTCTTCTATGCCTTCTTGCCAAAGGCACAACAAGGCTCCCTCCTTCAGCTTCACAACGCCTTCTCCATCCAATTCGTTGCTGATTCCCCGGGGAGTATCGCCATAGAGCGCGCCATCTTGCAGGGCATAGCGCATGCCTTCGATGGTGACGCCCCGCGCTTCGCCGCAGGCGAACACCGAAACCGTGCCTTTGCCGCGCAGCCGCAATTGCGGCCGTTCGGGGCAAACCGCCGCGCCGCGCCAGCCGCTCCCGCGCAGTTCGGCGTAAGCGCCGCGCCGCGCCGCCCGCAGCAGCAGCTGAACGTTGGCCAGGGTGTGGTCGAGCCTGCCGCCTTCCGCGCCAACAAGAACAAACCGCCGGTATCCGCGGGCCAGCCCCTCGTCAAGGGCCAGCTGCATGTCGGTCTCGTCCTTTTCGGCCGGGAAGGTGCGGCAGAGCGCGCCTTCGGGCAGCGCGCATCCCAGGGAATCCAGATCGCCAATGGTCAGATTTGGGGAAATGCCCCAGCGGCGAAGATGGCAATAGCCGCCGTCCGCCGCTATGATAAAGTCGCTTTCGCGGGGGAAAACGCGCTCGGCCGACGGCGCCGCCCCCACAAGGTAACAGGTGGGCCCTCCTGTTCCGCATGCCTCCATTTTGTTTCGCCAACCCTTTCTATACTAATAAGAGTTCCTTTGCGCGCCTGCGCGTTCCCTAAATGACGAAACTGTAAAGGAGTGTAACGCAATTGTATATTCAAGTTGCACAAAATATCAAACCTGATACCGTTCGGTATCAATTTTAAATATTTACAGTGCGGATCAATGACAGGCATTTGACGAATTGTAATATTTTCCAGCAAGGAATGCACCTACGCTAGTTGTTACATTTTGTTAGTCCTACTGCACATTATACCACAGGAACAGAAATTTGTCAATAGAGAAATAAGACATTTCTCGTGTCGATCCAGTGAATTGCGATGCAATTCAACAAAAACTATCCCTTGCCAACGATGGGAAATTATGATATAATAGGCACATGAGTTGTGGCGCGGGAAAGATTTTGCGAAACAGTCGCCAGTGACGAACTGCCCGCCGCAGGTGTGATATCGTAAGAGCAAGATCTGTGGCGAGGGAAAGATTTTGCAAAGCAGCGGCCAGTGACGAACTGCCCGCCGCAGGCGTGATATCGTAAGAGCAAGATCTGTGGCGAGGGGAAAGATTTCGCGAAGCAGTCGCCAGTGACGAACTGCCCGCCGCAGGCGTGATATAATAGGCACAGCAAAGGTTTGGAAAGAGGTGAATCCGTTGAGCGTGGCGCTCCTCATCGATCTGGCGCTTTTGGCCCTGTGGTTGTTTATGATTTTCTGGTCCGCGCGCAGGGGCTTTTTTGTCACGGCGCTGAACCTGGGCGCCTGGATTGTCAGCCTGGCGCTGGCGGGGACGCTGAGCTCCGCGCTGGCAAGGCCCGTTTACGACGCTTTTTTTGCAAGCGCCGCGCGGCGGCTCATTGAAGAAAACATTACATCCGCCGTGCAGGGCAGCCAGGTGACGCAATATGCGCAAAAGGTGCTCTCCGATTTGCCCGAGGCCCTGACCAGCCTTGCGCGGGTGGCCGGAATTTCCACGCAGTCGCTCATTGGCAACTTGCAGGCGCACGCGTTCAGCAGCGCCTCTGCCGCCGAACTGCTGGAGCAGGCCATTGTGGCCCCCATCGCGAGCGCGGTAACGCGCCTTGCGCTGGGCGCGCTGGTGTTCGCCGTTCTGATGGCGGCAACGCGCCTGCTGGTGCGGCAGATTGCAAAGCTGCGCAAACTTCCCGTGCTGCGGCAGGCGGATCGGCTATTGGGCGCCGCGCTGGGGTTTTTGAAGGGCGCGCTGCTGCTGTTTGTGGTATCGTTGGCGCTGCGGGCGCTGGCGGCGCTGCGCTTTGGCGGCCCAACCTTCGCGCAGGATGTGGAATCCGCAAAGCTGGTGCAGATAGCGTCATACTTTTTGTAGACTGCCAAAAACGCACGGAACAATGCCGAAGGCGGCAGACGCCAACCAGGTTCTAATAAAGGAGGTGCCCCCATGTTGAACCATGAAAACAAGCTGTTCACGATCCCGAACATGATCTCTGTCTTTCGTATTCTCCTCGTGCCGGTCTTCAGCTGGGCCTATATGACAGGGTTTACGCCCGCCACAAAAGGCCGCCTGATTGCCGCGCTGGTGCTTGTCATCCTTTCCGGCGTCAGCGATAAGCTGGACGGCGCCATTGCCCGGCGCACCCACCAGGTGAGCAATGTGGGCAAGCTGCTCGACCCCCTGGCCGATAAACTGACCCAAATTGTTCTGGCGGTGCTGCTGTTTGTGCGGTTCCATGGCAGCGTCAGCGCGGTCATGCGGCAGTTCGCGTGGGTGTTTTTGCTTTTCATCGGCAAAGAAGTGCTGATGCTCCTGGTGGCGCTCACCATGCTGCTGCTGAAGCTGCGGCCAACGGCCGCCGAGTTCTGGGGCAAGGCGGCCACTGTCGCGTTTTATATCGTTATGAGCCTGCTGGTGCTCGCCGGGCCTGATGTGGGCATTCTGGCGGTTTATGTCGATTGGGCGCTGCCGAACATCGTAACGCAAGTTCTTGTTTATCTTACCCTTGCGCTGACATTCCTCGCTCTGTTTTCGTATATCCCGGATACTTACCGGATGCTGATCAAGAGGGAAGGGTCTAAAACAAAGCGGAAGGAATAACCCCCGCATATCCCGCCCCAAACCGCCGATACTAAAATCAATTCGCGGTATTTTTGCCAGGCGGGGAGGGGATTGCGCATGCGCGAAGGGGAAACGTCCAAAAAACCAAAGCCTGTCAGGCTGAACCGGCGCACCAAAGCCCGGGCAAGGCATTTGCTGCGAGGGCACAAACGGCCCGCGGCGCTGCTGTTATTGGCCGGGGCGGCGCTGGCCGCCGGGGCGGGCTTTTTGCCGTTGCTGCTGGATTTTGCAGCGGTGCGGGCTTCCGCGCTGCTGCCGCCGGCCGCGCCCGCGCTGGGCTGGGGCAAAGTGGCTGCCGGCGTGTTGCTGACATTGGCTGCGGTGGCCTGCGCCGCGCCGCTGCGGCTGGGCCGCGAGGCCTGGTTTTTCGGCGGAGCCGACGGGCGCAAGCGAACGGCCACGCGGGTGTTTTTTTGGCTCCAGCCGCGCTGGGCGCTGAAGGCCATGCGGTTTGTGCTGGCCCTGGCGGTGCGCCGCCTGCTTTGGGCGGCGGTCTATCTGCTGCCGGGCGGCTTTTTGCTGGGCGGCACCGTGTGGCAGCTGCGCGCGGGCGGCATGCACTTCAGCCTTGCCCTTTGCGCGGCGGCGGGCGGAGCCGCGCTGTTGCTGCTGGGCCTGGGCTTTTATTTGCTCACCGTGCAGCGCTACGCGCTGGTGCTGCCGATTCTGGTCAAGCAGCCAAAATGTAAATTGCGCAACGCCCTGCGCCTGAGCGCCGCGCGCACCGAAGGGCAATGCGCCGCGCTGCTGCGCTTTCAGCTGAGCTTTGCCCCCTGGTATCTGCTGAGCTTGCTGGCGCTGCCGCTGGTGTATTCCGCGCCCTACGTTACCCAGGCAAAGGCTTGCCGCTGCGCGGAGCTGCTCAGCGGAAAGATAGGGGAAGAAAGCTGACGGCGGGCAAGAGCATAAAAACAAAACGAGAGGCCAAAAGGGCCTCTCGTTTGCGCAGCGGGGATCTTCTTCCGGCATGCCGCCAATCTTATTTTTCGTAAAAACCAACCCAGCGCAGATGCGGGTTTCCGCGGGATTGCTTGATGATCAGCCGGATGCAATCCGTGGATCTTGCGCCATTGAGCATGATGATTTTGCGGTTCCCAATGACGGTGGAATCCGAAAGCAGCACCCAGCCGGCGCTTGTTTTTGCCCAAAATTCGAACAGTTCCACCCGCTGAGAAAAGCGCAGATCTTCGCGCAGATCGATGCGGCCAATCCTTTTTTTCTCGCCGAACTGAAAATCGACAATGTAGCGATCCGGCCCGAGTTCGTAGCTTTCGCCCTGCTCTTGCAGCAGCGCGCGCAAACGGTCGTCCGGCTGCATTTGCTTTGCGTCGCCCGCGGTGATGGCCGTCACGGCGACAGGCGTCTCTGTGCTCTTGCGCAGGGCGCGACCCAGCTCCGCCAGGCGCCGCACATCTTTTTCGGCAATCAGCCCGTCTTTGTTGGGCGGCACATTCAGCAGCAGGCTGCTGTTGCCGCCGACTGCTTTATAATAGATTCTCAACAGATGCTCCAGCGATTTCGGCTTCTGGTCTTCGTGATAAAACCAGCCCGGGCGAATGCTCACATCCACCTCGGCGGGCTTGAAGATCAAGTCTTGGTAGTTTTCCAGCAGCGCCCGGCTGCCCGTGTCTTCCGCGTCGTAAACAACGCCTTTCAGCTCTTCGCCGTCTTTGGCGTTCTGCTGGAATTTTTGCGTGGCCGCGTTGCCCCGGCTGACCACGCTCCATTCGCTTTCGCGCGCTACGCCGGCCTCGTTGCCAACCCAGCGAACGTCTTCGCCCGAAACGGCGGTCACGGCGTTCGGCTGCAATTCTTTGATGACCGCGTAATACCGTGCGAAATCATAGGCAAAATCGGGATCCACCACAGCGTCTTCCCCGCGCGCGCCGTCGAACCAAACGCAAAAAATTTCGCCGTAGCGCTCCGGATTCATCAGCTCCCGCAACTGGTTGACGAAGAAATCGTGATAGGCCGCCTTGCCGTAACTCGGCTCATGCATGTCCCAGGGGGAAAGGTAGATTCCGAATTTAAGGCCATATTTTTTGCAGCTGTCGGCCAATTCCTTAACGATATCGCCCGCGCCGTTTTTGTAGGGGCTGTTGCGGATGGAGTGTTCTGTGTAGGCCGAGGGCCACAGGCAAAATCCGTCGTGGTGTTTGGCGGTTAGAATGATCCCTTTGCTGCCCGAGGCCTTCAGCGCTTCGCACCACTGATTCGTATCAAGCTTTTCCGGGTTAAACTGTGACGGCGATTCCTTCCCCGTGCCCCATTCCACATCGGTCATCGTGTTCATGCCAAAGTGGATGAAACTGTAGTACTCCATCTCAAGGTAATCCAGCTGCTTTTGCGAGGGCGTCACGCTGACAAGCCGCCGCACTTCCGCGCTGTCTTTTGGGAAGCCGTTGTTGTTGGTTCCGTAGCCCAGCGAAAAGCCGTAGTCGCCGGCCGGGTATTTGCGCTCCGGTTTTTCATAATAGCCGCCGCCCGCGTGCCTGCGCACAAAAACGGCGACCGACGCCGCGAGGGCCAACGAGGCCGCCACCGCGAGGGTAAGCGCTCTTTGCGTTCGCTTTTTCATAAGTAGTCCTTGTATAATGAACAAGTGGGATTCATCATACGTCCTTTCAAAAGATTTGATAAGCGAAGGATAGCCCACACTATCAGCAGACGCTGTGGTTTGGTTACGTGTCCTACAGCAGCTT
>JAIRPV010000001.1 GCA_031256825.1 Oscillospiraceae bacterium | reverse complement strand
ATCCCTTTTTTGCCTGGTTTTCCGTGGCTCCGCATTTTGGGCAGCGTTTCCCCTCGCCCGTTGTTGTTTTTTTCATGCCCCTATTCTATCATAAAACGCGCTGTTTGTCCACACCTTTTGGGGGCTGGTAAAGGGATAATCAGAAAGCGTTTTGGGCACAAGGTTTTGTGGCTTCCGCCCTATTCACCCGACAAAAACAGCATCGAAAAGTGCTGGGCAAGCCTGAAAAACTGGTTGCGCATTTATGCCCAAGCATTGCTTGTGAAATTCCAGATTACCGAAGTTGCTTGCAATAAAGTCTATGCACTCATCAAAGCGGTGCGGTATTTCAAACAAGGATTGAATCGTCATACCATCACCGCCTTTTCGTCAATGCGGCGCACAACCCCGCACATATATAGCGTAAAATATTTCATCCAAAAACCTCGTGCCGTGGGGTTAAAGCTCTCAAAATCCACTTCAAGCAGAAAATTTCCCTCCGCTTTCAACACAGCAATCACATGATTTAGCAGAGCTTGATAAATTCCTCTACCACGATATTCCGGCAATAAATACGCGCCGCAGATGGTTTGACGGCCGGTGTTGCCCATATCCTTCAACACCCGCATGTAGGCGATCATTTTCCCACCGTCAAAGGCGGCAAAATATCGGAAGGGCAGCTTGGCGCACTCGGCGGCAAGATCTTCTTCCGTATCCCGCTCAAAGCGGATAAACATGGGGCTTTGCAAGAAATGCTCTGTTAATGCGTTTTGCAAGGGGAGTGTTTCGGAAAACCGTTCACGAGGCAATTCAATACAGTCAACCCCGATAACCGCTTGCGCGTCAATTTCCTCCATCGGGCGCATGGCATTCATTCCCCACAGTCCAAAGCCATACTCAAAAAACTGCCGTTTTACTTCGTCATCATGGGCGTACAGCGTTATGGCGTGGTTGGACAGCCCTGCTCTTGCCCATTTGTCAGCCACCGCCTGATACATCTGCGCGTAAACAACCGCCCGATTACTGCCGACAGCGGCATTTGCACACTTCGGTGAGTATGCTCCCAGCACATTTTCAAGCTGGAAAGGACGTTGAATGGGAGGGTAGGAACACAAGAAGCCCACCATTTCGCCGTTTTCTATAGCAGCAACACCCAATTGATTATCTGCGAATTGTTTCATATCGGGGAGGTTGTTGTTTGCGGGCAGGAAGGGGCAAAAGCCCCGCTCCTGCTCATGGTTTTGTTGAACAAGTGCCGTCGCCTGTTCGATGTAGTCTGCTGTGAAGTCTGTGATGGTCATTCTGTCGCACCTCCCAAATATTTCGCCATAAACAGGCAAGGATTGTTTTCGTCCCACAAAAGCGGGAACACCTCCAGCGGATAAAAGCCCTGCGCCTGATAGAATAGCCGCGTTTTTTCATAACTGCGGCTTTCCCGCGACTGGTCAAGTGTCTTGACAGTTAAAAACAATCGCCCTGCCCGGCGACATTCCTCAATGCACAGTGCAATTAACTGTCTGCCGATACCGTGGCGGTGAAAATCCTGCAAAACACCCATGACGCAAACTTCTGCCGTGTACTCGTTATGCGGCTTCAGTGCGACAAAACCAACGGCGGCATCGCCAGAAAATGCGGCGCAAAAAGGTAGCTCACGGACTTCTTTTACATAGTTGACAATACTTTTCTCCACGCTGAACCAATTCGGGAGCATTCGCAAGATGTTCTCACAGATAGCGGATTTTTCATCGGGGGATTCAACTTGGACAAATCGAAAATATTCTATCTGTGGGTGTGCCGCCAACCAATCCGCTTTGCTCAAATCATAATCAATAGACGACTGCGGAACATCCAACTGGTCTGTCCACGAGTTTTCACGCACACTCAGTTTGCGAAAGCCCAACTTGTGTTCATAGACGTGTTGTGCGCGGGTGTTTTTCACGTTTGTGTCCAAGATGATTTTCTCGTATCCGAAATAACGGAATAATACGTCAATGAACATGGACAGCAATATCGTGCCATAGCTCTTTTCACGCTCATCGGCGGCACAGATTTTGATTCCGATTTCGGCGATGGAATCGCCTTTATTTCGGTAATTCATCTCGCCGATTGGCGTTCCCGCAAGCTCAATAATGTGCCGGCGATGGATTCCATCATTGTCGCCAGCCAGACTTTCGCGGATACGCTCCGGCGTATCGCCTACACCGTTCGGAAACCCCGCGTGAGCCATAATTGCACCATCATTCCACCACGCACAAAGCTGCTCGGCATCGGATGCTACTGCGTTACGGATGCATAGATTGCTATTCGTTATGTACATGTGTATCGTTTCCTTTCTCAAAATTATAGTAAGTGTATATGAGCAGTTTGTTCGTTCCGGCAAAACCATCCGGCACAAGCTCCAGCGCGTGAACGGCTTCGTCCGGGTCGTGAACGCTCTCGTCCTTGGTGATGCCAAAGTCGTGGTAATCGGAAAATCCCATCTTCTTTCGATATACATCAGGATGACCGCAAGTCATACAGGCGGTGTAGCCGAGCGACTCCGCAAACTCCATGAAGCTCAGCGGCTTTTCCTTGTATTTCGCTCTTTTCATCCGTCAGCACCCCTTTCTGCTTCCATTATACCACTTTTTTCCTTGTTTTGCAAGGGTTTTTTGGGGGGCTGGTAAAGGGATAATCAGATTATTTTCTGCCCATTGGTTTGCAGTCCAAACGCGCGTTGCTTCGCTATATGGGAATGGTGTCTTGCCGGGCGGAACAGACAGGTTTATTCTTAAAAGACGAACAGACTCCCATCAAACAAAGCACGGTGGAGCAGCTGTTTCGGGTGCTGAAAAAGCGTTCCGGCATAGCCCGCCTTCGGCCTCATCTGTTGCGGCATTCCTTTGCTACACGGTACTTAGAGAACGGTGGGGATGTCTACAGCTTGCAGCAAATTCTTGGGCATACCTCCCTTGACATGGTCAGGCGGTATGTACATCAGACTCCTACGAAAACGGTAGTCTGTTTTCCCCAGTTCAGCCCCTTGGACAATCTAGCGAAAAGATAAAGAAAGCCCGGAGCGACAAGGTTTGTGGCTCCGGGGCACAGGGCGTGGCTGCGGAACTAGGATTCGAACCCAGACAAACAGAGTCAGAGTCTGTCGTGCTACCATTACACAATTCCGCATTCGTTAGCAACTACAACTATTATACACGCATTTGGCCCAAATGTCAAGAGGGAAATCGCTTTTTTTCGCTCCCAAAAATTTTATCGTTTTTCAAAAATCAGCTCAAGCGCGGTTTTCCGCGCAGCTTGCAAAAAACCCCCTTGATTTTTCCCCGGAAATGTTGTATACTGGTTATACTATTAAAGGAGGGATATCCATGCACCTTATTGCGGATGCCTTCGGCGGCGATCACGCGCCGCTGGAAGTGTTAAAGGGCTGCCGCCGCGCGGCGGACAAGCTGGGCGTGCGCATTACCCTGGCTGGCAGCGGCGAAAAAATCAGGGCCTGCGCGGCGCAGCACAAAATATCGCTTGACGCGATGGAGATTCTGGAAGCGCCCGGCGTTTTCAGCATGGAATACGAGCCGCAGACGATTTTGCGGGAACACAAGGATTCTTCTATGGCCGTCGGCCTGCGCGCCCTGGCGGATGGCGGCGCGGATGCGTTCCTCAGCGCGGGCAGCACAGGCGCGCTCATGGTGGGGGCCACGCTCATCGTCAAGCGCCTGAAAGGCGTGCGGCGCGGCGGAATCGGCGCGGTGCTGCCCTCGGCCACAACGCCGTTTTTGTTGCTGGATAGCGGCGCGAACGCCGAATGCTCAGCCGAGATGCTGGTTAATTTTGCGTTGCTGGGCACGGTGTATATGCAAAGCGTGCTTGGGATCGCGAACCCGCGCGTTGCGCTGGCCAATATCGGGACAGAACCCGGCAAGGGCGATTCGCTGCGGCAGGAGGCCTATCCGCTGCTGGCGGGGCAGCCCAATATCAATTTCATCGGGAACATCGAATCGCGCGAAATTCCGTTCGGCGGGTGCGACGTTGTCGTGGCCGACGGTTTCACCGGCAATATGATCCTGAAACTCTACGAGGGCATGGGCAAAATGCTCAGCGGCAAGTTCAAAAAAGTCTTTACGGGCAGCCCGCTGGGGCTGCTGGGCATGCCGTTCGCGCTGCCGGGCCTGATGGGCCTGAAAAAAATGATGGACTACAAAGAATACGGCGGCGCGCCGATTCTGGGCCTCAACGGCGTGGTCATCAAAGCCCACGGTTCTTCCGACGCAAAGGCCTTTTATTCCGCCATCCGGCAGGCGAAGCAGTGCGTGGAGGGAAACATGGTGCAAAAAATGAAGGAAAACCTGCCGCGGCGGGAGGCATAAGAACCTGAAGGAGCGTTTGTATGACCCCAGAAGAATTACAGCAAACCATTGGTTACCAATTCAAAGATCCGGAGCTGCTGCGCCGGGCGCTGACCCATTCTTCCTATGCCAACGAGCGCAAACCGCTGATGCAGAGCAACGAGCGGCTGGAATTTCTGGGCGACAGCGTTTTGGGCTTTATCGCGGCGGAGTATTTTTATCAGCGCTGCCCGCAGCTGCCCGAGGGCGAAATGACTAAAATGCGCGCGGCGGCGGTCTGCGAACCCGCGCTTTATGGCTATGCCCAGACCTTTGGCCTGGGCGGCGCCCTGCTGCTGGGCCGGGGCGAAGCCGCAACCGGCGGCGCGCACCGCCCGAGCATGGTGGCCGACGCGTTCGAAGCGCTGCTGGCCGCAATGTATCTCGACGGCGGCATGGAACCCTGCCGGGCGTTTGTCGTCCCGTTCCTTGGCCGCGGCGGCGAGCGCCCCGCGCTGGAAGACAGCAAAACCCTGCTGCAACAGATCATCCAGCAGAATCCCGAAGATTCCGTTCAGTACGCGCTGGTGGAAGAGACCGGGCCGGATCACGAAAAATGCTTTGTGGTGGAGGTGCGGCTGCACTCGAACGTTTTGGGGGTTGGCCGCGGGCGCAGCAAAAAGCTGGCCGAGCAGGCCGCCGCCGCCGAGGCGCTCCGGCTGTTCCGGGGGCGGGAATAAGAACCCATATCTGTGCGCCATTCCTTCCGCGAATACAGGATCGAACGGGCGGCGAACAGGAACGAGGAGGCGGGGAATGACCGCGATCGTCTGCGTCAACCACAATTGGGCCATCGGCCAAAACGGCAAATTGCTGTTCCGGATCCCGGCGGATCTGCGGCGTTTCCGCAAGCTGACCACCGGCTGCTTTCGCCGCCGCGCCGTGCTCATGGGCCGCAAAACCTTCGAGTCCATTGGCAGGCCGCTGAACGGGCGGAAAAACATGGTTTTATCGCGCAACCCCGCCTACGATCCCCGCTGGCCGAATGTGACCGTTTTGCACTCTCTTGCGGAAGCCCGCGCCGCCGCAAAAAAGCGCGTTTGTCTCATCGGCGGCGCAGAGCTTTATGCCGCGCTGCTGGATGACTGCGACAGAGCGTTTGTGACGCAGGTCGACTGCGACTGCGCTTTTTTCAACGCGGACGCGTTTTTTCCCAACCTGGATCAGCGCCCCGGCTGGCGGCGCGTCCGGGCGGGGCCTTGGCAAACGTACAAAAACCTAAAATATCGCTTTTGCGAATACAAAAACACAGGGGAGGGTTTGTGATGCACCTGATACGGCGCGCCTTGACGATTCTGCTGCTGGCAGCGCTGCTGCTGCCGGCCATCCCGGCCCGCGCGGCCGACAATACCATGTATTATTCCTTTGAAGGGCCGGCCGCCCTGGCCCTGGGCGAAACATTCGCCTTGCAAATGAAGCTCAAAACCCAGGAGCCAACCTCGTTTTTCCGCGTCTATGTTCTCTACGACAAGCTTCGTTTGCGCTACGATTCATTTGAGCGCAAGGGCGTGCTGGCCGGTGGCATGTTTGGCCTGCGCGAGGCCGATGGCGAAGCCGAAAAATACCCGCGCGGCATGACCGCCGCGCAGCGCGCCGGCGTGGGCGTGCTGGTTGTCCAGTGGGCCGCCGCGCCCGCGGGGGGCGCGCTGCCTGTTGTGGAGGCCGACGCCGCGCAATCGTATCTGACGCTGCAATTCACCCTGCGCGGCGACGCCCCCGGCGGCAGCGGCGCGGTTTGGCTTTCGGATGACTATGCTGATCCGGATCTGCCGTATTTTGACGAGTCCCGCCCGCGCGATCTCAGCGCGGCGCGCTACAGTGTAACAGCCGGCCCGCCGCCGCAGCTGCAAATCCTGAATAGCGATATCGTTGTTGACAATACCCACAACTATATTTATGGCTTTCCGCGCCACTATACGCAAACGGGCGGCGTAACTCCCTGGAGCGACGAATATCTGACGCAATATCTGGCCGCGTCCAACGGCGGCAGCCTGGTGATCGACAACAGCCAAAAGCCGGAAAACAAAGGCCGCACCGGCACAGGCTCCCGCGTTTTGCTGATGGGAGCGGGGCAAATGCAGCAATACGGCGCGTATACGCTGGTGGTGTTTGGCGATCTGGACGGCAACTTCCTGGTGGATCTGGATGACTGGGCGGAGCTGAAGGCCATGCTGGCGGGCAAGCGTCCGCAAAAATTGCCTTCCGGCTCAACCGACGTCTACGACACCCCCTGGCATCTGGCCGCCGACGTGGAAGGCGCTGTCGGCGTGCTCAACAGCGCGGATTTGCAGGCGCTTTATGAAGCGGCGCTGGGCAGGGCGCCGCTGGGGCGATAGGCTGGCAGCAAATATTTCCGCGTTTTTCCGACGAGATATCCGCCATACTATGGCATATGAATACTACCTTCCAAACCTTCCAGCCCGCGCCCCTGCTCACGCGCGAGCAGCTGTACGATCAATTTGAGCAGGCCATGGCGCTGCCTGTCGATCCGGCGGGCGAAATGCGCCTGCGCGGCGCCCTGCAAGCGCTCATGGGCGAGCTGCTGGCTTGCCGCGCCGGGGATCCGCGCGCAAAAATGATGCTGCTGGCCTGCCGCCTACGGCTGCGGGCCTTACAAAATATGATTCTGGCGCGGCGGGAAGACATTGCGTTCGCCCCGCAGCGCTGTGATTTGCGCACCTGGACGGAAGATCTCTGCGCCGCCGCGGATATGCTGCTGCATCCGCTGGGCCGCTCTGTGCGGTTTGACGATCCGGAGGAGATCATCGAAGCGCCCTGCGCCCCGCGCGACATCGGCTGGCTGCTGCTGGAACTGATCTGCAACTGCGCGCGGCATTGCCCCGGCGAAGAAATTGTGGTAACACTGACCTGCAAACGCTGGCGGCGGCGCCCCGTGGCTTGCGTGCTGAAGACGGAATGCCGGGGGGAGCTTGATTTGCCGCGCCTGCACGCGGCGGGCGCCTGTTCCGGAACCGCCGCGCTGCGCCGCGTGGCCGCGCTGCACCGGGGCTCGCTGCTGTGGCTGGGCTGCGGCGGCCTTGCCGTGGCCGCGCTGCGTCTGCCCCTGCGGGAACCCGGATCGCGATGGTTGGCTTCCCGGGGGCAGGAAATGGCCGAAACGCCGGATTTTGTGGAACTGCTCAGCGATCAAACTTCTATGGTATATACGGCGCTGGCCCCCGTGACAGGCGAATTGGGCGGCGCTCTTCGGTTTTGCGCGTGAGTTTGCCGCCGGCCTGTTGATTTTTCCGCTATCCAATATGGCTTGACTTGTTCATAATTTTATGGTACACTTTGAACAGACAAGGCAGAACAACGAGAGGAGAATTATCATGGCCGCTGCAACTGTTACATCAAAAATACTGGTGGTGGATGATGACAGCAATATCTGCGAGTTGCTGCGCATCTATTTGGAAAAGGAGGGCTTTCAGGCTGTTTTGGCCCACGATGGCGAAAGCGCCGTCAGCGCCTTCAAAGAGCAGGCCCCCGATCTCATCCTGCTTGACGTCATGCTGCCTGTGCTCGACGGCTGGCAGGTTTGCCGCGAAATCCGCAAGAGTTCCCAGGTGCCCATCATCATGCTGACAGCCAAAGGCGAAGTGTTCGACAAAGTGCTCGGCCTCGAACTGGGCGCGGATGACTACGTTACCAAGCCGTTCGACGCAAAAGAAATTGTCGCGCGGATCAAAGCCGTGCTGCGCCGCACCGCCGAAAAGGAGCCGCAGTCGGAGCCGCTGAAAGAAGTGCGGTTCGATCAGCTCAGCGTGAACCTGACCAACTATGAACTGCGCGTCAACGGCAAAAAAGTGGATGCGCCGCCGAAAGAAATGGAATTGCTCTACTATCTTGCCAGCAACCCCAACCGGGTCTTTACCCGCAACCAGCTGCTCGATGAAGTCTGGGGCTTCGATTACTACGGCGACAGCCGCACCATCGACGTGCACGTGAAGCGCCTGCGCGAAAAGCTCGAAGGCGTCTCGGAAAAATGGAGCCTCCAGACCGTCTGGAGCGTGGGATATAAGTTCGCGACGGAAGAATAACGCCAAAAAAGCAGAAGGCAAAGGGGTCGCCCCTCCGCCTTCTGTTTTTTTATTCCGGCGCGCGCCGCACCAGCAGCGTATACGTTCCGTCGCCGTTGGGATGCAGATCCAGCAGTTCGTGCCCGCCCGCTTCTATGCTGCGGGGCACGTTGCGCGCGGGCTCGCCGCCGTTGAGCCGGATGCAAAGCACCTGCCCGTCCGCCATTTCTTCCAGCGCCGCTATCGTCCGCACGTAGGTCGCCGGGCACGCCAGGCCAGTGATATCCAATGTTTCGTCCGCTATGAGATCCCGCATAACCGTCCCTCCGTTCGTTTCTGTGTTCCATTGTATCGCAGACGTGCGGAAAAGTAAAGCGTTCCCGAAAGAATCTGTGTTTTTCACAAAATCACAGGCGATTACATGCCTGTTTTGTGCATATGATTCTGTTTTTTGGCACAAAAAACACCCCGGCAGGGTTTGCCGGAGCGCTTTTATGCTTTCCACATCCTTGCCTTTTGCCGTCCGCTGCGCTTTACTTCTTTTGCGTTTTTCATCCGTTTACGCACCGCGAATCACTTCGTTGCGCTCTTACATCTTACCAGATAAAAGCGTCGCAGTCAATCCGGCGCGCCGATTTTCTACGCGCAAAAGATGCCCCTATTTTGTCTTTTGGGAAACCTTCCCGTAGAAATTGAAATTCACTGGGAAACATGCGCAGTTGCTTGCCAGTGTTTGCCACGCATGCCCCGCGCCCCTGCGGAAAACACTAAACGCAGGAAGGAGGGGACGAGCATCAATCTATTTCAATGGTTCGACGGCAAAAGCGAACGCCGCGCGCGGGCCGAGCGCCGCCTGCGCAAAGCCTGGTGGGAAACCGCCGCGGAATTCGCGCCGCCGCAAGAAAACGCCCAATACGATCCTCTGGGCAGTTATACAGGGCGTTCGCCGGATGGCGGCGAGCCGGAGCAGGATGCGGACGACCTGTAAGCGCTCCAAAAAAACAGTGCCTTCCCCCTTGCGGGGCGGGCGCTGTTATGTTATAATAAGCGTATCAGGTGTGTTATCATAAAAAACATAGAACCCACAGGTGTGTTATCATAAGCACATAATCTGTGGCGAGACAAGAATTTTGCTGAGAAGCTGCCAATGACGAGCTGCCCACCGCAGGTGGAACCCGCTGAGGAGAAAAGTTCATGCGCATCGAAATTCTGACGATTTTCCCGGAAGTCTGCGAAGCCGTGCTGTCGCACAGCATGGTGGGGCGGGCGCGCCGGCAGGGCCTGGTGCAGATCGGAACCCGCGACATCCGGGCCTATACAAACAACAAGCACCGCCGGGTGGATGACGCGCCCTATGGCGGCGGCTTCGGCCTGATCATGCAGTGCCAGCCCATAGCGGACGCCTTCCGCGCGCTGTGCGAAGAGTGGGGCGGGCGCCCGCATTTGATCTATCTGTCGCCCCAGGGGAAAACGCTGACGCAGCGCCGGGCCGCGGAATTGTCGCAAATGCCGTCGCTGGCGCTGCTGTGCGGGCATTACGAGGGCGTGGATGAACGGGTGCTGGAGGCGCTTGTGGACGAAGAGATCTCCGTTGGCGACTATGTGCTCACCGGCGGGGAACTGCCCGCGCTGGTGCTGACGGATTGCATTGTGAGGCTGCTGCCCGGGGTGTTGGCGGCGGATGCGGCGTTCATGGGCGAAAGCCATTGGCAAGGCCTGCTGGAGCATCCGCAATATACCCGCCCGGCGCTCTGGGAGGGCCGCGCCGTGCCCGACGTGCTGCTGGGCGGCAACCACGCCCTGCAAGAGCAATGGCGGCGCGCGCAAAGCCTGGAACGCACGCGGCGCAAGCGCCCGGAGCTTTTAGAAGGCCGCGCGGAGGAGCGCCTAGAATAAGGAGGAGGCAATATGCTCAAAAAAAAGTTTTGTCAGGCGGCGGCGCTGCTGCTCTCCGCCGTGCTGCTCGGCGCATTGCCCGCCTGCAAAAAAGACGACGGCACGGGCAAACTGTTCGCTTATCCCATCGACGCGATCCCCGTATATCTCGATCCAGCGATTGCCGAAAGCGCCGACGAATTGCTGGTTGTTGGCAATTGCTTCGAAGGCCTCGTGCGGCTGGACAGCAACGGCAAGGTTGCACCCGGCGCGGCAAAATCCTGGGCGGTTTCAGCAGATGGGCTGACCTATACGTTTCAGCTGCGGCACGGCGCGCGCTGGAAGCTGCTAAAGAACAAAAGCAGCGGCACGGTAAACGAAATGCTGGGCAGCAAAGAGGCGACGGAGGCCTTCGACACGCGCTTGATTGCGGATGATTTTGTTTTTGGTCTGCGCCGCGCCCTCAGCCCCGCCACAAAAACGCCTGGCGCGCAGACCCTGTATGCCATCGAAAACGCGCGCGCGGTCCACGAGGGAACCGCTCCGGCAAGCGCGCTTGGCGTGCGCGCTATGGGCGACGATACGCTGGAAATAAAACTCGCCGCGCCGAACGCCACATTTTTATACGCACTCACCCAAAGCGCCGCCATGCCCTGTAGCCGGGCCTGGTTCGAAGCCGCGCATGGCCGCTATGGCCTGGCCGCGAAATATCTGCTGTGCAACGGGCCGTTTTATGTTTCGCGCTGGGATGGCAACCTCCTCCGCATGTATCGCAACGACAGCTATCAGGGCGAAAGCCCTCCCGCGCCTCTCGCGGTTGACCTGAAAGTGCAGCCGGATGCCACTGAGCGGTTGCGCCTGCTTGGCGATGGGTATGACGCGGCGCTTGTTCCGGCGGATGCGGCGCCGCCGCCCGGCGCGAACGAGACAGAAATCAACAACGCAACGCTCGCGCTCGTTTTTCAGTGCGAGCGCCTGCCGCAAGCCAATCTTCGCACAGCCCTCTGCGCCGCGCTGGATGCAAAAGAGCTGGGCGTTTCCGCGCCGCCCGGCCTGCTGCCCGGCGGCGTGCGGGTAGGGGGGCAGCCGCTGAGCGCCCTGGCGGAACCGCCGCAGGGGATTGCGTGCGATCCCGCGCGCGCGCGCAAACTGCTGGAGGATTCCGGCAAGCGCAGCCTGAGCTTGCTGTGCGCCCCGGCGCACGAGCAGATCATGCGCCGGGCGTTACAGGCCTGGCAGAGCCTGTTCGGTCTGCGGCTGGAAGTTGTGCTGGAAACGCCGGAACCGGAGCTGCTGGAAAAACGGCTGCGCGCAGGGGATTTTGATATCGCGATCACCACCTTGCGGGCCGGCAGCTCGTTTGCGTTGCAGGCGTTGCAGGAGCTGATTTTCCCGGGCGCGGCCAACCCCATGCGCTATCAGTCCGGCGCGGTGGAAGCCCTGCTGCGCGGCGCGGCGCAGACAGCGGATCCGGCCGAGACCGCCCGCGCCTGCCGCCAGGCCGAAGCGCATCTTTTGCAAAATGGCGTGGCGTACCCTCTGGCGGCGGAATCGAGCCGTTTTATCCTGGCGGCTGGCGTGGAGGGCGTTGACGTTTCGCCCGCAGGGGATTTGATCTTTTTTTGGGGGGCAAAGAAATTGTAAGCGCCTTCGTTCAACAATGCCAGAGCCACAAAAAATTATTTTGCCCCCGTATAACCGGCGCGGCAGCCGCCTATACTCAGGGTATCCCAGGAATACCCAAAAGTAAGGCGGTTTTATTATGTACCACAACCTACATAGCCCGTCGGAGCACCGGCGCAGGCGCTGGCGGCGGATCCGTGTGGCGGCCGCGCTGGCGGCGTGCGCGTTTTTTGCGAGCCTTTGCAGCTTCCAGGCGCGCTGCGCGGGCATTCGCCGCGAGGTGCTGCGCCTGCATGTGATTGCCAACTCAGATAGCGACCTGGATCAGCGCGCGAAACTGTATGTGCGCGACGAACTTTTGCGCGCGGGCGCCGCGCTGTTCGACGGCAGTATCAACGCGGCCTCCGCCGAAGCGGCCATTGCCCCGCGCGTTCCGGAACTGGAGCGGTGCGCGCAAAAAGCCCTGCTTGCGTTCGGCCTGAACTACCCCGTGCGCGTGGAAGTGGGCGAAGATTACTTTCCAACGCGCGTTTACGAAGAAGCGGGCGTTACCTTGCCCGCCGGGCGCTACCAGGCCGTCCGGGTCATCTTGGGCGGCGGCGAAGGGCGCAACTGGTGGTGCGTGATGTTCCCGCCGCTGTGTTTGCCCGCCGCGCGGGCCCGCCGCCCCGTTGCGCTCGACGCGCTGTTCACCGGCGGCCAGCTGCGCGTGCTGCGCAGCAATCCCAAGGTGGAAATCCGCTTTAAAATAGTGGAACTTTGGGAGGGGCTGCTGGAGCGGCTGCGGCAGAGTTGAATCAACAAAACGCCGGAACAGGGCAGGCAAAATAAATTCCTGACGAACAGAAACAAGCCGCTTGCAATCGCAGGCGGCTTGTGATATAATAAGCACATCGCCTGTGGCGAGGGATGTCTTTGCGAAGTGATTTCTGGAGACAAATCATCACGCTTTGCGTGTTCCCCGAAAGAATCTTCCGCAGCGCGTTTTTACGATAGTTCGAAATTTCGGAATGGCGAACCGTTTTTTGACCCCTTTTCAGAGGCAAAATCCAGTATTCCGGAATTTCGGAATTTCGTAACTTGCCAATGAAAATGACAGCTAAATTGCAAGGAGATGGACAGTATGCCGATTACGGAATTTCTGGCGCGCAATGCCGCGCACTATGGTGATGAAATCGCCCTGGTGGAAGTCAACCCAGAAATCCGGGAGCTGGAAACCCGAAACGACTGGAAAGAGATGTCGCTGGTGGAGCGCAACTTCCATTCGGGCTACCGCAAGACGCTCACCTGGCACGCTTTTGACGAGCAGGCCAACCAGTTTGCCAACTATCTGCAAAGCGAAGGCCTGCAAAAGGGGCAAAAAGTCGCTATTTTGATGATGAACTGCATCGAATGGCTGCCGGCCTACTTTGGCGTGCTGAAGGCCGGGGCGGTGGTTGTGCCAATGAACTTCCGCTATTCCGCCGACGAGATTGCCTACTGCCTGAAGCTGGCCGATGTGGATATGCTGGTCTTTGGGCCGGAGTTCGTGGAGCGCATGAATGCGATACAGGGAGAAATTGAACTGCGCCAGCAGTTGTTTGTTGGGGAGCCATGGGAACGCCCGCCTTACGCAAAGGCCTGGCAGACC
This sequence comes from Oscillospiraceae bacterium, assembly GCA_031256825.1. Taxonomy (GTDB): domain Bacteria; phylum Bacillota; class Clostridia; order Oscillospirales; family Acutalibacteraceae; genus WRMQ01. The sequence goes on along the minus strand of JAIRPV010000001.1, from coordinate 59,878 downwards.
GTAACCGCAAGGTGTTCCACAAAGCCGCCGCTGACGGCGCTGCACGACGAGGATGAGGCGGCGATTTACTTTTCTTCCGGCACAACGGGGTTCCCTAAGGCGATTTTGCACAACCACAGGGCGCTGGTCTGCGCGTGCGAGGTGGAGCAAAATCATCACAGCCAAACCCACGGCGACATTTTTTTGTGCATTCCGCCGCTTTATCACACAGGCGCGAAGATGCACTGGTTCGGCAGCCTGCTGGCGGGCGGGCGGGCGGTGCTGCTGCGCGGCACCCAAAGCCGCTGGATTCTGGAAACCGCTTCGTGGGAAGGCGCGACGGTGGTTTGGCTGCTGGTGCCCTGGGCCCAGGATATTCTGGACGCCCTGGATGCGGGCGAACTGAAATTGGAAGATTACGATCTTTCCGGCTGGCGGCTGATGCACATCGGGGCGCAGCCTGTGCCGCCGAGCCTGATCCGGCGCTGGAAGCAATGGTTCCCGGCGCACGGATACGACACAAACTACGGCCTGTCGGAATCCATTGGGCCGGGCTGCGTGCATCTGGGCGTAGAGAACATTCACAAAGTGGGGGCCATCGGCGTGGCGGGCTATGAATGGCAAACGAAGATTGTGGACGAGGCCGGCAAGCCGGTGAACGCTGGCGAAGTGGGCGAGCTTTGCGTAAAAGGCCGCGGCGTTATGCTCTGCTACTATAACGATCCGGAAGCTACCGCCGCCGTGCTGAAAGACGGCTGGCTGCACACCGGCGACATGGCCCGCGCAGACGAAGAGGGATTTATCTATTTGGTGGATCGCAAAAAAGACGTGATCATCACCGGAGGAGAGAACCTTTATCCGGTGCAGATTGAAGATTTTCTGCGCGCGCATCCAAAGATCAAAGACGTGGCGGTCATCGGCCTTTCCGACGCGCGCCTGGGCGAAATTGCCGCCGCAATCATTGAGGCGAAGCCCGGCATGGACTGCACAGAAGAGGATATTCAACAATTCTGCCGCGATCTGCCGCGCTACAAGCGCCCGCGCAAAATTATTTTTGCCCCCGTGCCCCGCAATGCCACCGGCAAAATTGAAAAGCCGAAGCTGCGCAAAATTTATGCCGGCGGCAGCGTTGTGGCGGCGCAGATGGAGGGATGAGGGCAGGGATATGCTGAAAAACAACAAAAAACGCCCCCGTGCTGTTGCGTGGGGGCGTTTTTTTGCGCTGGTGGCCTGCCCCGCCCGTTAAACGGCTGCGCCGCCGTCTTCCAGCAGTTTGTATCCAATCGAATCCACCAGCGCTTCCCAGCTGGCCTCGATGATGTCGTGCGATACGCCGACGGTCGTCCATTGGGCGCTGCCGTCGCCGCTGGTGATGAGCACGCGCACCTGCGTGCCGGTGCCCACGGAGCTTTCCATGATGCGCACTTTATAGTCGAGCAGCTGCACGCTGCCCAGCACCGGATAAAAGGCGGTGAGCGCTTCGCGCAGGGCGATATCGAGCGCGTTGACGGGGCCGTCGCCTTCGGCGGCTGTGATTTGTACAGCGCCGCCAACGCGTATTTTCAGCGTGGCTGTTGCGCTTTTTTCGCCCCCGTAGGGCAGTTGATCGAGCACCTTATAACCGATCAGCTCAAAGAAAGATGGCAGGCCGCCCAGGCTGCGGCGGATCAGCAAATCGAACGACGCATCGGCTCCCTCGTAGCTGTAGCCCTCGAATTCTTTGGCTTTCAGCGCGTCAACCACGCGCCGCAGCTCCCCGCCTTTCGGGTCAATGCCGGGGAAAATCCGCTGCACGCGGGGCAGCACGGCCGCCTTGCCCGTTACCTCGCTCATCAAAAAACGCCTGCGGTTGCCAACGGCCGCCGGGTCGATGTGCTCGAACGACGCGGCGTTTTTCATCACCCCGTCCGCGTGCATGCCCGCCTTGTGCGCAAAGGCGCTTGCGCCAATGAAGGGCGTGCCCTTGCGCACGGTCACGTTCGCGATGGAGGCAATGTGCAGCGCCGTGGCCGTCAGCTGCCGCAGCTGCGCCGGCTCCAGGCAGGCGTAGCCAAGTTTCAGCTGCAAGTTGGGGATGATCACGCTCAAGTTGGCGTTGCCCACGCGCTCGCCGAAGCCCAGGAACGTGCCCTGCACTTGGCGCGCCCCGGCCCGAACCGCCGCGCAGGAGCTGGCCGTTGACATGCCGCCGTCGTCGTGCGCGTGGACGCCGACGACGAGTTCCGGGAATTCGGCGCAGACCAGCTTTGTGATGGCGGCCACTTCCCAGGGGAACGCGCCGCCGTTGGTGTCGCAAAGAGCCAGGGTTTTGGCGCCGCCCCTTGCCGCCGCCCGCAGGCTTTCCAGGGCATATGCCTTGTCCAGCTTCCAGCCGTCAAAAAAGTGCTCCGCGTCGAATATCATTTCGCGGCCTTTTTCAACAAAAAACCGGCAAGTGTCTTCAATCATGGCCAAATTTTCTTCGGCTGTGGTGCGCAAGATTTCGCGCACATGCAGCAGGCTGCTTTTCCCAAAAGCGGCTACGGCCTTTGTGCCCGCCGCCAGCAGCGCGGCGCAATTTTCGTCGTCCGCCGCGGCGCTGTTTTTGCGCCTAGTGGAGCCAAACGCGCAAAGCGCGGCGCGCTCCAGCCGCAGCCCCGCCGCCTGCCGGAAAAACGCCAGTTCCTTCGGATTGGAAGCCGGGTTGCCCGCTTCGATATAGTGCACGCCAATGGCGTCGAGCGCACGCACAATCTCCAGCTTGTCGTTGACGGAAAAAGAAATCCCTTCGGCCTGCGCGCCGTCGCGCAAAGTGGAATCGAAGATGGCAACCTGGCACATGGGCGGTTTCCTCCAAAGCAAATGATGAAAATTTGTGTGCGTCACAAAATTAGTATACCAGTTCCGGCGGGGAAAGTCAAGGCCTTTCTGCGGCGGGGCGCGGGAAGCGGGGCGCGTAAATCATACGCCGCGCCGCAGCGCCGGATAAAAAAATACCGTAAATTTTTCGGCGAAACCCTTGCATTCTTCATAAACTTTTGTTATAATAAAATACCATCATCAATTAAGAGAGAGGGGCTGTCTATGAAAATCACAATAGAGCGCACAAAAACGCCCAAAGCGAAGCCGGATCAAAGCAATCTGGGTTTCGGGAATTATTTTACCGACCACATGTTTTTGATGAATTACGACGAGGGCAAAGGCTGGAACAACCCGCGCATTGTGCCGTATGGGCCAATAGCGCTCGATCCCGCCGCGATGTGCTTGCATTATGGGCAGGAAGTATTTGAGGGCATGAAGGCCTATCATGGCGTGGATGGCAAATGCCGCCTGTTCCGGCCGGAAGCGAATATGGCGCGGCTGAACCTGAGCAATGAGCGCCTTTGTATTCCCAAATTCGACGAAGCCTTCGCCGTGCAGGCAATTGAAACGCTTGTAAAAGAGGACGCCGACTGGATCCCGACCGAAGACGGCACGTCGCTTTATATCCGGCCCTATATTTTCGCCACGGAACCCCATGTGGGCGTCCACCCGGCCAAACAGCTGATCTTCGCCGTGATCTTAAGCCCCGTGGGGGCCTATTACCCCGAAGGGCTTAACCCGGTCAAAATCTATGTGGAGCAAAACTACGTGCGCGCGGTGAAAGGCGGCATGGGCTACACCAAAACCGGCGGCAATTATGCGGCCGGCCTCAAAGCGCAGGAGGAAGCCCAGGCGCAAGGCTACAGCCAGGTGCTTTGGCTGGACGGCGTGGAGCGCAAATACATTGAAGAAGTGGGCACAATGAATGTGTTTTTTGTGCTGGAAGACGAAGTTGTTACCCCTGTGCTGCAAGGCAGCATTTTGGACGGGATCACGCGCAAAAGCTGCGTTGCGCTGCTGCAAAGCTGGGGCGTAAAAGTGACCGAACGGCTCGTGGCGCTGGAGGAATTGATAGAAGCGGCTCAGGCCGGGCGGCTGAAAGAGGCGTTTGGATCGGGCACGGCGGCGGTGATATCGCCCATTGGCGAACTGCGCTGCGGCGACAAACCGCTGATCATCAACGGGGGCGAGATTGGCCCGCTTTCCCGGCGGCTTTACGATGAGCTGACGGGGATTCAGTGGGGCAAACTTGCCGATCCGTTCGGCTGGACGAAAGTGATTGACTGACAGGCCGCGAACGAACGCGCGAAAAAATCATAGGAGGAAACCGCTATGCCAATGATCGCCCTGACGACATCCGTCCGCATTGCCGACAACGAAAAAGAGCTTCTGAAAGAGGGCCTGGGCCACGCGATAACGCTGCTGCCGGGCAAGAGCGAAAACAGCCTGATGATTTCGCTGTCGGACGACACGCCCATGTACTTTAGAGGCAAGAAAGCCCGCGAAGCGGCGTTTTTGGAAGTCAGCTGCTTCGGGCTGGGCCAGCCCCGGGCCTACGAAGAGATGACGGGCGAGGTCTGCCGGCTGCTCGAAGAAACGCTGGGGATATCCCCCGCGAACGTTTATATCAAATACACGGAGACCGTTCACTGGGGCACGGACGGGCGAAATCTTTGACGACATCCACGCTGCCGGGCGCGGCCGAACGCGCAGGGCGAATAATCCAATAACAGGAGCAAACCATGGAAAAACAAGACCTCATTCAGGAAGAACATGAGATACTGCAATTCTGGGAAGCGGAGGATTGCTTTGGCAAGCGCGCCGCGCAGGCCGCCGGGCGGCCGCTGTTCCGCTTTTTGGATGGCCCAATCACCGCCAACAACCCCATGGGCATTCACCACGCCTGGGGGCGAAGCCTGAAAGATATTTATATCCGCTACAAATTCCAGCGCGGCTACGCCTGCCGCTGCCAGAACGGCTTCGATTCGCAGGGGCTTTGGGTGGAAATTGGCGTGGAAAAAGAGCTGGGTTTTGGCGATAAGCGCGACATTGAGGCCTATGGGCTGGATCGATTCACGCGCGACTGCAAGGCGCGTGTGCGCAAATATGCCGGGGTCATCACAGAACAATCCAAGCGCCTTGGGCAGTGGATGGACTGGGGCAACGACTACTTTACCAATACAGACGAAAATATCGCCGGCATTTGGCATTTTCTGAAGAAATGCCACGAATCCGGCTGGCTGCGGCAGGAGCACAAGCCCATGCCCTGGTGCCCCCGCTGCGGCACGAGCCTTTCTGAGCACGAGATGACGGGCAGCTACAAGCTGATGACCCACGACAGCGTTTTTTTTCAGCTGCCACTCCAGGCGGAGGGGGAGAAGGCCCGGGAGGCCAACGCCCTGCCGCCCGACGCCCGCATTCTGGTTTGGACCACCACGCCGTGGACGCTTTCTTCGAACGTTGCGCTGGCGGTTAACCCGGAAATTGACTATGTTTTGGTGCGGGTGAAGAGCCAGGCGGCTCCGCTGGTGCTGGCCAAGCAGGCCATCAAACAGCTGGGCGCGGACAAGCTGGAGGTGCTGGGCAGTTTAAAGGGCAGCGAGCTGGTTGGCCTGGCATATGAAACCTGCTTCCCGGAACTCCAGGCGCAGCAGGGTTTTCCGCACAGGATTGTTGGCTGGGAAGACGTTTCGGCCGAGGAGGGCACGGGCGTGGTGCATATTGCGCCGGGCTGCGGCGCGGAAGACTTTGCTCTGGGCCTGCGCGAACAGCTGCCGCAGCTGATGCCGGTGGATGATCTGGGCGTGTTCCTGGAGGGGTTCGGCTTTTTCAGCGGCAAAGACAGCGGCGCTATTGCGCAGGAAGTGTTCGGGCAGCTGCAAACCCGCGGCAAGCTTTATAAGGTGGAACCCCACGAGCACAGTTATCCGGTTTGCTGGCGCTGCAAAACGCCGGTGATTTTCCGGCTGGTGCCCTCTTGGTATCTACATGTTACGCAGGAGCTGCGCGGGCGGCTGATTTCCGCCGCGCACAAAGTCAAATGGGAGCCGGAAAGCGGCGGGCGGCGCATGGAAGACTGGCTGCAGAACATGGGCGACTGGAACATCAGCCGCAAGCGATATTATGGTTTGCCGCTGCCGTTTTACCCTTGCCCGCACTGCGGCGAACTGACCGTTGTTGGTTCGAAGGAAGAGCTTGCGGCATTGCAGACTCCCACATCCCCCCTCCCTCCTCCCTCCTCCCTACTCCCTCCTGAAGAAATCGTTTCCCCCCTGCCTCCTGCCTCCTCCCTCCTCCCCCCTGAAGAGGCCGGTTCTCCCCTGCCTCCTCCCTCCTCCCTCCTCCCTCCTGAACTGCACCGGCCGTGGATTGACGAGATCGAAATCCTCTGCCCGCACTGCGGCAAGCCCGTGAAGCGTATCCCCGACACAGGCGACGTCTGGATGGACGCCGGCATTGTGCCGTATTCCACGCTGGGCTATTTTAGCGACAAAGAGCAATGGAAGCAGAATTTCCCCGCCGAATGGGTAACGGAAATGAACGAGCAGGTGCGTTTGTGGTTTTATGCGATGCTGTTCATGTCTGTTGTGCTGGAAGACCGCCCGCCGTATGAGCATGTGATGTGCCATAGCATGGTGGCGCGCGAAGACGGCGGCAAGTTCAGCAAAACCGGTTATATGATCCAGTTCAACGAGGCCGCCGAAGAAATCGGGGCGGACGCGATCCGGTATCTGTTTGCGGGCAACCCCATCACCAACGACGTGCGCTTTGGGTTTCACCTGGGCGACGAAGCCCGCCGCAAACTGCTGGGGTTCCGCAATATCCACACGTTTTTTGATACGTATTATCAGTTAGACAAGCCCTGCCTGACGGGCGAAATCAAACCCAACGGCCCGCTGGATACCTGGCTGCTGCTGCGCGCGAATCAATTTATCCGGCGCGCCACAGAGCTGATGAACGCCTATAAGGCCTATGTGCTGGTGAAAGAGTTCGAAGAATTTGTGGAAGATGTTTCGAACTGGTATATCCGGCTCAACCGGCGGCGTTTTTGGAAAAGTGAAGACGAGGCCGATCAACGCGCGGCCTATCGGTGCCTGTATTTTGCGCTCAAGAGCGCCGCGCAGGTGATGGCCCCCATCATACCATTCCAGACGGAGGCCGTCTGGCAAAAGCTCGTGCGCGCCGCCGAACCCGATGTGCCCGTGTCCATCCATTTGAGCGAGTGGCCCCGGCCGCTGGCCGGTGTGGAAGACAACGGCCTGCTGGAGCAGACGCAGCTTGTGCGCGAGATCATCGCCGCGGCCCTGCGGCTGCGCAACGAAGAAAACTTGAAGGTGCGCCAGCCGCTGCAAACCCTTTATCTGGTCTGCGGCGAAGCGGCGCGGGTCGCTGTGCGCTTGCTGGAGCGGCAGATGCTCGACGAACTCAATGTGAAAGAACTGATCCTTCTGCCCGACCCGGAAGCGCTGCAAACCAAAGTGCCCGCCGTCAATTTCAAACTGGCCGGCGCGGCGCTGAAATCGCAGGTGAACGCCTTTAAGGAACACCTTGCCGCTTTAAGCGCGGCGGACGCGAGCTATGTGGCGCAGCAGGCGGAAGCGGGCGGCGCGGTGTGTGTGCCGGGCTGGGAATCCCCGCTGGACGCGAGCCTGTTTTTGCTGCAAAGCAAAACAAAACCCGGCATTGTGAGCACCGAATTCCGGGCAAAAGCCGGCGCTGAAGCGGGCTGGAATGCAGACGGCGCCATTACGGTTGCGCTTGACACCACACTCACCGAAGAACTGCGCCAGGAGGGCGCCGTGCGCGACGTGATCCGGCAGATTCAAACCCTGCGCCGCGAAGCGGGCTACACTGTGGAGCAGCGGATCAAAGTATCCATTCACACCGAAAGCTGTTTCCTGCAAATTGCCCTGGAGGCCGCCTGCGAACGGCTGATGGCGGAGGTGTTGGCGGAGCAGCTGCTGAAAGGCCCGCCGCTGCCCAGCCCGGATATCAGCAGGACGCTGGAGATCGCCGGGGGCGAAATCACATTGCAGCTGGGGCGATAAAGGCTTATTTTTATTGATACCGTTCATGGAGGAGATCGACTATGACCATCACAAAAGATACCATCATCGGCGATATTCTGGATATCGACCGCACCACCATCCCCTATTTCCTCGAAATGGGGATGCACTGCCTGGGCTGCCCCGCCAGCCGGGGCGAGACCATCGAAGAAGCCTGCGCCGTGCACGGCGTGGATGCGGGGCCGCTGGTGCAAAAGCTCAACGACCACCTGCAGGCCAATGACTGAACCGGCGCCCGCAGCTTCCGCCGCCGCTCCGAGCATTCGTCTGCGGCCGCGGCTTGCCATGGCCGCGCAGCTTGTGCCGCCGGGCGCGGTGATTGCCGACATTGGCACGGATCACGCTTTTTTGCCGGTCTATCTGGTGCAGACGGGGCACTGCCCCCGGGCAATCGCGGCGGATATAGGCGAGGGCCCCCTGCGCAACGCGGCGAAAACGGTGGAGCGGGCGGGTTTGCGCGATAGCGTGGAACTGCGGCTTTCCGATGGATTCGGCAGTTTTTCGCCGGGCGAGGCCGATTGCTGGATTCTAACGGGCATGGGCGGCACGCTGATGGCGCGGCTGCTGGAGCGGACGGCCTGGCTTTGCCACACAACGCTGGTGCTACAGCCCATGCGGCACGCCTGGGAGGCGCGCGCCTGGCTGCTTTCGCACGGCTTTATGATTGAACAGGAGCTTGCCTGCTTCGAAGCGGGCCGGGCATACGGCGCGCTGCGGGCCATCGCTTCCAAGGGAAATACCCCGGCTGGGTTATCCTATCTGTATATCGGCGAGTTGCGCCGGTGCCCGCATCCGGCGGCGGCGGAATTGTTGCGGCAGGAACGGGCGCTGCTTGCGGCGCGGGTTCGCGGGCTCGAACGCATCGGGCGGGAAGGCGTGGAACTGGACCGCCTGCGGGCGGTTTTGGAGGAATGGGAGCTATGACGACGGTTGGGGATATCTACCGCTTTTTAGATGGCTGGGCGCCGTTTGCAACGCAGATGGGGTTCGACAACGCCGGGCTTCAGGTAGGCTCCATGGGCGACGCCGTTGGCAGCGCGCTGGTTTGCCTGGACGTTATGCCGCAAACGATTGCGCAGGCGGCGCACGCGGGCTGCCAACTGGTCGTCAGCCACCATCCGGTGCTGTTTCGCGCGCGCAAGCAGCTCCCGGCCCACGATCCCGCGTGGCTGCTGGCCAGGCACGGCATTGCCGCCCTGGCTTGCCACACGAACCTGGACATTGCCCCGGGCGGCGTGAACGATGTGCTGGCCGCGCGGTTGGAGCTTCCTGTGGTCGAAGCGCTGCCCTGCGGCGTTCGCCTGTGCGCCATAGCGCCCACGGCGGCCCAGGAGCTTGCCCGGCGCGTTGGCGTTTCTTTGCGCGCCCATGTGCGTTACTGCGACGCGGGCAAGCCGATTGCCACAGTTGCTGTCTGCGGCGGCTCCGGCTGGGATCTGATGGAAGAAATCTATGGCCGGGCGGATGCGTATCTGACAGGCGACGCGGATCATCATAATTTTTTGGAGGCCGCGCAGCGGGGCCTGAGCTTGCTGGCGGCGGGGCACTACGAGACAGAAATTCCGATGATCCCGGTGTTGGCGCAGCGCCTGCGCGCCGCCTTCCCTGAAATCAGCTGGCAAGAGGCCAGCGAGCTGGGAGGGATTTTGCATGCCTGATATCACCGCCCACGCGGGCGCGCTGCAAACGCGGCCGAATACCCTGGAGTCCGTCAAAATTTGCCTTGCGGCGCCGGGCGTGCGCCATGTGGAAGTTGACGTGCGCTTTTTGCCCGACGGGACGCCTGTGCTGGGGCACGAAAAAGCGGGCACGGTTCCGTTGGCCGATTGCCTGGCGCTTGTGGCGCCCACGGGGAAAGGCCTCAACCTGGATATGAAAGAGACGGCCAATGTTCCGGCTGTCGTGGCGCTGCTGCGCGCTTATGGAATGGAAAAAACCGGATTTTTTACGGGGATTGCCCCGAGCGCGGCCGCCGCTGTCCGGGATTGCGGCGTGCGTTATTACCTCAATTGCAGCCCAAAAAAATCTGGCGCGGATGCGCTGGCGCTAGTTGAATTGGCAAAAGAATTGGGCGCTGTTGGCCTGAATGTTTGTTACCGCCGCTGCCCGGCGAAGCTGGTTGCGGCCGCCCACAAAGCGGGGCTGCCGGTGTCGGTCTGGACGGTAGACAAGCCCCGCGCCATGCGCAGGATGCTGGCGCTTTCTGTGGACAACATCACCACGCGCCGGCCGGATGTATGGGAGGAATTGCTGCATGCCGCTTGACGGGATGTTCTGCGGATATTTGGCACGGGAACTGGACGCCGCGCTGGCGGGATGCCGTGTGGAAAAAATCCACCATCCGGCAAAGGACGATCTGGTCTTCACCCTGCGCGGCCAAAGGCTGCTGTTTTGCCTGCAACCCCAGCGGGCGCGCGCGGGCCTGATCACGCAGCCCATCGAAAATCCGGCGCAGCCGAGCATGTTTTGCATGCTGCTGCGCAAACGGCTGCTGGGCGCAAAGCTCGCTGCGGTTGCCCAGGAGGGCCGCGATCGCGTGCTGTATTTTTATTTTTCCGGCACAGACGACGTTGGCGATCCTGCGGAGCATCTTCTGATTGCCGAGTTTTTGGGCCGCCGGGCGAACCTGATTCTTACGCAGGGCGGGAAAGTGATCGAAGCGCTGCGCAGGGCCGAGCCGACCGGGCAGCGGCCCATCTGGCCGGGCGCGGCTTATGCGCCGCCGCCGCAGAACGAAAACACAACGGGGCTTTCGCCGGTGGCCGCCAAAGAATTGGCCTTGCGCCCAAACGCGCCGGTTGGGCCGTATCTTTTGCGCGGGGCCGCGGGCGAACCCGAGCAGTTTTCTTTTATCCCGCTGGCGCATTTGGGCCGGTGCGAGCGGATGGAAAGCTACTCCGCCCTGCTGGAGCTGTTTTACGGCGCGAGCGACAAAGCGCAGCGGCTGCGGCAAAGCGCCGCCGCCCTGCGGCAGGTGCTGAGCGCGCGCACGGGCCGTTTGCGCCGCAAGCTGGCCGCCCAGCGCGAAGAGCTGGCCCGGGCGGAAAACCGGGAAACTTTGCGCCTCCACGCGGAACTGATTTTGGCCAACAAGGCGCGCCTCGAAAAAGAAGCGCGCGGCAGCGACGCCTATCTGCTGGAAAACTATTATGACGGCAACCAACTGATTTCGATTCCGGCCGATCCCGCGCTGGGGCCAGCCGCGAACGCGCAAAAACGATTCAAGGCATATCAGAAGGCAAAAACCGCCGCCGGGCTGCTGGGGGAGTTCATTGCGCAGGGCGAAGCGGAACTGGAATACCTCGAAAGCGTGGAAGAGCTGCTCTGCCGGGCGGAAGCGCCGGAAGACATAGGGGCGCTCCGCGCGGAGATGGAAGCGCAGGGATATCTGAAACCAAAGGGCGGCGCCGGGCGAAAAAAGCCGCCTCCCCTGCCCCCGCTGGAGTACTGTTCGGGAGAGGGGCTGCGTATTCTGGTGGGGCGGAGCAATTTGCAAAACGACCAGCTGAGCCAAAAAACAGCGAAACCCGGCGACTTGTGGTTCCACGCGAAAGATTGCCCCGGGGCGCATGTGATCCTTTGCTGCGAAGGCCGCGCGCCGGGGGAACAAAGCGTTTATGAGGCTGCGGCTCTGGCCGCCTGGCACAGCAGGGCGCGCGGGGCGGCCGCCGAAGTGGTTTATACCCCCGCGCGGGAACTCAAAAAGCCCCGGGGAGCGCCGCCGGGCAAAGTGATTTACCACACCTGCAAGAGCATTATGATAAAGGGGGATTTCCATGGACGCGATTGATGTGAAGATTTTGCAGAGCCTTTCAAAGAATGCGCGGCAGAAGGCCTCGGCGATCAGCCAGGAGGTGAACCTCTCCGTATCGGCGGTGATTGAGCGGATCCATAAGCTCGAAGATGGCGGCGTGATCACCGGCTACACGGTGCTGCTCGATCAGCGGCGTTTGGGCAACGATATCTCCGCCTGGGTGGAGGTTTGCCTGGAGCATCCCAAGTATTACGATGCGTTTGTGGCGCGCGTGCAGGAGCTGGATCCCATCATGACCTGTTATTACCTGACCGGCGACTTTGATTTTATGCTGCATGTTGTGGCCGAGTCTTCCGATGCGCTCGAGGCGATTCACCGGAAAATCAAGAGCCTGGACGGCGTTTCGGCGACGAAAACGCACTTTGTTCTCAAGTCGGTGAAAGAGAATGCCTGGCCGCTGCCGGATCTGAGCTGAAGTCCCGCCCCAACTACGTTCCAAAGGAGGCGCTTCCATGGTTCCAGAGCAAACGCCGCCCCGTCCCTCGGGGCTGAACCCGATGGCCCTGCTGGGGTTTGTTTTTGCGTTTTTCTTCCCCTTCGCGGGGCTGATTCTGTCTTTCGTCGCGCTGGGGCAGTGCGCAAAAACCGGCCAGCGCGGCCGCGGGCTCGCCCTGGCGGGGGTTATCTTCAGCGCCATTGGCATAGTCTTCTGGCTGCTTGCCGCCGTTATGATTGTCATGTGGGTGTTCCCGTTTTTTGGGATTGCCCTGCGCCAGTCAAAATGGTATCAGGATTACATCAGCCAAGCGATGGCAATCGCCGGCCATCTGATCGGTTACATCTAAAAATGCCCGCAGCCGAATATTCATCAACGACCCTAGAAACGGAGTGATTGTATGCGTGACCAGGCAATGACCCTCGCAAAGCAACTGACGCTTGAAGAACAGATCCTGCTCATCCATGGGATGGGTTCCTGGAACACCAACGCGGTGGAACGGCTGGGCTTGCCCGCTGTTATGATGAGCGACGGCCCCCACGGCCTGCGCAAGCAGGAGGTTGTTGTGGGCGATCCGCTGGGGCTGGGCGGCAGCGTCAAGACCGTCTGTTTTCCAACGGCGGCGGGCACGGCCTCGTCGTTCAGCCGCTCCCTGCTGCGCGAACTGGGCGTGACGCTCGGCAAAGAATGCCGCGCCCACGATCTGACGCTGCTGCTTGGCCCGGCGGTCAATATCAAGCGCTCGCCCCTCTGCGGGCGCAACTTCGAGTATTTCTCCGAGGATCCCTATCTGGCCGCCGAAATGGCCGTCAGCTATACCCAGGGCCTGCAAGAACAGGGCGTGGGTGTGAGCATCAAACACTTTGCCGCCAATAATCAGGAAAAACGCCGCATGACGGTGACTTCCGTGGTGGATGAGCGCGCGCTGCGCGAAATCTATTTCCCGGCGTTCGAGCAAACCGTAAAGCGCGCCGACCCATGGACGGTGATGTGCGCGTATAACCGCCTGTTCGACGGGATTTATTGCAGCGAAAACAAGCGCCTGCTCACGGATATCCTCCGGGAAGAGTGGGGGTTCGACGGCGTTGTCGTCAGCGACTGGGGCGCCGTGAGCAACCGGGCGAAGGGCGTGGAAGCCGGGCTTGATCTGGAAATGCCCGACAGCGGCAATTTGCACGAAGAAAAGATCCGGGCCGCGATCGAAAGCGGCGAGCTGAGCCGGGAAGCGCTCGATCAGGCCTGCGCGCGGGTGATCGATCTGGTGCTGCGCGCTCTGGAAGGCGCGCAGGAAAACGAAGCCCCCGCGCCCAATAACGCCGCCGACCACGCGAAGGCGCGCGAATATGCCCGCGAAACCATGGTGCTGCTCAAAAACGAGGGCGCGCTGCCCCTGAACAAAGAAGCCCGCGTGGCGTTCATCGGCGGGTTTGCCCGCCAGCCGCGGTTCCAGGGCGGCGGCAGTTCCCATGTGAACGCCTTCCGCGTAACCTCTGCGCTCGAAAGCGCGATTGGGCTTCGCTACCCTGTGGAATATGCCGAGGGGTTCGGTGTGACCGACTATGATTATGACGTTGTAAAGGCGCGGCAGGCGATTGTGCTGGCGCAGCATTGCGACGCCGCCGTTGTTTTTGCGGGGCTGCCCGAGAGCATGGACAGCGAGGGCGCGGACCGCAGGCACATGGATTTGCCGCCCTGCCAGGACGAACTGATTCGCGAAATCGCGAAGGTGCAGCCCAATCTTGTGGTGGTGCTCCACAACGGCTCCGCCGTCACCCTGCCCTGGGCCAACGACGTCAACGCGATTCTCGAAAGCTTTCTGGCGGGCGAAGCCGTTGGCGAGGCGCAGATCGATCTGCTGTATGGCGACGCGAACCCCAGCGCGAAGCTGGCCGAAACGTTCCCCCTGCGCTTGCAGGATACCCCCTGCTATGGCAACTTCCCCGGCAGCCCAAAAACGGTGGAATACCGCGAGAGCATTTTTGTGGGCTACCGCTATTACGATACCGCGCAAAAAGACGTGCGGTTCCCCTTCGGCCACGGCCTGAGCTACACTTCGTTTGCCTACACGAACCTGCGGCTTTCGCGCAAAAACATCACACCGGCGGATGCGCTCGAAGTGACGGTGACCATCACCAACACCGGTTTGCTCGATGGCGCGGAGGCCGTGCAATTCTACGTCGCCCCTCCCGGCGACGCCGATGTGTTCCGTGCGGCCAAAGAGCTGAAGGGCTTCGAAAAAATCTTCCTGAAGGCCGGCGAAAAAAGGCGGGTGAGCGTGACGCTCGACGCGCGGGCGTTTGCCTATTATCATGTCGGAGTGGGCGACTGGGTCTGCGCCCCCGGCGAATATACCATTATGGCCGCCGCTTCCAGCCGCGACATCCGCCTGACCGCGAAAGTGAAGCTGAGCAACCCCGAGGCCGCGCCGTCGCCTTATCTTGGCAAAGAATTGCCGCACTACTTCGCGGGGCTGGCGCACGAGATTGGCAACGAGGAATTCGAAGCGGTGCTGGGGTATCCGCTGCCGCCGGCCAATTATGAGTCGCCCCGCAGGCTGAATTGGGACGCGACGCTGGAGGATGCGCAGCAGAGCAAGTTTGGCCGTTTGCTGATGAAGATCATCTCAAAAGGCCTGCCGTTGGCGCAGGCAATGGCGGGCGACGGCCTGGGCGATGTGAGCGGTTTTATCGAAAGCGCTTCCGAGATGCCCATCCGCAGCATTGCCCAATGGGCCAGCAAGTTTATGACCGCCCGCATGGTGGATGCGATTGTGTCGCTCTATAATGACGAACATATTCTCTCTTCGCTGTGGATCGTTGCGAAAGAGGGCGTGCGTTCGTTCTTAAAGCAAAAGAGGGCGCGATGACCAACCGGGATACCTTTCCCCTCGTCATTGTTGGCGCCGGGGCAAGCGGGCTGGCCGCGGCGGTTTGCGCGGGCAAAAGCGCGCTGGTACTGGAACGAAATCCGCGGGCGGGCAAAAAAATATTGGCGACGGGCAACGGCCGCTGTAATTTGGGCAACACGCGCGCGCTGGAGCATCCCTACCATAACCGCGCGTTCGCGCTGCCGGCGCTGCGCCGCTTTGACGTGCAGGGTTTCTTCCGTTCGCTGGGGTTGCTGACCCGCGCCGACGCCGAAGGGCGGCTGTATCCGCGCAGCAATACGGCCGCCAGTGTCCTCGACGCGCTGCGCTTTGGCGCGGCCCGCGCGGGCGCGCAGGTTTTGTGCGATACGCCGGCGCTGTCGATTGCGGCGGCGCGCGGCGGCTTTGCGGTGGAAACGCCGGGCGGCGTTCTGCTTGCCCGGCGTGTGATCATTGCCGCTGGGGGCTGCGTCGCCCCCGGCGGCGACGGCTCCGGGTTTGCGCTGCTGCGCGGGTTGGGGCACGCTATTGTTGAGCCGCGCCCGGCCCTGGTGCAAATCGTCTGCCAGTCGCCTTTGCTTCCCATGCTCAAAGGCCTGCGGTGTTTTGCGGGGGTGCGGATAGAAGATCCCGGCGGGCGGGAGCTTGCCGCCGCCGAAGGCGAAATCTTATTTGCGCAAGACGGCCTTTCGGGCATTGCTGCCATGGAAGTCAGCCGCTGCGCTCAGCCCGGCACGCTGGCTGTGCTGGATTTAGCGCCGGAATATAAGCAGCTGCGCCCGCTGCTGGAGGAACTCAGCCGCGCCTGCCCTGAGCAATCCCCATCGGGCCTGTTGGCCGGCCTGCTGCCGCGCAGAATCGGCGAAGCTGTGCTGAAACAGGCGGCGGGCGGCGATTTGGCCGCCGCGCTCAAACGATTTGTTTTTCCGGTAACAGGCGTTCGCGGCTTCGCGCACGCGCAGGTGACGGCGGGCGGCGCGGTTGTGTCCGAATTTCACCCGGAAACCCTCGAATCCCGCCTTGCGCCCGGCCTTTATGCCTGCGGCGAGGCGCTCGACGTGGATGGCGGCTGCGGCGGGTTTAATCTGCAATGGGCTTGGGCCAGCGGAGCGCTGGCGGGGGCTTTGGCCGCCTGAAAAGGCCATAAAAAATGCGGGGGCGCCTTTTGCGCCCCCGCTATGTTTGCTTAATCCTATTCTTTCACCAGCTCAAACGCCGTCGCGGGCATCGTCTGCTTCGACAGATCGGTTTCCGCGAGATACGTGATCCCCCGGCAGGTGCCGCCCGCCAAGCGGATGCGTTTGCGCAGCAGACGGCCGGCGCGGCCGAACCATCGCATGCGGTTGCTCACGATGCAGGAGATGTCGCGCCCGCCCAAGTCGCAGCGGTAAAGGAACTCGTTGCATTCCGCGCTGGGCGACATGGCGCGCAGGGAATCCACCATAACAATGCCGTCGTATTTTGCGAAGTCAATGTCCAGCGGGGCCAGCCGGATGCCCCTGCCCATGAAAGCGCGGTACATGTCTGCAACGCTGTCAATCACGGGGCGTTTTTTGTAGCGGGGGCGCAGTTCTAAAACGTCTACGTCTTCCGCTGCGGTGGCTTCGCACATCGCGCGCACCGCTGCTTTGTTGGTGTGATAAATCAACAGTGTTTTCATATGATCACCTTTCTTTCGAGGTTGGAAGCGCTCCCCGCTCTCTGTTGACCCAAGTTCTGCGGACTCACGCGCCTCCGGATGATGTTTTTAGTTTTCGGTTCCCAGTATTTTCTCCATCCACTCCACTACTGCTTCATACACCATTTGGCGGCCCGGTTCGTTTAAAATCTCGTGCCGCATGCCAGGAAAAATCGTGGTGGTCGTTCGGTTGCAACCGGCTTCGCGCAGCCGCCGCGCCACCAGCTCCACGCCCTTTCCGTAACTTCCCACAGGATCCGCTTCCCCGGCCAGGAAGAGGATGGGGAACTGATAGGGGATGGAGGTAAACCATTGCTTGCCGGAAATTGACTTCAGCAGCGAAAACAGATCGATAAAGCCGTTCGCCGTAAAGCAAAATCCGCAAAGCGGGTCGTCAATATATTGTTCAACGCTCTCGTCGTCGGTATTGAGCCAGTCGAATTTGGTGCGCGGTTTCTCAATTTTGTCGTTATAGTGCCCAAAGGCCAGGGTGTCCAGCAACTGGCTGCGGCAGCGCTCGCCCTGGAAGGCCGCCGTCAGCTTCGCCATAAGTACGCCCGCGGTTGCCGCAGGGTTTGGCGCGCTTGTGCCGCAAAAAACGGCGCCGGCCAAGTCTTCGCTGAACCGTTCGCAGTAGGCGCGAGCCAAAAAAGATCCCATACTGTGCCCGAACAGGAAAATTGGGAACTGCTCCGGATATTTTTCGCGCATCAGGTTATACATTTGCCGGATGTCGGTTACCACATGCTCCCAGCCATGCTTTTCGCCAAAAAAGCCAAGGTCGTCTTTCGTGCCAATGGATCTCCCATGCCCGGGCAGATCCATGCACCATACATCGAACCCCGCTTCGCACAGCCACCGCGCGAACGGCTCGTATCGTTCGCCGTATTCCGCCATACCGTGCACAATTTGCACGGCCGCTTTCGGGGCTTTGTTCATTGGCGACCAAACGCGGTAATAGATATCGCATAGGCCTGCGGACGCAGGGAATGTGCCATCGGATCGTTTGCACGCCACTGAACGGTCACCTCCTCCATGCGGGTTTGCATGCCAATCGGTACGCGGCGCTCCTTTGGATTGTTCTAATTATAACACATTTTAACCAAAAATGTAATACATTTGTTACCGATTTTTTATTTTCGTATGCTTGCACAAAAATTTCGGCTTTATTTTTGTGTTTCGCGGAACAAATCAAGCAAGTTTCACAAAATTTGTCGCATTCACAGGGCCTGGATGGCGCGTTGGAGAGCGGCTGGGGGTGTTCTATGACTATGCGCGGGCGGGTTGGCCGAATGACTGGGCGGCGCGCCGCGCCGCAAAACCGCGGAGCGCCCCTGCGGGGATGCCGGGAACCGGGTAATTTCGTGCTTGCATTTCCCCAAAAAATAGTTTATAATAAAGGAAACAGATCGGAGGGGTTCTTGTGGATACCATTGCCCCGCAAGTGTATGACGTGATCATCCTCGGCAGCGGGCTGGCGGGGCTGTATGCCGCGCTGAATTTGAGCCGGGGCGGCCCCGATCTGCGCTTGCTCATGCTCAGCAAGCAAAGCCCCGATGTTTCGGGCAGTTCGCTGGCGCAGGGCGGCGTGGCCGCCGTGATAGAACAGGAACACGACAGTTTTGCGCTGCATGTGGAAGACACCCTGGTTGCCGGCAACTACAAAAACGACGTGGCCGCCGTGGAAGTCCTTGTCACCGAAGGCCCGGAAGACGTGCGGCGGGTCATGGAGCTGGGCGTCGAGTTTGATAAAACGCCGCAGGGGGCGCTTTCGATGACGCTGGAGGGCGGGCACAGCCGCCGCCGCATTGTGCACCACGCCGATCAGACGGGCAAAGAAATGGTGGATAAGCTGCTGCCGCATGTGCTGGCGCTCCCCAACCTCACCTTGCTGGAAGACGCCATGGCCTGCACGGCACAGAAAATCCCCGGCGGTTTTTTGCTGCGTGTCCTTTCCGGCGGCGAAACAACGCAGGTTGCCTGCCGGTTTTTGCTTCTGTGCACAGGCGGCGTCGGGCAGGTCTATCGGTATACCACCAACCCCGCCGTGTCAACAGGCGACGGCGTGCGCCTGGCCTATGAACTCGGCGCGCAAATTAAAAATCTCAGCTTCGTGCAGTTTCATCCAACGGCCTTTGCGGGGGGCCGGGAACAGCAGACGGGATGCGAAGGGGCGGGAAGGGAATCCTGCTTTTTGATCAGCGAAGCGCTCCGGGGCGAAGGTGCCTATCTTCTCAACCACGCGGGCGAACGCTTTATGCACCGCTACGACACCCGGCTGGAGCTTGCCCCGCGCGACGTGGTGTCCCGCGCTATCATGCGCGAGGCGGAGCGCACGGGCCGCGAGCAGTTTTATCTCGATATTCGCCGCCGGGGGAAAGATTTTATTCTTGGCCGCTTCCCAACGATCGCGGAAGCCTGCCTTGCCCGCGGTGTAGACGTCGCCGCCGACTGGATCCCCGTCTTTCCCTGCCAGCATTATCTGATGGGCGGTGTGAATGTGGATTTGCACAGCCGCACCAGCGTGCCGGGCCTTTATGCCGCGGGCGAATGCGCCCATACGGGGCTGCACGGCGGCAACCGCCTGGCGAGCAATTCCCTGCCCGAAGCCCTTGTGTTCAGCCGGCGGGCGGCGGAAGACATTTTAGCTGCGGCGGGGCAGTCGGCGCAACGCCTCTCTCTTCCTCCGCCAACCGTGCCCCAGCCCCCTTCCCCTCCCGCCTGGTCCCCGCCGCCTGATTTGCGCGGCCAAATTCAGCGGATCATGCAAAAGGCCTATTTTGTTTTCCCCAACGCGGAGGTTTTGCCCGGCGCGGCGCGGGAACTGCGGGCGCTTTATGAGCGCATGCGCGGCGGGGCTTGCGCCATGCGCCGGGAGCAGGCCGAAACCTTGTCGCTTGCGTGCGTGGCGGCGCTCATTTTAGAAGACGCGGAGGCGCAACTGCTATGATTCCCATGTATCTGGTTGACGAAATCATTTTGCGCGCGTTAAAAGAAGACGTGCATTACCTCGATCTCTCGTGCGAATATCTGTTTGACGCATCCCAGCAAAGCGCGGCGGATCTGTTGGCGAAAGAGCCGGGCGTGATGTGCGGCGGCGCCGTGTTCGCGCGCGTATTTGAGCTGCTGGATCCCTCCTGCCGCGTAGAACTTGCTTTTGCCGAAGGGCAGGCGTTCGGCAAGGGCGACGTTTTGCTTTCCCTCGCAGGCCCTGCGGCGGCGCTGCTGCAAGGCGAGCGCACCGCGCTGAACTTGTTGCAGCATATGTGCGGCGCGGCGACCGCCACAGCGGCGTTTGTCCGCGCCGTGGCGGGCACGGGCGCTGTGATTTCTGAAACGCGCAAAACCCTGCCGGGGCTGCGCGCGCTGCAAAAATACGCCGTTCTTTGCGGCGGGGGCCGCAACCACCGCTATAACCTCTCCGACGGCGTAATGCTCAAGGACAACCACATCGACGCCAGCGGCTCCATTGCCAAAGCGGTTGCCAGCGTGCGCGCGAAGATTGGCCACATGGTGAAAATCGAGGTGGAAACCCGCCATTTGGATGAAGTCCGGCAGGCCTTTGCGGCCGGCGCGGATGTGATCATGCTCGACAACATGTCGCTGGAGCAGATGCGCGAAGCGGTGGGCTACCTGCGTGCTTTTGACCCCGGTAAACGGGTTCTGCTGGAAGCCTCGGGCGACATTGCGCTCGAACGCGCGCGCGAAATTGCCCTGCTCGGCGTGGATATCCTGTCGGTTGGTGCCCTCACGCATTCTGTGCGGGCCGCGAATATTTCCATGCGGATAAAGTGAGGGTGCTATGATTCGTTACGCCATACTTGGCACCAGCTGGATTGCGGAAGAATTTTTTCGGGCGGCCCAAGGCACGGAGCTGGCGCTGGCGGCGGTTTGTTCGCGCACAGAAGAGCGCGGGCGCGCCTTTGCGGCAAAGCTGGGGCAGCCCGGCCTGCCGGTTTGCCTTACGCCCGAGGCGCTGGCGGCGGACAACACCATACAGGCGGTCTATATTGCCAGCCCAAACGTCTGCCACGCGCCGCAAAGCGAGCTGCTGCTGCGCGCGGGCAAACATGTGCTGTGCGAAAAGCCCGTCGTGCTCCATCCGGATGATCTGCGCCGCCTGCAAACCATTGCCAAAGAACACGGTTTGATCTTCATGGAGGCAATCATGTTCCTGCATACGCCGGCGCGGCGGACGGTGATCGAAGCCTTGCCCCGCTTGGGCGGCGTAACGTCGGTTTGCTTTGATTTTTCGCAGCGCAGCTCCCGCTGCGGGGCGCTCAGGGGCGGCGAAATACACAATGTTTTCCGGCCCGAAATGGGCGGCGGCGCCTGGAACGACCTGGGCATTTATTGCCTCTATCCGCTGCTGGATCTGTTTGGCCCGCCGCAGGATATTTTTTTCCGGACGCATTCGCTGCCCACCGGCGTGGATGGTTCCGGCGCTGCGCTGCTGCGCTTTCCCGGGTTCCCGGCGGCGCTCACTTTTTCAAAAACCGGGCAGAGCCGCGGCGTGTCGCAGATCATGGGCGAAGAGGGCACCATCACCATACAATCCATCGCGCAGTTCCAGGGAATCTGGCTCTATGACCGCTCGGGCGCAGCCGAAGCGCTTGCCCCCCCGCTGCAAAAGCACGAGACCATGCAGTATGAAGCGCGGGCGTTCTGCGATTATATCCTGGGGCGCGGGAGCGCGGTTCCCTGCGCGCGGGCGTCCCAATTGGCGCTGCAAACGGCGGAATGGATGGAGCGCGCGCGGCAAAGTCAAAAATATTCGTAAAAAAAGAGGATTTTCCCCTTGTATTGCGACGAATTTTTTGGTACACTTATAATAACCATTCATAAAATGAAACAGCAACGGCGCTCGTGGCTGCCAAAAATTTAACAGCGGGAGGATATCATCTTGAGTTTCATCGAATTCCGGGATGTCAGCAAACAGTATGTCATGGGCGAGGTCACCATAAACGCGGTGGACGGTGTGGATTTTGAGATTGAAGAGGGCGAGCTGGCCCTGATCGTTGGTTCCTCCGGCGCGGGCAAAACCACGGTGCTCAACATTCTCGGCGGCATGGACAGCGCCAGCGGAGGACAGGTTCATGTTGACGGCGAAGAGATCACGCGCTTTGGCAACCGCAAGCTCATTGAGTACCGCCGCAATCAGGTGGGGTTTGTGTTTCAGTTCTATAATCTGATCCCCAATCTGACGGCGCTTGAAAACGTAGAAATCGCCACACAGCTCAGCGCCAACCCGCATCAGCCGCAGGAGGTGCTCGAGCAGGTGGGCCTGGGCGACAGGCTGCAAAATTTCCCCGCTCAGCTTTCCGGCGGCGAGCAGCAGCGCGTCAGCATTGCCCGGGCGCTGGCGAAGAACCCCCGCCTGCTGCTGTGCGACGAACCTACCGGTGCGCTGGATTATGCCACGGGCAAGCAGATATTGCAGTTGCTGCAAAAAACCTGCAAAGAAACAGGCACCACCGTCATTATCATCACACACAACACGGCCATTGAGCCGATCGCCGATCGGGTGATCCGCATGCGCTCAGGCAAAATCAGCAAAGTCAGCAAAAACAAGGAGCCAAAGGATGTTGCCGATCTGGAGTGGTAAACGACCCAATCCCCCTCCTCCCCCCGTTCCCCCTACCTCCTACTTCCTATTTCCTATTTCCTAACTGCGTTCCCCTAATTCCTAACTCCTAATCCCTAACTATCTAGGAGGTTTGCCGTGACAAAAGCATTATTCCGCGATACCCTGCGGGCCATCCGCAAAACCCTTTCGCGCTTTGTTTCGATTGTGATTATCGTGGCGCTGGGCGTGGGCTTTTTTGCGGGGCTGAAAGCGGTTTCGCCTAACATGAAACAGGCTGCCGTCGATTTTTATCGGCAGCATCAACTGGCCGACGTGGTTGTGCAGTCGACCGTTGGCTTCGACGAAAACGACGTGGAAGCCGTGCTGGCAATGCCCGGCGTAAAGAGCGCAACCCCATCCCGCAGCATCGACGGCATTCTTTATAAGGACGAAACGCAGGAAGACGGCGCCATCGACATGAAGATGGAGCAGTCCATGTCCGGTACATCCTATGTGATCCGCGTCATCGGCTACGATTTTTCGCAGGCCGTTGGCTCCGGATCCGAACGGCTCGATCAATTGCAGCTGGTGAAGGGCAATTGGCCTTCGCGCCCCGATGAATGCGTGGTCAGCGTTTACGCCAATAAGATGGAGCCCGACCGCTATAAGATCGGCAATATCATCCACGTCAGGGGCGATCACGAAGATTTGCTCGACACAGTCAAGAGCGAGTACTATAAAGTCGTTGGCACTGTTTATACCCCGGAGTTTATCGCCATGGAGCTGGGGCCGTCCCAGGCGGGCGGCGGCGAGCTTTCCGGCTATGTCTATATTCCCGATCAGGCGTTTAAGATAGAATACTACACCACGCTCTATATTGGATCGCAGGCGGCCGCTGGGAAGGCGGCCTATACCAGCGCTTATAACAACGCCGTGCGGCAGCTGACGGCTGTGATCGAAAACGCCGCCCCGGACGTGGTGCGCGCGCGCGCCGAGCGCATTGGCGACGAATATGGCCCCCAGATTGAGCAGGGCAAAAAGGATTTGGAAACAGCGAAAACGGAAGGCAAAGCCCAGCTGGAAAAAGCCCGCGAAGACATTGCCTATTTAATGAAAATGGCCAAGGATGGCCCCGCGCTTTTCGCCAAAGAAAAGAAAGCCGCAGAGGATAAGCTGGCCAAAGCAAAGGCGGATTACGAGCAGGGACAGAAGGATTATCAGGCGAATTACGCGAAATACGAAAAAGGCCTGGAAGAATATAAAAAAGGCGCGGAACTCGTCAACGAGCATCCCGACGCGATGATCGAATACGAAAACGGCAAGAACCAGCTGGAGCGTGCGCAGAACAGCTACGAAATGGCAAAAATGGCGGTTTCCGCCGGCCGAAGCGCCATCCGCGTGGCCAACAGCGCCATTGCCAGCGGCGATCCGCAGCGCATCGAAAACGCGCTGGGAATTTTGGCTTCCTATTTCCCCATGACGGAAGAGGATCAGACCGTCGAGGGCTTGCAAAAGCGCGTCGATGAGGCCGAAAAAGAGCTGATTGACCAGGAAGCCGCGCTGAAGGACGCCGAAAAGGATTTGGAAGACGGCAAAAAGCAGCTCAAAGAAGCCGAGGCGCTCATCGGGCAGCTGAAAAAGTTCCAGGCCGCCGAAAAACAGCTCCGCGCCGCGAAAGTGCAGCTGGATCTGGCCTGGGCGAAGCTGCAAGCCGCCCCCGCGCAGATTGAAGCGGGCGAAAAAGAGCTGGCCGTTACCCTTGTGCAAAAAGAGAAGGAACTTGCCGGCGCGATTTCGAAGTCGCAGACCGCCGAAGACGATTTGGCCCGGGCCGAGGAGGAATACAAAACCAAAGTGGCCGACGGCGAACGCAAGATCCGCCGCTACGAGAACCAGATGGCGGCCCTGCCCAACGCCCAGTGGATGGTCTCCGACCGCGACGACTTCCCCGGTTATACGAATTACGGCAACACTTCCGACAATATGGAGCAGTTTGCGCTGGTGTTTCCTGTGCTGTTCTTCCTGATCGCGGCGCTGGTGAGCCTGACAACGATGACCCGCATGGTGGAAGACGAGCGCACGCAGCTGGGCGTGCTGAAGGCCGCGGGCTATTCGGCGGGGGCAATCGCCTTCAAATATTTATTCTACGCGTTTACCGCAGGGCTGATCGGCAGCGTTCTGGGCCTTGCCATGGGCTTTAGTCTGATTCCAATCGCCATCTTCAAGGCCTACCAGATTCTCTATCTGATCCCCACCATGCATCCCGGCTTCTTCCTCGATACAGCGTTCGTGGGCATGGCGGCGGCGCTGATCTCTACCGTTGGGGCCGTGATCTTCTCGGTGCTCAGCGCCATGCGGCACCGCCCGGCGGAATTGATGCGCCCGAAGGCGCCTAAGGCGGGCAAGCGCATTTTCCTTGAGTTTTTCCCCTTCCTCTGGAAGCGCCTGAAGTTCAACGGCAAAGTGACTGCCCGCAATCTTGCCCGCAACAAGAAGCGTGTGCTCATGACCTTTGCGGGGATTATGGGCTGCACGGCGCTGCTGCTGACCGGTTTCGGCATCGGCAACTCCATCGGCACCATGCTCGATAAACAATTCGGGCCGGAAAGCATCATGAAGTTCGACGGGCAGGCGCTGCTGCAAGCGAATATGAAAGCGGGCGACGAAGCCGTGCTGAATGTCTTCGTGCAGCCGGGGCGGCTAGAAAATATTCTGCCGGTCTATATGAAAAAGATGTACGCCGGAACAGAAGCGTTTGGGCGCCAGATTGACGTGACCATCGCCGTGCCGGAAACCATCGCCAAAATCCCCGATTTTGTCAGCCTCCGGGGCGAAAAAAGCGGCGCGCCGATCACCATGGGCGAAGAAGGCTGCTATATCAACGGCAAAACCGCCGAGATGATGAACCTGAAGCCCGGCGACAAGATCACCATCCAGTCGGGCGCAATGAAGGCCGAAATCCCCGTGGCCGCAATCACCCGCAACTATGTTTACCACTATATCTATCTTTCCCCCGCCTGCTATGAAAAATATTTCGGCGTTGCAGAAACCACCTATAACGTCGTGCTGCTGAAGCTGAACCAGGCGCTCAACAAAAACACCGGCCCCGACAAAGACATCCAGGCCGCAAAAAGCGCCCGCGCCCAGTTGGGACGCGACTTAAGCGACACCGCCGAGGTCATCACCGTGGTCTATAACCAGAGCATCATCGACTCCGTCGGCGCTATGATCAAGATCATGCGCAACGTGATTGTGGCGGTGTTTACCGTCGCGGCGGGGGCTTTGGCCTTCGTTGTGCTGTATAATTTGAATAACATCAACATCTACGAGCGCATCCGCGAGCTGGCCACCATCAAAGTGCTGGGCTTTTACGACAAAGAGGCCGATTTCTTTATCTACCGCGAGAACATCATCATCACCATCTTCGGCATTCTGGCGGGCCTGGCGCTGGGCGTGCCCATCCATGGCTTCGTTATCCGCACGGCGGAAATTGAAAGCATGATGTTCGTTCGCACCCTCGCTTTGCCCAATTATTTCGCCGCCGCGATCATCACCGCGATTTTTGCGATTGGCATCAACCTGATGATGCACAAGAAAATCAAAGAGATCAATATGGTGGAAGCGCTCAAGAGCGTGGAATAAGGGAACTTGCCAACAGGGGGCGCAGAAGCCCCATCATCTGAATCTCAGGAGGAGTTACCATGTCCCTTGTCATTTCCCACCGCGGCGCGAACCGGGCCGCGCCCGAAAACACCCTTCCCGCGTTCCAAAAATCACTTGAGCTTCACGTCGATGGCTTTGAAAACGACGTGCACATGACACGCGACGGCTGCCTTGTCGTCTGTCATGACGACAGCGTTGACCGCACTTCCAATGGCAAGGGCCTCATTGCCGATCATACTTTAGAAGAGCTGCGCGCGCTTGACTTTGGCGGCTGGTTTTCCCCTGCCTTCGCCGGAACGAAGATTCCTACCCTCGAGGAATGG
Organism: Oscillospiraceae bacterium; assembly: GCA_031256825.1. Lineage (GTDB taxonomy): Bacteria > Bacillota > Clostridia > Oscillospirales > Acutalibacteraceae > WRMQ01. The sequence continues at coordinate 33,646 of JAIRPV010000001.1, read as the reverse complement.
TTCGCCATCTGCGGGGGCCTGAAGGTCATTAATGTGGAACTCAAGCGCGCGCCCGATGGTTCCACAGCCAGCGCCGCCGCCGTGGTTGCCCTCGCAAAGCAAATGGGCCTGTTCAGCAAGCTGATTCTTTCCAGCTTTGAGCTGGCAATGCTCCAGGCCGCCCTTGCCGCCGACGCGGGGGCCCGCGTTTGCCAGTTGTTCGCCCCGGTTTCCCCCTGCTGCGAACGCATCATGGACGACCCCCTTGCCTACGCGAAAGCCAACCGCCTTTATGCCTATCATCCCTTCGTTGGCGCTGTCAGCAAAGAATTTATTGACGAATGCCACAGCGGCGGCGTCGCGGTCAACCCCTGGACGGTCAACCTCGACTATGCCATGACAACCCTGCGCGATTGGGGGGCCGACGGGGTGATCACCGACGAACCGGCGCTTGCCATGGAAATCATGTATGGCTGAGCGCACTGCCCGCCAAAAAGATGGCGACTTCGGCGAAACCCTTGCCGCCGCGCATCTGTCGCGCCACGGATATGACTGCGTTGCATATAACTATCATTCCCGCGGCGGCGAAATTGATATTGTCGCGCAAAACGCGCGGTATCTGCTCTTTGTTGAAGTCAAAACCCGGCGGCAGGGCGCGATGGTTTCCCCCGCCGAAGCGGTTAGCGCCGCCAAGCAGCGCAAACTTCTCGTTACCGCCGAAGCGTATCTTGTTGCCCATCCCACAACGCTCCAGCCCCGCTTCGACGTCGTTTGCGTCGAACTCACGCCCGCAGGCGCCTGCGCGGGGATCCAATGGATCGAAAACGCCTTCTGACGAACGCTCCGGCCATTTTATCCGCTGATAAGGAACCGCTATGCCCATCCTCACCCTTCAGTCGCTTTCGTTTGCCTACGAAGATCGCCCGCTGTTCCAGAATGTTACACTCTCCCTGAACCAGGGGGAGCGTTTGGCGTTGGTGGGGGCGAACGGATGCGGCAAAACAACCCTCCTGCGGCTTATCACAGGGGAGCTGACGCCCGGCGGCGGATTGGTGGTCTGCGGCGCGCGGCTGGGCTACGCTTCGCAGGAAGCGGAAGAAGCCCCCGGCGAACATGACGGCAAAACCCTTTATGAAGAAGCGCTCGAGGTGTTTCGTCCGCTCCTGGATATGGAACGGGAGATGGAGCGTCTGCGGGAGCGCGCGATTACCGATCATTCCCCTGCCCTGCTCCATCGCATGGATGAATTGCGCGTGGCCTTTGAGCGCGGCGGCGGCCTGACCTGCCGGGCGCGCACGCGCTCCGCCTTGCTGGGGCTGGGTTTCCCTGAGGAAGATCACCAAAAACCTGCCGCCCTGCTCAGCGGCGGCCAGCGGGTGAAGCTGCGCCTGGGCCGCCTGCTGCTCTCCGGCGCGGAACTTCTCTTGCTCGACGAGCCAACCAATCACCTCGATCTGCTTGCTCTGCGCTGGCTGGAAGAGTATCTGGCCGCCTACCAGGGCGCTGTGATTTTAGTCTCCCACGACCGCTATTTTTTGGATCGGGTGGCCACCCGCACAGCCGCGCTGGCCCATGGCCGTCTGTTGCAGTTTCAGGGCAACTATTCCGCTTATCTTCGGCAGGCCGAAACCGGGCAGGCGCTTGTCCGCCGGCATTACGACAATCAGCTGGCCGAAATCAAGCGCATCGAAGCTATCATCGAGCAGCAGCGCCGCTTCAACCAGGCGCGCAATTATGTTACCATCGCGAGCAAAGAAAAACAGCTGGAGCGCCTGCGCGCCGAACTCGTTGTCCCCGACGGCAACCTGCGCGAGCTTCGCTTCCGCTTCCCGCCTGTGGCCGAGTCCGGCAACGAAGTCCTGCGCATGTCCTCCCTTGCCATGGCGTTCGGCGGCAAACCCCTCTTCCAAAAGGTTTCCGGTTTGGTTGAAAAAGGCGAGCGTGTTTTTATCCTCGGCGCGAACGGATGCGGCAAAACAACGCTCCTGAATATCTTGCGCCGCCGCCTGCGCCCGGAAGAAGGCTGGTTCAGCTGGGGCGCGAATGTCCGGCCTGGCAGCTATGACCAGAACCAGGCCATCCCGGCTTCCGAAAAAACCGTATTGGATGAGGTCTGGGATTGCTACAGAACATTGACGCAAACCGAAATCCGCTCCATGCTGGGCATGTTCCTTTTTAGCGGCGACGACGTCTTCAAGCCCGTCAGCGCCCTCAGCGGCGGCGAGCGCGCCCGCGTTGCCCTGCTCAAGCTCATGCTCTCCGGCGCGAACGTTTTGCTGCTCGACGAGCCAACCAACCACCTCGACATCCCATCCCGCGAAGCCCTCGAATCCGCCCTGTCCGCCTTTGGGGGCACTATCATCGCCGTTTCGCACGACCGCTTTTTCATCCAAAAGCTGGCCACGCGGATTCTTGCCCTTTCCCCCGACGGATTGGCGGAAAGCGATTTCGAGCATTCTGTCCGCCCTTCCCCGCAGGTTCTGTCCTCTAGGCCGCCGAAGGAACCCAACGAATACCAGCGCAAAAAAGAGCAGGCGGCCCAGCGCCGCCGCAATGCCGCGGCCCTTGTGCGCTGCGAAGGCGAAATCGCCCGTCTTGAGGCGCAAACCGCCGCGATCCAGGCCGAATTGGAGGCCAACGCCGCCGATTACGCGGCCGTGCTTCGCCTGACAGAAGAGCTGAAGCAAACAGAAACGCAGCTGGAAGAATGCCTGAACGAGTGGGAAATATTGTCGGCAGAAGGCCAGGAAGAATCGATTCCCCCGCCCTAAAAAAATTAATTGAAAATTTCCGGAAAATTTGCCGATTTTATTTGACAAACCCCGGTGTAATCTGCTATACTATATAAGTATTGTTCTATTGTGTGGCTAAATTGTTTATTACGCCAAAGGAGAAAAGCGAATGTTGTTTTTACAGGATATCGGGATTGATTTGGGCACCGCAAATACACTGGTGTTCGTCAAAGGGAAAGGCATTGTGATCCGGGAACCTTCCGTTGTGGCGGTGGATCAAAAGTCCAATCCGCCGCGCGTGGTAGCAGTTGGCGCGCAGGCAAAAGAGATGATTGGCCGCACGCCCGGTTCCATCATCGCCGTGCGCCCTCTCAAAGATGGCGTGATTGCCGACTTCAATATCACGGCGGATATGCTCAAGGCCTTTATCCGCCGCGCCATGAATAACTCCCCGATCAGCCGCGCCCGGGTGCTGATCTGTATCCCCTCCGGCGTGACGGAAGTGGAGCGCCGCGCGGTTTTTGGCGCGGCAAAGGGCGCGGGAGCCAAAGAAGTTGACGTGATAGAAGAGCCAATGGCTGCGGCCATCGGCGCAGGGCTGCCGGTTGGCGAGGCCACGGGCAGTATGGTCGTCGATATCGGCGGCGGCACCAGCGAAGTGGCCGTCATCTCCCTGGGCGACGTTGTCACCTGCCGTTCCGCCCGGGTGGCCGGTGATAATTTCGACGACGCCATCATATCCTATATCAAGAAAAAGTACAACCTCCTGATTGGCGAGCGCACCGCCGAAGACATTAAAATCAACATCGGTTCCGCCTATCCCTACGAAGGGGAAGGCACGATGACCATCAAAGGCCGCAATCTGATGGATGGCCTGCCAAAGCATGTCGATGTGACAGCGGCCGAAATCCGCGAGGCGCTGGCGGATCCCGTCAACCAGATTCTCGACGCGATCCGTGCAACATTGGAGCGCACCCCGCCGGAGCTTGCCGCCGACATTATCGATCACGGCATTATGTTAACCGGCGGCGGGGCCCTCTTGCGCGGGCTGGATCAATTGATTTCGTTCGAGACAAAAATTCCCGTGCATGTTGCCGAAAAACCGCTCGATTGCGTGGTTGACGGCACCGGTATCTGCCTGGAAAATCGCCGCGCCTACCACACCGCCTCGGAAGATTGATTGGCAAAGCCTTTCGCCTTCCGTCGGAAACTCTGTGAGATGCCAAAAAGGCGGCGCCGGCCGCGCCGCGTATCACTAAATCCAAAAGGTGCAATTGATTGAAGCGTTTCATCCGATCCGCCCCTGTCCGGCTGTTCGCGGCGCTGTTGATCGCGCTGTCGCTGGGTTCGCTGCTGTCGTTGGCGCTGCGGGGGAACCATTCCCCGCTAACCTCTGCTGTGGGGCTGATTACTACCCCCCTACAGGGGCTTAGTGCATCTTTGTCGCGCTCGCTCCAGGATGTTGCCGCTCACTTCAAGTCCTCAACGGTTTTGCAGGCGCAGCTGGCAAAAAAAGAGGAAGAAATCCGGGCGCTGCGCCAGCGCGTGGTCGATTACGACAACCTGAAGAAAGACAACGCGCTCTACGAAAAATTTTTGGGGCTGAAAGAAAAAAATCCGGATTATCAGTTCGCCAGGGCCACCGTCATCGGCACTGACGCCGCCCGCTATTTTGGGTCCCTGATTTTGAACCGCGGCAGCCTCTCCGGTATCGCTGTCAATAACCCCGTTATCTTCGGCAATGCCGTTGACGGCGGCTACCTTGTGGGGATTGTAACAAAAGTGGCGCCAACGTCCGCCACGGTCGAAACCATCTTGAACCCCAATGTGAATGTTTCTATCTACGATACAAAGTCCTCCGAGACCATTGGCGTTGCCACCAGCACCGCCGAATGGGCCGAACAGGGCTATTGTGTCGTATCCCAATTGGAACGCAGCACCTTCATCGACCGCGGCGATCTGCTCTGCACTTCTGGTCTGGGCGGCCTTTATCCGAAGGACCTGATTGTTGGCACCGTTGTGGAAACCCGCGACGAAGCCGCTTCGGTTACCGCCGTTGTTGCCCCCGCCGCCGATATGGAGCATCTCCGCGACGTGTTTGTGCTGATTGCGTGGTGAAATAAAATGAAAGCATCCGGTGCAGGCCTGTTTTCCGCCGCGATCCAGCCGATTCGCCGCGTCGTGGGCGTCCAAAAACGGAAAAAATACCTTCGTCGGGCCTTGCTCGGCGCGTTGGTGCTCCTGACGGCTATGGCGCAGCATGTGCCATGGCTCCCGGTGGTTTCCGGGGTCTACGCCTTGCCCCTGCTCCCGCTTGTAATCAGCATCGCCGCGCTGGATCAGGACATTTCCGCTATCTTCTTCGGCGCGTTTGCCGGCCTGCTTTGGGATTGCAATACCGTCGGCTTCGGCTGGAACAGCCTCTATCTGACCACGGTGGCGTTCGCGGTGGCAATGCTCATGCGCTATGTTCTCAATCGCAACCGCCTGAGCCTTGCGCTGCTCCATTTGCTGGCGGTTTCCATTTATATCCTCCAGCGGTGGTTCCTCGATTATCTGCTTCTGGCCCTGCGCCCGGCTGCCTTCGGCTGGCTCGATACCGCCGCTTCCCGCCAGCTTCTGCGGGAGCAGGCCCTGCGCGTCCTCTTGCGCAGCGCTCTCCCCTCTTTGTTGTATACCCTCCTGCTTGCGCCGCTGCTTTATGCCCTTGTTTTGCTGATCGTCCGGCGGACCTCTCGCAAGCAGCGCCGCCTGATCGAAGGCAACCCCGTTGCCTTGCAAAACATTTGATCCCCTTTCCCAATCTCAATTGCCAGAGGTAATCCATGAACCTCCAAAAGCTCAACGCGCGCACGGGCGCGCTCATCGGCCTTGTGGTGGCCGTTCTGTTCACGTTCGCGATCGCGCTTGTGAAAGTGCAGCTGGTTGACGGAAAAAAATATGCCAGCGGCGCGGTTAGCAGCAGCACCGCCCCCATCCCCGCTGCCCGCGGCGTGATTCTCGATCGCAGCGGCGTTCCGCTTGTGACGAATAACACCAGCCTTTCCATGATATTTGAAGCGCCCTTCTTCCCAGCGGAAAAGGAGGAGCGCGCCGCGCTGCTGGCTTCCCTCATTGCGCTGTTTGAAGAAAACAAGGCCGAGTGGATCGACCAGCTGCCCATCGGCCTGAACAAAAAGGGCGAACCGGAATTCCTGAAAGATCCCGAGGATCGCGACCTCGTCCAGCTGCGCGGCAAGGAATTTCTCAACCTCAACCCCTATGCCACAGCGGCCGACTGCATGCAAAAACTCATCGAGATTTATGCCCTGGAGGAATACGATCTTCCAACGGCGCGTAAAATCGCCTCCGTGCGCTATAACATGCAGCGTCTCTATTTCAATACCGGCAACCCCTATACGTTTGCGAAAAATATTACCGAACAGCTCAAGTCCAAGGTGCGCGAAAACAGCGCAATCTATCAGGGCGTAACAACGGAAGTGGTTCCCGTTCGCTCGTTCCCCTACCCCAGCGTTGCGCCGCACATTCTGGGCCGCGTCGGCGCCATCAGCAAAAATGATTACGACGCGCATAAGGCCGACGGCTACCAATTGAACGACGAATACGGCTCCTTTGGGATTGAGCGCGCCGCAGAATCGTACCTGCGCGGCAAGGCAGGGAAAAAGCTGGTGGAGATTGATGCGCAGGGCGCCGCGACGGTCACTGTGGAAGAGCCGGCGCAGCAGGGCGATACGGTGGTTCTTACCATCGACAAAGATCTGGAGGCGCTCATCCAAAAGGTTTTCCCGGTGCATATGCAGGAGCTTAGCTCTTACCGCCATACAGAGGTGCCAATCGCGGGCGCAGTGGTGGTCATGAATGTGAAAACCTTCGAGATCCTGGCCTGCGTCAGCTATCCCGGCTTCGACATCACAAGATACGCCGCCGATCTTTCCGATCTCAGCAAAGATCCAACCGCGCCCCTCTGGAACCGCGCTCTCCAGGGCACATATGAGCCGGGTTCCACCATCAAACTTTCCGTTGCCCTTGCGGCGCTGCAAGAAAACAAGATTGTGGAATCGTCCACCGTCCACTGCTCCGGCATCTATCCCTATCTGGATCAGCAGTTCCATTGCCCGCAGGTCTATCTGCACCGCGGCGTGAATGTCAACGTGATCCGCGCCCTGGTGGATTCCTGCAATACGTTTTTCTACGAAATGGGCCGCCGCCTGACCTACAAAGATATGAACGCTTATCGCCTTGCCATGGGCCTTGGGCAAAAAACCGGCGTTGAGCTTCCCGAAGAAGTCGGTGTGATGGATTCCCCCGAATACCGCGCAAAGCTGGGCCAGCAGTGGTATGCCGGTAACAATATCCAAACGGCCATTGGCCAGGGCAACCTCTTCACCCCCATTCAGATGGCCGTTTATTGCGCAACCGTTGCCAACGGCGGCCAACGCCGCCGCGCCCATTTTATTCAGTCAATCCGCAAGGCGGGCACCGGCGAGCTTGTCAAAACGTTTGCGCCCGAATTGCTGGGTTCCACAGGGGTAGACAAAGCCAATTACGAAATCGTCCGCCGCGCCATGCGCCAGATGGCCGAATCCCGCAACTCCGCCACCTATCGCAACTTTCACGATCTTCCGGTTCAGGTGGCCTGCAAAACCGGTACGTCGCAGCTCTATCGTACCATCAACGGCAAATCCACCAAAATCAACAACGGTATCTTCCTCTCTTTTGCGCCCTATGACAATCCGGAAATCTGCGTCGTTGCCGTTGGCGAAGGCTGCACAGCCGCCGCCCCGTTGATGCCCACTGCCCGCGACGTTTATCAATATTATTTTGGCTCTCTTACCCAAATGGAAAAACCGCAGGCAGAAGGCGTGCTGCTGTGATCACAAACACTCGAGGTATCCTATGGCTCAAATCATCGCGCTTGCTTCCGGCAAAGGCGGCGTTGGAAAGTCCACTGTCAGCGCCCTCCTCGCGCAGGCCATGGCCGCGCGGGGGCACAAAGTGCTGCTGATCGATTGCGATATCGGGCTTCGCTCTCTCGATCTGATTCTTGGCGTGGACGAGCATGCCCTGTTCACCTGGGCCGACGTTGTGCTGGGCCGCTGCTCCCTCCAACAGGCTGTGATGGTCTGTCGCGAAAACATTCATCTGCTCTGCGCGCCGCTTCAGCCCGAGCGCGCCCTGACCGATGGCGTGCTCCGCCAGCTCGTGCAAACCTGCCGCGTCTATGATGTGATTCTTATCGACGCCCCGGCGGGTCTGGGCTTTGGTTTTCGCATGGCGATGAAGGCCGCCGCCCGCTGCTTGCTTGTGAGCACCCCCGATCCCGTTTGCGTGCGCAGCGTTTCGGTTGCCGCCCGGCAGGCGCTGCGCCTTGGCGTAAAAGACGTTCGCTTGCTCATCAATCGTTTCGATGCGGGCGCGGCGGCGCGCGGCGGCCTGGTTGCCCTGGACGATGTGATCGATCAGACCGAGGCGCAGCTCATCGGCGTTTTTCCGCAGGAACCTCGTCTTTTTTATCGCAACGCCAACGGCGCGGCCCTGCGCGATTCCCCCGTTGTTCGCGCTGCCGCTCGCGTTGCCGCCCGCATCGACGGCGAAAATGTGCCCCTCGAATTCTAAAAAAACGCAACAGGAGTTACTATGCCAGAACCCCATACCATCGCGGCGATAGCCACGGCGCACGGTCCCGGCGGCGTCGGCGTCGTGCGAATGAGCGGCCCCGCCGCAATTATTATTGCAGATCAGCTGTTTTTCGCAAAAAACAATTCCAATCTGAGCCAATTGCGCGGCTACACCATGACTTATGGGACAATCCACTCCCTCCCATCGGCTGGAAAACGGAGGTTGGATGAGGCGATTTGTCTCGTTTTTCGCGCCCCGCACAGTTACACCGGCGAAGATGTGGTTGAATTTCAATGCCACGGCGGCGCGCAAGTGCTCCGGCAAGTGCTGCAAGCGGTTTTGGATGCGGGCGCGCGCCCGGCCGAACCGGGGGAGTTTACGCGCCGCGCCTACCTCAACGGCCGCATCGACCTTGCCAAAGCCGAAGCCGTCATGCAGTTGGTCACCGCCCAGTCCGGGCAGGCGGCACGCGCGGCGGCTTCCGCCATGGGCGGCGCTCTCAGCCGCGCCATAGAAGAAATCCGCCAGAGTTTGATTCCCCTTGTCGCGCGGATTGCCGCCTGGGTGGATTATCCCGAGGAGGAGTTCGACGATCCGCAGCAGGATCAAATTGCCGCTGTTCTGGCAGAGTCCGCCGTGCGCCTCTCTGAGTTGCTCCGCCGCAGCGCCGCCGATCAGGCGGTTCTCTTCGGATTGGACACGGCGATTATTGGCCCGCCCAACGCGGGCAAATCTTCTCTGATGAATCTTTTGGCGGGCTATGATCGCTCCATTGTGACAGAACTTCCCGGCACAACCCGCGACACCGTCACCGAAACCGTTCAGCTGGGCAACGTGACGCTTCGTCTCGTTGACACCGCCGGCTTGCGCGACACGGATCATCCCATTGAACGCATTGGCGTTGCGCGCAGCAAAACCGCCCTTGCCAATGCTGATTTGCTTTTTGCGGTTTTCGACGCTACCCAGCCGCCTGATCTGTCGTTGCTTGCGCCCTGCGATCCCGCCCGAACGATTGTGATTTTCAACAAAATAGATTTGCTTCCGTCCACCCCCCCCCCTCTTCCGGATTGGAAAACGGTCAGCATGTCCGCGCGCGAGGGCGTTGGGCTTGAAGCTTTGACAGCGGCGGTGGAAAGCCTGTATCAAACGGCAAATTTTTCGCCCGACGAGGCCATTTTGGCAAATCGCCGCCAGGCGCAGGCCGCCCAAATCGCGCTTGCCGCTCTGCAAGAGGCTTCGTTTGCGCTTGCCGAGGGTTACGCACTGGATGCGGTTTCTGTCTGCATGGAGGATGCCATTCAGGCGCTCTACCAACTGACCGGCGAGCGTGCCTCCGAGCACATTGTGGACGAGGTCTTTCGAAATTTCTGTGTGGGAAAATAAAAGTTTCACGTGAAACAATTTTAGAGGTAAGATATGTACGACGTTATCGTAATCGGTGCGGGCCATGCGGGCATCGAGGCCGCGCTGGCGGCGGCGCGGCTGGGTTGCCGCACGCTTGTCTGCGCGGTCAATTTAGATTCCGTGGGCAATATGCCCTGCAACCCCGCCATCGGCGGCAGCTCCAAAGGGCATATTGTGAGAGAAATCGACGCGTTGGGCGGCGAAATGGCGCGCGCCGCCGATGCGTGCGCCATCCAGTGCCGCATGCTGAACCTCAGCAAAGGGCCGGCTGTCCACAGTCCGCGCGCGCAGATCGATCGCCGCGCTTACAGTGAACACATGAAAACAGTCCTGGAGCAGCAGCTTCGTCTCGATCTGAAGCAAGCTGAACTGGTTTCCCTGCGCCGCGAAGGGGAATTCTGGCAGGTGACCGCCCGCACGGGCAGCAAATATCAGGCGCCCTGTGTTGTGATTGCTACGGGCACATTTTTGGGCGGCAAAATCCACGTGGGCGATCTCACGTATGAAGGCGGCCCCGACGGCATGCACGCCGCCGTCCTCCTCTCTTCCGCTTTGCGAGAATTGGGCGTGCCTCTGCGCCGCTTTAAAACAGGAACCCCCCCGCGGGTGCATTGCGGCAGTCTCGATCTCGAAAAAACCCAGTTGCAGCCGGGCGACAAGGAGGCAGTCCCCTTCTCGTTCAACGCGCAAGAGCCGCCGCGCCAGTTGGTGCGCTGCTACCTCACCTATACAAACCAGGAAACGCGGCGTGTGATCGAAGAAAATCTTCACAGATCTCCGCTTTACAGCGGCCAGATTGAGGGCGTTGGCCCGCGCTACTGCCCTAGCATTGAGGATAAAATGGTGCGATTTCCAGCGAAAGAGCGCCACGCCATCTTCATTGAGCCTTGTGGCATTCGCACACAAGAAATGTATTTGCAAGGGCTATCAAGCTCCCTGCCGGAAGATGTGCAGCAGGCATTTCTGCACACCATCCCGGGATTGGAGCAGTGCGAGGTCATGCGCGTCGCCTACGCGATTGAATATGATTGCGTGGATCCGCAAGCGCTTTTGCCAACGCTGGAGTTTCGCGATTTGCCCGGGCTTTTCGGCGCAGGCCAGTTCAACGGTTCCAGCGGATATGAGGAGGCAGCGGCACAAGGGCTTGTGGCCGGGATCAATGCGGCCCACAAGGTATTGCGCCGCCCGGCATTTACGCTGCGCCGAAGCGAAAGCTATATCGGCACGCTGATCGATGATCTTGTGACAAAGGGATGCAATGAGCCTTACCGCATGATGACTGCCCGCTCGGAATATCGTCTGCTCTTGCGGCACGACACGGCGGATCGCCGCCTTCTCCCCTATGGGCATGCGCTTGGCCTGATTTCAACAAATCGTTATGCGAAGTTCGAGGAAAAGCAGAAACGGATCGAAGCAGAAAAAGCCCGCTGCCAAACTACGATGATTCCGTTGTCGAAACAGCTCAACGAGCTGCTTCAACAGCGGGGCACCTCCCCCGTTGCAGGTTCGGTCGCCTTGATAGAATTGCTCCGCCGCCCACAGCTATCCTATGCCGATCTTGCGCCCTTCGATCCGCTGCGGCCGGCGTTTCCGCAGGAATGGATGGCGACGGTCGAGGCGGATCTGAAGTATGATGGGTATCTCAAGCGGCAGGAAGCGCAGGTGCGCGAGATGAATCGCCTGGAAGAAGTGCCCCTTCCGCGTGCGTTCGATTACCACGCTTTGCGGGGACTGCGGGCGGAAGCGCGCGAAAAACTGGACAGGCTGCGCCCGCAGACGCTTGGGCAGGCCGCGCGGGTTTCTGGCGTCAATCCGGCGGACGTCACCGTGCTGCTGCTGGCGCTGAAAAAACAAGAGATGACAGGAGATGTTTCACGTGAAACAATTTGAGGCATTCACGAAGCTGCTCCTCAGCGAAAATCAAAAATACAACCTGACCGCGATCACCGATCCGGAGGAAATACGTCAAAAACATTTCGAGGACAGCCTGATTCTGCTGAAGATATGCGAACTTGCGCCAGGCTCTTCCCTTTTGGATGTGGGATCCGGCGCAGGATTCCCGGGGATTCCGCTGGCGATGGCGCGGCCTGACCTGCGAATCTCGTTGCTGGAGAGCAACGGGAAAAAGGCGGCGTTCCTGCGGAAAGCGGGAGAGGCGCTGGAGCTGCCTGTGAAGGTGATTCGCGCGCGGGCGGAGGAGATTGCTCATATGGCAGAATATCGTGGGCAATTTGATTGGGTGCTTTCGCGGGCTGTGGCCGCATTGCCGATATTATGCGAACTTTGTTTGCCCTTTGTGGCGATTGGCGGGCACTTTGCCGCCTATAAAGGCACCGGCGCAAAAGCGGAGCAGGAGTTGGAGCAGGCGCGCGAAGCTATCAAACTGCTGGGCGGGGCAGTTGCGGATGTGAAAACAAGGCACACAGACTACGGGGAGCGGACGTTGGTTTTGATCAAAAAGATATCGCAGACTCCGGCAAATTATCCCAGAAATCATGGGGCTATGTTGAAAAAATCCCTGTGAAGCAGCACTTTTGCAAGGTGATTGGCGAAAGTTGCGGTGAATATTACTGGACAAGACCTCGTTTTTGTGATATGATGGAGGCAGGGAGGAGAGATGGGGGAAGTCAAACGCAGAGGATGGGGTAATTATGGCAAAGCGCAGCCAACGGGCGGGCATGGTGTTGCTGCTTGCGGCGGAAGAAATTTTTCCAAACCCAAACCAGCCACGCCGGCAATTCGATCCGAAAGAGCTGGAGAGTTTGGCGGCAAGCATCCGCGAGAATGGGATTTTGCAGCCGCTGACCGTGCGGAAGCGGGCGCAGGGCGGCTACGAGCTTATCGCAGGGGAGCGGCGGCTGCGAGCCGCAAAGCTGGCCGGTGTGCGGGAGCTGCCCTGCCTGCTGGCGGAAGTGAGCGAAGAGCGTTCGGCGCTGCTGGCGCTGGTGGAGAACATTCAGCGGCAGGATCTGGGCTTTTTTGAGGAAGCGGAGGCCGTGCAGCGGCTGATGGAAGCGTTTCACATTCCGCAGGAGCAAATGGCGAAAACGCTGGGGAAAGCCACCTCCACTGTGTCGAACAAGCTGCGCTTGCTGAAATTGCCTGTTGCGATGCGGGAGCGGATTGTGCAGGCGGGATTGACGGAACGGCACGCGCGCGCGCTGCTGCGCGTGGACACCGAAGAGCAGCGGCAGCAGATTCTGGAGACTGTGATTGCGCGGGGGCTGAATGTGCAGGAGACGGACAAGCTCATTGAAGCGCAGACGCAGACCCAGCCGAAGCCCCGGGCAACCATTCGCCTGGTGCGGGACGTGCGTTTGTTTGTGAACAGCATTCACCACGCCGTTGATACGATGCGCCGCAGCGGCATTGCCGCCATCAGCGAAACCACCGAGAACAATGACTACCTGATCTATACCGTGCGGATCCCGAAGGAAGCTGCGGGCGTCGCCCGGAGGGCCTCCTAACATATTTTTGCTATCTTCTTTTCTCTTTCACACCCCCACATCATCCGGCGGACGGGCAGGCTGCAAAGCTTGCCCGTTTGCCATTCCCAAACGGCCGGCCAAAATTGTTTCACGTGAAACATTCTTTAAAATTTAACATGCCGATCAGAAAATAGGGGCTTGTCTTTTTGGAAAAAGAATGTTATAATAGAGGGAGATGATTGCAGAGATTGGGGAGATTGTTTTGGGGAAAGTGATAGCAATTGTGAACCAGAAGGGTGGGGTAGGGAAAACGACAACTGCTGTTAACCTGGCCGCCGCAATCGGCGCGCAGGGAAAGCGCGTGCTGATTGCGGACATCGATCCGCAGGGCAACGCGACCACCGGTTTGGGGATCAACAAAAAGAAACTGGATTGTTCGAGCTATGAGGTGCTCATCGGCGGGCAAAAAGCGAAAGACGCGATTCTGGCAACGCAGTTTGAACATGTATGGCTGTTGCCGTCGAGCATGAACCTGGCCGGGGCGGAGCTGGAGCTGGTGGAACTGCCCCAGCGGGAGACGAAGCTGAAGGCCGCGCTATCGCTTGTGCGCGACGACTTCGACTTCATATTTATGGATTGCCCGCCGGCGCTGGGGCTTATTACAATCAACGCTTTGTGCGCGAGCGACACCGTAATGGTGCCGATTCAATGCGAATATTTTGCGCTGGAAGGGCTTTCGCAGCTGATGAGCACGGTGCGGCAGGTGAAACGGCTCTATAATCCGCTGATTGATATCGAAGGCGTGGTGCTGACGATGTATGACGGGCGGCTGAACTTAACGCAGGCGGTTGTGGACGAGGTGAAACGATTCTTCCCGCGGCGGGTGTATTCCACGGTGATTCCCCGCAATGTGCGGCTGAGCGAAGCGCCAAGCTTTGGGCAGCCGGTGATGTATTACGACAGCATTTCACGCGGGACGGTTTCGTACCTGGAGCTGGCAAAAGAGTTTTTGGCGAACAACGCGGGCTGAACGCGGATATCGGGGGCAGGTGCGGGAAGCGCTCCCAATGACAGGAAAGGAAGAGGCGCATGGCGGTAAAGAGGGGACTGGGGCGTGGTCTGGACAGCTTGTTCGAAGAGAACGGCGGCCTGGAAGAGCAATCAGCCGGGCAGACAAAGTTGCGGATAATGGATGTTGAGCCAAACCGGGAGCAGCCGCGCACGGCATTCGACGAGACGGCGCTGGCGGAACTGACGAAGAGCGTTGCGGAACACGGGGTGTTGCAGCCCATTTTGGTGCGGCCACTGCCCAGCGGAGCGTATCAGATCATCGCGGGCGAACGGCGCTGGCGCGCCGCGCGGGCGGCGGGGCTGGGCGAGATTCCGGTGGTCATCCGGGAACTGACGGATGAACAGGCCATGGCGGCCGCGTTGATCGAAAATTTACAGCGGGAAGACTTGAACCCCATGGAAGAGGCGGCGGGGTATCAGAAATTGATGGATACGTTTGACCTGACGCAGGAAGAGGTGGCCGGACGGCTGGGGAAATCGCGCCCGGCAGTTGCCAACGCGCTGCGGCTGCTGAAACTGCCGGGAAGCGTGCAGGGAATGGTGCGCGAGGGATTTTTGAGCGCCGGACACGCGCGGGCGCTCCTTGGCGTGGATCCGGAGGCGGGCGTAGAGATTGCGGCGAACCAGATGGTACGGGATCGCATGAGCGTGCGCGAAGCGGAACGGTATGTGAAACAGTTCAACAAAGAGCAGAGCGATCAGAGTGTGAGGGTGAAACCGGACACACAGCGCCGCCGCGCGGTATTTTTTGACGAGGTGGAGCTGAGCCTTGGACAGGCGCTGGGGCGAAAAATCAAGGTGGTTACCCCCGGGAAAGAGGACAGGGGCCAGCTGGTGATCGATTTTTTTGACCGGGAGGATCTCTACCAGATCGCGCAGGCTTTGGATCATCTGGAATATCAAATGCAGAACAAGAATTAAGGGGATAATGCTATGCTGGATATCAAATTTGTGCGCGCCAACCCGGAGGCGGTAAGAGAAAATATCCGGAAGAAATTCCAGGATGCGAAGCTGCCGCTGGTGGCGCAGGTGCTGGCGCTCGACGAAGAATACCGCGGGGTTTTGTTGAAAGCGGAGCAGCTGCGGGCGCTGCGCAACGCAGGCAGCAAAGAGATTGGGCGGCTGATGGCGCAAAAACTGCGCGAAGAAGCGCAAGCGAAGAAAAGCGAAATTGCCGCGCTGGGCGAAGAGCTGGAAGCGCTTGCCCTCAAAGAAAAGGAGCTTGCGGCGGCGGTGCGGGAGATCATGCTGGTGCTGCCGAATATCATCGACAGTTCGGTGCCCATTGGAAGGGACGACAGCGAGAATGTGGAAGTGGAACGCTTTGGCGAGCCGGTTGCGCCGACATTCGAAATCCCGTATCACGCGGAAATCATGGAGCGGCTGGGCGGGCTGGATTTGGACAGCGCCCGCAAGACCAGCGGCAACGGGTTCTATTACCTAATGGGCGACGTGGCGCGGCTGCACTCTGGCATTTTGAGCTACGCGCGGGACTTTATGATCGACAAAGGCTTCACCTATGTGATTCCGCCGCTCATGATCCGCGGGAACGTTGCGACCGGCGTGATGAGCTTTGCCGAGATGGAAAACATGATGTACAAGATTGAAGGGGAAGATCTCTACCTGATTGGGACGAGCGAACACAGCATGATTGGGAAGTTCATCGACACAATACAGACGAAAGAATGTTTGCCGCATTGCCTGACGTCGTACTCGTCCTGCTTCCGCAAAGAGGTTGGCGCACATGGCATTGAAGAACGGGGGGTGTATCGCGTTCACCAGTTTGAGAAGCAGGAGATGGTGGTGATTTGCGAGCCGGAGGAGAGCATGGAGTGGTTCCACAAGCTCTATGCTTACACGGTGGAGCTGTTCCGGTCGCTGGACATCCCGGTCAGGACGCTCGAATGCTGTTCGGGGGATTTAGCGGATCTGAAGGTGAAGAGCGTTGATGTGGAGGCCTGGTCGCCGCGGCAGCAAAAATATTTTGAGGTGGGAAGCTGCTCCAACCTGGGGGATGCGCAGGCGCGGCGGCTTGGAATACGAATTAAGGGAACAAATGGGAATTATTTCGCGCATACGTTGAATAATACAGTGGTAGCCCCGCCGCGCATGTTGATTGCGTTTTTGGAAAACAACCTGCGCGCGGACGGGACCATTGCCGTGCCGGAAGCGCTGCGGGGGTACGTTGGCGGGAAGAAGGAACTCAAGCCGGGTTGAGCGCCGCAGGGCGCAACTTGAAATGAACGGAACAAGGGGGTATTTATGACGATTCTAGACAAGACGGAGCGGGCGGCCCTGGACTTGGCGCTGCGGCCGCTGCTGCACTATGTTGGGAAGAATCCGGGGCCGAACGCCGGGAAGCTGGTGGGGCTGGTAGACGTGCTTTCGGGGCATTCGTTCCCGCGCAAGACCATGGAGGCCTTCCGAACGGGCGCGCAGGATCGGAGCAACAACTGGACGCAATTTGCCGCAAGGGCGCTGAACGAAATTGACCGGGGGATGCTGCGGCGGCTGCTGCTTTCGCTCGGGCTGGGGATTGCGAAGGGGACGCAGCTGGTGCGGAAGAACCGCGAAAAATACCAGTGCAATATTCCGTTCCAGATTCTGTTTGATCCGACGAGCGCCTGCAACCTGCACTGCAAAGGCTGCTGGGCGGGGGAGTATGAACACAAGAACAGCCTGAGCTTCGACGAGATGGATGCGATCGTGACCCAGGGCGCGGCGCTGGGGACGCGGGTATATATGCTCACGGGCGGGGAGCCGCTCATACGCAAGGACGATATCCTGGCGCTGGCCCAAAAGCACCGCAACTGCACATTTTTGGCGTATACCAACGCGACGCTGATTGACCAAGCGCTTTGCAGGGCCACGAAGGCGCTGGGCAACGTTGTGTTCGCCATCAGCCTGGAGGGCTTTGAGGAGAGCAACGACGCGAGGCGCGGCAAAGGGGCCTACGCAAAATCGATGGAAGCGATTGAGATGCTACGGCGGGAGCGCTGCTTGTTTGGCGTTTCGGTTTGCTACACCAGCGAAAACATCGACGCTGTGACAAGCGACGAATTTGTGGACGGGCTGATTGCCAAAGGGGCGATGTTCGGGTTTTATTTTCACTATATGCCGCTGGGCAAACACGCCGCGCCGGAATTGCTGCCCACCGCGGCGCAGCGGGAGCATGTGTACCGCTGGATGCGGCAAATACGCAGCGCCCACGGCGGCAAGCCCATTTTTTTGATGGATTTTCAGAACGACGGGGAATACGTTGGCGGATGCATTGCCGGGGGGCGCAATTATTTTCACATCAACGCCGCCGGGGATATGGAGCCTTGCGTGTTCATCCACTATTCAGACTCGAATATCCGCCAGCACACGCTGCTGGAGGCGCTCAAGCGACCGCTGTTCCAGGCGTATTATCACGGCCAGCCGTTTAACGACAACCACCTGCGGCCTTGCCCTATGCTGGAAAACCCGGATTATCTGCGGCGCATGGTGGCGGCAACTGGAGCGGTTTCGACGGATTTAATGGCGCCGGAAGACGTCAACGACCTTTGCGCAAAGTGCGACCGCTATGCGGCGGACTGGGCGGGGGCGGCGGAGCGCATCTGGCGGGAAAAAGAGCGGGCGAAGCCGAAAACACAATATTACCGGGACCGGGCGGAGAAATAAGAGGATGCGGCACACGGAGCGGGAACAGAACCTTATGAAACTATAGATATAGCAGGTGATCATATGGCACAGGAGAAGCTTGCGGCGGAAGAAACCATGGCGGTTGCCATCACGGTGACGGCGGAAGAGCCGACGGAGGCAGGGGAGACGAAACCGGCCGGGGCGGCGGGCGAAAACGACGGGAAAGCCGGGGAGACAGAAATGAGCGGTGCGACAGAGCAGTATGCCGACACGATGGCCTGGGCCGGCTACGAGATCAGGCGGTTGGTTGACGTATACGGGCCGCGGGCGCCGGGGAGCGAAGCGGAGTGGAAGGCGCAGCAGGACATGGGCGCGCAATTGGGCGCCTGGGCCGACAAGGTGGAATTTGAGGGCTTTGCCGTGCACCGGCAGGCCTTTATGGGATTCATTCCGTTTACGGTTTTGCTGACCATGGCGGCTTGCGTGCTGTTCTGGTTGGGGCACGCGCTCGTTGGGCTTTGCCTTGTGGCGGCCGCGGCGATTCCGCTGGTGCTGGAGTTTGCGATGTATCGGCAATTCATCGATCCGCTGTTCAAGGCGTATCCGTCGCACAATGTGATTGCGACGCGCAAGGCGGCCAACGAGATCAACGGCAAGCCAAAGAAACGGATCTATTTGGTCGGCCACGCGGACAGCCAGTATGAATGGACGCTCAACTACCGGCTGGGCGGCGTTGGGATGAAGCTGGTGCTGATCCCCGCCGTGGTTGGGATGGTGATTTGTTTTATCGCGAACCTGGTGCGCTTGCTTGCGATCGACGTGGCGGGGCTTGCGGACGAGGGATTTTTGCACTGGCTGCTGTTTATCACGGGGATTGTGCTGTTTGCGCTGTTCCCGGCAGATATTGGGTTTTTATTTTTCCAAAGCCGCACAAAAAGCGTGCCGGGCGCCAGCGACAATCTTTCGGGCTGCTTTGTTGCCATGTCGGTACTGCGGGACATGGCGCAAACAGGGACGCGCTTTGCCGACACCGAAGTGGTTGTGCTGCTGACGGGTTCCGAAGAGGCGGGGCTGCGCGGGGCAAAGGCGTTTGTGAAGCGGCACAAGAAGGAGCTGCGCGACCCGGATGTGCTGACGGCGGCGATTGGAGTGGACACATTCCGGGATTTGAAAGACATTGCGATTTACAACCGCGACTTGAGCGGAACGGTGCGGCACAGCCCAAAGATGCAGGCGCTGATGAAGGCGGCGGGCACGGACTGCGGGTTCGATTTGCCTTCGGCTTCCATTTACATAGGCGCTTGCGACGCGGTGGCGTTCACACAAGCGGGAATCCCCGCAACGGGCTTTGCGGCGATGGATCCCACGCCGCCGCGATATTACCATACCAGACTGGACAACGCGGACAATCTGGAGCCAGACGCCATCCGCGCGGGCGCGGAGATTACGCGGGCGGCTGTGGAGCGGTTTGCGCAAGCGGGGCTGTAAGAGATCAAAGACGCAGGGAAACGCGTTGTTAAAGCGGGGCGAGGTGAGAATATGAAACGAAACAACTGGACAAAAGCGATGACCATACTGCTTGCGGCGGCGTGCCTTTTTTTGGCGGCGCTGAGCGGGCGCGCCGCGATGCGGGAGGACAACTACCTGGTGCAGGTAGAAGGGATTCCGGTATCAAAGGAGCTATACAGTTACTTTGTTTCGGAAGCGCTGGTGCAAGGGGCTGTGAAGCTGGACGAAGCCGGGAAGCCCCTGGACATGAAGGCGCTGCGGGAAGTGGTAAAGCAGCGGTGCGCGGCGTATGTGGCGGTGAACAGCGAACTTTATAACCGCAAGCGGGCGCTGAGCTTGCAGCTGAAAAGCCAGGCGGCCGATCGCACGGCGTATTATTGGCGCGTGTTCGGGAACTACTACTCGTCCATTGGCGTGGATAAGCAGACGATCACTGCGGTCATGACCGGGCAGGCGGCGCGGGAGGAATTGTTCCGTGCGCTGTATGACGAAGAGAGCAGCCCGCGCAAAGTGGACGACGAGACTGTGCAGGCCTATTTTTATGGGAATTATGTGGCGGCCAATTGCCTGCGCGTTTATCAGACGATAACGCTCGAAAACGGGGATCGGGCGATGACGCCCGGGGAGATCAAGACGCTGGAAAGCAAATTGGACAAATTTGTTGCGGCTTGCAACGAAGAGGGGAACGACTTCGCCATCCTCAGCCAGTCGGAGGATTACGCGGAAACGCTGGGATACGTGATTCCCACGGAGGCGGTGATGCGCAAGGGGAGCGGCGACCCGCCGGACAAGGTGATTGAAAAAGTGCGGCTGTTCAGCCCAAACAAAGTTGCCATGTTGCAGGTAGACAACTACTACCTGATTGGTCAGGGGATCAATATGCGCGAAGAGCACAATGTGGCGAAATATTATCAGAACTACCGGGGCGACTGCCTTTGGGCGTTAAAGGGCGCGGAATATGACATGTTGTTGCAGGAGTTATATCAGCGCTACCGCGCGGACGAAAACGTTGGCGCTGTGGAGCAATTGCTGAGGAAATGGCCGTGGCGGGAGATTGCGCTGACGACGACGGCGCCAACCACGACAACCGAAGCGCCAACCACAACGGAAGCGCCAACCACAACGGAAGCACCGACCACGACGAAGAAAGCAACCACAACAACAAAGAAAGCTACCACAACGAAGAAGCCCGCGACGACGACGAAGAAAGCGACCACAACAACGAAGAAATCCACGACGACGACAACAACGAAGAAGGCGACGACGGCGTAAGCCCAAATATGACAACAGGAGTGTGCCAACCATGCCGGAACTACAGACGAAAAAAAAGGTGCTCAGCTTGATTCAGCCGACGGCGGTGCCGCATATCGGGAATTATGTTGGGGCGCTGCGCAATTGGGCCGGCATGGCCGACGACTACGATTGCGTCTATGGCGTGGCGGATTTGCACGCGCTGACCATCCGCCCGGAGCCGCCCGCGCTGCGCCGCCAAAGCCTGGAGGCCTTCGCGATGCTGCTGGCGCTGGGGCTGCGGCGCGGGAATAATGTTGTGTTTTTGCAAAGCCATGTGCCGGAGCATTGCCAGCTGGCTTGGCTGCTGAACTGCTATACGCAATTCGGCGAAGCTTCGCGCATGACGCAGTTCAAGGACAAATCGACCCAGCACGCGGACAATGTTAATGTTGGGTTGTTCACCTACCCCACGCTGATGGCGGCGGACATTTTGCTCTATCAGGCGGACTACGTGCCGATCGGGGCGGATCAAAAGCAGCACCTGGAGCTTTGCCGCAATGTTGCGGAGCGCTTCAATGGACTTTATGGGCAGACGTTTGTTGTGCCGGAGCCGTATATTGGGAAAATCGGCAGCCGCGTGATGAGCTTGCAGGAACCGACGAAAAAAATGAGCAAGAGCGACCCGAATCCGAAGGGCGCCATTTCTATCCTGGACACACCGGCTGAGATCCTGAAAAAATGCAGAAGCGCCGTGACGGATTCAGAGGCCTGCGTCCGACATGCGGATGGCAAAGACGGCATCAATAACCTGATGACGATCTACGCCGCTTGCACGGGCAAAGCGTTCGGCGAGATAGAACAGGAATTTGCGGGCAAGGGCTACGGCGATTTTAAAAACGCTGTGGCGGAAGCGGTTGTGGAAGAGCTTCGGCCGTTCCAGGAGGAATACCGGCGGCTGCTGAGCGACAAGGCATATCTGATCCAGGCCGCCGCCGAAGGGGCCGACGCCGCGCGGCGGCTGGCGGCAAAAACGGTTGGCAAGGCCTACCGGAAAGTTGGGCTTTGGGACGGCAGACGGTGAGCGGGTCGCGTGCGGATAACGAATCAAACGGCCCAACATATAATAAATAAAGGA
This sequence comes from Oscillospiraceae bacterium, assembly GCA_031256825.1. Classification (GTDB taxonomy): domain Bacteria; phylum Bacillota; class Clostridia; order Oscillospirales; family Acutalibacteraceae; genus WRMQ01. The sequence continues at coordinate 11,912 of JAIRPV010000001.1, read as the reverse complement.
GATTTTTATGAACAAAGAGATCAAAAAAGTGGTATTGATGTATTCCGGCGGACTGGACACGTCTGTGATGATTCCGTGGCTGAAGGAGAATTACAACGGCTGCGAAGTGATCGCCGTTTCCGCCGACGTTGGGCAGGGGACTGAACTGGACGGGCTGGAAGAGAAAGCGTTGAAGACCGGGGCGAGCAAGCTCTATATTTTGGACCTAAAGAAGGAATTCGTAGAAGAGTTTATCTGGCCAACGCTGAAGGCCGGGGCGCGCTACGAGCGGGAATACCTGCTGGGGACGAGCTTTGCGCGGCCGCTGATTGCCCGGCGGATTGCGGAGATTGCCAAACAGGAGGGCGCCGACGCGATTTGCCACGGCTGCACCGGCAAGGGCAACGATCAGGTGCGCTTTGAGCTGACGTTCAAGGTGTTCGCGCCGGAAATGCAAATCATAGCGCCCTGGCGGACATGGGATATCAAGAGCCGCGACGAGGAGATTGCCTATGCTGAGGCGCGGGGGATTCCGCTGAAGATCAACCGGGAGACGAATTATTCGAAAGACAAGAATCTTTGGCATTTGTCGCATGAGGGGCTTGATTTGGAAGATCCGGCACATGAACCGCAATATCTGAAGCCCGGATTTTTGGAGATGGGCGTGGCGCCCGAACAGGCGCCGGATCAACCGACCTATCTGACGATTTCATTCGAAGAGGGGATTCCGGTTGCGCTGGACGGGGAACGGCTGTGCGGCACAGAGCTGATTGCGCGGCTCAACGAGATTGGCGGGGCGAACGGCGTTGGGATAGATGATTTGGTGGAGAACCGTCTGGTGGGCATGAAGTCGCGCGGGGTATATGAGAATCCGGCGGGGAAGATTCTGTATAAGGCGCACGACGTGTTGGAAACCATTACGCTGGATCGCGACACGGCGCACTACAAGGCGCTGCTGGCGGAACGCTACGCGGAGCTGGTCTATTACGGGCAGTGGTACACGACGCTGCGGGAATCGCTGGATGCGTTCGTAGATGTGACGCAGAAACATGTGACTGGCAACGTGCGGCTGAAGCTCTATAAGGGAAACATTGTCAACGCGGGGGTGACGTCGCCGTTTTCTCTCTGGAGCGAGGCGTTCGCGACGTTCAACGAAGACGATGTGTATAACCAAAACGACTCGGCCGGGTTCATCAACCTGTTTGGGCTGAGCATGAAGGTGAAAGCGCTTTTGGGGATTCAGGAGTAGGACAACGGGGCAGGGGACAGGGGGTCACAATTCCCTGCCCCTGCGGCCGGATCGCCGCGCTTTTTTCCTCCATAATCTGGGAAGATCAGAAAAATTTGCGTTTTTCAAAAATATGTCTTGACATTTCGGCAAAAATGCGTTATGATAGTTAGGTGTGAGGTGCGTGCGCACGGAGTACAGCGATGAAGCGCTTGTGGCGATGATCCAAAAGGGCGCGGGGCGTGCGGACAAGACGGAACTGGGGCGCGCCTACACGACGCTCCTGGAGCGGATGCTGCCCGTGATTCATGCCCGGGCCGACCTGCTGGCGGGGCGGAGCGGCGGGAGTTGCAGCCGCGAAGACCTGACGCAGGAGGGCATGCTGGGGTTCTTGAGCGCGATTTCGGCGTACAAGCCAGGGCGCGGGGCAAGTTTCCGCACGTTCGCCGGGGTATGCGTTGGCAACAGAGTGATTTCGGCATTGCGCAGGGGCGCAGCGCCGACGGCGGCGCTGGACGAAGCGGGCATTGACGCCGCGTTGGCGGCAGCCAGCGACCCGCAAGACATTTTTTTGGCGATGGAAACCACGCGGCGGATCATGGAAGTGATTCAGGAAAACCTGAGCGCGCTCGAGCGCGGCGCAATGGAAGCCTATCTGGCGGGGGAGCGATACGAAGAGATCGCGCGAAGGCTGGAGGTGCCCGTAAAAGCGGTGGACAACGCACTGCAAAGAGTGCGAAAAAAATTAAAGGAATTTCTTTGAACCATATTCGCGCAAACGGCAGGACGCCGAGAACCAGACACCATTTGGCCTGATAGCATAAATGCAATGCGGCGGTAGCGCAGATGGGGGTGCGAATCCCCCGAAGGCAAAAAATTTTATTCAAGCGAGGTAGATCAGCACATGTTCGAAGACAAAACTCTCATCTGCAAGGACTGCGGGAACGAATTCATTTTCACCGCCGGTGAACAGGAATTCTATGCGGAAAAAGGCTTCGAGAACGAGCCTGGCCGTTGCAAGGAATGCCGCGATTCGCGTAAGCGTGGCGGCGCCGGGCGTGGCGAGCGCGAAATGTTCGAGACGACTTGCGCGGCGTGCGGCGGCATTGCCCGTCTCCCGTTCCGTCCCCGCGAAGATGGTCGCCCTGTGTATTGCAGCGACTGCTTTGCGCAGCAGAAGGGGAATGGATAAATTTTTCCAGCGTAATTGACGTGGCTTAGGATTCCTGAGTTTTCACGGTTACCGGGCAAAATGCATCCAGACAACAGCGAGCCCGCCCTTTTGGGCGGGTTTGTTATTTTTTTAGGAGATTTTTTTGGGAAAGCAAAAAAATGCACAAAAATTTCAAAAAAAATCGGCTTACCCTCTTGCAATTCGCGGAAAAATCGTGTAAAATAGAGATCTGATTTGATGAAAATCGCAAATACTACCAATTGGATGTTGATAGGAGAACCGTTATGTTGAACAGATTATTTCAGAGCATGCTGCCGCAGCTGAGCGAGGCCGCCGGGCGCGTGATCGGCGTTGTTGACGAAGACGGCTGCGTGTTTGCCAGCAGCAACCCGGAACAGGCGGGCGAGCTGCTGCTGCCCGACCCTGCGGCCGTGCTCCCGATAGGGGAACCGATCGCCATTGGCGGCGTAACATATTGCCGCTTTGGCGACCTTGCCGGCATGCCGTTCGCGGTGTTCGCGGAAGGCGCCGACGAGGAGGCCGCGCAGCTGGCAAAGCTGAGCGCCGTTTCGCTGGGCTGCGCGGAGGAGTTTGCCGGGGAGCGGTATGACCGGATGATCTTCATTAAGAATGTGATTCTGGACAATATATTGCCGGGCGACATCTATCTGCGCACGCGCGAGCTGCATTTTAATAACGAGACCCCGCGGGCGGTATTGCTGATTCGGTCCCAGGGGTTCCCGGAGCAGCATGTGTTCGACGCGGTGCAGAAGCTGTTCCCAGATAAGTCGAAGGACTTTGCGATCAACGTCAGCGAAGCGGACATTGCGCTGGTAAAAGAACTGCTCCCGGGGACGGAAACGCCGGAGCTGGAGCATCTGGCCCGGGCAATCGCCGAAGCGGTCAGCCCGGAATATGAATTGCAGCCATTCATTGGCATTGGCACGATTGTGAACACCATACCGGAACTGGCGGCTTCGTATAAAGAAGCGCAGGTTTCGCTGGAAGTTGGGAAGGTGTTCGATCAGGAGAAAAAAATCATATCATACGATTATCTTGGAATCGCGCGGCTGATCTATCAGCTGCCGAAACGCCTTTGCGGCATGTTTTTGCAAGAAGTGTTTAAGTCGGGCACCATCGATTCGCTTGACCAGGAGACGCTGTTTACCATCCAAAAGTTTTTTGAGAACAACCTGAACGTTTCGGAGACTTCGCGGCGGCTGTTTGTGCACCGGAACACGCTGGTCTACCGGCTGGAGAAGATCAAGAAGCTGACGGGGCTGGACCTAAGGGAATTCGACGACGCCATTGTGTTTAAGGTGGCGCTGATGGTGAAGAAATACCTGGACGCGCGGCCGGTTCGGTATTAAGAAACCGGAGGAAAGAAATAGCGCAAGGACGGGCAAACAGCCCGCCCTTGCGTTTTTGCGTATCGGTGGGGGTCAATGGCGGGCCGGGCGCTGCCCGCCCGGCAACTGGCGCTTAAGCTCCGCAATCTCTCTGTGCAGCAGCTCCGCTTCGTGCCGCGAAAGCTCCGCCTCTTTTTTCAGCTGCGCCGCGTCTTCCAGGTAGTCCTGAATCCGCGCGCGCAAATTTTCTGCCGCGGCTTGCGATTCGCGCGCGGCATCCATGGCCTCGAGCGCGCAGAGCACCGCCGCTTGCGTGGCCGAAACCCGCCCGTTTTCTTTCAGCAGCTGCAACATATGCCCGTTTAGCTCATTGCCCAGTTCCTGCATATAGGCCGCGCTGCGCTCACTGAGCAATACATAGTCCACCCCGCAGATGGTCAGGCGCACCCGGTTTTTTTCCATAGCGATTCTCCCACACAACCCATAAATTCATCCCACAACGTTCCGGATAAGAAAAAGAGGAATCAGTATTTTTCTGCGAACATATCCCGCAGGATTGCAACACCCTCTGAGAGCTGGTCGTCGGTGGGCGTGCTGAAGTTCAAACGCACGGCGTTCACCGTTTCGGCGGGTTCGACCAAAAAGGCGGAGCCAGGCACCACCGCGACTTTGCGCGCCACTGCGGCGCGGGCGAACGCGAGCATTTCGATTTCATCGGGCAAAGCGCACCAGAGGAACAAACCGCCCGCCGGGATCTGAAATTGCAGGGGTGTTTCGGCAAGGCCGCCGCACATCCGATCGCGCTTGGCTTTGTATAACGCGCGCAGATATTGCAGGTGGGCCGGGATATCATAGTGCCGCATCCACTCATCCACAATCAGTTGGCTGAAGATGGTGGTGTGGACGTCGCTGGCCTGTTTGCCGACGGTCATTTTTGCGATCAGTTCCGACGGGGCGAGGGTGTATCCCACGCGCAGGCCGGGCGACAAAATTTTGGAGAAGGAGCCCGCGTAGATCACAATCCCGTCGTCGTCGAAACTCTTGATGCACGGCAGCGCCTCGCCCTCGTAAATCAGATCGCCGTAGGGATTGTCTTCCAGAATCAGCGTGCCATATTGGCGGGCCAGCTCGTAGACGCGGCGGCGCTTTTCTAGGCTCATGGTGACGCCCGCCGGGTTTTGGAAGTTTGGAATTGTGTAAAGAAAACGCACCTGCCGCTCGGACTTCAGGATCGCTTCAAGGCGATCCACATCCATGCCGTCCGCCTGCATGGGGACGCCGCGCAGGCGCACGCCATAACTGCGGAATGTATTGAGGGATCCGATGAAGGAAGGGCTTTCGGCAATGACCACGTCGCCTTCGTTGCAGAGAATCTTTGTTGCCAGATCAACGGCTTGCTGCGCGCCGGAGGTGATGATGAGTTCGTCAAAGGGCTTCCCCAGGCCCAGCCGGGCGCGCAGATCGTCTTTGACCCGCGCACGCAGAGGGGCATAGCCCTCGGTCACGCCATATTGCAGGCAGTCCACGGGGCGCTCGAGCAGCAAGCGCCGGCTGATTTCGCGCACGGCCTCGATGGGGAAGGCTTCGGGCGCGGGATTGCCCGCCGCAAAGGGGATGATCCCCGGCTGGGAAGTGGCCTTCAGAATTTCGCGAATTGCCGAGGGAGCCAGAGAGGCGATTTTGTTGGAAAAAGTGTAAGTCATGGGACACTCCTGACAGATTGGATATTGATGTTGCGCGGCCGCGCCAGCGGAGGGTCAATAGGTGCCTGAGAGCGTCGCGGCCTTGTCGCGATCCTGCGCGGCGGCGGCGGTGTTGCCGGCAGCGTCGTAGGCGCGGGCGCGGAAATCATAGGCATATTTGTTGGCGGGATCAAGCTCGATGGCGCGGGTCAGATCGGCAATGGCTTCCGCGTACATTTGCAGGGACATATAGGCAGAGCCGCGGAAGGTATAAATTTTGGTGTTCTCAGGCGAGGTGGGCAGCGCCCGGGTCAGCGCCGCGACAGCGCCTTCGTAGTCGCCCGCGTTGTAGAGCGCAACGCCGCGCTCATATTCCGGATCGACCGGCCGGGTTACCTCTGGCTGGGGGTTGGCGGTGGGCTGCTCTGTGTAGACGGTGGTTTCGCTTGCGGCGGTGGTAAAGCTGGGTTCCGGCGGATCGACGTGCCCGAGCAGGGCAAGCGCAACAATCACGATAACCGTCACCAGGCCGATCACGGCGCACCCGATGAAGATAATGCGCTTTTGCTCGGCATTCAGGGGCTTTGCGGCGGGTTTCATGGAAATCAGCGGCTGCGGGGGGGGGCTGGGCTGCGCTGCCGGGAGTTCTTCCGGCTCCTCTGGCTTGTCCTGCGAGGGCGGTGTTTCTTCAGCCGCAGAGGCGGGTTCTTCCCCTGGAGGCTCTTGCGCAGGAGAGGTCTCTTGCGTTGGCGCTTCTAACGCGGCTGCTTCCGCAGGGGGTTCGGCTGTTGGTTCTTCCGGGAGCGACACGGTAGGCTCGTCCGCTTCCGGGGCGGGCGCGCTTAATTCCGCGTTGATCTCCTTCGCGGCGTTCAACGCTTCCTCCACGGCTTCTTCGGGGTTTGGATTATGTTGTTCGCTCATTTTGCGGCCTCCTTCCGTTTGGCTGCGATTTGGGCAAGGCCCCGCAGGCACAGCGTCAGCTGCACGGTCAGCAGCGCCGCCTGCACCAGGCGCAGGGCCAGGATGACGTCGTTGTCTTTTGGTCTGGTCATGATTTCACACCTCCAAAGTCAGCGTTTGCCAATACATTGGTATCAAAGGAAAATTGCAGATCTTCGTTCATGCGCTGGCGGCGGTAGGCCAGCTGAATCATTTCGTCAAGCAGCCGCGGATAAGGCAGGCCCGTTGGCTCCCAAAGATAGAACGACAAAGAGCCGGGGATGGTGTTGATCTCGTTAAGATACAGGGCACCGGTTTCGCCGTTGAGCAAAAAATCCACGCGGGCCACGCCGCTGCAATCCAGGCATTGGAACGCCCGCACGGCCAGATCCTGCACGCGCGCCGCAAGCGCGGGAGGAATGTCCGCGGGAATTTTGCGCTCAAGGCTGGCCATGCCCTTCGACGGCTGCGAGGAAGGCAGTTTTGCGCCGGATTTATTTTTTCCGCCATTCAGATATTTGTTTTCGTAGCTCAGGATTTCATCGGCGTTCAATGGCTCTTCGCATACGCTGGCGCGGGCGCTGTTTCCGTCGCCCAGCACGGCGCAATTGATTTCCCGCAAGTGCTGCACGGCGGGCTCCACCAATACCCGCGCGGCGAAGCGAAAGGCCAGATCCAGCGCGCGGCGCAGAGCTTCCGGGCTGCTGGCTTTGGTGATACCAACGCTGGAACCCAGGTTGGCGGGCTTGACAATCAGCGGGAAGCCCAGCTCCGCCAGCTTTGCTTCGCAGGAATCCGGATCGGCGTCATAGGAGGATGCGCGCAGCAGAGCGCAGTCAAGCACCGGGATCCCGTTTTGGCGGAAGACGCACTTTTGGGCATATTTATCCATGCCGATGGCGGAGGCGGCGACGTCGCAACCGACAAAGGGCGCGCCGAGCAGGCGCAAAAAGCCTTGCAGCGTGCCGTCTTCCGCGTTTGTGCCGTGGACGATGGGCAGCACGCAGTCGATTTCTGTCATGATGGTCCGGCGGCCCTTTGGGGGGTAATACAAGAGCGTGGCCTTGCCGCCGATATTGGCCGGTATCACTTGCCGGGAGGCTTTCAGCAGAGCGGGGATATCGCAGTACGCTTTGATATCGCCCACGGCGGGGCCTGTATAAAAGGCGTTTTGCTTGGTCAGGTAGACTGGCAGGACGTCGTATTTTTCGCTGTCGAGCGCGGCGGCGGCCTGCAGCGCCGAGATGACAGAAATCTCGTGCTCCACACTTTTGCCGCCGAAGAGGAGGGCCAGCTTGATCTTCATGGGATTACCTCACAGTATCAAAATTATCTGGCAGATCGTTTTCCAGCAAGATGACCTTGCGGGGGGCGGACAAGGCGTTCACCTGAGCTATGGCCTCTGGAAGGGCGTTGGCGACGATGATTTGCTCCGGAGGGAAGCCGCCCTCAATTGCGCCGTCGTAAATGGGCTTTGTCAGCGCGGGGCCGATCAGCGCAATCACATCGCAGACCGCCGCCGCTTGCAGACCGAAGATGTAGTTGAGCTGCGCCTGACGGGCGCCCAATTCGATCATGCCGGGGGTTACGAGGATCTTCAGGCCCTCGAAGAGGGCTAGGGTATCCAGCGCCGCCTTTGCCCCGGCGGGGTTGGAATTATAGCCGTCGTCAATCACCAGCACATCGCCGCGATCGATGAGCTCCAGGCGGTGCGGCACGGGCGCGATTTTGCGCATTTGGCCCTTGAGCTGCTCCAGCGGCACGCCCAGGGCGTGCGCGGCGGCGGCGGCCCCGACCAGGTTCACAATGTTGTGCGCGCCGATGAGCCGGGAGGTAAAGCGTTCCTGATCGCCCTGCGGCGTAACAAAGGTAAAAGAGGTGCCGTTTTCGTTAACAGAACGATCTTTTGCGTGGTAACTGCCTGCGCTGCCGGCGGAATAGGTGATGGTATTGGGATAGCTGCCGATGGTTTTTGCGATGGGTTCGCTGTCGATATTCGCAAAGAGCGTGCCGTGGGGGGGGAGCGCGTCGGCCAGCTCAAACTTTGTTGCGATGATGGTTTCGATAGCGCCGAAGCTTTCCAGATGCTGCGGGCCGACGGCGGTCAAAATCCCGTGCTGCGGCTGCACCAAATCGCACAGCTCTTTGATATCGCCCCGGTTCTTTGCGCCCATTTCGCACAGAAAGATTTCGTGGGCGGCGCTCAGCTCTTCCCGCACGCAGCGCACCACGCCCATGGGTGTGTTCACGCCCCCCGGCGTTATGAGAACGTTATATTTCGCCCGCAGCAATGTGTTCAGGTAGTGCTTGACGCTGGTTTTTCCGTAACTGCCGGTGATCCCAATGACGATAAGGCTGGGATGCGAGCGCAGCTTGCGCACCGCTTCGCCTGTATAATGGCGGCGCACGGCGGCTTCGATCGGCCGGTTGAGCCAATTTGCCGCCAGAAGAACATAGGGCGCGTTGCTCTGCCAAATCCAGAAGAAAAAGAACTCAAGGCCGAGCGGGAAGGCGAAGCGCCACGCGAGAGCGTACCAGAGGACGGTCAGCAGCGCGTAAGCTGCCACCAGCCGCTTTGCGCGGGAGGTCATCTTCAGCGGGACTTTGGCGGCCTTTGGCCAAAAGAGAAACCCGCCCGCCGCAGGCAGCCAGAGCAGCAGCGCCTGCCGCTGGTTTTCGTTGAGCCAGCGGCGCTGGACATTCGGCTTATACGAGTTCAGCTGGAACATATGGAGAAAATGGCGCGCGCCAACGGCTGTGCCACAGAGGCTGACGAGAAAAAAAAGGATACGGAGCAGGTAGACAACGAAATCCATACGGCCCTCCTATGGTTCAATCCGGAGAAACGAAGCAATCACACGCAGGAACTGCGGCTGCTGCTCAAGAAAAGAGAAATGGCCCGCCTGTTCCAGCACCGCCAGGCCCGCGTTGGGCATTTGCCGTTCCATGAGCTGGCCATCGCTCAAAGGCGTGGCTGTGTCGCCGCGGCCCCAGATGAGCAAGACGGGCGGCTTGACAAGGGGGAAGAGGGGGGTCAGGTCTTCGCTGACCGTGCGCTTGAGCACTTCGCGCATCATGGGGCTGGCGGCTTTGTAGTCCGCCGAGCCATGGCGATCGCGCCAGCGTTCCATCAGCTTTGGGAATGGCGTTAGCAGCTGTTTGCCAATCTGATAGCGCTTCGCGCGGCGGACGGCCTGTTTTGTGGGGGTTGGCTTGACGCCGGCGGCATCCACCAATATCACTTTTGGGAAAACAGGCGAGGGCAGCTGCCGCGCGCAGAGCTTAATGGCAACCCTGCCCCCAAAGGAATGCCCCAGCAGAATGCAGGAGCTGATGCCCAGCGCCTGAAGAAAAGCCAGCGCCAGATCGGCGTAGTGATCCACACACCAGGGTTCCGGCGGCTCAGGGCTTTGGCCAAAACCGGGGAAATCCAGCGCGAGGGCACGGTATTGCTTCGACAACAGCTGCATGAGCGGGCGGAACAGGGAACAATCAACGCCCCAGCCGTGCAGCAGCAGCACGGCCGGGCCTTCGCCCCGCTCTTCGTAATAAATTGGCTGGTGGTTGATGTTGACAGTCATAGATTGCACCCTGTATCAGAATATGCCGGGGAAAGGGGATTCATTCGGTGGGCGTTCGATGGGGGTTATGGCTGAAGCTCTTTCGTTATGCTTTCCCGGTAGGCCAGCACCGCTTCGTGGACTTGCTGCTTGCGCTTCCCGGTCAGTTGATAGAAGAAATAGGGCACGGCGCACAGCAGCATAAACACGCCTTGCACCATTGTATAGACCAGCAGCAGCCGCAGCTTTGTATCGTTGGTTTGAGCCAGATATTCACCCGAGGCGGTTACGGGCTGATAATGGATAAAGTTCAGGAACGAGGAGCCATAGAGCACCATGGGCGCGACGGCGGCCGCAAGCGCCCCCGCGATGCTGGAACCGATGCCAACGACAAAATCGAGGCTTGCTTCCAGCCGTTGATGCGTTTTTGCTTCCAGATCCTCCAGGATATCTGACTTAAACATATCGGGCAGAAGATTGGAGGCGCCATATTGCAGGCCGATGAGGAAGAGGAAGGCAAAGAAAATGACTTGATAGGCCGCCTTGCCCGGATGTTGGAACGAAAGAGCGCCGGTGGCATAAGCGCCCGCGTTGGCGATGATGGAATAAATGCCCGACAATATGTAGATCTGCTTGCTGTTGAGCTTTTTTAGCAGGGCGTTCACAAGGAGCATGCCCACGAATGTGCCAATGCCGGTTGGCAACCCGAAGAGGATGAATTTGCTTGCGTCGCCCAGCAGCGCGGCGGCCAGGAACACGCCCATGTAGGTGGCGATATCGCGGAAGCGCTTAATGAACTCGCTGAGCAGCGCAATCCAGGCGTAGCGGTTCTTCAGGATATCGCGGTAGCCCAGCAGGGGGTTCACCTTTTTGGGACTGTAGGCGATGCGCTCTTTTACCGCGCGCATGCCGACGAGCAGCATGATGAGGTTTGCGGCCGCGCAAAGAACGGCGGAGACCAGATACATCATGGCTTCGCCGGAGATAAGCCCGGGTTTGCGAAGCAAGCCCACGACCAGAACCACCACCAGCGGCGCGGAGTTGCCGATGGCGCTGGAAATGCCGCGGAAGGAAAGAATGTTGTCGCGCTCGCGGTGATCGGACGACATAACGACCGCCAGCTTATTCACCGTGCCCGTGAAAAATGTGGAGGTGTTATAGAGGAATGTCACCACGCACTGGTAGGCAATCATCAGCGCCACGGAAAGCTCGGAAAGCCGCGCCGGCGTCCAGAACAGCAGCACCAGGAAGACGCTCGAAGGCAGGGCTGTGAGCAGGATAACGGGGCGGAACTTATCTTTGCCGGGCTTTGGCGCGCGGTCAACAATCATTGCGAAAAAGAACGACAGCACAAACCCTGTAATAGAACAGATGAAATTGACCAGCCCCACATGTTCGGCAGCCATGCCCAGCACGTCCACCAGATATTTTTGCCGGAAGCCGCCGACCATGCCCTGCAAATTGGTAAAAAGAAACACACAGCCTAGATATAGGACGAATTCTTTTGCGGGGACGCTCTTCTTTTGTTCATGGGACATGGGGCACGACCTTTCTGGTGGTTACGCCTCGAATTTCAATATGGTTTTCCCAAAACTCATTTGCATGTCCTGCCGGAAGGCTTCGTGGAGATTGGCGATATTGCGCACGGGAACGACCGCGCCCACCAGGGTTTCGAGATATTGGCCCAACTTGGGGTTGGCTTCGAGCAAATCGGCCGCGCGCTGGAAATCCGCCACGCCGGAACGGGAGGAGCCAAACAGCCGCAGACCTTTTTCGAGCACAAGGCGGGTGTTGATTGCCACGTTATTTTCGCTCACGCCCAGCAAAGCCAGCGTGCCCTCGGGGGCAACGCAGTCGATCATCTGGTTGATGGCCGGGCCGCAGCCCATGCCGCCCACGCATTCGAAGGCGTGATCGCACAAAAAAACGCCCGGCTCCAGCCGCACATGATCCACATGCAGGCGCTTTTCGGCAAAGCTGAAGTAAGCGAGCTTTTCT
>JAIRPV010000040.1 GCA_031256825.1 Oscillospiraceae bacterium | reverse complement strand
CGCACCTCGCCAGCCCAGCATCCCCTGCGCGGCCCAGCCCCTCGTCCGACCCGTCGCGCCGGTGTTGCCCTGTATGCCCTGCGGGCCGGTCGCCCCAGTATTTCCCGTCGCGCCGGTATTGCCTTGAATGCCCTGCGGGCCGGTTGCGCCAGTGTCGCCCTGAATGCCCTGCGGGCCGGTCGCCCCGGTATCACCCGTCGCGCCAGTATTGCCCTGAATGCCCTGCGGGCCGGTCGCGCCGGTATTGCCCTGTATGCCCTGCGGGCCAGTCGCCCCAGTATCACCGGTCGCGCCAGTGTTGCCCTGTATGCCCTGCGGGCCTGTCGCTCCAGTCGCGCCGGTATTGCCCTGTATGCCCTGCGGGCCGGTTGCCCCGGTATTGCCAGTCGCCCCGGTATTGCCTTGCATGCCCTGCGGGCCGGTGTCGCCGGTCGCTCCAGTGTTGCCCTGTATGCCCTGCGGGCCAGTCGCGCCGGTGTTGCCCTGTATGCCCTGCGGGCCGGTCGCTCCGGTGTTGCCCTGTATGCCCTGTGGGCCGGTCGCCCCGGTATTGCCCTGAATGCCCTGCGGGCCGGTCGCCCCGGTGTTGCCCTGTATGCCCTGCGGGCCGGTCGCGCCAGTGTTGCCTTGAATGCCCTGCGGGCCGGTTGCGCCGGTGTTTCCCTGTTGGCCGATGAATCCGCCGCCGTTAACCCAGTTGCCGTTTTCATCGGCCACATAAATATCACCGTCAACCAGATACGCGTCGCCCGGATTGCCAGTCGGATGCTCCCGGATAAAATCCGCAAAATTGGCATAGGAACCCCGCAAATTGACGCTCACGCCCGTGGCACCTGTCGCGCCCGCCGGGCCTTGAATCCCCTGCGGGCCCTGCGCGCCGGGCACGCCTTGCGGGCCTTGCATGCCAGTCGCGCCTGGAACGCCCTGAATGCCCTGCGGGCCGATTGGCCCCTGTGGGCCTTGGCTTCCCTGCGGCCCCGCCGGGCCTTGTAAAATCCCGGTATTCACCCAAACGCCATTGTAGTCGGCAACGTAGATTTCATCCCCAACAAGGAACGCCTCGCCCGGTGTGCCTGTGGGATGATCCCGGATAAAATCGGCATAATTATCATATGCGCCGGCAAGGTCGATGCCTTTGCCCGTGGCGCCTGTCGCGCCCGCCGGGCCTTGAACGCCCTGCGGGCCTTGCGGGCCAATAGCGCCCTGCGGGCCGGTCGCTCCGGTATTGCCCTGAATGCCCTGTTGGCCTTGTATGCCCTGCGCGCCCTGTTGCCCTGCCGGGCCTGTGCTGCCGGGAGCGCCCTGAATCCCCTGCTGACCCACCGGCCCCTGCGGCCCGGCCACGCCCTGCGGCCCTGCTGGCCCTGTGGGGCCGGCGCTGCCGGGAACGCCCTGCGGACCAGTTGCGCCCGGCAACCCGGTAAACCTTCCACCATTGACCCAGTTGCCGTTCGCGTCGGCCATATAGATAACGTCGCCCACAAGATACGCGTCGCCCGGCCTGCCGGTCGGGTGAGCCCGGATAAAATCAGTATAGTTATCATAGGCGCCCAATAGATTTACGCTTGCACCCGTGGCGCCGGTATTGCCCTGGGGGCCTGTGGGGCCCTGCGGCCCGGCGGGGCCAGGCGCGCCTATACCGATCGGCCCTTGCGGCCCCTGCGGGCCTTGTGGCCCCTGCGTGCCGGGCACGCCCTGCGGGCCTTGTACCCCCGCCGCGCCCGGGACGCCCATTGGGCCCTGCGGGCCGATCGGCCCCTGCGGCCCTTGCGGGCCATCTTGGCCCGTAGGCCCATGTACTACACCAGTGTTCTGCCAAACGCCATTTGGCCCGGCCACATAAAGCTGTCCGCCAACCAGCCATGCCTCGCCCGGTGCTCCTGTGGGGTGATCCCGAATAAAATCAGAGTAGTTGGCATAGGAGCCTGCAAGATGGATTCCGCTGCCCTGCGGCCCCGTTGCGCCCGTTGGCCCCTGGTATCCCTGCGGCCCCTGGGGGCCTATCGCGCCTTGCTGGCCCTGGGGGCCGGGGTTGCCCTGCATGCCCTGCGGGCCTTCGGGGCCGATTGGCCCGCCCGCGCCTTGCGGGCCTTGCGGGCCCTGCGGGCCGCTGGGGCCAGGCAAACCCTGCGCGCCCGTGTTCCCCTGCACCCCCTGCGGACCCTGCGGGCCGGGCGTACCCGCGGGGCCACGCGGGCCCGTTGCCCCGGTATTGCCTGGCGTTCCTTGTGGGCCATGGGGGCCTTGTGGCCCGGGGATCAAACAGGGCGGGCAGCACCCGCACATTTGCGCTGCCGGATAATTGGGATAACAATTGTTTTGTGCCTCTGGCGGAAAACACGGCTGCGCCGCATACGTATCATTAAGCTGATCATATGGATGATGGGAACCAAAATCCATTGGTTGATATTGCATAAACTTTCTCCTGTCTGTTTGGTATCTGACAATGATGTGAGTTTGCCTCATCTCATTCTATGCCGAACCGGCGGTCCGTGCCTTTCATGCTGTGAACTTCATTGTGACGCATTTGTGGCAATACGGCGCAGCATTGACAAAATTCTGGATTGCTATTATAATATCACCATAAATATTCCAAACGCGCGGAGAATCGACATGAAATTGCAGCAAACAAAAAAATGGGCGGCCGCCATTTTGGCGATCACCAGTATTGTTTTCTGTTTGAGCGCTCTATCGGCCGTGCCCGCCGCCGCTATCAGCATTGATGGGGAAGTCGGTTATCTCGAATGGCTGAATTGCCCCAAAACAGAGTTTGTGCGGCAGGAAAGCGACAGCAGGTGCGCCATTTCGCAAGCAACTTTATATTATAGCGTCGGTTCGGCGCGCGACGAAATCTTCTTCGGATTTTTTGTGGTGGCCCCCGAAGCGCAGGCGGGCGCTCCCGTTGGCGTTCGCTTTCTTTCCGGCGGACAAACCATCGCCAACTGGCAGTTGGGCGCGGAAAGCGCGGGCAGCGCGGAAATCGCCTTGCAGGGCGCGGCCTGGTTTCCTTCCGAATCCGCCGTTAACAGTTACTATAACATCGAAATTGCTCTGAGCAGCCGCAGCCCCGACACAGCCGCCTTTGCCCAGACGATGCGCGCGTTGCAGGCGCAGCTCTATGATCCGCAAGGCGAGCCTTCGCGGGTGTTCGATTTCCCCATCATGATAGAAGAGCCAACCACCGCAACCACAACAACAACTACAACAACCACAAAAGCCACTACCACGACAACCACAAAAGCCGCTACTACAACAACCACGAAAGCCGCTACTACGACAACCACGAAAGCCGCTACTACAACAGCAGCCGCTGCGGCAACTCTCAAAACAGGCGCGGCAACAGAAAGCGCAACAACAACGCCCGCCGTCGTCGCTGCCAAAACCATAACCTCAGCGCCGCTCACCCGCACAGAAATCTTTATGTACACTGTGCCCATCACAGGCCAGCCCGGCAAATCCGCAGGCGCTTCCGGCTCGGCTGAACCGGCTTCGGCAGCGCCGGAAACCTTCCTCGCCGAATTTTCGGCCGGTACCATTGATCCCAGCTGGGCCTATCCATACGCAGCCTCCACAGCGCAGCAAAACGAGGTTGCCGCCGCTCCAACGTTTGCCGCCGAAGAGCCGGCCCCTCCGGCTTCTCTGCGCGCGCCGCTGCTCTTCGGCGCGGGCGGCTTCCTGCTGGTTCTGTCGCTGCTGCTTTTGTTTTTGTGGGCCAAGGCGCAGCGAAAAAACGACGGCGGCCAATGAACGCTTTTGTTTATCGCGCCAGCGCGTTCGCAATTTCACGGAAAACCGGCGCGCAGTCGCCCGCGCCCGAGCTGCCGTTCTGACGGAAGATGGTGATCGCATAGCGGGGCTGCTCCGCCGGATAAAAGCCGGTGAAGCCGGTTTGCAACAGCTCGCTGCCATCTGAATCAAATTTTCCGCTCTGGGCTGTGGCGGTTTTGCCTCCGGCCCCGCCGGCGGCGGGCTGCGCTTTTTTGCCCGATCCTTCTTCCACCGTGAGGATCATCATCTGCCGCAGCAGCGCCGCGTTTTCTGGGGATATCACCTGCCGTTGTTCGCTTTCCTGCGCAAAGGGCAAAGCAACGCCATTGGAATCGAGCGTGGCTTTGACCAGCACGGGGCTGTGGTATACGCCGCCGTTGGCGATGCAGGCGGTGGCTGCGGCCAATTGCAGCGGGGTGCCCAGAAGCTTGCCCTGCCCGAACGAGAGGTTTGCCCACTCGCCCGGCAGAGCAAGTTCTTCTGCCGTGGGGAGGTTCCCCTGCGCGCCTTTCATGCCGGGGGCCAGGGGATTGTCTTCTCCAAAGCCAAACAGCCGAATCAGATCAAGGGCAGGCTCCTGCCGCATGCGCTGCGCCAGCTGGATAAAATAGAGGTTGCACGATTGCGACAGCGCCCCGGCCATGTCGAGCGTGCCGTGTGTTTTTTCTTTGCAGCGGAACAGGCGCCCCGCCACATCCAGTTCTCCGGTGCAGGTAAACGTGGTTCCGGGCGAAATGCCTTGCTCCAGCGCCGCCGCGGCAATGAAGCATTTGAACGTTGAACCCACAGGATAAGCGCCCAGTGCGCGGTTAAAAAATGGCTCCAGCGGATCGCGCAGGCTCCCGGCAATCTGATTCGGGTCGAATGCGGGAGCGCTTGCCATGGCCAGAATCTCGCCCGTTTCGCAATCCAATATCACCGCCGCGCCCTGCTCCACACCGCAATTGGCCAGGGCTTGTTGCGCCGCGCGCTGCGCGCCGGAGTCGATCGTCAGCTGCACGCCCGCGCGGGAGCAATAATTGTCGTTTTCTTCTTCCAGCCGCGCGCCGGCCAGGCTCCGGCCGTTCGCGTCCGCCGCCATCCGCACGGCAAGCTCCCCGGCGTGTTCCGCCAGCAGCGCGTCGAAGCTCTTTTCTATCCCGCTGACCCCCGCCCCGGTTTGCCCATCAAGATAGCCGATCACATGCGGCGCAAGCGGCTGTTTGCTGTAGCGCGGGCGCGCTGTAAGCAGCAGGATGTCTTTCATGTCGGCGGGCAGGGTGGGATGGCCAACAAGAGGCGTCGCCAGCAAACTGCCCCGGGCCAGCCGCGGCTCCAGCTGGGCGAAATGATCATCGCTGAGCAAACTGCGAAGATAGTTCGCGGCGGCGGGCGTTGGTTTCGCGGCGGCGTATTCCTGTTCCTCCGCCTGCACCAGCGGCGCGCCGCTGCGGTCAACAATCGCCCCGCGGCTGCTGTCGATTACCACGCGGGCGCTGCCGTGGCCGCTTTGGACAGAAACTGTCAGCGGCAGCCGCAGCAGCCGCAGCGCCAGCGCGCCAACACACAGCGCGAACAGAAAAAAAACGATTCCAGCGCGCTTTGCCATGCGCTTGCCGCCCCCTTTCCCCTGCACCATCCCGCAACATTTGATCTGTCTTTTGGGATAGTGTTCGCGGGAGGAGCGGGAATTATGCCAAACAGGCGGGCAAACGCCAACAAGTTCAAAGCGCCGCTAAATCACATGTCTCCTGCATTTGGTCAAAGGGCTTTAGAATCGTTGGCTCCGCGCCGCAGACCGCACAGGTTTTTTGGCGGGGCACTTTGATTTTCCGGAATTCCATCTTCAGCGCGTCGCAGGTCAGCAAGGTTCCTGTGAGCAACTCGCCCGCCCCTGTGATATATTTGATCGCCTCCATCGCTTGCAGGCAGCCAATCACCCCGGCCATGGCCCCGACGATCCCAGCCTGGCGGCACGTAGGCGCAACATCGGGCGGCGGCGGCTCCTGAAATACGCAACGGTAGCAAGGCGCGCCAACGCCGGGGATCCACGTCATCAACTGCCCGCTGAAGCGCAGGATGCCCGCGTGGCAGAAGGGGGTTTGCCCCAGCACGCACGCGTCGTTGATCAAAAACTTTGTGGGGAAATTATCTACCGCGTCGATGACGAAGTCATAATCGGAGATCAAGTCCATGATATTCCCGGCGGACACCCGGGTGCAGTAGGCGTTCACCCGAATGTCCGGGTTAATCGCCAGCATGGTTTCCTTCGCTGAAATAACCTTTTCTTTGCCCAAGTCAGGCGTGGCGTGGATCACCTGCCGTTGCAGGTTGGAGAGATCGACCACATCCGCGTCGGCTATGCCGATTGTGCCCAGACCCGCCGCCGCAAGATACATCGCCGCCGGGGAACCCAGCCCCCCCGCGCCGATGATCAGCGCTTTCGCGCTTTGCAGCTTTTTTTGCCCCTTCACGCCCACTTCTTTGAGCAGGATGTGCCGCGAGTAGCGCTCCAGCTGTTCCTCTGTGAATGCCATCAACACTCGCCTCCCCGGAAATCTGGCTTTGCATCGTTCCTTCATTATAGCGCGGGCGCAGGGGATTGTCAAGGGGAATGCACGCTTTCTTTGGTATATTGTCCCCTCTGGGAATTTGTTCCTGATTCATGACGAACTCATGAAAATTTTTCTTGACAAAGCCATGAAAGCGGAGTATAATAATACAATCTGGGTTAAAAAATAGGATAGGGCAAAACAGGAGAAGAAAAAAGGAGCGTGGCGCAATTGAAAAAAATCAAGCGAGAGGTAATGACTGTGGTTAAGAAGGTTGGCATGTTCCGGTTCTTTACTTTGGTGATGTGCGCTGTGATGCTCGTCGCCGCAATCCCCTTTGCCGCCCGGGCGGTTTCCGGCACCCTGGCAGCGCCCGACAAAGCCGCCGAAAAACCCGAGGGCTATGTCGTTATCCCCGACGCTCCGCCGCCTGCCGTGCTCGAAGACAAGCCCGTTACCTACGGCAAGCAGGCCACAACGCCTCTTGGCGTCTGGTGGCAAAACCTGCCCTTCTGGCGCTGGTTTAACTTCCTGATGTATAAATATGATCCCGTTGAAAGCGTGGTCTATAACGAACAAAACGCCTTCCAGCGGGTCTTTGGTTACAACGAGCTTTACGATCACTTCATGTGGGTCTGCAATGTCTATGCCGACACCCTGCGCATCAAGTTCCCCTACGAAGGAAAAGACTGGCTTATTCAGCTCTGGAAGGGTTCCTATGCCGTATTCCTGTGCGCGGGCAGCGAAATAGGGGTCTATAACAAGCCCCAGGGCAAGCAGACCATCCAGTATAGCTGCGCGAAGCCGGAAGATTACCTGCGTATGGACATGCGCTATTATGTCAATGGGGATTTGCTCTTCAGCCGCCCCTACGACTATTACTGGTGGTGCACCGGCTTCTATGTGTTCCGGTATCTGCCCGGCTGGCTCGTGCGCCCGCGGCTCAACTGTATGCTGGAAGCTACCATCGAACTCAAGTCGCCCGAAATGGCGCGCCTGTTCGCCGAACAGCTCAATAAAGAAGGCTTCCAGCAAACCACCTACGTCAACGGGCCGGATACCCCCGATAGCTATACCCTCAAGGGCAGCAAGCTCAGCCTTGTCTGGCATTCGGTGAACCAGAGCTTCTATTGATTGAGGCCGCAAAAATGATAATTGCCATCGATGGCCCCGCCGGGGCCGGAAAAAGCACCGTGGCTCGTTTGGCAGCCGCGGCGCTTTGCTTTGTCTATATTGATACCGGCGCGCTTTACCGCGCCGTTGGGCTTGCCGCAATGCGCGCGGGCGCCGATCTGAATGACCCGGGGGCTGTGGCCGCCGTGCTGCCAGGCGTGCGCCTTTCCATTACATACGACGAAAGCGGCGGGCAGCACATCTTTTTGGGGAGCGAAGATGTTTCTCTGTCCATCCGCACGCCGGAATGTTCCATGGCGGCGTCCGCGGTGGGGCGCGTGCCCGCCGTGCGGGCATTTTTACTCGAAACCCAGCGTTCGCTCGCCCGGGCGCGCAGCAGTGTGCTCGACGGGCGCGATATCGGCACCGTGGTGCTGCCCGAAGCGGATGTGAAAATATTTCTCACAGCGTCGCCGGAAGAACGCGCCGCGCGCCGCTGGAAAGAGCTTCAGGCACGGGGGGTAGACGAACCATACGAAAAGGTGCTGGCTGAGGTTGTGGAGCGCGATCGGCAGGATACCGGGCGGCCCATCGCCCCGCTGCGCCCGGCGGAAGACAGCGTAACGCTGGACACGACCGGGCTGACGCTGGAAGAAGCGGTTGCGCGGGTGGTGAACCTTGCCCGGCAAAACGCGCCAGCTGAATAGGAGGCCGCCATGCCCGTTGTTACCACCGTATTCCTTGCAGTCATACTCGCTGGTTTTGCGCTGGATTTTCTAATCCTCCCGCCGAAGGGCGTGAAGCGCTTTGGCCTCAAGCATATTTTTGTTGGCTATGGCCGGGGCGGCCACGCGCTGGGGGCGGCG
Organism: Oscillospiraceae bacterium; assembly: GCA_031256825.1. Lineage (GTDB taxonomy): Bacteria > Bacillota > Clostridia > Oscillospirales > Acutalibacteraceae > WRMQ01. The sequence goes on along the minus strand of JAIRPV010000040.1, from coordinate 11,722 downwards.
GCCAACGCGCTTTGCCTGCGCACTTCTGCGGTAAAACGCGGGCAAGCGTGGCGAATAATCACATCGAATTTCATCCATGGCGGCCTGTGGCATCTCGTCCCTAACTGCGTCTGTATCTGGATTGCCGGCTCCATTGCGGAGCGCGAAATCGGCAGCTGGAAGCTGTTGCTGGTATTGGTTGTCTGCGGCGCTTTTTCCAATTTTTGCGTGATGCACGTGCTTCAGCACGAAACGGGCTACGGCGCTTCGGTTTCGCTTTATGGCGTGTTTGCGGTGCTGGTTGTGCTGTGCCTGAGGCAAAAGGGCTATCTTTTGGCGGCAACCAACTGGCCGGAGCGGCTGATCTTGCTGGCCTATCTGCTGTCGAACATCGTAGCCGCCCCGGCGATTTGGGTGGTGCATGGCGGCAGTTTTATCTGCGGCGTCGCGCTCTCCTACTTTTTGGTATAAAAGGAGAACCCCATGGGGCTGGTGTATGACCTGAATATCAACCGCGAATGCGAGGATTGCCTTTATGGCGAATACGACATCCTCGCGCAAAAATATTATTGCACTCTGCGGGAGGCTTACTATGAGCCGCAGGGCGGGGAACCCTGCCCTGATATCAAGCAACGATAGGAGGCGCCGTTTATGTCCGAAACGCCCGAATCCCAAGCGTTCCCCTGGGAGCGCATTAAGCCGTATCGTTTTTATGGCGTGGCCGCCGCTCTGGTCCGTGTCATCGCGCCGATCCTTTTCTCCGTCAAGGTGAAGGGGCGCGAAAATCTGCCGAAAAGCAGCCATGGGTTGATCCTTGCCAGCAACCACTTGCATTCGATCGATCCCGCGTTTTTTGTGGCGTATTCGCACAGGAAATGGCGCTTTATGGCAAAAACAGAGCTATTCCGGAACAAATTTGTGGCGTTTATTCTGCGCAACGCCAACGGCTTTCCGGTCAACCGCGACGCAATTGACCGCAAGGCCCTGCGTTTTGCTGTCGAAGTGATGCAGGACGGCCGCTGCGGCCTTGGGATTTTCCCCGAAGGCCAGCGCAGCCCCGATGGGCTTCCCCGCGAAGCCAAGGCCGGCATCGCCATGCTCGCGCGCGAAACAAAGGCGGATATCCTGCCCTGTTCGCTCTATCACGAAGGGAAACTGGGTTTCCGCACGCGCGTCACGGTTCGCTTCGGCAAGGTCATCCCCTTTGGCGAGCTGGGCCTGGGCGACACGCCAAACAAGCGCGAAACCCGCGCGGCATGCGAGAAAATCATGGGGGCCATCACAGAGCTTTGGGAAAAGAAAGACGCCTAAGCAAAAAAAGACAGCGCAGCAGCCGTCCATCGGGGCGGCTGCTTTTTTGCGCTTCAGCCCGCCGCCGCTTCCCAAATCCATTCGCCCAGCGCGATCAGGCTGCCCGCCGGGGCGGGGGCAAGGCGCGCCCAGCGGAGCAGAGGAACTGCGGAGGGCAGGGCAAAAGGCTTGTCCTCCAAAAAAAATGTGACAGTTTGCCTGTCTGTTTGCAGGCCAACCTGCCTGCCCGGGCGGCCCAGCGCAATCGCGCGGCTGTTGACGTTCACCAGCGCCGCGCCGCAGGCCATGGCCGTCAGGCAAGTGCAGACGATGGCGCTCAGGGCGAAGCGCTTGAGATACGTTTGGGATTGCATAGAAAACTCCTTTTATTGGCTATATTGGTTGAGCAAGTTGGCAATCGCCGTGCCCATCAGCCGCCCGCTATAGACGGCCTCTTCCAATGTGTTCGCGTCGGAACCAAATTCCAGCAGCAGGGAATAGGGCGTTACGTTCATGTTGTATTTGCGCGGGCTGAAAAAGAGGGGGCGCATGAGCCCGGGCGCGGTTTCGTTGCCAGAGGCTTGCAGCTTTGCCGCAAAGGCAAGGTTTTTTGCCCAGTCGGGGAAATCGGTGATGGCCCCTTCGTTTACGCCGGTGATGATCATAACCTGCGCGGCTTTTTTGCCGTTGATCACCGCAACAGGCTTAATATGCACGCCCTTGTCGGTGTGGATCGCGTCGCGGTGCACGTCCAGCGTGACCTGGATGCTGGGGTTTTCCTCCAGAGCGCGCAGCACCCCAACGCGGGATTGATCATAGGCCCCCGTGTATTTTCTGTCGTAAATGGTGGTGTCGTGAACGACCTGGAACCCCGCGCGCTCCAGGCTTTCGGCAACGGCGTCGCCAACGCGCACGATGCTGCGCGCGCCGTTTTCGGTGCGGGATGTCCAATCCTGGGCGTACCAGGGCCGGTCAAGAATCTCGAACGCCTCCGTGGTATGCGTATGGAAAATCAATACGGCGGCCTTGCTCTTGTCAATGCGCAGATCGAGCGGCGCGGCCAGGTCTTTCGCTATGTCGCGCTCCTGCTCGGTAACCGTTGTGTTTCTGACGGCCAGGCTGCCGAATTGGTGGGTGGAATCATTGGCGGTATAAGTTTTTTCTTTGATGTCGCCATCGCGCTTTTGGTTGGCAAACTCCTCCTGCGCCTCCGCCATGAGCACCTGGATGTCTTTCGGCATCACACGCGGATCGTAGTCTTTGGCGCTTGCCGTTGCGGTTTGCGTCACCGGCGCGGCGGGCAGAGGGCGGGAGGCCCGCTCAACGGCGGCGGGTTCGTCTGGGTCGGCGGCTTCGCTGCCGGGCATTGCCCGCAGTTCCAGGCCCGCGCCCAACATGGCAGCATTTTGGATGATCCCCTGCGAAGCCAACAGGCAAGCGCCCGCCACAATGGCGCACATCAGGGCCAGCAGGCGGTTTCTGGCGCGCGTTAGCGCGCTGCTCGGCTGCGCCCCGTGGGCGGCGCGGCGCGTTTCAATGACCTCCACGTAGCGGCCGCTGTGCTGTGTGATACGCTCCTGCGAATTTTCGTCATGCATCGTTCTTGTCCTCCCTCGGCATTGCTGCCCTACAGTGTATGCGAGAGGGAGGCAAATCATGCGTCGCGCGCTACGCGGCCAGCGACAGCAAATCTTCAACGCTCAGGTGCGGCTGCAACGCGCGGTTGATTGCCATGGCGCAAAGCTTCGCGGCGCGCTCAATGAGCAAATCCACTTCGCGCGGCGTGACCATCATCGCTTCGCCTTCTTTCCAGGCGGCCGCTTCTCCGGTCAAGTCGCAAACAAGCGTTGCCGCGTCCACAACCGTTGGCACGCCCAGCGCCGCCACAGGCACGCCCAGCGTCTTGCGGCTGATTTCCAGCCGGGCGTTGCCAACGCCGGAGCCTGGCACCACGCCGCTGTCGGTGATCTGAATGGTGCAGCCCAGCCGCGCCAGCTTGCGCGCGGCGAGCGCATCCACAGTCAGCACCGCCGCAGGGGAGATCGCGCGCACGGCGGCCAAAATCAATTCGCCGGATTCCATGCCCGTGCGGCCGAGCACCCCCGGGGTGAGGCAGGTGACGGGCCGCAGCGCGCCCAGGCCCGCGCTTTCGGCCAGTTCGCCGCTGATGTGGCGCGTGGCCAGCACCTGCTCGCAGCAGCGCGGGCCCAGCGCGTCGGGGGTCATGCTGTCATTGCCAAGGCCAACAACCAACACCGTGCCCTGCGCCGGCAGCATGGCGCGCAATTCGCGCGCGGCGCATTCCATGCCGTCGCCGTAAAGATCGGGGTAATCGCCAATGGGCGGCAGTTCAATGGTAACATATGTGCCCGGCGGTTTTCCCAGCGCCCGCGCGCCCGTTTCGTCCAGCACCCGCAGGCGTGTCAGGCTATAATCACCGTGGTTTTCTTCGCGGCATTCGATCCCCGGGATCTGCCGCTGCGGCTCGCGGCATTCCAGGGCCAGATCGGTGCGGCAGGGCATAGGCGAACCTCCTTTGGTTTCTATTTAGTATGGGCAGAAAAAGAAAAAATATGAAACAGAGCAAAAACACGCGGGCGTTTCTAATTTACTGAAAAAATAATAAAATAAGCACCAAACGGCATGCCGCTTAATATAGTAATAGCAGAACACAACTTGCGACCGGAAAGGATGATATGACATATGGAACAACAGAACCAGCAAGCCCGGATCAAAGCCGAACAGGCGAACGCCGCCGCCGTGGAGCAATATAAGCGCGAACTGCTGGAGCAGGCGCGCCGGGGCGGCGCACAGACGGCTTACACGCAGCCCGTGAACACCGTACATACAACAGCTTATGCTTCCCAGGCCCCGCAGACCCGCCCCGCGCAGCAAAAAGAAGCGCTCGGGCAGCGCCTGGAACAGGGCGCGGTGCGCACGGTGGAACGCGCGGAACCCTTTGTTGACCTGGCCATGCGCTCGGGGCTGGCCAGCGCAGGCTTGGCCGCCGCCGCAAAGGGCATCGAACTCGGCATCGAAGCCGTTGGCGATCACTATGAGCGCCGCCGCGAAGAGCGCCGCGAAGAGCGCCGCGAGGCGGCAAAACCCGCCGCGCCCACGCGCCAGCCAACCACCATCATCAACAACAACATCGACATGGAGCCAAGCGTAAATTTCCGTTCCAGCTACGCGCCGGAAACCGTTGTTTCGCCCAGAGTCACCGACGCGCCGCGCATTGAGGTTTCGCCGCGCGTAACGGATACCGTTTCGCCGAAGGTTTCCGCTTCGCCGAAGGTGCGCGTCGAAGACGGCGGGGCGCAGAAGGCCGCGCCTGTCCGGCAGCCGGCGCAGCAAAAGCCAAAGCCGCTCCCCGCGCCCGTCGCGCCGCAGCCCGCAAGGCCGCAGCCGGTGTATCAGCGTCCAATCCCCATTCCTCAGCCGCTGACTCCCCCGGCCCCCTCGGTCCCCCGCCCAACGCCTGTTGCGCGCCCGGTGGAAATCCGTCAGGAATACTGCGAGTCAACGCCCGCCTACCGGCCTGTGGAAGAGGCGGTGTATTATGAGCCAGATCGCTCCTGTTATCAGCGGCAGCGGCCCTGCCCGGTGCACGGATACCGGAACATACCAAAACGGCGCTGCCCAAGCCCGGCCTGCATATGCGGCTACCCGGGCGCGGTGATGCCCGCCGTGCCGCTCAGCCCCGCAGCGCCCGCCGTGCCAGTTAGCCCCGTGCCCATCACGCCCACCGTGCCGCCCAAACAGCCGCGCGCCGTGGAATACAGCGAAGACGCCTGGTTCCTTCAGGCTGCGGTTGGCGGAGCGCCGGAATACGCGCCCCTGCCCGCGGCGGCGGAAGCCCCTGCCCCACAGACGGCGGAGTATGCCTACAGCGCGACGGAAACCGTTGCCGCAGACGAACCCTCCGCGCTCGACGGCTCGCTGACCAAAGTGGCCTATGACGACAACGACGATACGCCGAACGAGCTTTATTACGCGCCGCAAATGGCGGAGGATCGGGGCACCTGGGAGCTGCCCTCGCCAAAATTCAGCTCGCTGGATGACTTTTTGAGCAAGAACTCCGGCCACGGAACAGTGACCGTGCATGTGCTGACCTCGGATTTCGGCGTGCCGGTGCAGAACGCGAACGTGCGCGTGCTGAAGAAAATCGGCGGCACGCAATACCTGTTCTATGATGTGGACACCTCGGCCGACGGCACCACAGGCCCGCTGACCCTCCCCACGCCCGAAAAGCAGTATTCCTACACGCCGCCGCAGGGATTTTTGCCCTACGCAACCTATGATATCCATGTGACCTACGACGAGAACATCTATCAGGAGATGGAAAACGCCACCGTGTTTGCCGACACGGAATCGGTTCAGGTCGTGCGCATCGGCAAAGCGCGGGATACGCGTCTCGACGAGGCGCAGTATTCGGCATAAAATTCCGCGATATGCCATAGGGGGGGGCTCCGCGCCCGCAACATCCCCCTGAAAGGAGCGATCAATATGGGCCTCGGAATCCCGATTGTCCCCCAGTATATCACCGTGCATTTGGGCTCTCCAAAAACCAGCGCGCGCAATGTGACGCTGCCGTTTAAGGACTACATCAAAAATGTGGCTTCCAGCGAGGTGTACCCCACCTGGCCGGAAAGCGCCTTGCGGGCAAATATCTATGTCATTGTGTCGTTCGCGCTCAATCGTATTTATACAGAGTACTACAGGGCGCAGGGATATCCCTTCGATATTACGTCGTCAACCAGTTACGATCAGGCGTTTGTGGAAGGCCGCGACATTTTTGCCAACATCAGCCGGCTGGTGGATGATCAGTACACCGACTATATCACCCGGGAAGGGCATATGGAGCCAATGTTCTCTTCCTATTGCAACGGCACCACCGTTACTTATTTATTGGTAACCGAACGAAAACCATGTTTTTAGCGGCAACGAACGACTAAAGCGCAAAAGCAGCAAAACAGCGCGGGAGTTTTGGCTCCCGCGTTTTTGCTTGTATGTGAGTTGCATCAGCCTATCACATACAGTTTAATCTTTGCGCGATGTTAGCCGCACGTTGTCTCTGAAAATCTTCGATTTTTATACTTGTGTCTTTAAACTGTTCGAACAGCCCAACCAAATCTTCAATTATTCTCCGTTCGGTAGTGCGACTTTGAAGAGCAATTAACTCGTCCTGATTTGCCTCGCAGAAAAGAGCATCTTCGTAAGCATCCAGTGCTGCTATCATATCTGACATATCACTATAAGCATTCAAACTGCAGATGCGCCCCATAATTATTGCAAATGTGTACTTGGTATGTTCAAGCGAAATTCTTAACTTTTTATTACCGCTTCGACTCAGATCGTTTTCCGTGTCGTAAATTGCAAGTTCAACGTACCTTCTGGCTTCACGGATCTCATCAAGAGAATCGCTACCTAGCCATAAAATACTCTTTGCACGCTGGTGTTTGAATTGTGGATTAACATTCATTTGCGGCTCTAATTGTTCGTATAAGAACTTGATCAAACTTACAAGCGGCTTTTTTGCATAGAATATGTCATTAATCACATCGAATTTAATGTAATCAAGCATACGGCGAGAAACGACAAAGGGGTCTTCGTTCGTTTCTATGCAATCATAAATGTACCTGTATGCATTAGAAATTTTCTGATGAAGAGCATCATCGTCTACAAGTTTTCCGAGTGATTTCAACAGATGATACCGAGCATTTACAATTAGTTGCCGCTTGGAATCAGCGCGCGTTGGAGTGGAGTCACAGTACGTAAATTGAAACATTGAAGGATATAAGGATGCGAATTCTGCGCATTCACTGTTGATGTTAAAGTAAAACATATCATTCGAAGATATTGAATGCTTTGTTGCCAAAATGAGTAATGTTGCCAACTGTTCACGGTCGGTGATTTTCGATAGATCAGGCATAACATAGGCAGTGTGACTCTTTGCGAATCGCAAAGAGATTTCATACAGATTATCCAACAGTGTTCGCGAAACAAAATGTTGCCTTCCCAATGCGTTCGTGCGTTTTTCCCGAAAAGCAAATGTTGGCATGTTGCTGTTCTGTAAGATTCTGTTTACTCCGGCCATTTCGTCGTCGGTAAAACGATTAGGTATTTTAGTCACCTTATATCTTTTGTGTTCTACTAAAAGATCCACACCATATCTATCTGATGTGTTGATAGTGATAACTACTCTATTACCCTGAGCACCTAACTCTGTTGATTTATCGATGATTCTATAAATCTGTTCTGCAGTTAAACAATCAGTGTCGAAAGCGAAAAAAGAATCTCGTTTTTGCAGAAGTTCATCCATCATTTTAGCCGTAAATCCAGATCCGGAGGGAAAAAAGTAGCGATCTTGGTTTTTCACCTTATCATACATGTCGAACAAGCAGTATGTTTTCCCGGATATGCGGTTTCCATAAATGATATGGATTGGACAATTCATCGTTAATTTGTCTAAAACATCAAGCGAAACCGATCTGCTGATAAAAAAGTATGGCTTATGGAGCGTTTTGTCAAAAGGCTGAGGTACCAAATTGTTAGAATTTAGTAAAAATCTCAAATCCGATTGAGCTTGAGAAACGGTAATGATGGAAGGCTCGCGGTAAAAATCAACGAATGCTGTCCGCATGCTGCTTCTATTTTCCGCTAAAGTTATTATTGTTTGATAAAAAACGTTGTAATCTGCAACTACCACGCATGTGGTGATTCCGTAATCTTCCAATAATATTTCTTCCGCTTTTGTGAGTTCTTTATGAGAGACAAAATAGGTGTTGCGGATAGATGAGTTGGCTCTCAATTCATCCACAATCACGGACATCAAATCGGGTTCGTCACTGAGACTACAGCCTACAAACAGCAAATTGTTGTCGCAGAAATCTTCCTTGAATTTTGCCAACATTTTTTTGTTGGTTCGTAGACTGTCAATGTATTGCCGCTTGTTAAACACAATATTTTCGCTTGGATATTTTAAATATGAATGGACATCGCCATGAATTTTAAACAAGGTATAGAAAGACGCAAGATATTGTTCGCTAAAGTCCCTATGGGGTAATATTACGTGATATTTATTGCAATTTCGCTCAATTGCATCATCAATGTTTAAGGTGTAGATATACGACCAATCCAAACTCAAAAATCGTATTTTTAGCGCTTCTAATTTGACGTCGGTAAAATTGTCGACAAAATAGCTGTATTTCACAGCAGGGGTTGTTTTTTTATCAAAGAGAGTGCAGAGTGCCGAAAAAGTCATAGAGCTATATTCCTCTTCGCTCTCGCCGAACGCCTCCGCAACGGTCTTAACAAGGAAATTTTTCATATCGTCGCCTGAAGGGACAGTACCGCTATGCGCTTTGCACCCTCTAGTAAACCCAGAGCCGAAAATCGGAACCAAATTTCGATTAATCAGCAGCCGAGCTATCTCGCTTTGCAAATCAGTATCAGAGTCAAAATATCTAGTAACAATCACGGCGGCACACCTCCATTAAATCGCACATAATATCCTACACATTATACCATGTTTTTCATGGAATGTCAAATGAATTTTTTATCACGCTCCGCACAATTTGTAGACAGTTTGTAAATTTTATTCGCAAGGCGTGTATCCTTCTGGAATCAAGACAACCTACCCCCTCATATCCTGTAAAACCGACATTATATGAGGGGGTATTCAATTGAAAGAGAACCGCTTGCCGCCAGACCTCGCCGCCCTGCCCCAATGGGTGTGCTGGCGGCTGGAACCCGACCAAAAATCCAACCGCGATGCAAAGGTGCCATACTGCCCAGCCACCGGCAAACGCGCCTCGCCAAGCAATCCGGCAACATGGGCAACGCTGGCCGATGCCCTCAACTGTGCCGAGAAATATCACTACAGCGGCATCGGCTTTATGTTCACGGCGGAGTCCGGCGTTGTGGGCATCGACATTGATCACTGTCTGACGGACGGCAAGCCCAATAGCATCGCCGCTGACATACTCACGCACTTGCCACCAACCTACATCGAGATCTCGCCCAGCGGCACGGGGCTTCACATTTTCCTCAAGGGTACGCTGCCGCCCGGCGGCAATCGCAACAGTAAAAACGGTGTAGAGATGTACGCCGCCAGCCGGTATTTCACGATGACCGGGAACAAATATCAAGGCGTGGTTGATAATATTGCTGTCGATGATGGCGCACTTGAATATATTCACAGCAAATATGTAGCACAATCAAGGAAAACCAAGGCGAAATCAACAAATTATCAACCGGGGTTGTTTTTGTCCGATAATGATGTTGTATTATTGGCGCAGCAGTCGAAAGACGGCGCGGCGTTCGATGCACTTTGGCGGGGCGATTGGCAGGAAAAGTACAAAAGTCAAAGCGAAGCAGATTTTGCCCTGTGTCGAAAACTGGCCTTTTGGACGGCGCGGAATGAGGCACAGATTGACCGGCTATTCCGTCAAAGCCAGCTATATCGGGAAAAATGGGATGCCAACCACGGCAACTCGACCTATGGACAAACCACTGTGATCAAGGCCTGCGATGCAACCGACAAAGTTTACACGCCGCCGCCCATCAAAGCGCCGCCGGAGATTTTTCAGCAAGGCGGATGTTACTACCGGCAGCGGGGCGACAAGTGCTATCGCATCACGAATTTTATCGTCAAGCCGATTGAGATGATTCTCGCGGATGATGAAGCACAATTGTCGTGCGAATTGCTTTCGGAGATCGGCGAAACGCACAAAATGACTTTTCTCACTTCTGATTTTGCGACCACAGCCAAACTTGAAGGCGTTTTGTGCAAAAACACCATCGCCGTCTCATTTTTGGGCGGGGACAGCGACCTGAAATTGTTCAAAATCTACTTGTATTCGCTGAATTGGAAACGACAGCGCGGCGTTCGCGCGACCGGGATCTATTCGCGCAAGAAAAAACTTGTGTTTGTGAACAGCCGGGGCGCAATTGGCGCGGGCGGCAAGGCCGTGCCGGACATCATCCAAATGTCGCGCTACAAGAACATTGAAAGCAGCATTTTGGACGCGCCGTTCGTTGATACAGAAGGGCTGCGCGTGCTTGGCGAGCATCTGCTGACATACAACGAACCGGCCAAAACTGTGTCCATTCTTGCTTGGTGCGCGGGCTGTTTTATCAAGCCGCACCTGCGCCGGATTGGGATCAAATTTCCACATTTATTTCTCATTGGCGAGACCGGGAGCGGCAAATCGTACACTTTGGAGCGCGTAATTTTGCCCACTTTGTCGCTCAAAGATGTGACGGCGGCTGGCCAAGTGACGGGCTTTACGCTGATGCGCGATGGCAATTCGAGCAATATTTTTCCGCAGACTTTTGATGAATTTAAGCCCAGCAAAATCAACAGCAAAACGCTAAATTATCTATATAATCATTTTCGGGACAGCTATGACGGCCATGTTGGCGTGCGCGGCAACGCTGACCAGACCATCACAACCTATGATTTGTTGGCTCCAATTGTTGTCGCAGGGGAGGAATCGGCAGACGAAAGTGCAATCAGAGAACGCTCCATCGAATTGCTGTTCTCGAAAAAAGATTTGAAAGCGCCGGGCTGCCGCGAAAATCATGTGTGGGTGAAGCATCACGAAGCGCTGATTCGGGCTTTTGGCCGGTCACTGTTGGATGTTGCACTGGACACGTCGTTGACCGAAGTCGCGCAGTGGTTCGATGAAGGCCGCGATTTTTTCGCCAGCGACTTGCTCGGTCGGGTGCATGACAATCTGTGCTGCATGTACTGCGGGCTGTGTTTGGCGCTGAAATTGTGCGGGCGGTTGGGGTTGGCGTGGGATCAGGTGTTTCCGTATGACCGCGAAGCCTGCATTAAAAATTTGGACTACGGCGTTCGCGAGTATCTGCTCGACGGCGGCAGCAACAGCAAATCTGTGGTGGAGCAGACCTTTGAAGTGATGGCGCGGATGAACCTCAAGCCCGGCATCGACTACGCTTTCGAGAACGGCCACGACTTTCTGTGCGTTTGGCTGACCGGCGTTTACGACCGCTACACCCGCTACCGCCGCGACTGCGCGGTGACCGGCGAGGTGCTGACCTACGCGCAGTTCCGCAAACAGCTTGAACATAGCGACTTTTTCGTGCAAAAGAACAAAGCAAAACGCATGGGCGATGAGATAAAAAAGGTGTGGGTGTTGGATTTTGTCGCGATGCAGCGGCAGTGCGATGTGGCCGGTTTTGTCAAAGAACAGGCCGAGCCGGAGCCCGCCGAAGCCGCCGCTGTAACCAAATAATATATATTTTTTTGTAACATGTAACTTATATAGTCAAACAACTTGACAATCGGACAATAGTGTGATATAATAATAGACATGGCACACAGTATAGATTTCAAGAAACTTGTCCTGAAATACCGCAGGGACGGACACACTGTTGAAGAAACATGCACATTCTCAGGTATTGTTCATAGCACTTTTTACCGATG
>JAIRPV010000015.1 GCA_031256825.1 Oscillospiraceae bacterium | reverse complement strand
CGTGTACCAGTTCGCTCAGTTCCAGGACGGTCAGGCCCTTCAGTGTCTCGATGATGCTTTGAATCGCTTCGGATGCCATATTGATTATCCTCCTATACTGCTAGATATTAGATATTTGGCCTCAGGCATTTTGGCATGGGGCGGCCAGACCCACACCGGGTTGTTCAGGCTTCGGCGGGGGCTTCTTCTGCGGCGGGCGCGGGGCCAGCAGCTTTTTCTGCAACCGCCTGCATGGCGCGGGCGAATGCCGCGATGGGGGCCTGGAACGCGTTGCAGACGGTGGCCAGCAGAATTTCGCGCGTGGGCAATTTTGCCAGCGCGTCGAGCTTCGAGCTGTCAACCACCTTGCCATCGAGGAATCCGGTCTTGAGCTTGAAGGTTTTGCTGGTGAGGGCGTACTTTGACAGGATGCGCGCTGCGGCCGCGTAGTCGCTGGGGCTGGTGGCGAGCGCGGTGGTGCCGGTCAGGAACGGGTCCAGCCCGTCGATCCCGGCGGCCTTTGCGGCAAGCTCCAGCTGCGTGTTCTTCACGACTGTGTAGACCACGCCTGCTTCACGCAAATCGCGGCGCAGCTTAGTGTCGTCGGCCACGCTGATGCCCTTGTACTCCACCAAAACGCCGGTGACAGAATTGCGCAATGTGTCCGCCAAGGCGGCTACGGCTGCTTTTTTCTGCTCCAGAATTTTTTCGCTGGGCATAGGTTTGGTTCACCTCCGTTAACATAAAATAAAGCGCCTTCCGCCAAAAGGCAAAAGGCGCGGCTCACACAAAACATCAGGGCAACCCCCGCTGCGGCGCGTCTTCCTCGGCGGGCCGGGGTTTCCCCCAATTAAGCCGGTTGCCCGGCGCCTGCTGTCTTTGGCAGAACTATATTAGTATAGCAGGTCTGAACGGCGTTGTCAAGAAAAATTTTTTGCGATAAGGAGAAATTTTTTTGCGGAAATACTTTGCTTTTTCAGAGATCTGTGGTATAATAGGTACCTAGCCTGTGGCGGGGGATATCTTTGCGAAGCGGTTTTCTGTGGCGTATCGCCACAACAGAGGCAGCGCTAGCAAGAATCTTCTGCGTGCGCAATTTTACGATAGTTCGGAATTTCGGAATGGCGAACCGGTTTTTGACCCCTTTTCAAAGCCAAAATCCAGTATTTCGGAATTTCGGAATTTCGTAACTTGCCGCTGAACGCGAGACAAAAGAGCACAAAACCCCTTGGCGACGGCTGGCTTTGCGAAGCGGTTTTCTGTGGCGTATTGCCACAACAGAGGCAGCGCTAGCAAGAATCTTCTGCGTGCGCAATTTTACGATAGTTCGGAATTTCGGAATGGCGAACCGGTTTTTGACCCCTTTTCAAAGCCAAATTCCAGCATTTCGGAATTTCGGAATTTCGTAACTTGCCGCTTTTGATGTGATATAACGGCACAAAATCTATGGGAGGAGAAAAGAATATGGCAGAGTACATCAAGGCGCTGGCGGAGCAGGTGGACGCTTACCTGAAGAGCCAGAACTGGAACTACGACTATAACGAAGAAGACCATATGTTCCGCTTCGGAATGTCGCTGGAAAACCGCATGAACAGCTGTCGCATGGTGATCCTGGTTGGCGAAGATTTGTTCACGTCCTACGCAGTCTGCCCGCTGAGCGCGGACGCGGAAAGCATGCCGCGCATATGCGATTACCTGACCCGGGCCAACTATGGCCTCAAGATCGGCAACTTCGAACTGGATCAGCGCGATGGCGAAATCCGCTATAAGTCCTCGCTGTTCTGCGGCGGCGACATCCCGGCGCTCAATGTTGTTGAGCGCGTTGTGGATATGCCGTTCCGCATGATGGAGCATTACGGCGGCGGCCTGCTCAACGTGCTCTTCGGCAACGCCGATCCGGCTTCGGAAATAGCGAAAATTGACGATTAACAACACGCAAAAAGCAACCGCCGTCCTCCGGGGCGGCGGTTTTTGGCTATGTTACATGGGCCGGGCGCGGGCGGTTTAGCCGTGCAAAAACCAGAGCGCCACAGTCAGGCCCAAGGCAAGTATGGCGGCCAGGCCTGTGCCCTCGAGCCAGGCGCCCGCCATGCAAATGGCGTTGGGTATCGCAAACAGGATGCGCGCGGGCAGCCGGGCAAATTTTGGCGCGGAAGGCACGGGTTCCGCCGTGCCTTCGCCGATTGCCATGTGGTTGCAGCAAACGTCTTCGCTGCCCGGCTGCGAGGTCCGGGTGGCAGCCAGCCGCGCCGCCATGGCTTTGACCTCGTCTTCTGTGGGCGATTCATAAAACAAATGCCACATCCGCTTCGCGTCGCCGCGCTGCGGGAAGGCGTTGCAGGCAATGCTCAGGCCCAGGAACAGGCAAATGATTTCGAGCCAGAAAAACTGGGTTTGGTCTGTGCCGCGCAGGCCGAACAGCAGCAGCGGAATCGCGGACGCGGCCAGGAATATGGAACCCAAAACGCACTGCGCCAGCCACGGCAAAAAGCACATCAGCCAGGCCTTTGCGGGGGTGTTGGCGGGGTCGTGCTCGGCGTGGCCGCACCAGTCGCTGCTGCGCAGGTACTGCGTTGAGCGCACGGGCAGCTTTAGCATGCGGCAGGTTACGTGTTCCCAGAAGCCTTTCAAAAAAGCCCCGGGGTATGTGATAATTTTGGTGATCAAATACAGTATTCTCATGATTCAAACCCTCCCATGCCCTCGGTATAGATTGCCTTGAGCGTGATCTTCCCCGCTTTGTAGTCTGCCAGTTTTTCCGGCAGCGCAAAGTCATACATATTCAACATGTTCAGGGTCTCGTCGTAGTACTCCAAATCGTTTGCCGCAATCGCCGCGACCAGAAGCGTGCCCACAAAGTTGTAGCTGAGCTGCCCTTCTGGCGCATCCATGGCCCCGCGCATGAGGCTGAGGGCCTCTTCCGTCTTGCCTTCCAGCAACAGCGCCGCGCCTTTTGTTGCGATGGCTTGCATGATCATATCGGAATTGCCCGCCGCGCGGAACCCGCTGGCGGCTTGGTCGCTGGCCTTCGCCGCGTCGCTGTATTTTCCGTCGCGATAGAGCAGTTCCGCCTGCACCACGCGCACATAATCGGCAATCTGCTGGTTTTGCAGCAGTTTTTGCGCAAGCGCCTCGGCGCCTTGTTTGTCTCCGCTCAGATATAGCACTTTGAGCTTGCTCAGCAGGGCGTTATAGTCTTCTTTGTTGCGGGCAAGCTTGCCTTCCAGCGAAGACAGCATTGTTTTGTAATCGTTCTGTTCGCCCGCGCGCCGGTATTCCACCGACTCATACATCCATGGCTCCACGCCTTTTGCCGCTTTGAGCGCTTGCAGGCGCTTGCTCGTGTCTTCCGACAAAACATCTTTTTGGGCCGCTTGCCAAAGCGCTTCCGCGTCGTAGATCAGAGCGTGCGCAGCGGCGTTTTTATCCTTCTTGCGCGCGGCTTCGATTGCCGCCATAATGTCCGGGCTTTCGGCTTCCGGATCAATTTCCGCGTTGATGAGCGCCACAGCTTCAACCAGCACGGCGGCTTTCGCGTTGAGCCGCTGGATGGCACGCGGCAGGCGCGCGCCTTCCGGAAAGTTTTGCCCCGCAAAGCTGGCCGCTTCCTGCGGGCCGTCGGTGACATACGTCACCATAGCCGCGCGCTCGAAGGCGAACATGCCGCTGGTGACGCTCGGGACCGCGGTATTCCCGAAGCTGAAATTTTCCTGCGTCCAAAGCGCGGCCTGTTGATCCATCTGATACAGCCGGCTGTAATAGCCCATCGCGCTGTCGTAGCGCTTCAGCGCCTCCATCGTCAGCCCCTGCAAAGCGGGCGTTGCCAGCATGATGTTCCAAAGCGCGGGCACAAGCGCCGCCAACCCCAGCAGCATCAGCAGCAGCGCCGCCAGCCACGCAAAGCCTGTTGGCCCTTTGATTGGTTTCGACGGCGGCTCCGCCGCGGCTTCTTCCGCCGCTTCCCCAATCAGTTCCCCGCGCGCTTCCGCCGCTTCCTCCACAATTTCGCCAAGCTCCGTGCGTTCCGTTTCTTCCGCCATGGGTTGCGTGGGTTCCGCGTTCTCTTCTGGTTCCAGCGATTGTTCTTTCTCTTCCAAAGGAGCACCTCCCTAAATTAGTTATCAGGTTGATTATAGCAAAGCGCTTGCCGCGCGGCAATGCGGATTGGATGAAAACTGCGTGAAAACTTAATTCCGGATTTTTATGTGCGCTTCGCGCAGCTGTATTTCTGTCACATCGCCGGGCGCGCCGAGCATCGCGTCCTGCGCGTTGCCGTTGAGCGGGAAGGCCAGCACCTCGCGGATGCTCTCTTCGCCCAGCAGCATCATCATAATGCGCTCAAACCCCAGGCCCATGCCCGCGTGCGGCGGCGCGCCATAATGGAAAGCCGTGTAAAGCGCGCCGAAGCGGCGCTTGAGTTCGTCTTCGCTGTAGCCCGCCAAAGCGAAGGCCCGGGTCATGATTTCCGGGATATGGTTGCGCACCGCGCCGGATGAAAGCTCCACGCCGTTGAGCACCAGATCGAACTGCCAGGCAAGGATTTCGGTGGGGTTCTGGGTTTCCAGCGCTTCCAGCCCGCCCTGCGGCATAGAAAACGGGTTGTGGGTAAAAGCCGGCTGCTTTTGCTCGTCGAGTTCATACATGGGGAAGTCTGTGACAAAGCAAAACGCGCAGCGGCTTTCGTCGATGAGTTCCAGACGGCGGCCCAATTCGCTGCGGATTTGCCCGGCCAGCTTATCGCAGATTTGCGGCCGATCGCAGATGAAAAACACTGTGTCGGTTCGCTGCATCTCGAACATGGCCAGTAATTCCCGCTGCTTTTCTTCGCTGAGATGTTTGACGATCGGCCCCTTGAGCCCGCCGTCTTCGGCGACCGAAATGTAGCCCAGGCCCTGCATCCCAATGCTTTGGGCGTATTGCAGCATCTGTTCAAAGAAGCTTCTGCTCTGTTTGGCGCAGCCCGGCGCGTTGATCCCCCGCACGGGTTTGCCCTGGAACGGCTTGAATGCCGCGTCGGCAAAAAAGGCCGTCAAATCCTGTATGACCAGGGGGTTGCGCAAATCCGGCTTGTCGCTGCCATACCGCAGCATGGCTTCTTTGTAGGGAATGCGCGGGAAGCGCCGCTCGATTTTTTTGTCCGGGGCAAATTCCTCGAAAATGCCGCAAAGCAATGTTTCCGCCGTGCGCAGCACATCTTCCTGCGAAGCGAAAGCCATCTCAAAGTCGATCTGGTAAAACTCGCCCGGGTGGCGGTCGTTGCGCGCATCTTCGTCGCGGAAGCAGGGCGCTATCTGGTAGTACCGATCTACGCCCGAAAGCATCAGCAGCTGCTTAAACTGCTGCGGGGCCTGCGGCAGGGCATAGAACTTACCCTTCCACTTGCGCGACGGCACGAGAAAATCCCGCGCGCCTTCGGGCGAAGAGGCTGTTAGAATGGGGGTTTGCACTTCCAAAAAGCCCATGGATTCCATGTGCGCGCGCACGGCCTTGAGCAGTTTTGCGCGCAATTGCAGATTGCGCTGCATGCGCGGCCCGCGCAGATCCAGATACCTGTGCTTCAGCCGCACCTCTTCGCGGGTGCCCGCGCCGCCAATTTCGAACGGCAGCGGCAGCGCCGGGCTGCCCAGCGGCACAAGGGAATCGGCGTGCACTTCCACCGTGCCCGTGGCCAGCTTTGGGTTATAGGTTTCCTCGCCGCGCGCAACCACAACGCCTTCCACAGCAACCACCGTTTCACGGGTGATCCCCCGCAGCAGCGCTTCGTTGTGCAAAACCACCTGCGTTACGCCATAGTAATCGCGCAAATCAATGAAGATAACCCCGCCGTGGTTGCGGAAGACAGCCGCCCAGCCGGACAGCCGCACCCGCTGCCCAATCTGTTCTTCCCGCAGTTCCCCGCAGGTATGGGTGCGATATGGTTCATGCATTGTGGTATCCCCCCTGTTTCATCAACTCTTTCACCAGCGCGGCAATCTCCTGCGCCGCGTGTTCCAGCGCAATCTCCTTCTGGAGCGTTTTGTCGCGGGTCTTCAGCTCCACAACGCCTCTTTCGAGGGTTTTTGGGCTGATGATCGCCCGCACGGGCACGCCCAGCAAATCCGCGTCGCTGAACATCACCCCGGCGCTGACCTTCCGGTCGTCGTAAAGCACTTCGATCCCTGCGGATTCCAGCGCGGCGTAGAGCGCATCCGCGGCGGCGGCCACCCCCGGCTCCTGCGCGCGCAGGGCGCAAATTTCAACCTGCCAGGGGGCGATGGACATGGGCCAGACGGGGCCGTAAGCGTCGTGGCGCGCTTCACAGACAGACGCCATGAGCCGCCCTGTGCCAATGCCATAGCAGCCCATAATGGGATACTGCGGTTTGCCGTTCTGATCAAGGTATGTCATATTCATGGCCTTTGTGTATTTCGTGCCCAGCTGGAAGATATTCCCCACTTCCACGCCGCGTTTCAGCCCGATGGCGGGCTTGCCGCATTGCGGGCAAACGCCGCCTTCCTGTATTTTCGCCACGTCGCTGCATGCAATGCCTGCCACATCCCGTTCGGGGCTGAAGCCGGTGTAGTGCCAATCCGCTTCGCAGGCCCCGGTGGCCAGATTTTTCGCGCCCCGCAGGGAACGGTCAAAGATTGTTGTCAAACCGCGGGGCAGCCCCAGCGGGCCAATAAAGCCGCACGGCAGCACCTCTTCGGCGTTGAGCGCCGGATGGGCTTCTTCGCCCAGCAGGTTGCGCAGCTTCACTTCGTTGACTTCCAAATCGCCCCGGATAAAAATCACCACAAGCGCGCCGTCGGACGCTTTTTGATAGATAACAGCCTTGCAGGTCTGTTCGGGGGCGATCCCCAGGAAGCCGCACAACCCGTCAATGGTTTTGATATCCGGCGTATGCACTTTTTCAAGCGGCCGGTCTTCGCGCGGCGCGTTTTCCACAACCGTTTCGGCCACTTCCATATTGGCCGCAAAGCCGCATTCGCCGCAGATGGCAAGGTAGTCTTCGCCAACGTCTGTTACCAGCATGAATTCGTGGGCCACCTTGCCGCCCATCATGCCGCTGTCGGACCGGACGCTGACCACCTCCGGGATGCCGCATCTTCTGAAGATATTCACATAAGCCTGATAGGCCTTCTGATAATATTCCTCCAAATCCTCCTGCGAGGTGTGGAACGAATACCCGTCTTTCATGGTGAACTCCCGCGTGCGGATCAGGCCGCCCCGGGCGCGGGGCTCGTCGCGGAACTTTGTTTGGATTTGGTAGACCATGAACGGGTATTGGGCATACGACTGCGCCGCGCCGCGCGCCAGGTGCACCACGGCCTCTTCGTGGGTCATGCCCAGCACCATGTCGGCCCCGGCGCGATCGCTAAAGCGCAGCAATTCGCTGCCCACGCTTTCGAACCGGCCCGATTCCTTCCAAAGCGCCGCAGGCATAGCCACAGGGAACATGACCTCCTGGCCGCCGATGGCGTCCATTTCTTCGCGCATGATCCGCTCAATCTTTTGCGCGATGCGCTTTGCGGGCGGATAAAGGCTGAAAATGCCGGAACCCACGTTTTTGATGTAGCCGCCGCGCGTCATGAGGATGTGGCTGGCGATTTGGCAGTCCGAAGGCGTTTCTTTAAAGCGGAAGCCCAGCAGACGGTCTAATTTCATTTGCAATCCCTCCGTACCAGATTCAACTTCTATTGTAACATGAAACGGGCGCGAATGCAAGATTTTTTTTCGTCGCGCAGCCGCGCTGCCGCCGGGCGCGCAAAAATCAAGGAGACAGGGTTGCCCCCGCCTCCCGCTGCTTTTCTCCGCGTTCATTCCGCCTTTTTTTCGCGGCGCTTTTTCAGTTCCGGGAAAAACGCGAAATCGGTAATGACGTATTCTTCCGGCTGGAACAGGCGCGCTTCCAGCTCCCGGAAATCCACCTTGCCCATGGGGGTATACGGCAAGTCATCGACCACCCGGTAAGCAATGGCGCGATCGCGCTCGGGCAGCACCTGCAAACAAAGCTTGTCGATCTCCTTCAGAACATGCCGTTTTTCGGCTTCCGTTTCCGCCTTGCCAGGGAGCAGCTGCACAAAAGCCGTGGGGATAACCCCGGCCTTGCCTTCGAACTGCGGCACGCCCGCCACGGCGCAGTTCGTCACCGCCGGATGCCGGATGATAGCGTTTTCTACCGGGCTGGGATGCACGGTATGGCCGTCGGGGCGCATCATGGAGCGCTTATAGCGATCGATAAAATAGATACAGCCGCGCTCGTCGATATGGCCTTTGTCGCCCATGCGATAATACTTTGTGCCATCGGGCCCATAGAATGTGATTTCGTCCGTCTGTTCCTGCATGCCATGATACCCCAGCATCATGCTCATGCTGTTCACGCAGATTTCGCCATCCTCGCCGTAGGGCAGTTCCTCGCCGGTTTTCGGGTCGATAACGATAATATTGCAGTTGGGCAGCAGATAGCCAACATTCCCCTCGGCCTTCCAGTCGAAGTCGGCGCCGTCTTTGCGGATATCGTACTTTGGCATAAACGAAACGCTGCCGCCGAATTCAGAGGAGCCGTAGCCCACGCGCAGGCCAATGTTGCATCCGCTGCGCTGGAACGCGCTGTTGATCAGCTCGATGGAAGCGGGCGCGATTTTGTCGCCGCCGGTAATTGCCATTTCGATAAACGACAGTTTGCCGTTCTTTTTTTTCAGCTTCGGATGGTACGCCAGCGATTCATAAAAGCGGGGCACGCCCAAAAAGATATTCGGCCGGTCGGTCAAAATAATCTTCGCGAAATCTTTCGGCGCGAACAGGGGTTGCAGCTTGATTTCGCAGTTGCCGTTCAGGCAAAGCGTCATGCCGTCGAACAGGCCATAGGCGGAAAAGAAAGGGATAAACCCGCCAAAGATTTCGTTGCCGTACCACCGGTCGGGGTCCGGCGCCAAAATGACCTGCATCGTCCGGTACATGGCGTTGATGGAGCGGTGGGTATGCACCACGCCTTTGATCACGCCGTCGGAAGACGTGCCGCTGGTATACATCACCGCGGCGGGCATGTCCGGTTCGTATTTTGCCAGGATGTCGCCCTCGTAGCCGTATGCCTGGAGGAAGTCCCTGTTCCACATGTATTTGCCGCCCTCCACGCCAATGCGGCCCCTGGCAAACTTCCGGCCCATGTGGCCCAGCACCACATAACCCAGCGTCGCCATGACGCTCGCGAAGGGCTTGAGCGAATCCGCCACGTTGACGATAATCACTTTTTCGCAGGGGAGTTCGTCGAGGATTTCATCGATCTTCGGCACGCAAACGTTGTTGACCGTCACCAGCAGCTTGGACTCCGTGCGGCGCACGCGCTCCGCAATGCCCTGGCCGTTGGTGCGCGGGTCAATCAGGTTGGCGATGGCCCCCATGCGCCAGCAGGCGTAAATATAGACCACAACCTCTTTTACGTTGGGCAGCGCAATGGAAACATAGTCCCCCTGCCGCACGCCAAAGCCCATCATGGCGCGGGCGCAGCGCTCAATTTCTTCGTCGAGCTGGGCGTATGTGGTGCGCACGCCCATCAGGTTTGTGGCGTAGGCGTTCCTGCGGTCGCCGGTATTTTCGCCCCACATAAAGGAATCCACTGTTTGGTCGACGCCTTCGCTGATGGAGGCAATCTGCTGCGCCGTGTAATGCGAAAGATGCGGGCGCTCCCGCGAAGCAAATCCCGTATTCTGTCTTGTTGACATGGTAACCTTCCCTTCTCTGCTCAATATCACACTTAGAACCCGTGTTCACTGCATGGAGGAAGATTCACGAGTGGAACACGGGTTCTTTCACTATCCGGCTGACTAAGTTACAGCTCATGCATTATAACAAATAAAAGAAAGAAAGTCAAGGGGGGGCAACCGCTATATTTCGCAAAAATCAGCGTTTCTTGTGGCATTTCCAACACCAGCGGGCGATATTTTAGCGCGGCGCGCAAGCAATGATCGCATAGGATAAAAAAGAGCTACAAAAATTCATGATTTTTTTACGCCAGCGTCTTGCTATTTTTCTCTCTTTCGGATATAATAGGTAAGTATGCGGTAACGAGCGCAAGCGATACGCAAATTACATAGCAAAGGGATGATGTTTCATGGAAAAGAACAGCACGGCCAAATTGAAACTCAATTACCCGCTGACGATCCTCACCGGCTTTGGTTTTTTGGGCACCCAGATTGCCTGGCAGATTTACGACCCGTATATCACAAAAATTCTGGACAAGTTTCTCTCGATTTCGCCCACGGTGTCCGCCTGGAGCGCCAGACTGGCGGATTCCGCCCTGCTGCGCGGGTTTATCGAATCGCAGGGCAGCAACGCTTATGTCGCCGGGCGGTTTACCATTGTCCCGCTGCTCATCGGCATTATCATGACCTTCGACAACATCTTCGGCGTCGTCTTCCAGCCCGCGTTCGGCAAGCTTTCGGATAACTGCCATTCCCGCTGGGGCAAGCGGCGGCCGTTCATCTTTTGGGGCGCGCCGATTTCGGCGGTGCTCTTCGCGCTTATCCCCTGGATGCCCTCGCTCCCGCTGGTGATGGCGACGATTATCCTCTTTGTATTTATCATGTCGCTCTGGCGCGCGCCTGTTGTGGCGCTCATGCCGGATCTCACCCCGCCGAAACTGCGCAGCGAAGCCAACGGCGTCATCAGCTTTATGGGCGGCCTGGGTTCGGCGCTGGGCATGGCCGCGGGCACGGTTGTTACGGCGATCTATCTTTCGATGCACGGCATGACCAAACAAAGCCCCGCCTATAATGAATTCGACACCTTCCCGGCGGTGTTCGCCATTGGCGCCGTTGTTATGATCATCGGCATGCTGGTGCTGATGTTTTTCGTCAACGAAAAGGACACCCGCCTGCTCAGCGCCGAGGTGCTGACAGCCCGCAACGAAACCGCCCGCAAGGCCGCCGAAAAAGAGGCGAAGCGCAAGGAAAAAGAGGAACTGAAGCAGCACAAACTCAGCCGTTCCGAGCGCAAGAGCCTGTTGCTGATGCTGGGCGGTCTGTTCTTCCTGTTTTGCGGAATGAACGCGATCACCACCTTCTTCGCCCTGTTTGCCGACGAAATCCTCCACCGCGACACCGCCCAGGCCACCTTCCTGATGCTGATCTTTGCCCTGTGCGCCATGGGGGGCTCGCTGCCCGCCGGCTGGCTGGGCAAGCGCATTGGCCGCAAGAAGACCATCGTGCTGGGTCTGTCGATGATGCTGGGGGTATTTCTGACGTTCTTTGCCGCCTTCCTGATCCTCAGCGGCAGCGGCGGGCTTTCCATCGGCGAATATGTCCGCCTCAACGCCGCGGGGCAAAGCAGCCCGGAAATGCTCCGGACCGCCGCTGTTCTGGATAAGCTCATCTACCCGGTGATGGCGGTCGGCGGCGTGGCCAGCATGTTCATCAATGTGAACACCCTGCCGCTCGTGCTGGAAATTGGCGGCATCGAAAAAGTGGGCACCTTTACCGGCTACTATTACACCGCAACGTTTTCGGCGCAGATCGCCTCGCCCATCGCCTACGGCTTTTTCCGCATGTTCAGCGGCACTTACCTTTCGCTGTTCTACTACAGCCCCATCGCTTTCGCCCTGTCGTTCCTGCTGATCCTGTTCGTCAGACACGGCGAAGCCATTCCGCAAGAAGTGATCAAGGAAGCGGAAGCGGCGGGTGACTCATAAAAGAAAGAAGGGATACCTTTGAGCGACATCATTCAACTCAAGCAGCTGACCAAGTCCTACGGCTCCAAAATGGTGCTCGAGAACATTGACCTGAGCGTTCCGCACGGCACCATCGTGGGGCTTATGGGCCCCAACGGCTGCGGAAAAACCTCCCTGATGAAAATTCTCACCGGCATGATCAACGACTACTCCGGCGAAGTGCTCATCGACGGCCACCCTGTGGGGCCTTATACCAAAAGCGTGGTCAGCTATCAGCCTGACCGGAGCTACCTGCCCGCATGGATGAGCGCCAAACAGGCCATCAACTACATTGCGGATTTCTTCAAGGATTTCGACAAAGAAAAAGCCCTGAAGATGCTCGCGGCCTTTCAGCTGGAGCCAGGCGAACGCGTGAAGAGCATGAGCAAGGGCATGCAGGAAAAGCTGCTGCTGCTGCTGACCATGTGCCGCCGCGCAAAGCTCTATGTGCTCGACGAACCGCTGGGCGGCGTGGATCCTTCCGCCCGGCAGTTTATCATGGACACCATCCTCGGCAACCGCCCCGAAGGTTCCACCATCCTCCTGAGCACCCATATGATCTACGACATGGAGCGGGTGTTCGACTACGCGCTGATGATTGGCCGCAAGCAGATTCTGCTCTACGATTCCGTGGCCAATCTGGAAGCCCAGGGCAAGACCCTCAACGAATTGTTCCAGGAGGTATTTCCTTATGTTGGGTAAACTGCTGAAAAACGAATTCATCCACACCGGGCGCATGATTGTCTGGCTGCTCGGCGGCGGCATTCTGGCCGGCGGCATTGGCGCGCTGGTCACACTGAACCAGAACATTCAGGCCGGGCAGTTCCTCGTGGCCATGCTCTGGAATTTCCTGCTGATTTTGGGCGCCATGCTCATTGAGGTGCTGGCGCTGGTTATTATTCTGGTTGGCACCAACCGCTCGCTCTTCACAGAGCGCGGATACCTCACCTTCGCGCTGCCGGTTTCCACCATGGAAATGCTCTTTACAAAGTTCTTCACCAATGTTGTTTTGCTCGGCGCCGCCTATATCGAAACCGGCGCACTGATGTTTGTGGCGTTCTCCAACTTCCGCCGGCTGATCCGCAACGCCAGCGAAACCATTGCCGCTCAGGCGGGCGACATGGGGGGGATGGCCGAAATGGGAGGGCTAGGCAATGCGCTGGGCCTGGCTTCGTTCCAGGATATCGTAACGTTCGCCGCCTATTTGCTGGGCGTCATGCTCGTCTTCCTGATTCTGGCGATGATGGTGGTGCTGTTCGTCTTTACCATTACCCATGTGCGGCCATTCCAGGCCAAACCCGGCCTTTGGATGCCCATTTTCTTTATTGCCGTGGCGGTTGTCTGCCAGCAAATCGTTACGCGCGTCAGCGACCTTGCGGACATCCCCATCAAGCTCAACCTCATGAACGGCGCGCTGGGCGAAGAGGGCATTTCTATCAACCTTGTGATGGCCATCGTTATGCTGGCTCTTTCCGCGGCGCTGTTCTTCCTGACCAACTGGCTGCTCAAGCGCAAAATTTCGCTGAAATGAAAACTGGCCTTTTCGGCGGTTCGTTCAACCCCCCCCATCTGGGCCATCTGCGCGCGGCGGAATTTTTCGCCCGCGCTTATGCCCTTGACCGCGTGCTGGTGATCCCCGCCGCCGCGCCGCCGCTGAAGGCCGCGCCCGCCGGGGCCTCGAATGCCGACCGGCTTGCCCTGTGCCGCCGCACGTTCCCTGCCGGCCCCTTTGATGTTTGCGACTGGGAACTGCGCCGCCCCGGCCCGAGCTATACGATCGACACCCTGCGGCAGGCCCGCGCGCTCTGGCCGGAAGACAGGCTTTTTCTGCTCGTTGGCGAAGATCAGCGCGCGCAGTTCCGGCAATGGAAAGATTGGCGGGAAATTTTGGGGCTGGCGCAATTGGCGGCGCTGCCGCGCAGCGGGCAGGGTCTTTCGGGCTTTGTTCCGCTCGAGATTAGCTCCACCCAAATCCGCCGCATGCTTGCCGCGGGAGAAGACGCGTCGCGATACCTAAGCCCTTCCGCGCTGAAGTATATATTGGAAAGGAAGCTTTATGGATCGGGGGGACTGCCGTAACCTGTTGCGCGGGCTTCTGCCGGAGCGGCGCCTGTATCATTGCGAATGCGTTGCCGACGCGGCTGTTGCGCTGGCGCGGCAATATGGCGCGGACGAGCACAAGGCGCTGCTGGCGGGCATGCTGCACGACTGCATGAAAAACGCCCCGCTCGAAGAGCAGATTGCGGTTTGCGCCCGCGCGGGCATGCCCCTGCGCCCAGCCAACCTTGCTTCCCCGCAAGTTTGCCACGCCTTCGCCGGGGCGGCTTATCTTTCCCTGTGCGGCGTAACGGACGAAGAAGTGCTGGGCGCCGTGCGCTGGCACACAACGGGGCACGCGGGCATGGCATTGCTCGAAGAGGTGGTTTACGTGGCCGATCTTGTCTCTGCCGATCGCGATTATCCCGACGTGGGACATGTGCGGCAGCTCGCGGAAAAAAGCCTGCACGCCGCAAGCCGTTATATATTGGAATACATTTTCGCCAAGCTAAAGCGCGAAGGGCGGCCCATTGAGCCAGACGCGCTCGCCTGGTATCAGGAGCTAATATCCAACGCCTAAGGTTTAACGTCTATCGATCAGAGAGGAGCTTTATGAAGCCAAACGAACTCGCAAAAGCCATCGCGGGCATTCTTGACGACAAAAAGGCTCAGGATATCACCGCGATCCACACCACGGAACAGACCATCATTTCCGACTATTTCGTCATTGCCAGCGGCACATCCAGCACGCATGTGAAGGCCCTGGCCGACGAACTGGAGTTTGGAATGAAAGAGCGCCATGGCTTGCCCCCCAAAGGCATTGAGGGCCGCGCCACCGGCTGGGTGCTGCTCGATTACGGCACGGTGCTGGTGCACATCTTCCAGAAGGAGCAGCGCGAATATTACAATATCGAGCGCCTCTGGGAAGACGCGGAGCGGCTGGAGCTGAATCTGAACTAAAGTGATCAAAGGGAATTGGGGAAGCTGTTCCAGCAAGGTTCCCAAAGGAGATTGTTATGCAGTATGCATCCACAAGAGACAGCGGTCTCAGCGTCAGCGCCGCACAGGCGGTTGCGCAAGGGATTGCCGCCGACGGCGGCCTGTTTTTGCCGCGGGAAATCCCGCGGTTTGTTCCCGGCGAACTCGAAGAATTGACCCGGCTCGATTACATTGGCCGGGCAGAGCGTATTTTGTCGAAGTTCTTCACGCCCGAAGGCGGCTGGCCGGCCGCCGAGATCCGCGCCTGCGCGGAGGGAGCCTATGCCCGCAGCTTTGACTGCCCCGAAGTTGCCCCGTTGAAAACGCTCAACGAAACCACTTCGGTGTTGGAATTATATCACGGGCCAACCTGCGCTTTTAAAGATATGGCCTTGCAGCTGCTGCCGCGTCTGCTGACGGCTTCGGCCCGCAAATGCATGGATGAGCAGGAAATCGTCATTCTTGTGGCAACTTCGGGCGATACCGGCAAAGCCGCGCTGGAAGGGTTCCGGGATGTGCCGGGCACAAAAATCATCGTATTTTATCCCGCCGAAGGGGTCAGCCCTGTCCAGAAGGCCCAGATGGCCACGCAAGAGGGCGCGAATGTGCGCGTGGTGGCCGTGCGCGGCAATTTTGACGACGCGCAGACCGGCGTAAAGCGCATCTTCGGCAGCGCCGCGATTCAGGCGCGGCTGGCCGCCCGCGGGCAGGCCTTTTCTTCCGCCAACAGCATCAATTGGGGCCGTCTTGCCCCGCAAATTGTCTATTACGTCAGCGCCTGGTGCGATTTGCGCAAGGCGGAGAAAATCGGGCCGGCGGAACCTATTCATTTCGTCGTTCCAACGGGGAATTTCGGCAATATTCTGGCGGGCTATTACGCAAAGGCCATGGGCCTTCCCGTTGCGAAGCTCATTTGCGCCAGCAACAAAAACCGGATTCTGACGGATTTTCTCGCCACAGGCGTGTATGACCGCAACCGCGCTTTTTATACGACCAGCTCCCCTTCGATGGACATCCTGATCTCCAGCAACCTCGAACGTCTGCTGTACCTTGCCTCCGGGCAGAACAGCGCGCTCGTTTCCGGCTGGATGCGGGAGCTTTCGGCAACAGGCCGCTACGAAGTCCCCGCGCCGTTACTGCGCGCGCTGCAAAAAAGCTTCGCCTGCGGCAGCTGCAACGAAGCCCAGACAGCGCACGCCATCCGGGGCGCGTGGCAAACCTATGGGTATCTGAGCGACACGCACACCGCCGTCGCCCTGCATGTGCTGGAAGAGTATCGGCGGGAAACCGGCGACCCAACCAAAACCGTCGTCGTTTCCACAGCAAGCCCCTATAAATTTGCCGCCAGCGTTCTCAGCGCCGTAACGGGCCGCGCCGCGCCGGCAAACGAATTCGAGGCGCTCGGCCTGCTCGAACAAACCACTGGCGCGCCCTGCCCGCCGCCCTTGCGCGGGCTAGATCAAAAGCCGGTGCGCTTCACAGATATTTGCGGCATCGATGAAATGCCGGGGTTTTTAGAGGTGTAGGCGGCGAATATGAGGTCATCGGATGAATCCTGTTATTTTTGAACCCCTGGAGCAGCAGTGCGCTGGCCGTCAGCATGTCTGCGGCGTGGATGAGGCGGGGCGCGGGCCGCTTGCGGGCGGCGTTTATGCCGCCGCGGTCATTCTCCCTGCGGAATATCAGCTGCCGGGGCTGAACGACTCAAAAAAACTCAGCCCGAAGCGGCGCGAAACGCTGTTCGGGCTGATTCAGGCGCAGGCTGCCGCCTGGGCGATCGCCTGCGCTTCTGTGGAAGAAATCGAAGAGATGAACATCCTGCGGGCCGCCTTGCTTGCCATGCGCCGCGCGGTGGAAGCCCTGCCGATCCCCGCCGATTTTGCCCTGGTGGATGGCAATCAGCCGCCGCCGCTGCGCATTGCCTGCCAAACGGTCGTTCAGGGCGATGCGCGCTGCGCCAGCATTGCCGCCGCGTCGATCCTGGCAAAAGTAGCCCGCGATCGGGCCATGCTGGAATTGGATGCGCGCTACCCCGGCTACGGCTTTGCGCAGCACAAGGGGTACGGCACAAAGGCGCATTACGAAGCGCTCGCGCGGCTGGGCCCCTGCCCGGCGCATCGAGCGCTGTTTATTCGGAATTGCAAGGCCGGTTAAGCGTCGTTTTCTTCTGTCAGCAGCTGCCGGTACTCAATGTTCGGATCCTTGCAGAAAAATCCGGTGTTGTCGCGGTAAAAGCGGCGATGAATTTTGTATTTGTGCAAGCGGCGCTCTTCCATCTCCATGGCCCTGCGATACAGTTCCACAATCTGGTTGTGCCAGGCCTGCACAAAAAGTTGCAGCGCGCTCCAGTTCACCTCGCCGTTTTCGTCGTAAAGCGGCAGCTGCGTGGGGTCAATCGGCGTGCCATAAAGCACCCGCACGCGCCGGAACAGGCGGTTTGGCTCAATGAACACCGGCACAAGCTTTTTGCGCGCCTTCGCGGCGATATAGAACGCGCCCTTTTTGATCATCTTCCGATATGCTTCCAGTTCCACAGCCACCTGCGGATCGATGTGCCGCCCATCCGGGAACATCAGCAGCAGCCGCCCCGGTTCGGAAAGGTAGCCAATCTGATCTTCTACGTCGCGCTTGTCCTTCTTTTTGCGGTGCACGGGATAAAACCCCGCATAGCGCAGCAGCGGCCCCAGCCATGGCTGCTGCTCCCAAACTTCGTGCATCATCATGGTGCGCAGGTTGCACAAACGCCCCAGCAGCGACCAAGCGATGGGGGTATCCCAGTTGCTGACATGGTTGGGAGAAATCACATAGCTGTCGTCGTCATAAAATTTTTTGTCGTATTCCCGCACACGAAACAGCATGCGTGTGATGATTCTGCGCGTAATGCGAAATAATACCCGGTCTTTGCGGCTTCTGATTTTCATAGAATTCCTCCCGGTTACAAAACGTTGCCAATTGACTTTATTTTAGCACACGAAACTGCACATGTCAAGTGAATATCACGTGAATTTTTGTGTTGATTTTGTACATATTCTGTGACAAAGCCTGCGGCACTCTTTGTTTTGGTAATTTTTGGTTTTTCCTGACGAATCTTTCTGACGCCTCCCGGCGCGAAAGCCCAATTCAGACCTTGACGTGATCCACTTTATGTGATATACTATCTTTTGGTTCACGCAACGAAATATCAAAGAAGGAGCAACAATATGAACTATTCCCATGAAGTTGAGAAGATGTGCGCGGTAGCCAAAGGGCCGCGCCACGGCCCGGCCCCCATCCCCGAAGAGGGCCGCTGGGTGAAAGCCTACGAAATCAAAGACATCAGCGGACTGAGCCACGGGGTGGGCTGGTGCGCGCCGCAGCAGGGCTGCTGCAAGCTGACGCTCAACGTCAAAGACGGCATTGTGGAAGAAGCCCTGGTGGAAACCGTTGGCTGCTCCGGCATGACCCACTCCGCCGCCATGGCCGCCGAAATCCTCCCCGGCAAAACTTTGCTCGAAATGCTCAATACCGATCTGGTCTGCGATGCCATCAATGTTGCCGCCCGCGAAATTTTCCAGCAATTCGCCTATGGCCGCACGCAAAGCGCCTTCAGCGAAGACGGCCTGCCCATCGGCGCCGGCATGGAAGACTTGGGCAAGGGGCTGCGCTCGCAGGTTGGCACCATGTATTCCACAAAAGCCAAAGGCGTGCGCTTTATGGAAATGGCCGAGGGCTATGTGACCCGCATGGCGCTCGACGCGGACGATCAGGTCATTGGCTACGAGTTTATCCGCCTGGGCAAATTCCTGGAAGACATCCGGCGCGGAACCGATCCGGCGGCGGCGCTTGCCAAAAACACCGGCAGCTATGGCCGCTTCGCCGAGGCGGCGAAATATATTGACCCCAGGGAGGAATGAGCTGTGAAACGCGTTTTGACGGTTCTCCTTTCGGCGGCGCTACTGTGCGGCACGTTCGCGTTTGGCGCGAGCGCGGAAGAACCCCTTGTGAGCACCAAAGGGCTTGCCTGCTTTTGGCAAACCGTGACGCTGACAGATCCCTTGTATGGCACAAGCGTTTATGATTATCACAAAGCGATTGCGTTTGGGAAGGAAAAACTGCCGCTGATCGTCTACTATCACGGCATGTTGCCGAGCTGGCAGAGCGACGACTGGGCGGGCAAGTTTCAGATGATTCCGATTCAGCTGGCCATGGCCATGCGCGCAAAACGCTGCCACATTCTTGCGGCGCATGTGGAAGACGACACATCTTGGGAAAGCGACGGCGAAACGGAAGCTGCTGGCAGGGCAATTGAGTGGGCGGCTGCGCAGGGCAACGTGGATTTGAACCGCGTTTATATCGTTGGCTATTCCATGGGCGGGCGTTCGATTGAAGCGCAGACCGCTGCCTACCCCGATCGCTATGCCGCCGCGCTGCATTTTGACACGGTTAGCGCGGATTCCTACGAGCGCTCTATTCCCCATCACATCGCTTATCCGCGCGCCGGCGGCATCTGGAGCGCGGATGACGTTCGGAGGTTGCAGGCGCAGGGGCTTGACGTGACCGCTACGGAGGTTGCCGCCGGCGGCCATAATACTATTATCCTATTGGCCCCGTTTTATGCGGGTTGGGTCAAGTGGCTGTTCGCGCAAACGAAATAAAAACTGATTTTCAGATCATAGTTAGGAGATGTTATAGTATGCCAAACGAAGTACAATTCGAGGGCAAAGAGCGCCGTATGGAGAAAATAGAGGCCGCGCTGAAAGAAGCGGGCCTGAAGGATCTGGAAGCCGCGCGCGATTTGTGCCTTTCCAAAGGGATTGACGTGGAGGCCATTGTGAAGGGCGTGCAGCCCATCGCGTTCGAAAACGCGGTCTGGGCCTATACCCTTGGCGTGGCCATTGCGCTGCAAGAAGGCATAACGGAAGCCGCTGCGGCCGCCGCCGCCATTGGCAAGGGCCTGCAGGCGTTTACCATCCCAGGCTCTGTGGCTGAGCAGCGCAAAGTTGGCCTGGGCCACGGCAACCTGGGAGCCATGCTGCTGGAAG
Organism: Oscillospiraceae bacterium; assembly: GCA_031256825.1. Lineage (GTDB taxonomy): Bacteria > Bacillota > Clostridia > Oscillospirales > Acutalibacteraceae > WRMQ01. The sequence goes on along the minus strand of JAIRPV010000015.1, from coordinate 145,916 downwards.
AAAAAACAAAGTGCTTCGCCTTCCTTGCCGGGCACGAGAGCTTCGCCGCCGCCGAAGGGGCCATCGGCATTGCCAAAACGGCCAATAAAGTCCGCAAACAGCCCCTCCAGGTGATCCTCAACGGCCTTGGCAAAGACGCCGCGATGATTATCAGCCGCATCAACGGCTTCACCTATGTGAAGACCGAATATGATTTCTTTGCCGACAAGCTCGAACTGGTCAGCGAAACCGCCTATTCGCAGGGCGAGCGCGCGAAGGTGCGCTGCTACGGGGCAAACGATGTGCTCGAGGGCGTGGCCATCATGCAGCAAGAGCAGGTGGACGTCAGTATCACCGGCAACAGCACCAACCCCACCCGCTTCCAGCATCTCGTTGCGGGAACCTACAAAAAATGGGCGCTCGAAAACGGTAGGCCCTATTTCAGCGTGGCCAGCGGCGGCGGCACGGGCCGCACGCTGCACCCGGATAATATGGGCGCGGGCCCGGCCAGCTACGGGTTTACCGACTCCCTGGGCCGCATGCATGGCGACGCGCAGTTCGCGGGTTCCAGTTCCGTCCCGGCGCATGTGGAAATGATGGGCCTCATCGGCATGGGCAACAACCCCATGGTGGGGGCCACCGTGGCCTGCGCCGTGGCGGTGCAGGAGGCGGCCTGACGGCACAATACAGAGGCGCAGTTGCGGCTGCGCCTTTTTTCTTTTCCAAAAGCCGTCACCCCCGCTCCATCCGCCGCATAAGATAGCTTGGGCGGGGACAACCCCGCCAGGGACGTAAAAAGCGGCCCCCGTCGTTCTTCGGCGGGGGCTTTGCCAGGCTATCCTCCCAGTTCCACCATGCGGTTCAGGCAGCGGCGCGCGGCGCGCAATGTCTCTTCGTCCAGCCGGATTTCTTCCCCGGCCTGCCCCTGCAACGCCAGCAGCACCTCCGGCAGCGTGGTCAGCTTCATGTTCTGGCACACCAGATGTTTTGTCAGCGGATAAAAACGCTTTTCAGGGCAATCGTATTGCAGGTGCTCCGCAATGCTGCCCTCGGTGCCAATGATGAATTCGCGCGCGGGCGAAGCCTTTGCGTACCGCATAATCCCCGCCGTAGAACCCACATAGTCGGCCAGGGCCGTAACGGCAGGCTGGCATTCGGGATGAACCAAAAGCAGGGCCTCCGGATGCGCGGCGCGGGCGGCCTTCGTTTCGGCCACGGTGACTGCGGCGTGTATGGGGCAGCCGCCCTGCAACAACTTGATCTCTTTTTCAGGAACCATACGCTGCACCCAGGCCCCCAGGTTGCAGTCGGGAATAAACAAAATTTTGTTGCCAGGTAATTTTTTTACAATCTCCACAGCGCTCGAAGAAGTGACGCATACATCGCAAACCGTCTTGAGTTCCGCCGTTGTGTTGATATAGGCCACAACGGTGTACTCCGGGAAACGCTGCCTGACCGCCTCGATCGCGGCCTTGTCCATCTGCTCCGCCATGGGGCAGCCCGCCTGCGGGTTGACAAGCGTCACGCGTTTTTCTGGCGACAGCAGCTTGACCCCCTCGGCCATAAAGCGCACGCCGCAAAGCAGCACATGGGCTTCCGCCCGCTGCGCGGCGGCTTTGCTCAGCGCAAACGAGTCCCCCGCCACGTCGGCCACCTCAATAATTTCCCTGGCCTGGTAACTGTGGGCCAGGATACAGGCGTCCGTTTCCCGCTTGAGCCGCAGGATTTCTGCCTGAAGTTCCGCGATGGTCATAGAATCACCTGTTTCCTCCTTTGAAAATAGGTTGCCTTCAGTCCCAGGCGATCGGCCAGGGCGCGAGCTTCGGGCAAACCCGCGCAAACGTCTTCGGCGTGGTGCGCGTCGGATCCCAGTGTCACATATTTACCGCCGCGGGCAGCATAGCGGCGCAGCAGCGCCTCGTTGGGCATGGTTTCGTTCAATCCCCGGCGCAGGCTGGATGTGTTGATTTCCGGCACAAGCCCCGTAATCTGCATGAGCGAAAAGATTTCGTCCACAACGTCTTCTTCGTATTCCAGCACCTTCAGGTAGCGAAAGGGCAAATCCAGATGGCCCACAGCGTCGTAGCCGCCATAGGCCACCATGCGCCGCAGCTCGTGCCAATAAGCGTCATAACACGGCCCGGCATAGATCGCGTCGTCCGCATAGATCCCCCGGAATCCCCAGTAGTGCAAGCTGCCCAAAATATAGTCGTAGGGCATGCTGTTGGCGTCTTCCAGCAAGGCTTGGTGCAGATGGGGTTCAGAAAATTCCACGCCCGCCAGAACCGTCAGCCTCCCCGCGAACGCTTCGCGCGTGCGCTCCAGATCGTCAAAGTAGGCCTGCGGCTTATAGTATTCCTCGCAGGTGACGTCAAAATCCCAGTGATCCGTGATGGTGATCAGTTCTGCGCCCCGGGCCGCCGCCTGTTCGCAAAGCTCCCGCATCAGGCAAAGACTGTCGGGCGAATGGTGCGAGTGCATGTGGCAGTCAAACACCCTTGCCGGTTTGCTCACGTTTGCGCTCCTCCTCTTTCTGCCCGCTTTCGTTGGTGTTGATGCTTTTGCCGAACACGAAGAACCGCTGATACAGGAATTCGGTTACGCCGTTGACGAGCATGGTGCCCACCAGAACAACATACTGCATCCAGTGCTGCGAAAAGCGGAAAGTCAGCGCGTTGCCCCACCAGATGGAGGCGGGCGTGAAGACCAGGTAGTAAGCGAAGACCTTCAGCATGGCAATGGGAATATTGGTGGCTGATTTAAATGTGAACTTCCGGTTGAACGTAAAGTTCCACAGCACCGAAAGCACCAGCGCAATGAAGTAACTGGGTCCGTAAGGGTTCGACGAATCGTGGAAAATGTTGAGTTCGGTCAAAACGGTGAAACTGATAAGCTGGATCGCGCCTGCCGAGGCGGCAAAGCAAAAATACTTCAGTGTCTGGATCAGGTTTTCTTTCGCGGTAAGTTTCACGGGTTCGCTCATAGGGCAACCTTCCTTTCAACAGCGGAATACCTCTATTATACAGCCTTTTGCGGGGAAATGCAAGCAATTTTTGCCCGCCCGCCAAAGAAATCCCATCCGGCTTTGCATGGGCAGCCAGCGCCTGGATAGAATGCCCTGACGGGAGCTAAGCCAAAGCCCCCCAAAAAGGGGGGGCTTTGTTTGTTTTGTTGGGCATGCGCCAGCGCTCAGGGGTTCGGCGCGGAAACGGGGCACACGGCAGCGCAAGCGCCGCAGTCGATGCAGGTATCGGGGTCGATCACATACTTGTCGTCGCCCGCCGAAATGGCCGATACCGGGCACTCCGCCTCGCAAGCGCCGCAGGAAATGCAGTCGTCGTTAATCGTATACGCCATGGTTCGCTCCTCCTTTTTTAATATGCACCCATTGTAGCATATTTTCGAACGAAATGCAAGCACTTTTTCTGGATTTCAGGAACCGGCGCGCGTCCGGTTCTTATCCCTGCTGCGGGGGGCCGCCGCCTTTTTTCGGCCGGCTGGGGCGGCGGTGGTTCTGCGGCTTTGGCTCGGCGGCGGGCTTTGGCGCAAGGGCGCGGCGCGGGCCCGCCGGTATTTCGCTGTAGCGCGGCACCGCGGCAACGGGCGGCGCGGTGTGCTGCGGCGCGCGCTGCTGCCGATAAGCCGGTTGCTGCGGCTGTTTTTGCGGCGCGTGCCGCTCCCGCCAATTCTTTCCGCCCCCTGCGGCGCTGGCCGTTTGCGGCGCATCCGCCACAGGGCTTTGCTGCTTTTGCGGCGGCTGCTGCCTGGCTTGCGGCAACTGTTTGCTCTGCTGCGGCTGTTTGGCCTGCTGCGGAGGCTGCTTGGCCGCTTGCTGGGGTAGGCTCTGCGGCGGCTTCGGTTTCTGTTTTTTGCGGTCGCGGCGCTGCTTTTGCTGCTGTTTTGGTTCCTCTTTGTGCGGCGCGGGCGCGTCGTCCGGCGTTTCGGGCAGCATATCCATGCGGGGTCCGCTCAGCCTTGCGCCAATATCCGCCGCGGCGCGGGGTGCGGCAACGCGGCGGCGCGCGCCCTCTTCCGGGTCAAAGTAGAATGTCATGGGCGGTGCGTCCTGGTTATGGCTCAGCCGCACTTTCACATTGCGCGACACGGCATTGATTTCCGTCACAATACCGGGGCCTTCGGGGGTTTCGATCAGACTGCCGGGGCGCGGCATGGTTTTCAGCGCGTCTTCATAGGCCGCCTCCTCGTATTTCAGGCAGCACATGAGCCGCCCGCAGGTGCCGCTGATTTTCGTTGGATTGAGCGACAACCCCTGCTCTTTGGCCATTTTGATGGAGACCGGATGAAAATCGCCCAAAAACTGGGAGCAACAGAAGGGCCGCCCGCAAATACCCAGGCCGCCCAACAGCTTCGCTTCGTCGCGCACGCCAATCTGGCGCAGTTCAATGCGCGTGCGGAATACGCCCGCCAAATCGCGCACAAGCGCACGAAAATCCACGCGCTGATCCGCGGTAAAATGAAAGACAATTTTGGTGCCCTCAAAGTTGTACTCCACGTTGACCAGCTTCATATCCAGCCCATGCTTGAGGATTTTTTCTTCGCCAATGCGGAAGGCCTCGGCTTCTTTTGCCGCTTTGCCTTCCACGCGCCGCAGATCCTCGGGCGTTGCCAAGCGCAGCATTTCCTTGAGCGGATGCTTGATCTGCTCGTCGGGCAGCTCGGTGGGTTCCTGCGCCACAATGCCGCATTCCACGCCCCGCGCGGTTTCAACGACCACACGGTCGCCCAGTTTCACTTCATACTTGCCAGGATCGAAAAAGTAGACGCGCCCCGCTTCGCGGAAGCGCACGCCAATAATGGTTGACATGAAAATTCCTTTCTTCACATAACAAAATGCCAAATGATTTGCGCAACTCCTTAACGCTCTGCGTCCCGCGCCCCAACGCCGAGCAACGCCAGCCGCGTCAGCAGCAAATTCAGGTTCGCGTTGCGCTCCAGCGCAAGTTCGAGTTCGGCCAGGCCGTCGATGAGCGCCAGCGCGCGGGGGGCCGCCGCCGGGGTTTTTACGGCCATGCCGTGCAGACAGCGCTTAAGCGCCGGAAAGGTTTCACGCAGCAAATCCTTGTCGCCTTCCAGCGGCGCCGTGGCCTCCAATAGAGCATAGGGCGTTTTTGGCGCATAAAGCGCCGCGGCAAGGGTTTGGGCAATTTGCCGCACAGTGGCTTCGCGCTGCGCATCCTCGGCGGATTCCACCGCTTCGCCCAGCGAAAATTCAGCCGCGCGCGAAACAACAGTGGGCAGCAACAACCTGGGGTTGGGGGCTGTGAGAATTATGCTCACATAATCGGGCGGCTCCTCCAGCAGCTTGAGCAGGGCGTTTTGCGCTTCGGCGGTCATCGTCTGCGCGTTGACCAGCACATAGATTTTCCGGCGCGCCTCGTTGGGCAGAATATAAGCGTCCTGCCGCATGGCGCGCACCGCGTCGATATGAAAGCTGCGCGCGCCGCCGCCGCCCTCGAGCAGTTTCATGTCGGGGTGAATCCCCTGCGCGCTCTTGCGGCAATGGGGGCAAGTTTCGCAGGGCAGGGCACGCGGGGCGGGTTGCGCGGCGCCGAAGAGCGATACGCCGCCGTAATCTTCGTCTCCCGTCCCCTGCCCGCCGTCCCCTGCCGCCTCGCAAATCTGCGCCCTGCCCAGCGCCACGGCGGCCTCTTTGCGCTGCGGCGCGCCGGAGCCGGTGAACAGCATGGCGTGGGGGAGCGTATCCGCCGCGATCATGGCGGCAAGGCGCTTAGCCGTCTGGGATGCTTCCGGGGGGAATGTGAGGGTCATAGGTACCTCTTAAAAGTAATTGTTGTAGTTTTTCCTGCCGCCGCGGCCTCGTTTTTTGCCGGATTTCACCATAGCGGCAACAGAAAGCAGCAGAGCCAGCACGCCCAGCGCCAGCGCCGCCAGGGACAAAAAATTTGTTTGGATATAATCCAGCGGGGTTTGCGGGGCGGCCCCGCGCAGCAGCGCTTCGCGGGGGAGGGTAACTTCCGTGCTCCCCGGGTCTGCGGTCGGTTCCAGATCGGCCGAAATCGGCTGGAAAGCTACGGTGGTGTTGGTTCCCGGGGGCGGCGCGGTTTGGCCGTCGCTCTGCGGCAGCGTAACGGAAGTGGATTCTTGCGTACTTTCGGGCATGGTTTCGGCATAAGCCGGCACGGCCAGCAGGGCAAAGCAAAGCAGTGCCGCCGCAATACAATTGGTCAGTTTCATGGAAGGAAAATCCTTTCTTTCTGGGATGCACTTCTATTATACCTGATTTTTCAGGAGAACGCAAGGGGTTATCGGAAAAAATCGCCGTTGCGCTGCTTTTCCAGATAGGCCTCCATGTCGTGCCCAATGATGCGCAGCGCCTCCTCTTTGCCCGAAACGGAGTCCATGGCGGTCACTTTCCCCTCCAGCGTCTTATAGACGGTGAAAAAATGCGTCATCTCGTCGGAGATATGCTTGGGCAGCCCGTCAATGGTGTCGTAGCTGTTGTAAACAGGGTCGTATTGGGGCACGGCGATGATCTTGTGATCTACAAAGCCGTCGTCGCGCATCGAAAGCACGCCAATGGGATGGCAGCGCACAAGGGAATAAGGAATAATGGGTTCGGAGCACAGCACCAGCACATCAAGCGGATCGCCGTCTTCGGCGTAGGTGCGGGGGATAAAGCCATAGTTGGCAGGGTAATGCGTGGATGTATAAAGGATGCGATCCAGCCGGAGCATGCCGGTTTCTTTGTCCAGCTCATACTTGTTCTTGCTGCCCTTGGTGATTTCAATGACCGCATAAAAGCTTTCCGGCCGGATGCGGGCGGGGTTGATGTCGTGCCAGATATTCATAGCGCCCTCCTGTGCATGGTTTCTGTCTCTATTGTATCCTTTCTCGGGGAAAAAGTCAAGGAGAAATGCGCGGGGCGCCGCGAAAATCATGTCCGCAGACAAATGCCGCGGCATAAAATTGGTTTCCCCTGGAAATTTGAACGCGGCCCGGTTCGCCAAAAACGGCTGCGCGCGCCCTCCTGAAGCACGCCAGCCGCTTGCGGCAGCGCCCCTATCTGTCAATTTGCCTAAAAAAAGCCGCAATTCACTATGAAAGTTTTCCGTCATTGTTTGGCTGTTGCTCTTGCAATTTTCGGGAAATTTGGTATAATAGACGGGTTGAGAAATAATTTTAGGAGGATTTTTTCATGGTAGACAAGTATGTATACCTCTTTTCGGAAGGCGACGGCTCCATGCGGGAACTGCTCGGCGGCAAAGGCGCGAACCTGGCCGAAATGGTGCGCATGGGCATGCCCGTGCCGCAGGGCTTTACGGTAACCACCGAAGCGTGCACCCGCTACTACGACGACGGCAAAGTCATCGGCGACGACATCCTGGCGCAAATCGAAGAATATCTGACCAAAATCGAGGCAATTAACCATAAGGCCTTTGGCGATCCGGCGAACCCGCTGCTGGTTTCTGTCCGCTCCGGCGCGCGCGCTTCCATGCCCGGCATGATGGACACCATCCTGAACCTGGGCCTGAACGACGACGTGGCCGCCGGCATGATCGCAGGCAACCCCGACCCCGCCTTTGAGCGCTTTGTCTACGACAGCTACCGCCGCTTTATCCAGATGTTCAGCGACGTGGTAATGGAACTGAGCAAAAAGCGCTTTGAAGAGATCATCGACGAGCTGAAAGAAAAGAAGGGCGTCAAGGACGACATTGAACTGGATGCAGCCGACATGAAGAACCTTGTCGCGCTGTTCAAGGCCTTTTATAAAAAAGAAAAGGGCGTGGATTTCCCGGCGGATCCGAAGGTGCAGCTGCTCGAGGCCGTCAAGGCCGTGTTCCGTTCCTGGGATAACCCGCGCGCGAACGTTTACCGCCGCATGAACGAGATCCCCTACAGCTGGGGCACGGCGGTCAACGTGCAGCCCATGGTTTACGGCAACCTGAACAACAATTCCGGCACAGGCGTGGCCTTCACGCGCGATCCCGCCACGGGCGAAAAAGCGCTGTTCGGCGAATACCTGATCAACGCGCAGGGCGAAGACGTTGTGGCCGGCGTGCGCACGCCCAGCAAAATCGCCCAGCTTGAGCAGGACATGCCCGAAGTGTACGCCCAGTTTGTGGCGATTGCCAACAAGCTCGAGAACCACTACCGCGACATGCAGGACATGGAGTTCACCATCGAAAACAAAACGCTTTATATGCTCCAGACGCGCAACGGAAAGCGCACCGCCGCGGCCGCGCTGCGCATTGCCGTGGATCTGGTACGCGAAGGCATGATCACCGAAGACGAAGCCGTTAGCCGCGTGGAACCGCAGCAGCTGGACGCCCTGCTGCATCCGCAGTTCGACGCGAAAGCCCTGAAGGCGTCGCAACCCATTGGGCAGGGCCTGGCGGCCTCGCCGGGGGCGGCCTGCGGGCGCGTGGTATTTACGGCGGCGGAGGCTAAGGCCTGGGCCGACAACGGCGAAAAGGTCATCCTCGTGCGGCTCGAAACCTCGCCCGACGACATTGAGGGCATGGCCGTGGCGCAGGGCATCTTAACCGTGCGCGGCGGCATGACTTCCCACGCGGCGGTTGTAGCGCGCGGCATGGGCACTTGCTGCGTTTCGGGCTGCGGAGAAATCACCATGCACGCGGCGAACAAATACTTCAATCTGGGCGGCAAAGACTACAAAGAAGGCGACTATATCTCTCTCGACGGCAGCACCGGCAAAATTTATGGCGAAGCCGTGCCCACCGTTGAAGCCAGCATTTCCGGCGACTTTGAAGTGTTTATGGCCTGGGCGGACGCCCGCCGCACGCTCAAAGTGCGCACCAACGCCGATAACCCGCGCGACACCGCGCAGGCCGTTAAGTTTGGCGCGGAAGGCATCGGCCTTTGCCGCACGGAGCACATGTTCTTTGAAGGCGAACGCATCAAGAGCATGCGCAAGATGATTGTGGCCAAAGACGTGGAAGCCCGCAAGGCCGCCCTGGCCGAGCTGCTGCCCTATCAGCAGGGCGACTTCACCGCGATGTATGAGGCGCTGGAGGGCCGCCCGATGACCGTGCGCTTCCTCGATCCGCCCCTGCACGAATTCCTGCCGCAAAAAGAAGAAGAAATTGCCGAAATTGCCGGCGAGCTTGGCATCACAGCAAAAGAACTCCAGGAAAAAGTGGAAAGCCTCCACGAGTTCAACCCCATGATGGGCCACCGCGGCTGCCGTTTGGCCGTGAGCTACCCCGAAATCGCCGAAATGCAGACCACTGCCGTCATCAACGCGGCGCTGGCTGTGAACGCGGCGCATCCGGATTACAACATCGTGCCCGAGATCATGATCCCGCTGGTGGGCGAGATCAAAGAACTCAAGTATGTGAAGGATATCGTCACCAAAACCGCCGACGCGCTCATCGCCGCCAGCGGCAAGGAACTGCACTATAAAGTCGGCACCATGATCGAAATCCCGCGCGCCGCGCTGCTGGCCGACGAAATCGCCCAGGAGGCCGAGTTCTTTAGCTTTGGCACCAACGACCTGACGCAGATGACCTTCGGGTTCAGCCGCGACGACGCGGGCGCGTTCCTCGATGCGTACTACAACGCGAAGATCTACGAAAACGATCCCTTCGCGCGTCTGGATCAAAACGGCGTGGGCAAGCTGGTGCAAATGGCGGTGGAAAACGGCCGCAAAACCCGCCCGGATATCAAGCTGGGCATCTGCGGCGAGCACGGCGGCGACCCGAGCAGCGTTAAGTTCTGCCACAAGATTGGCCTGGATTACGTGAGCTGCTCCCCCTTCCGCGTGCCGATCGCGCGCCTCGCGGCGGCCCAGGCGGCCATTGCGGGGAAGAAATAATCGGATCAGCAACAAATAATAGGGGTGGGCCGAATCGGTCTACCCCTATTTGCCGAAATTCCGTAATTTTTTTGGTAAAATTTGATTGACATTCCGGGGAATTCGTGGTAACATTAAGTAGATAGGCAAAACCTGACAGGTTTTGCGTAAAATGCCTTGGGCAACGGCGCCCAAAGGCAGCAAGTTTGACTTGTTACTTTATACATAGAGAGAGGCCAGCGAGCATGTGGGGAACAACAACGGAGCCGCAAACGCGGCGCAGTGATTCTGCATGGAACGAATTTGTAGAGCGATACCAAATGCGGGAACCGGCAAACCACGGGGAAGACCTGTGTAAAAATATCATTCCCGCTCCCTTTATCCTGCACAGAGAAATCACGCTGGAAGCGAACCTGATGGAGCGGCGGGAGCGTTAGCGGAGCGGGATTGCCCGCCAAAACAACAAAACAAGGTTTGAAGGAAAAGTTTGAAGGAAAGGTATGGGGCCAAGGGCGTGACAGATGCTATCAGGGAGTTTTGGCGCTGCATCGAGGCAGCTTGCCATAGTGCTGACGATCTGATCAAGTACCATGGCGTTCGCCTGAATACGGAGCGGCAAAATGAGTTTCGGTTCGAGACTCATTACAGCGAGCTTTATCAAAAAACACAACGTCAGATGCAAAATCCGGCGCAGCCGCTTGATCGGCACAAGACGGCGGCGATCGTGGTTCTGAGTGCCGTCGCGGTGCGCGTGCTGGACACTTCGGCTTTGCCCAACAATTCCCTGCTCGAAAATGTTGCGCTGCAAGCGGGGCTGAACGTGCAGCTTTCCCGGTTGAATTGGAAGCTGCAACAAATCGGGAAGAAGCCGGTGGATCGGCTGATTGATCCAATGATGTTTTACCATGCGGGGAGTTATATCGATCATCTCGCCCGGCTCATGCACAACCGCCCGCCGGACGTGTTTGAACTGGCCGACAGGCTGTATTTATTGGAGTATATCACCCTGCTGCAAAACAGGATCGACGTGGCGCTGCTGGTGAGCTAACCACCGTAAAGAAATTCTTTCAATTTCAGGGCGTTGTTGGCCACATCCATGATAATCACAGAAGCGCCGTCGCGGCGGTCATAATACCAGGTTCCCTGCGCGGGCACCTGGTGTTCTTCTGTTTTGAACAGCAGGCAAACCGGGGCGGCAATCCCATAGGCCGCGAGAGCGGGCTGCGTCAGGTCGGTCTGGAGGTATGGCAGCGCGGCGGCGGCCGCTTGCACAAGCCGCGCGGGGTTTTGTCTGCATTTTTCAACAAGCAGCGCCATTACTTTGCGCTGGCGCTGCGTGCGGTGGAAATCGTCATCCAGCTTGCGAATGCGGCAATAGATCAGCGTCTGTTTGCCGGTCATGTCAACCCCGCCCTGCCGCGTCATTTGATCCAGCATGGCCTCGCGGCCAATCTCCTTGCCAAGGCGCGTGGTTTTGCAAAGGAATTCGGCTTCGGCCACGGTGATGGGGATGCGCAGGCCGCCCACGGCGTCGATCAGCAGTTCAAAGCCCTGGAAATCCATCTGGATATAGTGGTCAACGCGTAGGCCAAAATTATCCGCAAGGGTCTGCAAAAGCAGCCCGGGGCCGCCCAGGCGGCTGGCGGCATTGAGTTTTGCGCCCTGCCCGTTGGGAAGGGAAAGCCAGCTATCGCGCAGGAAGGACGTCAGTTTCAGTTTGCCATGCAAACGATCGATGCTCAGCAGCAGCATGCTGTCGGAACGACCCGCCGCGCCGGATTCGCTGTCAAGCCCGAGAATCAGGATATTGGTTACCAGCGGGCTGCCATTGGCCGCGGCCACAGCGGCGGATTGCCCCTGCGAAATGGTTTTGCGCTGCACTTTGCCCGCCACAAGGAACGCCATCAGATAGAACAGGCCGCCAATGGCAATCAGCAGCGCCAGCAACAAGGCAAATGCCCGGCGCAGCGGGCCTCTCTTTTTTAAATCGCGCCTGCGCTGTTTTTTCATCTGCTTTGCCCGCTGCCGCCGCGCTTTTGCCTGGCCGTCCCGCGCGGGCTCGCCGGCCGGCGGAGGGGGATCCTCGCTTTCTTCCCGCCAAATGCGGCTGGCCGCGTCTTCCAGCGGGGAATGATAGCCGCCCCAGGGGTTGGTATAGTCGCAGACGGGGCCGAAGCTCGGCTCGGCTTCCGGCGGCAGGTATGCTTCCGGCGGCAGGTATGCTTCCGGCGGGGGCTGGTAGCCCGCCAGAATATTGTTGTCATAGCGCCGCATCATGCTCAGTAAATCTTCCTGTTCAAACTCTTCGTTCGGCATGTTGGTGCCCTCCTTGCGGTTTACCCCTCTATTGTAGCAAATTCTGGACAAATAGGCAAGTCTTTTTTGCGGCTAATTGATAACAAAACGTAATTTTTTTGCATCTCCCCCTTGCAATGGGCGGGAACATCTGCTATACTTAAGAAAAAACGGTGCATGAAGGGTGATAAGTATGAGGACAAGGCAGCAGCCACTGGGGAACCGGAACATTGTTGGCGCAAAAGTACAGGAGCGAAGACGGGAGCTGCGGTTGAAGCAGCGGGATTTATTGGCGTACCTCAACAAGAACGGCGTGGAACTGAACGCCTCGGGGCTATCGAAGCTGGAAGGGCAGTTTCGCAGCGTAACGGATTTTGAACTGCGGTGCCTGGCGCGGGCCTTGGATGTCAGCGCCGCCTGGCTGTTGGATTTGGAGTAAAAAATAATGGGGGCAGGGCGCCCCCTTATTTTAGCTCCGCCTTGCGGCGGCACGCAAGCACGGCCAAAGATTACAAAATGTAATCTTTCTGGGAAAACAAAAGCCCGGCGTGGAATTATTTGGTTTCTTATTGTAATCATTTCCGGGTCACGTCCCGTTATCTGGGCGCTATTCGGCAAAACCGTTCCAACTGTTTCCGCAGAACCCCTGCGGGGCATGTTCGCATATACTACAGTGGAAGACCGGTGGGATTCTTTTCCAGACGTCTTCCTGTCTAGGCGCTCCAATGTTTGGCGATTTTGTACGCTAAATTGAAGAAATTTGGAAAAATCGGAACGGTTTCACGCCGTAAAACGGGAAGGAAACAATCAGTTACAAAAAAAGTTATTTTTTCTTTCCCAATCTCTTGAAATGGGTGACCATATGTTATATAATTTAGATCAGTCGGCTCGTTTCCTTGCCGAAACTTGGCAAGGAGGTGTCCCGCGTGGAAGCGTATCTTGACAACAGCGCCACCACGCCCCTGTGCCCGGAAGCTGTGGAGGCCATGCGCGGCGCACTGGAGCGCGTTTGGGGCAATCCTTCGTCTCTGCACCACAGAGGGCTGGAGGCCGAACGCCTTCTGGGCGAAAGCCGCGCGGCGGTCGCGTCCAGCCTGAACTGTTCGCCGCGGGAGATTACCTTCACCAGCGGCGGCACAGAATCCAACAATCTGGCGCTGTTCGGGGCGGCGGCGGCCATGAAGCGGCGCGGGCGGCGGATCGTCACTTCCCCCGTGGAGCATTCCAGCGTTGCCGAAAGCGCGAAGGAGCTAAGCGCACGCGGGTTCGACGTTGTTTACCTGAGCGTGGATTCCATAGGCGGCGTCTCGGAGCAGGAATTGCTGCGGCTGATCACGCCCGACACCATTCTGGTCAGTCTCATGGCAGTCAACAACGAAGTGGGCACCATACAGCCCATCGAAAAAATCCGGCGGGCGGTGCGCCTGCGCGGCGCCCCGGCGCTGATCCACTGCGACGCGGTGCAGGCCTATGGCAAGCTGCCGCTATATCCCCAGCGCATGGGCGTGGATCTGATGACGGTGAGTTCCCACAAGATCCATGGGCCAAAGGGCGCGGGCGCGCTGTATATCCGCGAGGGCGTGCGCATCCAGCCCATCCTCTTTGGCGGTTCGCAAGAAAACCGCATGCGGCCAGGCACCGAAGGCGTGCCCGCCTTGGCGGGGTTTGCCGCGGCCGCGGCCGCGCTGCCGGATCACAAGCAGGCTTACGAGTATGTCTCCGGCCTGCGCGGGCAGCTGATAGAAGGCCTTGCCGCGATCAATGGCGTGCAAGTCAACTCCCCGCCGGATGCGCTGCCGTACCTGACAAACATCTCCGTGCCGGGCCTCATGTCAGAAACCATGCTCAACTTCCTTTCGGCCCGGGGGGTCTGTGTCTCGGCAGGGTCGGCCTGCGCAAAGGGCCGCCGCAGCCGCGTGCTGCAAGCCATGGGTCTGAGCGACGCGGAAATCAACGGCGCGCTACGCATCAGTTTATCGCGCTTTAACACCCGGGAGGAAATCGACTATTTCCTCCGCACGCTCGGCGATGCGGTCGCAACGCTGGCAAGGACGTGAACGAAAGCGGGCGGTTCTCCGCCCTACATACCGGGAGGCGTCCATGACATTCGACGAAGTTCTTTTACTCAAAGTTGGCGAAACGATTCTGAAAGGGCAAAACCGCCGCTCATTTGAAGAGCAGCTGCTAAAAAACCTGCGGCGCGCCTTAAGCCCCCTGGGGGACTGGAAGATCACCATCGCGCAATCCGCCGTGCAGGCGCTCCCCTGCGGCGAAGGCGCAGACATGGATGCGGCGTTCGCGCGCGCGCGCCGGGTCTTTGGCTTTGCGGGGGCAACCCGCGCGGCCAGAGTACCCAAAGAGATGCCCGCGATTTTGGCGGGCTGCGCCGCATATCTGCGGCAGGAGCTGACCTTTGCGCACACATTCAAATGCGAGGCCAAGCGCTCAGACAAAACCTTCCCCTTTCGGTCGCCGCAGCTCTGCGAGCAGGCGGGCGAATCCCTGCTTCAGGAATTCCCTCATCTGAAGGTGGACGTGCGGCAGCCCGATGTGACCGTCTATATCGAGGTGCGCGAGCAGCACGCGTTTTTGCACGCGGATCAGGCGCGGGGCGCGGGCGGGCTGCCTGTGGGTTCCGCCGGCGACGCGGCGGTGCTGATTTCCGGCGGGATCGATTCTCCTGTGGCCGCCTGGATGATGGCACGGCGCGGGCTGCGGCTGATGGCCGTGCACTTCGCGTCGCCGCCCTATACTTCTGAACGGGCGGAAGAAAAGGTGCACCGGCTGCTCTCTAAAGTGGCCAACTACGCCGGCCGAATCCGCTTGTTCGTTGTCCCTTTTACAGAATACCAGGAGCAGATCCGCGAGCGCTGCCCGGAAGAACTGGCAACGCTGCTCATGCGCCGGGGGATGATGCGTATCGCGCAAACCCTTGCGCTGCGCGAAAACTGCGGGGCGCTCATTACCGGCGAAAGCCTGGGGCAGGTGGCAAGCCAAACCATGCAGGCCCTTGCCTGCACAGATTCTGTCACCACCCTTCCTGTCTTCCGGCCGCTCATTGGAACAGACAAAGACGAGACGGTTGCGCTGGCGCGAAAAATCGGCACGTTTGAGCTTTCCATTTTGCCTTACGAAGACTGCTGCACGGTATTCACGCCGCGGCACCCGCGCACAAAACCAAAACCCGCCGCGCTCGAAGCCGCCGAAGCCAAGCTGGAACTCGAACCGCTGATGGCGCGCGCCCTGGAACATACGGTTTTGCACGCGATTGACGGAGAAAATAGATAAGGCCCCTAAGCCTGAATTTTGGCGCTTGGAGATTCTGAATGAACGTATGCGAAATCATCAGCGTGGGCACGGAACTGCTGCTGGGAGAAATTCTCAACACAAACGCGCCATACCTTTGCGGCGCGTTGGCGGCCATGGGGATTTCCGTGCAGCGGGTATTGACAGTTGGCGATAACCCGGCGCGGCTGCAAGAAGATTTTCTGGCGGCGCTTCGCCGCAGCGATATTGTCCTTCTGACAGGGGGGCTTGGCCCCACAAAAGATGATTTGACCAAAGAGACGGTTTGCAAGGCCCTGGGCGTGCCGCTGGTGGAAGATCCGGCACAGCGGCGGGCAATCGATGCATTTTTCCGGCGGCGCGGGGGAGAATGCGGATATTCGAACTACAAACAGGCGCTGGTGCCGCAGGGCGGCGTTGTGCTCTATAACGCGAACGGCACCGCGCCCGGATGCGTCATCCGCCACGGCGAAAAGCTCGTGGCGCTGCTGCCGGGGCCGCCCGGGGAACTGCGCCCCATGTTCCAGCAGGCGCTCAAGCCCCTGCTGCAGCCCTACGCGGGCGGCGCCATCGTCTCCCACCACGTTAAAACGGTTGGCCTGGGCGAAAGCCGCATGGCGGAACTGACGGCTCATTTGCAAGACAGCGAAAACCCAACCGTTGCGCCCTACGCCAAAGAGGGCGAAAGCTATCTGCGCGTGAGCGCCTATGCCGCAACGGCCGAAGCCGCCGAAGCGCTCTGCGCGCCCGTCATAAAAAATTTACAAAGTTTATTAGGAGATTACGTTTACGCCATCGACCAATCGCTGGAGGAAACCCTGTTGGCGCGTCTGCGGGAACAGGGGAAAACCATCGCTTTCGCGGAAAGCTGCACCGGCGGAGCCATCTGCGCGGCGCTGACCGCCCTTCCGGGGGCTTCCGAGGTGTTCCGGCAAGGCTACGTCACTTACGCCAACCAGGCCAAGCAGGAACTGCTGGGGGTAACGCCAAACACCCTCGCGCGCTTTGGCGCCGTCAGCGAAGAAACGGCAATCGAAATGGCCGAAGGCGCGCGGGCCGGGGCCGGAGCCGATCTGGCCGTGGCCGTAACGGGGGTTGCCGGGCCGGGGCAAAGCGAAGCAAAACCTGCGGGGCTTATCTGGCTCGCGGCTTGCAACGGCAAACGCACCGTAACCAGGCGGCTCGACACCGGCCGAAACGACAGAACCTATAACCGCACAGCGGCGGCCAAAGCCGCTCTGGCGCTGGGGATTGCAATGGCAGCGGAAGACGGGGGACTCGTTCCCGCCTGAATCCTGCGCCTTGATTATTGGGAGGGGAGATTTTATGGCAAAGAAACGCAGAAACATCGAATCGGCGGACGCGCTCGACGCCGTGGAGGCGGTCATCCGCTCCGCGCCGAAGGGCAGGCAAAACTTTTTTGAGGCAAACCTGATCCCGCTCAAGGGCGACAGCAAAAAAACGCGGCGGCGCAAGCTGATTCTCGACAGCTGCTTCTGCATCATTTTCATCTGCTCGCTGGTCATCCTCTGGGTGGGCGTCATCGATCCCGCGCGCAACGCCGGGCTGGGCGACGAACTCATCGGCCACACCCTGGCCCCGGTGGTAACCACGCAGCCCCCCTCAACCAGCAAGGGGCAAACCACCACCGCCGCGCCGCCCAAGCAGCACATGGATTACGCGAAGCTGAAGGCCATCAACGACGAATATGTCGGCTGGCTGCGGGTGCCCGGCGCAAATATCGACACCCCGCTGGTGCAGACCGAGAACAACAACTACTATCTTTACCGCAATTTCAAACGGGAACCTTCGCGCTACGGCAACCCATTCCTGGATTACCGCGTGGGGATGGATCCGATTTCGACCAACCTGATTGTCTATGGACACCACATGTCCAACGGAAAAATCTTCACCAAACTGCTCAATTACCAGCAGCTGGATACCGTGAAGAAGTCCCCCATCATCACATTGGAGCTGAAAGACCGGGTGCTGCAATACAAAGTGATGGCGGTGTTCGTCATCAATGGCCGCCGGGAGCACGACAACGGTTATGTTTTCGCGGCAAACACCCCGGAATTCCCCAACAAGAAGAGCTTCGACGGCTTTGTGCGGCAGTTGCAGCAGCGCACATTTATCCAGACCGGCGTAGATGTGCAATGGGGCGACTCGCTCATCAGCCTTCAAACATGTATCTATGATTTTAAGGATGAATACCTCTACGTTGTGGGGCGCCTGGTGCGCCCGGGCGAAAGCGCTTCGGTGCCTGCCGATCAAATCAAAAAGAACCCCGATCCGCGCATGCCGCAAAAGCTGTGCGATGTGCGCGGCTACGCGAATCACTACCGGAACGCCGAACGATGGGAAGCGCCGGGAGCGTAACGAAATTAGAATGCGCACAATTGCCAGAGGTGATGATGGAGGAAGCAATCGAACACAGGAAAAGGACGGGAGAATCCAGGGATTTTGGCTTCGGCCAACGCAAAGCAATGACGTCAAATAGAAAGAGGGAAAGTCAATGAAACGGACGGTAGTATTTTCGTCCCAAAGTCTGCCATTGCGTGGGGATATGCAATGGCTGCGCGGGTTGTTGGGGGAGTTTTGCCCCGAAGCGCCCGAACTGATCCAGACGCGCGGCCCCAAGCAGCTGCTGGAAGCACTGGCGCAACTGTTGCAGGGCTACGATCTGTTTGTGCTAACAGCCGAGCCAACGCAATTCCACGAACTCAAGGCAAAGCTGCTCGATGGGCTGGGGTACCCCTGCACTCTCCGGCCAGAAATTTTCGACGTGCAGCGGGATCGCCGCGAAGAAGACGCTTTGTTCCCGGAACAGGCGCATGTGTTTGTTACGGCGAAGGCGCTTTGCAACGGCTTCGCGCTGCACTGCGGAAAACAAGATATGCTGGTGCTGCCGCTCAACACGCAAATGCTGCGGCAAATGGGCTCGCAGCTGCGGGAATACCTGGCCAAGCTCCAGGCCCGCAGCCGCCTTCGTCTGCTCCATGCGGGCGAAGGGGAAGAAAGCGAAGTGGACAGTTACCTGCGCCGTCTGGGCGAACGTTACGCCGCCTCGATCGAACCCATCGATCCCGCGTCGATCGAACCCTGGAAGGCAGGGACGGTGGAGGAACACGACGACTGCCGCCGCAGGAGCTATATTGATCTGGTGCCCATAGAAAGCGCAAACGAGCCAGAAGAACTGCCCCGCTACGAAATGGAATATGTGACGCTGCCGCGCGATGCGATGCACGCGATGATGCGCGCGCAGGCGCTGCTGGAAGCGCTGTCGCAGCAGCCCGCGCAGTATCTGCTGCTGCTTTCGCCCGCGTGGCGCGAGGTAGGCGACTATCTCCTTTCGCTCGGCGGCAGCGCGCAGTTGCAGCCGGAACTGCTGGAGCGGGATCTCGTCACGCTGGAAGACGCGGTTCGCCTGTGCACCGCGCGCCTGAAACTGAGCGGCTGCGATTATTGCCAGGCGCTGACAGCGCCGGCAGGCGCGCGCCCCCAGGCGCTGAGCGTATTGGCGGGGCACGCCGATTACGCCAATGTGCGGCGGCTGGAATTGGGAGAAGATGACTGCGTGCCCGAGCTGGCCGAAGCGCTGTTGTTGCAAATGAAGGCGCTGGGCGGTTTGTCGCAGGGCGGGCAACCTCTGACGCTGGCGCAAGAACGCCGGGCCGGGAGCGCATCGCACCGGGTTCGTGCCGTTGCGGCGGCAGGCCTTGCCGTGAGCACGGTCGCTGCAAGCGTGTTCCTTGCGCTGTCTGGCCCGAACCGGCACACCCTGGCTGCGGCGGACGCCACCGGCGTAAGCCAGTCGCAGGCTGCGGCGGGCGAGGGCGACGCGCTGCTGGGCGAACTGATTACGCAGCAGTTCCAGCAGCAGCTGGCCCAGAGCGGCGCGGAAGTCTACGCTCTCACAACGAATGGCGGGTCGCTGGGCTTTCCTTTGTTGCAGGCGGTCAGCAACGCGAACTATTATGTCAGCTCCCTCATCAAAGCAATTTTTAGCGCTGTCGCCGAAGCCGTGGCAACGTTGCAGCCGGCAGCCGCGCGCACAACGGTTCCAACCACCCTGCTGCCCTCAACGACGATAACGACAACCACTCCTCCCTATGTTTCCAGCACAGCGCAGCCGCCATCCATCGCTCCAACAACAACCACTACCACAACAACCACAACAACTACAACAACCGCAACCCACTTCGCGCCGTCTTATCCGCCCGCGTCGCAGGGCGTCTACCGCTTCGAATCGGTGGGCTACGGGCACGGCGTGGGAATGAGCCAGGAAGGCGCGATGGAAATGGCCCGGCAGGGCGCCGGCGCCGAGCAAATCATCAAGCATTACTACCCCGGCGTTTCTGTCGCAACCGACACAAACCCGCCCGCCTATGTCACGCACAAGGGGATCCGCTGCACCTTGCTGGACTTTTTGGTGCGGGTGGCCTGGGCGGAAGTTGGCCGCAGCGGGCAGACCCCGGCCGAGGCAATTAAAGCGCAGATGATCTGCGCCTACACGAACTCGAAAGCAAATGGCTACAACACCAGCGCCAGCCAGGGCGCCTGGTTCGACGACGCAAAGTGGAACGCCGCCGCGAATCTCCCCTACCGGGATCAAATGTATCAGCTGGCCAACGCCGTCATAGGCAAATATGTGATGTACGGCAGCAAGATTGCTTCCACCGTCTATTTCGCCTCCTGCGGCGGCTACACAGCCAGCGGAAAATACGCCTGGAGCGGCAACGAGCCGGAGCCATATCTCGCCGGCGGCGTGAGCAGCCCCGAAAAAGTGGATCGGCGCGCGTTCAGCCTGACCACAAACGAGGTGCGGGCCATGGTGGAAACCTACAACGCAAAGTATCCCGCCACTGCAATCAGCCTCAGCAGCGACGCAAGCCAGTGGCTGAAGATCCTCCGCAAAGATCCCTACGGCTATGTGGAGCAGATCCAAATCGGCAACCGTGTCTTTACCGGCGGCAACGCCCGGCTGTACTTCTTCACAACAGAAAAACTTCGTTCGCACAATTTCACAATGACGTTTGCATAAGCAAACGCCTCCCCTCCCCCCTGTCGGCCATGGCAGGGGGGCTTTTTAACGCCCGGCGCAGCGGCCCGCAGAAGTTCGCGCAAGAAACCCTTGACATTTCGCTTTGAATGCGGTATGATAATAAAGATGAAATGGAAGGGTGTTAAGAGAAAGGAATTTTCGCATGACAAGGCAACAAAAAAAGCGGCTCCCCCGCCGGATTCTGGCGGTGGCGCTGGTTCTGCTCCCCATGCTGGCGGCGCTTTTTTTTGCGGCGCTTTATTTTCTAACAGCGCCCCCAAAAGAGCCTCGTTTCGGCCGGTATTATCTGGACACGCCCCTTTATACCAGGTTGCCCGCGCTGCGCAACGGCGATTTGCTGGTGGTGAAGCCCGTGCCGCCGGAACAGCTGTCGCCGGGGGATATGGTGGCTCACCATCTGACCGATGAGCTGATCTTTGTCCATCGCGTGATTGAACGCCAGGATGACGGGCAGATTATAGTGGATGGCGGCTACAATCCCTACACTGTTTCGCCGGAACAGGTGCTGGGCAGGGTAACAGGCCGCCTGCGCGGCTTCGGCAGCCTGATGCTGCTTCTGCACAACGGGCGGTATACCGTGCTGGCGCTGCTGCAAGTCGTGTTCATGGTGGGTCTGGGCTGGATGCTGGCGCTGCTGGCCTGGCCTGCGGCGTCCGTGGAGCCGGCAAGGCCAATCGCTGCCGCTGCCGCCGGGCCAAAGCGCGCTTGGCTGTTGGCGCTGGCGGCGGTGGTTGCCATAGCGCCAACGCTGTTTGTGTTGATCACGTTCGCGTTGCTGAAAATGTCCGGCCAGCCGCAAAAGGCATACGCGGGCTGCCATTTTTATGTTGCGGATGCCGCCATGTCGCGGCTGGAGGGTTCCCCCCACAGCGACGGCTTCAATGAATGGGATTTGATGATATTCAGGGATATTCCCGACGTCCGTCAAGTCCGGGTGGGCGACGTGCTTCTTTTGGATGGGACGAGCGGCGGGGTGGAACCGTGGGTAACCGCCCGCCGGGTGATCCATATGGCAGACAGCGCGCTGGGGCTGCGGTTCCAGCTGAAGGGCGACGCGCTCCCCGGCACAGAGCAGGCGGCAGCGGAGCGTGTGCTGGGGAGACTGGCCGGGCGGTTGCCGGGCTTTGGCCGCTGGCTGGAAAGCCTGCGGCAGCATACCGCGCTCGGGGCAATGTTCCTGCTTTCGCTGCTGGCGCTCTGCTGGTTTTCGGCCTGGCGCCTTTGCGCCGCCGCGCGCCGCCCGGCGGGCAAATCCAATCAAACAACGGAGGAAAAACAAGTGAGTCAACCAGTTTTGCTTTGTATCATGGACGGCTTCGGCCTGGCCCCGGCGACCAAATCCAACGCCATCGCCGCCGCGGCCACCCCGCGCCTCGACGAGCTGTTCGCGGTGTATCCCCATACAAAAATCGGCGCTTCCGGTATGGATGTTGGTCTGCCGGATGGGCAGATGGGCAACAGCGAGGTGGGGCACACCAATATCGGCGCGGGGCGCGTGGTCTATCAGGAGCTTACGCGCATCACAAAATCCATTCAGGACGGCGATTTCTTTGCGAACGAAGCGTTCGCGCAGGCCGTTGCCAACTGCACCAAAAACGGCGCGGCGCTGCACCTGATGGGTCTGGTCAGCGACGGCGGCGTGCACAGCCACAACACGCACCTCTATGCCCTGCTGGAGCTGGCCAAACGCGCGGGGCTGACCAAAGTATACGTGCATTGCCTGATGGATGGGCGCGATGTGCCGCCAACTTCGGGCAAGGGCTATGTGGAAGAACTGCTGGCAAAAATGAAAGCGATTGGCGTCGGCCAGATCGCTACCATTGCCGGACGCTATTATGGCATGGATCGCGAGCGCAAGTGGGATCGGGTAGAAAAGCTGTACCGGGCCGTCACCGGCGAGGCCGGAGCGCCCTTTGCCGATCCGGCGGCCTATCTGCAAGCAAGCTACGACGCGGGGATCACCGACGAATTCGTCCTGCCGGGCATTTCCGAACAAGCCGCGCCGCTGCGCCAGGGCGACAGCTTCCTCTTCTTCAACTTCCGGCCCGATCGGGCGCGGGAAATCACCCGTGCGTTCGTCGACCCGGCGTTTCACGAATTTGAGCACGCCAACCTCGGCCTGACCTATGTCTGTATGACGCAGTACGACGCGGCCATGCCCAATGTGCTCGTGGCCTACCAGCCGCAGCAGCTGGATCATGTGCTGGGGCAAATCATCAGCGAGCGCGGGCTGCGGCAGCTGCGCATCGCGGAATACACCAAATACGCGCACGTAACGTTTTTCCTCAACGGCGGCGAAGAGACCGTTTTTGAAGGCGAAGACAGGATTCTCATCGACAGCCCCAACGTGCCTACCTACGATTTGCAGCCGGAAATGAGCGCCTACCTGGTCACGGAAAAACTCGAGGAGCTGATCGGCAAGCGGTTGTACGACGTCATTGTGCTCAATTTCGCCAACTGCGACATGGTGGGGCATACCGGCGTGTTTGATGCGGCAAAGGCCGCCGTGGAGGCCGTTGACGCCTGCGTGGGGCGCGTCTGGGATGCCCTGCGCGCGCAGGGCGGCGCGCTGTTGCTGACCGCCGATCACGGCAATGCCGATCACATGTTCGAAGAAAACGGCGATCCCTTCACCGCCCACACCACCAACCCCGTGCCGTTTCTCGTGGCGGGCTATCCCTGCCGCCTGCGCGAAGGCGGCCGCCTGTGCGATATCGCGCCGACGCTGCTGCAAATCATGGGCATCCCCCAGCCGCAGGAGATGACGGGCGAAAGCTTGCTTCTGGATGCCTGATTCTGCATTCACATAACGGGGCGCGCCCTTTTTTCAATCGGCCTTTTTATTGTAACGGCAACTGCGGCGGCGCTTTTTGGCCCGCCGTTTTGTTATGGCTGCGAGCGCCGCGCGAAATTGATTTTCTTTCTTTCCGGCGCGGGCACTTGACAACCGGCAAAAAGCGGTATATAATATTGGGGAAGGGTTGTAAAAAACGACAGAATCAGGGAGGACACGCATCATGGCAGAAACGCCCGGCGAATATCAGCAAGCAGTTCCGGTTGGGCAATTGGGGATTGTCGCGTTGCCCGGCTGCGAACACATGGCCCAGCAGATCGACGCCTATATCACACGCTGGCGCAGGGATTATGTTAAGCATTTGCCACCCGGCGATATCCAGTATCATTACCTGCGCGACAGCTACCTGATCGACGCGCGCTTTCTCCGCTTCAGCACCGGCGAGGGCAAAGCGGTCATCACGCAAAGCGTGCGCGGCTACGACCTGTTTATTCTGTGCGACTGTTTCAACTATGGTGTGACCTACGAAATGTATGGGCGCGAATACCCAACAAGCCCCGACGAGCATTTTTCCAACCTTAAGCGCGTTATCAGCGCCGTGGCGGGCAAAGAGCGCCGTTTGACCGTGATTATGCCCATGCTCTACGAGGGGCGGCAGCACCGCCGCAGCAACCGCGAAAGCCTCGATTGCGCCATGGCGCTGCAAGAACTGGTGCACATGGGCGTCAAAAATATCATTACCTTCGACGCGCACGACCCCAGGGTACAAAACGCCATCCCAAACTGTGGGTTCGAAAGCGTGCAGTGCACCTACCAGATGCTCAAAGCGCTGATCCGCGAAGTGCCCGACGTCAATATCGACAAAGAGCGCCTGATGGTGATTTCCCCCGACGAAGGCGCTATGAGCCGCAGCATCTTTTGCGCCAATATGTTGGGCGTCGATCTTGGCATGTTCTATAAGCGCCGCGACTACTCAACCCTCAAGAACGGCCGCAACCCCATCATCGCCCACGAATTCCTGGGCGATAGCGTCTGCGGCAAAGACGTCATCGTGGTAGACGACATGATCTCCTCCGGAGACAGCGTCATCGACGTTTGCTCAAAGCTCAAGGAGCTGGGCGCGGAGCGTGTGTTCCTGTGCGTCTCGTTCGGCCTGTTCTCATCCGGTCTGGCGCGCATGGACGCTGCCTATAAGGCCGGTTTGTTCAGCAAAATATTCACCGGCGACATGATCTATACCCCGCCGGAACTCCAGCAGCGCGAATGGCATGTGAGCGTTCGCATGAGCAAATATATCTCCTATATCATCGATACCCTCAACCACGACATGTCCCTTTCCCGCCTGCTGACCCCCGCCGATCGCATCCAGCGCCTGCTGATCGACAACGGCTACCGCCTGGGATAAGAATGGGGAAACCCGCAAAACCACAACCAAAACCGCACCAGGGGGGAACCGACATGTCCATCCAGGCTTCGGCGGAAGATTATCTGGAGACCATTCTATTGCTCTCGCGCAAAGCGGGGGCGGTGCGTTCCATTGATATCGTAGAAAAAATGGGTTACTCGCGGCCCAGTGTCAGCGTGGCCATGAAAAAGCTGCGCGAAGGCGGGTTTGTCCAAATGGATGGCGACAACTATATCACGCTCACCCCAAAAGGCGAGCAGGCCGCCGAGCGGGTCTACGATCGCCACGCAACGCTCTACGACTGGCTGGTCGCCCTGGGCGTCAGCGAGCCCGCCGCCGCCGCAGACGCCTGCCGCATGGAGCATATCCTCAGCGAAGAAAGCTTCGCGGCAATCAAACGGCTCGGCGAAGGCGGCAAACTCGCCGAGCGCTGCGGCCCGCAGCCAAATGTCATGTGAGCGCAAACCATTTCCCGGGCAACAATGGGATTCCCATGCGGCGTTGTTTTTCCCCTTGACAATCCCTTGAGATTCCACTATACTGAATACTCCAAAAAATCCAAAAAACAAAGCGGAAACGGAGCTATGGAATGAAAGGGATTGTTTCAGCATTTCTGGCAATGATTTTAGGGCTGCAAGCGTGGATGGCGTCCGGGTTCCTGGGGCAGCGGGTGGCTGGCGCCGCGCCGGTTTATAACGTTGCCCGGCAAGACGCCAAAATGCGCAACGCGCAGGGCAACTGCACCGACGGCCAATATGTCTATCAATGCCTGGTCAAAGAGGTGGGCGGCGCGGCGGAAGAAGTGGAAATCCAAAAGATTCGCCTGCGGGACTGGAAGCGCGTGCTGACTGTGGCAACGCAGCGCAACCCCGCCTTCGAAGGCTACGGCCTTTATCACGGCGCCGATCTGTGCTATAACCCGCAATTGGGGCAAATTGTCGCCATCGCGTTCAGCAACTATGAACGCCCACAGCACTCGCTGATCTATCTTGACCCCGAAACCCTGCTGCCTGTGGGCAAGCGCAAAGTCAGCGGCGTGGCGCAGTTTTTTACGATTGATTACGAGCCTGTTTCCCAGCGTTATGTGGCCACCCGCACAGGCGCGGGCGGCGTCCGCAATTTTGTCGTCTTTGATTCGCAATTCAACAAGCTGGCCGAGTTTCCTATCGCTCCGGCAAAAAAGACCACGGCAACGGTCTGCGACGAAACCTATATTTACTGCCTCGAAAACGATCCGGCTTACGGCTCCTTCGCCCGCAGCCAGCTGCATGTCTTCGGCTGGGATGGCGCCTACGTCAAGTCCGTCAAAATCGCTTCGCCCGGCGAAATTGAAGATCTGTTCATCAAGAACGGCTACTTTTATATCGCCTATAACACCCTGGAAATTGTCAACGGCAGGGTGAAAAACGGCGGCCGCGCCGATCCAATGACCCTGCGCAAAGTAACGCCCAGCATCAGCGCCATGCTGTCCAATCCCCCGGCGTTTTTTCGCAGCGGGCGGCTGGCCGAGTGGTATATGGAGCGCATGGTCAGCTACACCAGCCGCGCCGAAGCCACGTTTGTAAAATGGTTCGGATAAAAGCAAACCAAACAAAACCTGTATTCATCGGCTTGCGTGAATACAGGTTCTTGTTTTATTTTCTGCGGCTCATCCAAAGCTTGCCGAAAGATCTCCTTCCACCCGCTCGGTCACGTTGGCCTTTTCTTTTGAGCCGGCAATTTTCTTTTGCAGCTCTGCCCAGAAAAGCGCCTCGTCAACCGGCAGCGCCACATCGCGCTCGAGCCAGGACGACAAAAACGCCGCGTTCGAAATGCTCAGCCCGTTGATCCCCTCTTCGCCGCGCGCGTAAAGCACGGAGCGATCCCCCGTCTGAATCGCCCGCGCAAACGCGTTGAGTGCCGTGGCGTGCTGGCTGGCGCTGTTGTCTTCAAACACAAGCTCAATGGTCTTGCTTTTCGGCTTCGCAAAGCCGCCGCCCGCGCTTTCGATGTGCTCTTTTGTCGAAACATCCAGCTCTGTGATGCTGAGCTTGCCGCCCTCGCTGAGGATCTTCGCCCTGTCCAGTGTGATCTCGAGGCGGTTCGCGCCTGCGGGTTCGCCCGTTGTGGTGATGAACGCCCCCGTCGCCCCGTTGGGGTACTCGGCGTAAATGGTCACGTCGTCTTCCACCTCAATGTCGTGCCAGCGGCCTTCGTGGCAGGCCGCGCGCACCTTGCACGGCATGCCGCAAATCCATTGCCACAAATCCAGGTTGTGCGGGCACTGGTTGAGCAGCACGCCGCCGCCTTCCCCCGCCCAGGTGGCGCGCCACCCGCCGGAATTGTAATACGACTGCGTGCGGTACCAGTCGCAGATGACCCAGACCACGCGCTTGAGTTCGCCATATTGCCCGCCCTGCACCAGCTCCCGCAGCTTTTGATAAAGCGGGTTCGTGCGCTGATTATACATGATCGCAAAAATTTGATCGGACTCTGCGGCAGCCTCGTTCATCTCCCGCACCTGTTTGGTATAGACCCCCGCTGGCTTTTCGCACATCACATGCAGCCCGGCCCGCAGCGCCGCAATGGCAATGGGCGGGTGGAAGTAGTGCGGCGTGGCGATGAGCACGGCGTTGCACAGCCCGCTTTCTATGAGTTCTTCCGCGCTGCCGAATGTCTCCACCCCCGGCAGCAGATCCTCCGCATCCTCCAGCCGCGCGGGGTTCGTGTCCGCAACAGCGGCAATGCGCAGCCCCTTGTGCTCCCCTTCCAGATAATAGCGCGCGTGCCCGCTGCCCATGTTGCCGAAGCCGATGATCCCCAGCGCAACCGGCTGCGCCAGCTTCGCCGCCTGTTTCATTCCCGCCGCCGCCGCCCGGAACGCCTCTGCCTGCGTCGCGTAGGCCCCGCCGCCCTCCAGCTTTTTGCGGGTTTCTTCGTCGAAGCCGCCAAGGCCTTCAAAGAGCTTCAAATGCGGTTCCAGCGTCAGGAACAGCTGCCCGGTGTGATCGCTGTCGTAGTCCGCAAGAATTTCGGCAATGTGCCCGTCGCCCTGCCCGGCCGGCACAACGGCCTGCCCGGCAATGCTGTAGTCCTTGATATGAAAATAGGTGATGTAAGGCTTGAGCATCCGGTAGGCCTCCCATGTGTCGCATCCGCACTCCATAAAGTTAGCGAAATCGAACACATAGCCCAGCCCGGGCGCCGCCTGCAAAATCTCCAACACACGTTCCGGCGTGTCGCCATATACCCCTTTTTCGTTTTCCAGGCAACACTTGACCCGCTTTTTCGCCGCGCATTCCACCATGGCGCGCACCTTCGCAATGCGTTCCTCCACAGGCCCGGAATAAAAGCTGAACATGCGGATATACGGCGCTTCCAGAATGCGGGCCACCGCCACGGTGCTCTGAAAATCCTCCAGTTCAAACGACATTTTGCCGTAATTGGTGCCCAGAGCTGAAACGGCAATCTCCTTTTTGTCGAGCTGCTTCTTGATCTCTTTGGCTTGCGCCGGCTCAATATCCGAGATGTTGTCGCCATCCACGCCCCGCAGCTCTATCGCTCCGATGCCATTTTTGCGGCAGGCGGCAATTTGCCCCGCCAAATCGGGCGCGGCTTCGTCGGCAAATGCGGAAAACAGGAACCTTGACATAAACGCATCTCCCCTTCTAATGATACCTCATGATAGCACACCTGCGGTGAGCAGTTCGTCATTGGCCTCTGATTTGTAAAATCATATCTCGCCACAAGCAAGATACTCATTATAGCACACCTGCGGTGAGCAGTTCGTCATTGGCCTCTGATTTGTAAAATTATACCTCGCCATGGGTTATGTGCTTATTATAGCATGGTCATCTGGAAAAGTCAACATAAATTCGCCAGGCGAAGCCAACAAAAGCCGCCCCCGCGGCAAAGCGGGGGCCTTTCTTTTTTCCATAAAAAACCGCGCGGCGGCAATCGCGCTCAGCCATAAAGTTCCGAAGCGCGGCCAAAATCCGCCACGCGGAACCAGTCGTCAACATAATCCGCGCGCAGATTATAGTGCTTGAGGTAGTAGGCATGCTCCCAAACGTCAATGCAAATCAGGGGCAGCAGCTTCTGCGTCAGAGGCGTCACCTGGTTGGCTGTGGCAAAAATCGTCAGCCCGCCCCGCGGATCCGCGCAAAGCCAGGCGTAGCCGGAGCCAAAAACGGCCAGGGCCAGGGTTTTGAACTCCTTCTGGAACTCCGCGAAGCTGCCATAGGTGCGCGCCAGCAGCTGCGCCAGGCGGCCTGTGGGCGGCCGCCCGCCAGGCGTCATGCCGCTGAAGAAAAATTCGTGATTGTACACCCCGCCCGCGCTGTGCAGCACCGTTGTCTTGATATCCGCAGGCAGGCGATCGGCGTGCAAAATCAGCTGCTGCAACGACAGGGTTTGCAGCTGTGGATATCGCGCCAGCGCCGCGTTGAGATCATCCACATAGGTTCGCAAATGACGATCGTGGTGCAAATGCATGGTTGGCGCGTCAATATATGGCTCCAGCGCCTGATAGGCATAAGGCAGCGGCAGCAGCGGCCACGGATATTGCTGGTTCATCGGAACACTCCCTTTGCGGCGAAATTGGGGCTTCCTTCCAGCTATATGCGGCCTGCGGGCGGCGCATGCCTACCGGATCCTAGTTTGCCGCCATTGCCAGCGCAATCATCAGCGGCATAGTAACGATGGAAAGCAGACTGAAGACCCCAACCACCTGCGCGGCATAGCCTGTGTCGCGCCCATGGCGCGCGGCAAAGACCACCGTATTGTTGGCGCTGGGCGCGGCGGCGGAAAGCAGCAGGGCCTGCCGCAGGGGCGCGGGCGCGCGCAGAATCAGCAGCGCCGCCATCACAGCGGCCGGGATCAAAAGAAGCTTGATTGCCCCGGCGGCAAAGATCTTTTTGCTGCGCAACAGGCTGCGCCAGTTTGTGCGCGAAAGATAAGCGCCGAACATCAGCATGGCCAGCGGCGAATTCATCGACGCGACCGAAGCCACAGGCTGCCGCAGCAGCGCCGGCACGGGCAGCCGCAGCAAAAACACCGGCAGGCCAACTGCCATGGACAATACCCCGGCGTTGAGCACCGCTTTGCGCCATTGAAATTTTTGCCGGCCAGACATCACATATTCGCCGTGGGTGAACGCGAACACCTGGAACGTCAGAATCACGGCGGAGCAATAAAACACCCCGGCGCCGCCCACCAGAGCCTGCGCCAAGGGGAGCGCCATGTAGCCGCAGTTGCCGTATATGGCGGCAAAATGCAGGATATGATCGGTATCCGGGTTTTTATGCCGATGGAAGATGGGCTCGCTGAGCAAAATCCCGGCGGCGTGCAGCAGCGCCCCGCAGGCAAACGATATCCCCAGGCCCCGCAGCGCTTCGGCGGAATAATCAATCGAAAGAAAGGAATGCACGATCGCGCAGGGCGTGATCACATAGAGCAGCAGCTTTGTGCAAAGGCGCGCGGCATTTTCGGGGAACCACTTGAGCCGCTCGGCGGCGGCCCCCATGGCCACAATCAGATAGAGCATAGCCACCTGCCGCAGGGCGTTGCGCGCGTTCAGAAGAAAGATTGGCATGCCTCAGCCCTCCGCCTCCGGAGCGCTTTCCTGCGCCGGCGCGGCAATCGATGCTACGCTGCTGTCGCTCACCAGCAACCGCCCGGCCAGAAATATCAGGATAAACGCCGCAACAACCGGATCGCAGGCCTCCACCAGGGCATCCTGCGAAAGAGGAATATTGGCGGCCCAAGCCACGGCCCGGGGCAAAAAGCACAGCAGCTGAAGCGCCGCCGCCGCCGCGCCCGCCGCGCCCAGCCGTGCCGCGCGGCGCTCGCCATTCACGCCGGAAAGAATCTGCGCGAACGGAAGGAAAAAGAGCATCAGCGCCACGAGCATGCACAGGTTCAAGAACAGATCGCTGACCCGCAGGTAGCTGATGGTGCGCGCGAAGCGGCGCAGGATGCGGCACACGCACCAAAACAGCGGGGCCAGCGCCAACAGGCGGTTCAGGTAAATCTTTTTGTTCGGCAGCAGATCGATCAGGGCAAGGTTGATAAAAAACGCCGCGCCGCAGAGCGCGAACAGCGCCTCGCCCATGGCCCCCAGGCCGCCCGAACGCATAACAATCTGCGCGCCCAGCGCCGCCGTTGCGCTGAAAGGCGCTTTGTTGAGCAGCTCCAGCGCGTAAAGCCCGGCAAAAACCGCGTCCACCATCAGCGAAGCCGCCGCGGCAAAGGCCGCGACCCCTTCCGCGGCA
Source organism: Oscillospiraceae bacterium (assembly GCA_031256825.1). Lineage (GTDB taxonomy): Bacteria > Bacillota > Clostridia > Oscillospirales > Acutalibacteraceae > WRMQ01. The sequence continues at coordinate 115,046 of JAIRPV010000015.1, read as the reverse complement.
CGCCGCCGCCGGCCCAGATCCAGCGCGGCGCGCGGCTGAGCAAACCAGGCCATGCCCCCCGGCGCCAGCGCCAGCAGCCCCAACAACAGATAGAGCACCACCTGCGTTGGCTCAAAGCGGGCCCAAAATCCGGTAGGCTCAATCAAATAAAGCTGCTGATAAATACGGATTGGCAACCCCACCGCCAGCACAAACGCCGCCGCGAAGAGCAATTGTATGGTCAGTCTGCGGGAGGAAGGTTGTTGTGTCATGTTGGGCCTCGATTCTGAATAGAAGGTTGGGGGCATATAAATAATATTATACTATTATAGCCGCCCCGGCGGGAAAAGTCAAGGTGATTGTATGAAACAACAGATAATTTTTGGCTTTCTTTTGCTGCTGCTCCTGCTGCTGACGCCCATTGCCAGCTTTTCGGGCGCGGCAAAACCAGAACCGCCGCCCGCGCAGCAAACCACCGCCGCCGCCGCGCAAGCCACGGCGGCTAACAGCGGCGGCACAGAGGACGCCGAAGCCATCCCGGTCTATCTGACCGCCAGCGGGCAGAGCGTTACCGTTGGGCTGGAAGAATACCTGACCGGGTGCCTTGCGGCAGAAGTTTCGCCCAATACCCACGAAGAGGCCCTGAAGGCCCAGGCCGTGGCCTGCCACACCTTCGCCCGGTACCGGCTCGAAGTGGCCGGCAACGCGGCTGTGACCGACACGGGGGCCAGCGATCAGGGCTATTTTTCGCAGGCGCAGCGGCGCGATCGCTGGGGCGGCAACTTTGCCCTGTATGAAAAAAAACTCCAGGAGGCCGTGCGCGCCGTGCGCAACGAAACGCTGGTCTACGACGGCCAACCCATCTGCGCCGCGTTTTTTGCCATCAGCCCCGGCAAAACCGAAAGCGCGCTGAATTACTGGGGGGTGGATTACCCCTACCTTCAGCCGCAGGAAAGCCCCGGCGACCGCCTCGCGCCGGATTACACCAAAACCACGATGTTCTCCAAGAGCGACATGAAGGATCTCCTCAAGCAATTAAAGGGGGCAAAGCCCGGTTCCGATCCCGCCAAATGGTTCGGCAAACCAACCCGCAGCGCATCCGGGACGATACTGGAGATCGAAATCGCGGGGCAAACCATAACTGGCCGCGCCGCCCGGGAATTGCTGGGCCTGCGCAGCGCGGACTTCGACGTAACCTACAACGCAAAAGATGGGTTTTTTAAGATTGTCACGCGCGGCTACGGCCACGGCGTGGGTATGAGCCAATACGGCGCGGATTTTATGGCCCGCCAGGGCAGCGGATACGAGGAGATTCTGGCGCATTACTACGCGGGGGCGCAGCTGGCGGCGCAATGAACGGCCGGCTACACATCCGCGCGCTCGCGTTCGCGCACAATCAGCCGCACCGGCGTGCCCTCCAGGCCGAACACCCCTCTGATCTGGTTTTCGATATAGCGCTGATAGCTGTAATGAAACAATTCCCGGCGGTTGACGAAACAAACGAACGTGGGCGGCCGGGTGGAAGCCTGCGTCATGTAATAAATCTTCAGCCTGCGGCCCTTGTCTGTTGGGGGCTGCACCCTTGCCGTTGCGTCGGCCAAAATGTCGTTGAGCTTCCCTGTGGTGATGCGCATGGCGTTCTGTTCGTCGGTGAAACGGATCAAATCATACAGCCGATCGAGCCGCTGGCCGGTCAGCGCGCTGATAAAAATAATGGGCGCGTAGCTCATAAAGCTAAAATCGCTCATGAGCTTTTTCCGCATCACATCCATGGTTTTCCCGTCTTTTTCCACCAGATCCCACTTGTTCACGGCAATCACGCAGCCTTTGCCCGCCTCGTGGGCAAGGCCCGCCACTTTGCTGTCCTGTTCGGTAAAGCCTTCCGCGGCGTCGATCAGGATCACGCAGACCTGCGCGCGCTCAATGGCCATTTTTGCCCGCAGCACGGCGTATTTTTCAATCCGCTCGTCCACCCGGCTTTTGCGGCGCAGCCCCGCCGTATCAATCAGCAGGAACCTGCCCTTGTCGTTTTCCACCAACGTGTCCGTCGCGTCCCTGGTGGTTCCCGCCAGATCGGATACGATCATGCGCTCCTGCCCGCACATGCGGTTAACCAGGGAACTTTTCCCGGCGTTGGGCTTGCCAATCACCGCCACGCGGATCACGTCGTCTTCCTCCGGCTCGTCCCCCGGCTTCGGCAGGTGCGCGCAAACCGCGTCGAGCAGATCGCCGGTGCCGTGGCCGTGCACGCTGCTCACCGCCACCGGATCGCCCAGGCCCAGGTTATAAAATTCGTAAAAATCGGGCGGCGTGGCGCCCGGCGCGTCGCATTTATTGACGCAAAGCACAACGGGCTTGCCGCTCTTGAGCAGCATCTGCGCCACTTCTTCGTCGTTGACGGTTACGCCGCAGCGCAGATCGGTAACGAAGAGGATCGCGTCGGCGCTTTCGATGGCCAACTGGGCCTGCCGCCGCATTTGCGTCAGAATCACGTCGTCGGAATAGGGTTCGATCCCGCCGGTATCCACCAGCAAAAAAGTGTATTGCAGCCACTCGCAGTCGCCGTAGAGGCGATCGCGCGTAACGCCGGGCGTGTCGTCCACAATGGCGCGGCGCGTGCCCGTCAGCTTATTGAAGAGCGTCGATTTGCCCACGTTGGGGCGGCCGACGATAGCGACGATAGGTTTCATGAAGTCTCCTTCGCTTTTTGAAGATTTTTGGGAGGTGATCCAGCCGCTCCTTGGCGCACCAACAAGCGCCCGTTACGGCGTCCCTCCTATGATCTGAGCCACCATCGCCTCCGCGTCGTTTTTGACGGCCTTCACCGGCACGCCCAGCGCCTGCGAAATCTCCTGGAGCGTCAGGCCGTCCAGCGTCAGGCCGTCGGCGTTCAGGCAAACCGCCGGCAAGAAGAGCGTTTCGCCCAGGTTTTTTCCGCGCAGCTGGGCGATAACGTCCCGCCCGGTTAACAGGCCCGCAACCGTAATGTGTTCCCCAAAAAAATCGTTGCGGACGCAATGCACCTGAATATTACTATTATGCCATATTTTTCGCCATTCGTCAACGAAAAGTTGCAGCAGCGGCGCGGCGGCTTCGCCTGTGGCAAGGGAGCAGGGGGCGGGCGGCTCTGTCAGCATGTCTTCGCAGAGGAAAATGCTTTCCATGTCCGCCTTCAGCGAAGCCCAAAGCCCCACGCCGTTTTCCAGCTGCCGGTATTCGCCATAGTAATCCGGGCCGGGCATGGGCCGCCCTGCCAGCAAAAAAAATTCATCCGAGGCGCAAAGCTCGGCCCCGCTTTCCCCCGCCAAACAATCGGCGTGCCGCGCTTGGCGGAATTCATCAAAAGTATCCACCACAGCCGCCGCTTCTTCTTTGCTGAAAGGCCGCAGCTGCGCCAGGTGATCGCGATATTTTGTTAGCCCCACGGGAACGGCGGCAACGCTCCGGATGGTCGGCAGCTTTTGCAGCTCCCGCAGGGAGTGCCGCAGCGCTTCGCCGTCGTTCCAGCCCGGGCACAAGACCAGCTGAATATTCAGATCCAGCCCGGCCCGGGCGAACTGCTCCAAAAAGCGCAGGCTTTCCCCTGCCTGCGGGTTGCCCATCAGCCGGCAGCGCAGCGCCGGATCCATCGTGTGCACCGACACATTGACGGGGCTTAGCCGCATTTCGACGATCCGCCGCGCTTCTCTGTCCGTCAGGTTTGTCAGCGTGATATAATTGCCGAACAAAAAGCCCAGCCGCGCGTCGTCATCCTTAAAATAAAGGCTTTCGCGCAGCCCCTGCGGCAGCTGATCAATAAAGCAAAACACGCACCGGTTCCGGCAGCGCCGCTGGCCGTCCATCAGCCCGTCGGCAAATTCCAAGCCAATGTCGTCGTATTCCCCCTTGCGCAAACGCACGGCATACGCCCCGCCGCCGGGCCGCAGCAGCGACAGCAAGAGCCTGCTTTCGGCGGCGTAAAACCGATAATCCAACACATCGTTGATCTCGTGCCCGTTCAGGGACACCAGAAGATCGCCCGGCGCGATGCGCGTTTTTGCGGCGGGGCTTTTGGGGATAATGCTTGTGATTTTTGCAGGCATGCCCTGTCCTTTCTATCCATACTACCTCTACTACCTATTCATCTAGCCGTGGGGCAAAAGCTTGCGCGCGCCGCTACCCTTCCTGCGCCCGCATCAGCGGAATGCCCGGCGGGCAAGGGATATATTCGGCGGAAAGCGGGAAATCGCTCGCGGAAAGCATGGGCGGGCGGGGGAAAGGCGGCAGCGGAAGCCCCGGGGGGCGGCGGTCTATCTCATCCAGCGCTTCGATGAGCCGCCGCATCATGTCGTCCGTGTCGCAGGGGGATGTCAGGAACAAAAGATTGCGCCCCTGCGTGTATTCCGGCTCTATGCCGCGCGCGCGCAGCGCTTCGTCTGCATGGTCAAAGTGCGTTTGAACGAGCAGTTTGGAGCGATCATCCGGCAAAAAAAGCCGCAAATTGCGCCACTGCCCCGCATGGGAACCCACCGCCTCCAAGCGCCGCCGCCATGCGGCAAACAGCGCCTCGCGCCGCTCTTCCAGCAGCGCCACGCAGCGTTCCACAGAGGCCATCAGCACATACGAGGGGCTGCTGGACTGAAATACGCGCAGCTGGTGCTCCAGCCGGGGCAAATCCACGCGGTCTGACATCACATGCAGCAGCGCCGTCTGCGTCAGCGCCGGCAGCGTTTTGTGCGTGCTGATGGTCACAAGATCGCAGACGGGCAACGGCAGGTGCGCCCCGTGCGCCGCGTCAACAAACAGCGGAATGGGGCACCGGAGGCGGCTGACCACCCCTTCATACGTTGGGCTGGTGATCACGCAGAGCGCGGCGCCCGGGTGCTCCGCAAGGGCGCGGTCCAGCGCTTCCTGCGCAACGGCGCCATATATCCCCCAGGCGGGCAGCCATTCCGGCTCCAGAACAACGAGCCGCAGCCCGCAAAGTTCCGCCGCGTGCCAAACAGACATGTGGCAGTTGCGGGCAATGATTGCTTCGCCGCCCGGCGGGGCCAAAGCGCGCACGCCCGCCAAAATTGCCCCGGTGCTGCCGTTGACGCTCAGATACGCCGCGCGGCTGCCCCATAACACAGCCGCGCGCTGCGCAAGCCCGCGCAGCACGCCGGTTGGTTGTTGCAGATGATCCAGGCCGGCAATTTCCGTCGCGTCGGCGGCCCAGGGCAAATCATCGCCCAGCAGGGCAAGGTTGCGCTTGTGGCCGGGCATATGGAAGGGAATCGGCGGCAGGGATTGCAGGGCCTGGTTAAGCGGTCGATTCATTTCGTAGCGGTTCATCCTGTTTTATAAACCCAAAGCTCTCTTTTATCATCAGCGCCACGGCTGCGGCGGGCAGATTTGTGTTGTCAACGCGCAAATAATGCCCTTCGGGCACAACGCCGCCCTCCAGTTCTTTTGGTTCGGAAGCAAGGCGGTGCCGCTGCGCGCTGTTGCGCAAATCCTGGTCAGACCAGTCCAGATCCCGCTTGCTGGGTTTGTGCAGCAGACGGTTTTCTGTGCGGTTGCGGCGCAGGCGCTCCTCGAGCGGAACAATTTCAGATCTGTCGCCTTCGCAAGCTCCTGTCCAACGGTCATCTTGCCAACGGCCTGCGGCCCCACGATGATGACAAGCTTCATTTCTTCCTCCAAAACGGCGTCTTCAGCGCCCAAAAATCTTCCGGTGAACGGATGGCCTTCAAGTAAGCCGTGTTCTGCCAGATTTTTACATAGTCAATTTCAAACACGGCGGGATTTTCGTTTGTGTTGGTGAATTCCCCCAGGCGCATGCCGTAGGGGCCGGTTTCGCCGCGGCGGATTTCGACGGTCAGCCGCACGAACGACGGCACGCGCGAAACACCGCCCGCGTTGGTCTGCCAGGTGGCTTTGCCGTCCACAAAAAAAGTATACGACTGCGGCGTCCAGAGCAGACCATAGGTGTGCCAGCCCTCGTAGAGGCTGCTGTCGGTCACCGTGCGGCAATCTGCTACGCGGTTCCAGTCGTTATCGTAGCCATCCCAGAGCAGCGCGTTGCCGGTCATGTTTGGGTTTTCGTAGAGAAAGGCCGATTCATAAATGTCGATCTCCGTGCCGTCTTTGCCGTGCGCGCCCAGCCTGCCCTGCGAGTTGGCCTGAAGCCAAAAGGCCGACCAAAGCCCGGTATGTTTGGGGATCCTGACGCGGCACTCATAGTAGCCAAAGGCTTGCTCAAAGGTGGGCACGCTTTTGCCGCCCGCCATCTTCCGGGTTTCAATGCCCGAGGTAAATTCCCCCTCCTTCGGGCAAATGTCACATACATTATCGCTGCGCTTTGCGGCAAGAATTTTAACCGTGCCGCCGCTGGGCTGGCACAGCATATTGTCGCACCAGTATTCCTGATTGCGCAGGCCGTGGGGCGATGGAACCCAGGGTTCCGGCAGCGTGCTGCCGTCAAAGTCCTCGTCCATGGTCACATACCAGCCGCCGCCCGCGGCCAGCGCCGCCTGTTGATCGGCAAACGCCCGGGAAAGATCCGGCGGCGCAACATTGGGCCGGAAGCTTTCTTTCGGTGGCGGGTTGATTTTGTAGGTGGCGTAATAGGCAAGATCGAACAGGGCGAACGCGAACGTGAGCGCGAAGGCGGCGAGTTTTTTCATGGGTTTTGTCCCTCTCAGAAGATGATGTAGGGCAGCAGCTTCTCGAGCGTTTTTTCGCCGATGCCTTTTACTTCCAGCAGCTGCGCCGCGCCGGCAAAGCGCCCGTTGGCCGCGCGCCACGCCAAAATCGCCTGTGCCTTCACCGGGCCAATGCCCGGCAGTGTCTCCAGCTGCTCCTGCGCGGCTGTGTTGATGTTGACCGGGTATTGCGCCTGCGGCGGGGCGGCGGTTGGCTGCCGGACGGTGGTTGGCGGCAGCTGGGCGGCGTCTGTGGAAATCACCGAAGCGGCCACCTGAATGCCTTCATCCGGGAACATGACCACAACCCCGCCGGCGCTGTCTGTATAATAGGCCACAATCTGTGTGTAGCCAATTGCCCCGGTGGTTTGTGTGTAGGCGATTGCCCCGGTGGTTTGCGGCGCAGACGGCTCCTCAAACGGGTTAGTGGCCGCCGTCGTTTCTGGCGCGCCGCTCCAGGCGGGGCTGGCTGCCGCGTCCGCCGCATCCGCCTGCAAGCGATGAGCGCCAATCGCAACCAAAGCTGCCGCAGCGCCCAACAGGGCCGTGGCAGCCAGCAACAGTTCGGGCCGCTTGCGGGGCAAGCCGCGCTTTGGGGCGGGAGCCATCGCACTCACTCCTTCCCCTGATTCCCGGAACGGCTTTTGACGCGGCGTATGACCCCGGGTTCGCGCACCAGCAGCTCCGATAAATCGCAGCCCAGCGCTTCGCAGATCAAATCCAGGTGATCCAGGTTCACCCGCTCGCAAAGCTCATGATACATATCGTTGATTGTGTTTTGCCGGATGCCGGTTTTTCTCGCCAAATCCGCCTGCGTCCAACGCAATTCGCCCAGTTTTCTGGACAGCATAATCCGAATCGCCATATTGCCAATCTCCTTCCGTTAGATTATAACAGAAGGAGATTTTTTGATCCTTATTACGATGTAAAATATCGAATTGCGCTATTCCGTTGCGCCGCTGAGCCTAAATCCGCGCAACGCCGCTTTCGCGCGCGGCCCGGGCAACCGCCGCCGCCACCGCCGCGCCCACGCGCGGATCGAAGGCCTTGGGGAGGATATAGTCCGCCGAAAGCTCTTCGTCCGCAATCAGTCCCGCCAGGGCGTGCGCTGCGGCAATCTTCATTTCTTCGTTGATGTCGCTTGCGCGCACATCAAGGGCCCCGCGGAAAATCCCGGGGAACGCCAGCACGTTGTTGATCTGGTTCGGGAAGTCGCTGCGCCCCGTGCCAACAACAACGGCTCCCGCCGCCTTCGCCAGATCCGGCATGATTTCCGGCACGGGGTTGGCCATGGCCATAACGATAGCGCCCGGATTCATGCTGCGGATCATCTCTTGCGTCACAATCCCGGGGGCCGAAACGCCCACGAAAATATCCGCGCCGCGCAGCGCGTCGGCCAAAGAACCGGTTTTGCGGCTCTTATTGGTGCGCGCCGCCATGTCCGCGCGGGCGGGGTCGGGCGCGTTTTCGGGCGTAAGAATACCGGGCCGGTCAACCATGATAACGTCTTTTGCGCCCATCCGGAGGATCAGGTTGGCGATGGCGCAGCCTGCGGCTCCCGCGCCGCAAAAGGTGACGACACAGTCGCTCAGCTGCTTCTTCACAACGTTCAGCCCGTTGATGATCGCCGCAGCAACAACAATCGCCGTGCCGTGCTGATCGTCATGGAAGATTGGAATGTCGCTGATTTCTTTCAGCCGCCGCTCAATCTCAAAGCAGCGCGGGGCGGCGATATCTTCCAGATTGACGCCGCCAAAACTGCCCAGCAGCAAACGAATGGTGTTGACGATCTCGTCCACATCTTTGCTGCGCACGCAAAGCGGCAGCGCATCCACGCCGCCGAACGCCTTGAACAGCACGCACTTGCCCTCCATAACGGGCATGCCCGCTTCCGGGCCGATATCGCCCAGCCCCAGCACGGCGGTGCCGTCGGTGATGACGGCTACCGTGTTCCAGCGCCGGGTCAGCTCGTAGGATTTGTCAACGTCCTTTTGAATTTCCAGGCAGGGCTGCGCCACGCCGGGGGTATAGGCCAGCGAAAGCTCCTCTTTGTTGCCCGCCGGGGCGCGGGGGGCAATTTCCAGCTTGCCCTTCCATTCGTAGTGCAGGCGCAGGGATTCGGTCGCGTAATCCATAGGGAAACCTCCATTGATGTTTAGCAGATTCTTGCCGCCCGCGGCTTATTCCTCCCAGGGGAACGTATACTTTGCCGTCAGCCCCAATTTGTCGCGCACGGCGCAAAGCTCTTTCTGCACCGCTTCGTTGATGGGCACGCCGGAATCTTTGCGGGAAAGCCAGACATTCCATTCTTTTTCGCCCGCCGTAAAGATGTGTTCCTGCCCGGGGGCTTTTTGCGAAGCGCGCAGGGCGCGCATAATATTGCCCGCCGTCTGCTTGAAGGCGTCCAGGCCCAAAAAGGCCTCAATATCAATGGCAATGAAAAAATGGCCAAGATGATAGGGCACCTTGCTGCCGTTGGAGATCCCCGTCAGGGCTTTCAGATATTGCCCCTGTTGCAGCGCCGCCGAAAGCACCTCAACCACCGTAGCGTAGCCGTAGCCTTTATAGCCGGCCAGCTCTTCGCCAATGCCGCCCAGGGGCGCCAAAGCCGCTTCGCCGGTGTTGAGCTGCTTCAAAATCGCGTTGGTGTCGGTTTTTGCCTCGCCGTCCACGCCAATCACCTGCCCGGCAGGGGTATCCTTGCCAATCCGGGAATAGTATTCCAGCTTGCCGCGCTGGGTGATCGACGTTGCGCAGTCAATCACAAAATCAAAGTCTTCGTCCGTCGGGAATCCGATGGTCAGGGGGTTCGTGCCCAGCATGTTTTCCACGCCGAAGGTGGGGGCAATCGAAGGCCTGGCGTTCGTGCCCGTGATGCCGATCATGCCGGCTTTTGCCGCCATTGAAGCGTAGTAACCCGCGATGCCGTAGTGGCAGCTGTTGCGCACGGCCACCATGCCCATGCCATATTCTTTGGCTTTGTCGATTGCCATTTGCATGGATTTGCATCCAATCACCTGGCCCATGCCGTCGTGGCCATCCACCACAGCGGTGGTTTTGGTTTCGCGGACAATTTCGAACACCGTCTCGGGCTGCTGAATCCCATCCCAAATGCGGTCGATATAGATGGGCTTAAAGCGGTTGACGCCGTGCGACTCAATGCCGCGCCGGTCGGATTCCAGAAGCACGTCGGCGCAGATAGCCGCGTCTTCGCGCGGCACGCCGACCGCCGCGAAGGCGTCGGTCACAAAAGCGTTGATCGTTTCCCACGGAACAATGTTTTTTCCCATATGATAGTTGTCTCCTCTTCTGTTATGTTTGATGGCAAACCCTATTATAGCGTGTTTTGCGGACAAAGTCAAGGGTATGCGCGGCATTTCATTTTGTAATCTCTACCTCTCCAGCCATTCGGTCGTCAGCGGGAGCGCTTTTTTGCCAAACTGCTCCGCCAAAAAGCGCAGCAGCGCCGGGGTTTCGTAGCGAACCAGCGCCGGGTCGGCGGACGCCAGGCAGCGCAGCGCGCGGTGGAAAAAGAACCCATCCATCGCGGCCTCGGCCGAAAGCCCGCACGCGCGGCACACGGCGCAAAACCGCCGCATCTGCCGCATCGCATGCGGGCCGATGGACACATTCCAATGCGCCGCAAGGTATTCCGCCGTTTGGCTGAACAGCCGCGCGTCATCTTCCGGCAGCCGCGCCTGCGCAAACAGCCGGCGCAGCTCCCGCGCGGAAACCAGCAGTTCCCCGGGCCGGGGCGCGTTGAACGCTTCTTCGAGCAGGCCCTGCGGCACATGAAGGTGCATGGGCGGCGCAGCCATCAAAGCGGGCAGCGGCGGATCGTCCACAAGCCCGAACAGCCATAGATGCTCCGGGTAGGCCAGCGCGCCGTTTTGGAGCAGCAGAGGGTCGCCGGGCCAGGCATCCCGCGCCAGGCGCAGCAGCCGCGCGGGGCCGGGGCCTTGCAGGGCAACTTGCCAAAGCTCCGCCAGATACTCCTCGGGGGGCGCGGCCGTCAGATTGTCCAATATAGCGAAGCACGGCTTCGTTTCGTAATGCGCTTCGTAGAGCGCGCGCAGCATCCGCGTTTCGCGGTAAAGCCGCGTGGCCGGATCGGGCATGCCCAACAAGCTGCCGCCGCGCCAGCCGGGCTGCACGGCAATCAGCGCCGCCGGGCTGCCCCAGGCCGCCGCGGCGATGTTCGGCAGCCGCGCCGCGCTGTCGTTATGGAAAACAACAACATCGCAGGCCGCCATGGCTCCCAACAAGTGCGCGAACAGCTCTTTTTTGGCGTAAAAACCAAAGTGCGCCGCGGCATAGCAGCGCAAATGCGAAACCAGCAGCCGCAGGGTAAGCGGCTGCACGGTTTCTTCCGATGATTCGTTTGGCGGCTCTTCCGTAGGCGCGCGGCGCCCGTCTATCCCCCGCAGGACGGGGAACCGGCTGAACTGCGGGGCAGACGCCTCCCCTTCCGGCGGTTCGGGCGGCGGCACCGGCGGTTCCGGGCGCCCGCTCAGCTGCAAACGCAGCTCCCAGTTTTCTTGCCGCAGGGCGGCAAGTTCCCGCCCCATCTCTTCGCGTTCCCGCAACAAGTCTTTTTTGCGCATCCTGGGTTCCTGCTTCCTAATTTACCGCTTTCTTTTTTTGGCCGCCAGCCGCTGGAAGAACTTCACGATCTCCACTGCGGGAATGATTGTGAATGCCAGCGCCATGGAGATCATGTATTCCTTTATGGTGAAGGTCTCGGAGAAGCTGAAAATCTCGCGGATAGCGGGGGTTGCCACAACGATGGTGCTCAGCGCCAGCGAAGCGAAAAAGGAACCCCAGAGCCACCAGTTCACGCCGCTTTTGCGCGCCATGGTGATAACAGAGCCGCGCTGCGAACGCATGTTGAACGAATGGAAAATCTCCGCCATGCTCATGGTGAGGAAGGCCATGGTCATGCCCTCCGACCCGGTTTCTTCCGAAAGATTGGTGAAAAACGTGCGCCAGTCCACCATCGAAAGCACATGCCCCGGATGGCCCAGGAATTGCAGCAGTTCGCCAACATAAAACGCTACAAAAATCAGGATGCTGACGAACACGCCCTGATAAAGCAGATCAACGCCAACGCCGTTGGCAAAAATGCCGTCGGTGGCCTTGCGGGGCTGGCGGTTCATGATGTCGTGCTCCGGCTTTTCCATGCCGAGCGCCAGCGCCGGGAAGCAGTCTGTCACCAGGTTGATCCACAGCAGATGCACCGGCTTGAGAATGACGATATTCAGCAGCGAGGCAAAGAAGATGCTCAACACCTCGCTCAGGTTTGAGCCGAGCAGGAACTGGATGGCCTTGCGAATGTTGGCGTAAATCTTCCTGCCCGCGCCCACGGCGGAAACAATCGTTGCAAAGTTGTCGTCCGCCAGCACCATGTCGGCCACGTTCTTCGTCACATCTGTGCCTGTAATGCCCATGCCAACGCCAATGTCGGCGCTTTTTATCGAAGGCGCGTCGTTCACGCCGTCGCCGGTCATGGCGGTGATCATACCGTTTTTGCGCCAGGCGTTGACGATGCGCACTTTGTGTTCCGGCTGCACGCGGGCATAAACGGCGTAGTCGCCCACGGTGCGCTCAAATTCTTCGTCGCTGATCTGGCTCAGCTGCGCTCCGGTGATGGCTTTCTCCGCGCCGCTGAGCAAGCCCAGCTCCGTGGCAATGGCCACGGCGGTATCTTTGTGATCGCCCGTGATCATAATCGCGCGGATGCCCGCGCGGCTGCACTCGGCAATCGCATCCTTCACTTCGGGCCGCACGGGGTCAATCATGCCCACCAGGCCAATCAGGCGCATGCCGCGCTCCAGCGCTTCCGGCGAGCAGTCCTCCGGCTGTTCGCTGTAGTCCACCCGGGCCGCCGCAAGCACTCGCAGCGCCTTGCCGGCCATGCGCGCGTTTTCGGCCAGCACCTGCGCGCGCAGTTCTTCTGTCAGCGGCACAGCGCCCTGTTCGGTTTCCATCAGCGTGCACCTGGCCAGAATTTCGTCCGGCGCGCCTTTGGTGAACTGCACAAAGCCGCCTTCGGCGCCGGCATGCACGGTGCTCATCATTTTACGCACGGAATCGAACGGGGCCTCGTTTACGCGGGGCAGGCGCGCCGCCAAATCCGGTTTTTTCAGGCCCAGCGCGTCGGCATACATCACCAGCGCCACTTCGGTGGGTTCGCCCAAAGGCCCGCTTTCGGCCAGTTCCGCGTCGGAGCAAAGCGCCATGGCCGTGGCCAGGGCTTCTTCGTCGCTGGCGAAATGATCCACCACCGTCATTTTGTTCTGCGTCAAAGTGCCGGTTTTGTCTGAACAGATGATCTGCGCGCAGCCCAGCGTCTCCACAGCCGTCAGCTTGCGGATAATCGCGTTTTTCTTCGACATATGGGTCACGCCGATGGAAAGCACGATGGTGACCACGGCCACAAGGCCTTCGGGGATAGCGGCCACGGCAAGGCTGACGGCAATCATAAACACATCCAGCACATGCTCAAAGCCAACGCTTTCGCCCTTGAGCAGCGCGCTAATGATGTTAAAGCCAAAAATAAACACACAGATGCCCAGCACCAGCCATGTCAGGATTTTGCTCAGCTGGTTGAGTTTGATTTGCAGCGGCGTTTCGCCTTCCTCGGCGCGGGCAAGCGCGTCGGCAATTTTGCCCATCTCGGTCTGCATGCCCGTGGCGACAACAACGGCCTTACCCCGGCCATACGCCACCGTGGAGCCCATATAAACCATGTTCTTGCGATCGCCCAGGGCGATATCGCCGTGGGCGTCCGGCGTCAGCTGCTCCAGCTTTTTTGTTACAGGCACCGATTCCCCCGTCAGCGCGGCCTCCTCCAGCTTCATGCTGGCGCATTCAAAAACGCGCGCGTCGGCGGGCACGGCGTCGCCCGCTTCCAGCAAAATCACGTCGCCCACAACCAGCTCTTCGCTCTTCACGCTGCAAATCTGCCCGCCGCGCAGCACTTTCGAAGTCGCCGCGGCCATTTCCTGCAAGGCCTCAATGGCGGCTTCCGCCTTGCTCTCCTGATAAACGCCCAGCACCGCGTTGATGATCACCACAGAAAGAATGATCAGCACGTCGGACGGGAACTCAAAATGGCCGGATTTTACCCCCTCATAGATGGTCAGGCCGGCGGAAATCGCCGCCGCCATCAGCAGAATCAGGATCATCGGATCCATCATCTGGCTGAGGATGCGCTTGAGCAGGGAATCTTTCTTCGCCTCCTGGAGTCTGTTTTTGCCATCCCGCGCCAGCCGCGCTTCGGCCTCGGCTGCGGAAAGCCCGCCGAACGAACTTCCAACTTCCTCCATCACATCCGCGATGGCTTCCATGTAGTGTCGCATACGCACATCGTCCTTTCAAAGCATAGCATGGCCAGATTTTATTATAACAAAGACCCTTTGGCACAGAACACCGTCTTTGCCAAAAGGTCTTGCTTCCCGTTCGGGCTTGCCGCCGGCTGCTTTCGCAGCGAGGTTGTCGACGGCAAGAGATTAAGCTACTCCCCTTTATCTATGCTATTGTACCTGATTTTTGCGCAATTGTCAATGGGTTTTGGGAATTTTTTTAGGCGGCGGTCATTATATGGTTCCGTCCCAGGTGCTGGTCGTTTTCCGGCGGCCTTCTTCTTCGTCGAACCAGTGGCTGGTCACCACCTTTGATTCGGTATAAAAGCGATACGCGTCTTTGCCCAGGCAATGCGCGTCGCCAAAAAAGCTGCGTTTGTGCCCCGCGAAGGGGAACACGCCCACCGGAACGGGGATCCCCACGTTGACCCCCACCATGCCGCCGTCGGTGCGGCGGGCAAACTCGCGGGCATAGTAGCCGCTCTGCGTGAAAATCACAGAGCCGTTGGCAAAGGGGTTTTGGTTCATCAGCGCCAGGCCTTCCTCAAAGTTCGCTACGCGCTTGAGGCACAGCACCGGCCCAAAGATTTCGCTGTCGCCCGTCTCCATGCCGGGCCGCACATGATCAAAGATGGTTGGCCCCAGATAAAAGCCGTTTTCGTACCCCGGCACAACGCAGCCGCGGCCATCTAAAATCAGCCGCGCGCCTTCGGCGATCCCCTGCTCAATGCGCTTGAGCACATATTCTTTGTGCGCCGCGCTATAAACCGGGCCGAGCCGGCTTGTTTTTTCATAGGCAGGGCCAACGCGCAGCCGCTTCGCCTGTTCCACAATCGCGGCGGCCAGTTCGTCGGCAACGCTTTCCAAAACAACAGCCACCGGCAGCGCCATGCAGCGCTCGCCCGCGCAGCCAAACGCCGCGTTCACAATCCCTGCGGCTGTGCGCGCAATGGGCGCATCCTCCAGCACAAGGGCGTGGTTCTTCGCCTCGCAAAGCGCCTGCACGCGCTTGCCCGCCGCCGCGGCTACAGAATAAATATGCAGACCCACTTTCGTGCTGCCAACAAACGAGATCCCTTTGATATCCGGATGCTTCAGCAGCGTGTCCACTTCGTTGCGCGTGCAGGTGACAACGTTCAGCACGCCTGCGGGCAGCCCCGCCTCGGCATAAAGCTGGGCCATGCGCAGCGCCGTGCGGGGCGTTGGGCTGGCGGCTTTGAGCACCATGGTGTTGCCGCAGGCAATGCAGATCGGCGCCATCCAGCCCATGGGGATCATCGCCGGGAAGTTGAAAGGCGCTATCCCCGCAAAAACGCCAAGAGGCTCCCGGTAAAGCACGGTATCGTATCCTGTGGATGTGTTCATGAGGCTTTCGCCCATCATCAGCGACGGCGCGGAGATCGCCAGTTCCGTGCCCTCTTTCGCCTTGAGCACGTCGCCCTGCGCCTCGTCCCAGACCTTCCCGTTTTCTTCGGCCACAAGGCGCGTCAGTTCGTCCATGTGCGCGTCGATGAGATCCCGCACGCGGGCCAGCACCTGCGCGCGCTTGATCACAGGCGTTGCCGCCCACGCCGGGAAGGCCGCCTTCGCGGCTTGGATGGCGCTTTCCACCTCGTCTTTGGTGCAGCAGGGCACGCGCGCGGCAACTTCGCCCGTGCTGGGATTGTAAGCGTTGGCCCAGTGTTCGGTTTTGGAGGGCGCATATTGGCCGTTGATGAAGGGCTGAAGGGTTTGTGGCATAGTGATTTCCTCTCTGTTCTGATGATACTCGGTTCTCAAAGCTGTTGTCGCAAACCGGCGTTCGCGTTTGTTGATTTTTTACGGGAGCCGCCGCGCCCTCAGCCGTTTTCCAGCAGCCAGGCGTGCTCCGGCTGAAAATTGCGCTCCGTCCAGGGGTAGCCGTCGAAGTGGCGGATCATCCAGACATACATCATTGCGTAGCCCGGGGCGTTGACCTGCGGGTGATACTTTCCGCCGGGCACCGCCGCAAACGAACGATCCTGTATTTTATAAACAGAATCGCTGAGGAAACAGGCCCCGAAGCCGTTGGGATGGCGGAAGCGGTAATAATAAACTTCCGGCTGGGGATGTTCGTGGGGCGGGTAAGAGCTCCAGCCGCCCTGCGGAATCAAAATTTCGCCCATGACCATGTTGGAATACGGCGCGTTTTCGACGTCGAAAAACGTGCTGACCGTGCGCTGGGCCTTGCCTTCGAACTGCCCCAGGCCAAAGGTTTCCCGCCGGGTATTTTCCGGCGTATAAAACACAGGCGCGAATTCGCGCGCGTTCTGCGTTTTTTGCACCAGAATTTCGCTGTCTTTCCGCGCCAGTATCCAAACGGGCGTGCCCGCGCACACATGCAAACACCAGCCCGGCTCGTCGATGGGGTTCGCCCGGCTGGCCTCCCGTTCCCGGCCATCCCAGGCATAGCGCGCCGCGCCCTCGATGAGCAGCACGGCCATTTCTTCTTCGCAGGATTTCAGTTCCAGCGGCTCCCCCGCCCTCAGCCGGTAAACCGCAATATCTTGCAGCATGCCGGGGTAGCGATCCGCCTGGTCAGTCAGGCGCATGACCCCGTTTTCGTCGAATCCCGGGTACCCAAATTCTTCGTTGCTCCGCATCAAGAACACCTCAGCTATAATACTTTGCCGGAATGATTTCAGCTTTCAGCGAACCGGTGTCCGCCGGGTCTTTCATCAGCAAAAAGGGCACGATGGCAATGCTGGGGATAAACGTGCGCGGCAATTCTTTTTGCTTCACATCCGCAACGCAGCACCAGGCGTCGGCCTCCCCCGCCAGGCTTGCGCCAATTTTCTCGCAAAAATAGCCGCCGTCCGCGCGCAGGTTTTTGATCAGTTTGGCCATATCGGGCGGCACGTCGGCGCTGTTTTTCAGCCCCTGAATGGCCCCGGCCACCTAGTTGAGCCATGCCGCGTCGTTTTTGTGGGCCGCGTCTTTCGCAATCACAAAAACAGCGGTCGTCGTATTGTTGCCCGGCTTCCAAAGCGCGTGGTTGGCCTGAACCACAGCGCCAAAAACCAGCGGGGCTTCCGAAAGCGCCCTGGCCCTTTTCTCCTTGCCAAACAAGCCGCCCAGGCCCATCATATCCGCAACGAACGGACTGCCCGCGTCGCGCGGGGCAGCCAGATAGGGCGTCAGTTTTTCCAGGTCAATGGGGTTTTCCAGTTTCACTTCGCCGGCTTGCGCCTTGCCTTCGCGCACATCCTGCGCCGCATCCCGCATCTTTGCTTTCTCCAGCGCCGCAGGCAGCCACTCGCTCACATCGTAGCCGTTCTTTTCGTATGTCCGCAGCTGATCAATGTTCGTCACGTCGATTTGGTACATCTTTGCCATAGATTTCGTCAGTTTCACTTCCATTTCTCCTTTCCTTTTGGCATATTTGTCAGGGCTCAATGAAGTCCAAACGCCCCGTTTCAAGATTCAGCCGCCGGTAGTAGCAACTGCGGCGCTGTTCGCCCGCCGCGTTTTTTGTGTGGCAAATTCCCCCGCGCTCCGGTTCCACAAGATAAACCAACGAGTTTTGTTCGCAGTTCACGCGGATCTCGAGCAAGCGGAAGCGGTTGCCGCTTTCTTGCGCGCCCTTATACCAAAGGCTGCGGCGGCTTGTGCTCCAGAGCACCAGTTGCCGCGTGCGCAGGCTTTCCCGCAGGGCCTCTTCGTTGGTGTAGGCAATCAGCAGCACCTCGCCGGTGCCCGCGTGCTGCACAGCCACGGGCAGCACCCCCTGCCCGGCGGTGCGCTCGAGCTTTGTGAAATCCAGCAGCAGTTCGCGCGTTTGTTCCGTTTCCATGCCGCGCCCCCTTTCCCGCCCATTATTATACACCTTCCCCAACAAAAAAGCAAGCGAAATCTGCGGGAAAGACGCGAATTGCCCCTCTGCGGCGCGTTGCGAAAAATCATTCCAATTTCCGTTTGACATTGCGCGGGCAACATGCTATAATAAGCACATAACCCATGGCGAGGTATAATTTTACAAATCAGAAGCCAATGACGAACGGCTCACCGCAGGTGTGCTATAATAAACATCTGCCCTGGCGAGAGGAATATTTTAGCGAAACAGCCGCGCGGCGAAGCCGCCAAATGCGACATATCGGCACAAAACGCGCGGCACGGGATCATTTTTTGCAAGGCCAATTTAGTGATGAATTTCAACTGAAAGCGCGTTATTAGAACAGCCTACTGCGGCGCTCAATTTTATGATAGTTCGGAATTTCGGAATCACGAACCGTTTTTTGGCCCCTCCGCAAGGCCTAATTCCAGTAGTTCGGAATTTCGGAATATTGCAACTAGCCGCCAAAATGCGACCTATCGGCACAAAACGCGCGGCGCGAGATCATTTTTTGCAAAGCCAATTTAGTGATGAATTTCAACTGAAAGCGCGTTATTAGAACAGCCTTTTGCGGCGCTCAATTTTATGATAGTTCGGAATTTCGGAATCACGAACCGTTTTTTGGCCCCTTCGCAAGGCCTAATTCCGGTAGTTCGGAATTTCGGAATATTGCAACTAGCCGCCAAAATGCGACATATCAGCACAAAACGCGCGGCGCGAGATCATTTTTTGCAAGGCAAATTTAGTGACGAATATACACGGGATTTGTGTATGATTCACACAGGAAAGCGCTTGAATTTCAATCGGAAAAGCGAGGCAGGGAATTATGCAGCTCGAATTGTTCCGTTCCGCCGGGAGCGACGCTTGCGTCATCACGTTGCGGGATACGCTCGACGACGGGGATGTGGACTGGAGGTTCCGGCTGGAACACCCGTTGCAGTTGCTGCTGTGCTTTTTGAATGGCGACTGCGCCCCGCTGACCGGGCAAAGCCCCGAACCGCTGCGGGCGGTGCAGGAGGAATATTTTGCGGCGGCGTTTGGGCGGGCGGGCCTGGGGCCGCTGCGAGAGCTGATTGAGCACGTTTTGGTTTGCGCCGAGCCTGCGCGCGGGTTCGATCCCATCGTGCGGCTGGCGGCGTATTCCTACGCGCAAGGGCTGTTTGAACTGACCCGCGCGGCCAGCTGCGTGGAAAAGCGTTCGCTGGAAGCCTCTGTTGTTGGGGCAAAAGGCGCGGCGCGCATGGCCGAAAACTGGGCCGCGCTGCTGGAAGACCACGCCGCGCGGCTGCAAAACCGCGACGCGCTCTTCGAGGCGCTGCTGGCGGACGCGGCCAACAATGGCTATCCGTTTGAGCTGAGCGTCGCCGCGGAATACAGTTCTTTTGCGCATTTGCTCAAGGCACTGACCGGCGAAATGATTCAGCAGCGCCGCCCGCTGCACCGCTGCACCGTTTGCGGGGAATTTGCCCTGGCCGACGGATTGCCGAAGGTTTGCGCCTGCGGGCAGGGCGCGGGGCCGGCGGAAGAGAGCGCCGTTGGCGAAATTGCCGGGCAGAGCGCGCGGATTCTGAAGCGAATCTATGCCGAAAAGGCCAACGCGGCGCGGTACGGCGACCCGCAGGCCCAGGCGCGGCTCAAGCGCTTTGAGCAGCAGGTGCGCGAATGGCGGCAGAATATCCGCCGCGGCCGCGCGAAAGAGGAGGATCTTTTGGCCTGGCTGCAAGAGAAGGCGGAGGAAGCGGGCGAAATGACAGATGGCTGACAAATTGACGCGGCGGCACGCTTGACAAGCGCGCCGCGAAGGTGTATAATGAAAATCATCAAGCAGAAAGGGGGCGGGCCGATGGCGTTGACGGTAAGCGGCCTGACCAAACGGTTTGGTTCCAACGTTGCTGTGGACAACCTGAGCTTTTCGATGCAGGAGCCGGGGGTCTACGGGTTGATTGGCACCAACGGCGCGGGGAAGACCACCACCATTCGCATGATCCTGGACATGCTGCCCATTGACGCGGGCGAGGCCCGCTGGGAGGGCAAACCCGTTGCCAAAAGCGGCGTGCGCTTCGGGTACATGCCCGAGGAGCGCGGCATTTATATGAAAACAAAAGTGCTCGAGCAGCTGGTATATTACGGACAGCTGCGCGGGCTGGGCAAGCGCGAGGCCGCGCGGGCCGCGCGAGCCTGGCTCAGGCGGCTGGGGGTTGCGGAATATGAAACTGTGATCGCCGAACGGCTCAGCAAGGGCAACCAGCAAAAGATCCAGCTGATTTCCACGCTGATTCACGATCCGCAGCTGCTGTTCCTCGACGAGCCCTTCAGCGGGCTTGATCCGCTGAATACCCAGCTGTTCCACGATTTGCTGCAAGAAATGGCCGCAGGCGGGAAGTTTGTGATTTTGAGTTCGCACCAAATGTCCACCGTGGAGGAATATTGCCGGGAAATCACGCTGCTGCACAAGGGCAGGGCGCTGCTTCAGGGGAATTTGAAGCGGATCAAGGCGGGCTACGGCCACACAAGGCTGCTGCTTGAAGGCGCGGAAGAGACCTACAAAATGGCGCGGGACGGAGGGCTGACGCAGCTGGAAACGCGGGCGGACGGGGCGGTGTTCGCTCTGCCGGAAGAAAACGCGGATCAGCTTTGCGAGCGACTGCTGCAACGCATGCTGGCGGCGGGGCTTATGCCGCTGAAGTTTGTGCTCAGCGAGCCGACGCTGCACGAGATTTTTATTGAAAAAGTGGCCGGGGAGGCCGGAAAAGGGGGCGCCGCCGCATGAAACAGCAGCGCAAACAGATTATGGCCGTCGCGGGGTTCACATTCCGCGAAGCGGTGCGCCGCAAATCTTTTTGGGTGACCAACGGCATATTTTTTCTGCTGATATTGGCCGCGTGCATTATTTTGCCGCAAATGGGCGGGAGCGGCGGCGCCGGGCCGGGGGAAGAGGCGCTGGAAGGCGGGGCAGCCCCGGATGCGGGGTATACCTGTTACCTCATCAACGACAGCGCCGTGCTTTCCGACGCGGGCGACGTGCTGGCCCAGCGGCTGGAGTTCGACGTCAGGCCGGTTGACGCGGCGCAAAAGGCGGAAATCCTCGGCAAAATCCGGGCGGACGGCCAAGTTTTGCTCCTGGAGCTGGGCGCGGAACAGCCGCCGGAAGTTACCATTACGACAAAAGATTTTATGAGCGCCGCGCCCACCGACGCCATATGGCAGGCGATGGCCAACCTATACCGCGTGCACGCGTTCGCGCAGCTGGGGTATGACGCGGCGCAAAGCGAAGCCATTGTGCAAACGCAGCTGCCGCTGGCGCAGGAATTTGCGGGGGGCACCAACGTTTCCAACTACGCGGCGGGCATGGCGCTGATGCTCATGATGTTCCTCACCATCTATATCCATGGCTACGGCGTTGCGATGAGCGTTGCGACAGAGAAGAGCACGCGCGTGATGGAAACGCTGATTGTCAGCGCGAAACCCACCCGGATTCTTTTGGGCAAGTGCATTGGCATGGGGCTGGTTGGCCTTTCGCAGATGCTGGGGGTACTGCTGTTTTCCACAGCCTGCGCGAAGCTGTTGGTGCCTCCCGGCGGGTTCGGCCCGGGGATTGCCCTGCCTTCGATGACGTTCGTCAGGGCTGTTTTGCTTGTGGTATATTTTTTGCTGGGCTACGCGCTGTTCAGCATGATCAATTCCATGTGCGGGGCCATGGTGAGCAAGATGGAAGACCTGCAATCGGCCATGATGCCCGCGTCTATGGTTTCCGTTTTTTCGTTTTACGGCGGTTACTTCGCCATGGGCGTGGGGCCTGCCGTCTATTCCGCCGGGAGCGTAGGCAAGCTGATGATGTATATCCCATTTACGGCGCCCTACGCCGCGCCGGGCATTTTGCTTGGCGGCGATTATACGCCGGGACTGGTGGCGGCTTCGATTGGCGGAATGATCGTTGCCATTGTGCTGGTTGCCTGGATCTCGAGCAAAGTCTACGCCGCTTCGGTGCTGCACTACGGCGGCAGGCTGAAGTTTGGGGAAGTGCGGAAGCTGATCAAAGGTTAGACATTGCGGCGCTGCCGTAAAAATAAATAAGGAGATGTGCGTTATGTTACTAGGCGAAGGCAAATGGAAGTTTCTTGTGGATACCATGTTCTACAAAGGCGAAGCGCTCCTGGCAGTTGGCGAAAAGGACGGCGGCTACGACATTCAGATTGAACTGACCGGGATGGACATGCCCGAAAACACGTTCGAAGACATTGAAGTCGACGAAGAGACCAATACCGTGACCGGCATTGCCCACACGTCGCTGCTGCCGGGCAAAGACATCCCCTTCGGGC
The DNA here is from genome assembly GCA_031256825.1 of Oscillospiraceae bacterium. Lineage (GTDB taxonomy): Bacteria > Bacillota > Clostridia > Oscillospirales > Acutalibacteraceae > WRMQ01. The sequence goes on along the minus strand of JAIRPV010000015.1, from coordinate 92,869 downwards.
TGACGGTGGAGGGCGATACGGCCAGCGGTTTCCTTAAAATTCCGTTTATGGGTAAAATCCGTCTGCGCGACGGCGTGCGGATTGGCTGATTGTGCGCGGCAAAAACGCCTCCGCCAAAAGCGGGGGCGTTGGTTTTTGCGCCGGGTTATCCGGCGGCTGATTCTGTTGCCGCGGCTGTTTCGGTCAACAGCGCTTCGGCCGACGACTCTTCCAATGCGGGTTCCGCCGTTGTTTCCTGTGCTTTTGTGAACCAGGGGAACAGCGGCTTTTTTGTGGATTCGGATTCGGGTTCGGTGGTTGTGGCGGGCGCTGACGAGGTTGTTGCGGGTTTTGTGGTGCGCCGATCGCCCGCTTTGCGGAACAGTTCCGCCAGGTAATCTTCGCGCCCGGCCTGCGCCAGCCGGATGCTTGTGACGCCGTAAAGCGCCCGCTGCAGCCGCTGCGCCTCGCGGGGGTAATCCACAACCCAAAGCCAGCGATCGTTGATATAGGTGGAAGAGCCTGTGGGGGCTGCGCCGTCTTCGGGGACTGTTGGCGAATGCAGATGTTTCACATCGTATTTCAGCCAGCCCTGCGCAATCATATCCCGCGCCAGCTGATCGATGGCATCTTCGCTGAAGTTTGTGGTCACATGCTTTGGCACGGCCCGGAGGGAATCCAGAATTTGCCGGGGCGTGGCTTCCCGCGCGCTGCCAATCAGCGCGGAAATCACAGCCCTCTGCCGCGCCGTGCGGTTGACGTCGGAATCCAGCTTGCGAATGCGCGCGAACACCAGAGCCTGCTGCCCGCTGAGATGCACCTGCTTGCCGGCGGGGAATTTGCCCTTCATGGCGGGAGCCGTGCGGTTGATGTAGTCGGCCTCTTTTTGGGTCACATCCAGCGTGACGCCGCCCAGCGCGTTGATGAGCTTTGGGAACGAGACAAAATCCGCCGAGATAAAGCCGTCGATGACGATCTTATAGTTGTTCTCGAGGGTATCCACCAGCGTGGCCGGGCCGCCCAGCGAATAGGCCGAGTTGACGCGATCCATGACCTGCCGGGGATGGTTGGGATCGCCGCTGAGATCAATATAGGAATAGCAGTCGCGGAAGAACGAAGTGAGCGTAATGCACTTATCTTTGCGGTTAATGGAGATGAGCACCATTGCGTCGGAGCGGCCGCCCAGGCCCCTGCCGTTTTTGCTGTCCACCCCGCAAAGCAGGATGTTGAGCACGTTTTTATCCTCCAGTTTTTGGATGCCGTTTTTTGCCCAGGTTCGCAAAAATTCATCCAGCGATCGCGCGTTCACATTTTCGAACCCCACGGCCAGGCCGGTTTGCTCCTCCTGCGTTTCGGTTTCCGTTGCGTAGTAATAGCCCTCGTTGTGCTGAATTTTGGACGTTAGATTGTTGTAATAGGCATACAGGCCCATTGCGGCGACTGCCAGCAGCAGCGCGGCGCCCAGCGCAAAGGTGCGCAGCCGGCGGGGGAACCGCCGTTTGCCCATATGCTGTTGTTGCGCCATAGAGACCGCCTCCTCTCCGGGGAGCCATCAGCCGCCGAACAAACGCCGCTCCATTTGGGGAATCCGGTTCTTACCCTTCCGGCGGGGCTTCTTGCGGCGGGGCTTCTGTTGCCTCGCTTTTTGAACCGAACAGCCACGGGAGCAGGCCGCCGGCCGCCGTTGTTGTAACAGGGGCTTCCGTCGCATCCGGGAGATCGGGGTTATCGTCGTAGCTGACGGCGGGCTGCGTGGTGGAACTGTTATATTGCGTGGTGGCGCGGGGGCGCGTTTGCTGCTGCGCGCTGCGGAACAGCGACTGGATATAGGCGCTGCGATTTGCGTCGTTCGAAAGATCGATGTTGCTTTCGCCATAAAGCTGCGTTTGCAGCTGCTGCGCCGCCAGGGGATAATCGACAATCAGGATTTGCATGCCGTTGATGGTGCCTGTGACGCAGTTGAAATTTTCGCCGTAGAAGATGGGATAGCTTGCTTTCGCCATGCCAAACCTTGCCCAGCCGCCGGTCACGGCCTGGGTGGCGAGGCTCATCAGCTGCGGTTCGCTGTAGTTGGTCAGAACATAGGGCAGCAGCTGTTTTACCGCGTTGAGCAATTGCCCGTTGCCCGCATCCCGCGCGCTGTGGACGATGGCTTCGATGATCTTCTGCTGCCGCGCGGTGCGTTCAATGTCGGAATCCAGCTTGCGGATGCGCGAATACACCAGCGCCTGCTTGCCATTGAGCTGCACGCCTTCGCCAAAGGGGAAGGCGTTTTTCATGGAAGGCGCTGTGCGGTTGATATACCTTGCTTCGTGCGCTTCCACATCCAGCGTGACCCCGCCCAGCGCGTCGATGAGTTTGGGGAAGGACTTGAAGTCCACCATCGCATAGTGATCGACTTTCACCTTATACAGATGGCTGATGGCGTCCATGACCGCTTCCGGCCCGCCGTACATCAGCGCGGAGTTGAAACGGTGGTAGTATTCTTTTTCTCCGATGTTCAGATAGGCGTAGCTGTCGCGCAGAAACGAGACGAGCGTGATTGTGCGCGTCTTCTTGTTCACAGAGCAGAGCATCATGGTGTCGGAGCGCCCATTGGTTCCCGGGTTGGCGTAATCTTGCCCAATCAGCAGCACATTGACCACATCTTTGCTGTAACGGATGTTGTGATCGCCGCCGTTGTACCACCATTCCCGCAAAAAGCCATTGAGATTCGTCGCGTCCGAGATGTCGTGCAGCGACTCAAAGTTGGGATCGGTTTCTTCGGGTTCGGTGAACTCGTCCCCCTGGAATTGCAGGGTAGTGGGGGGGGAGATCAGGTCGCCGATTCCGCCGAACAGCCAGTCATACGCGCGCCACACGCTGAAAGCCGCCGCGCCGAGCACGGCCGCCACAAGGCACAGAATGATGACAAGCCGCCGCCGGTTGCGATTTTTTACAGTCTTTTCCAGTCGCAGAAGTTCCTCTTCCATTGCAGCCATCCATCCTAACGTCTATTATCTACACAAACCATATGCTGATTGCTTCGCAGAGCCATACCTCGCCGCAAGCTACATGCTTATTATAGCACATTTTGACGTCTGATACAATATCAAATTTTAGTTTGCTAATAATATCCATAATTTGGCAGCTATCGCCGTATGCTATATCCCAGCATCGCCAAAAAATAGATCAGGGCAATCACCATTGCCGCGCTGCCGAGCAGGTAATGCCGCGCGCGGCGGGGCGGAGGAACTGGCCGCGGGCGCGGCTGCCGCTGGAGCAGCAGCACGAAGAGGCTCACCAAACCCAGCGCGCCCAGCGCCAGCAGATAAACGAGAAAAACATAGCTGCCCTCCCCCGCTTTTTCTTCCAGCGCCGAGAGGATAACAGAAGCGGCGTTGTTCCACATATGGATGCCAATCGGCGCCCAGAGCGAACCTGTGCGGACTGCGGCCCAGCCCAGCACCAGCCCGGAGAAAAACGCCATCGGGGCCTGCACCATGTTTTGGTGCAGCAGCGCGAACAGCAGCGCCGAACACACCACGGCGAAGCCATCGCCATACCGGCGCAGCGGCTGCAACAAAACGCCGCGCATGAACAGCTCCTCCACAAGGGCAGGCACCACCGCGATGGTCAGCAGCGAAAAGAGCACGCCGGGCAGCGTGGTTGCCGTGGCGCTATCTGGCCCTGTAAATTCCAGGCCAAACTGTTTTACGAAAGAACTGAGCACCGCTGTGACTGTGTTGCTCAGCAGGCACAGAGCCGCCCCGGCAAAAATGATCGGCAGCCGCTGCGCTTTGGTTTCTGTTCCCCGCCTGCCGGAAAAAGGCAGGGCGCGGTTTTGCTCGGCGGGGGTCAGCATGCGCAGCCCCAGCAGCGCCCCGGGCATCACCGCGAGAACGCTCGTCGCCAGGTACAGCAGGCCGTTGAAATAAACCGGCCCTACGGCGCGCATCAGCTGGTGATAGCCGGGGATCAGCCGCGGCGCAAGGCCGATGGCTAAGCCCAGCAGCTGCTGCAAGATACAGATCAGCAGCAGCGCGCAGCCGCCTGCGCGCGACAGGCGGCGCAGATCGGCCCGGACGGGCGGGGGAACGGGGAGAAGGGGGGCGCTTTGGTTGGCGTCGAAGATCAGCATAGGGGTCTGCTTTCTGTTTTAATTTTTTGCAAAGCGCTTGGCGAAACGCGCTTCGCCAGGGCTTTGGGCGCAGATTTCCTGAAAGCGCCGAAAAAAAGCTTGTATTTTTCCATGGGATATGGTATGATAGTAGTATTATAACAGAAAAAGGACGCGGGCGCAAGCCCGGCGGACAAAAATTAACAACTGATGGGGAGGAACAACCATGGCGGAACCGATTCAGGTGGATTTCTCGGATAAGGGCGACGGGCGGGGCAGGCGCAAAGAGCCGGAAAAAAAGAAAGCGGCGGTGTTTCCACCGGAACGGGCGGGCCTGCGCATTGCCCTGAGCCTCGTTGGCATGGTGCTGACGGCGCTGATCGGCTGGTATGTGATGCTGCCTCCGTTGAATTTCCGCGCGCAAGAGCTTTATTATTATATTGCGCTGGTGATTGGCTCGTTCATCGTGCTGATCTTTTTGCTCAGCAACGCGGGCGCGCGGCCGGAATATGTGCCCTGGGTGCGCAAGGTCATACGCGTGCCGTTGGGATTGCTGCTTGCGGTTGCGCTCTTCTTTGGGGCGATGTGGGCGTTTTCGTCGCCGCTCTTCCACGCCAGGCGCTACAGCGAGCTGATGCCTGTCAACCAGGAGGCGGATTTCGCGAAGGACATCAACGAGCCGAACTTTTCGGAAATACCGAAGCTGGATAAGGATTCGGCGAAGGTGGTGGCCGGGCGCACGCTGGGCGATCTGAGCGATCTGAAGTCGCAGTTTATCATCAGCGAAAGCAATACGCAGATCAATTATCAGCAAAAGCCGGTGCGCGTGGTGGCGCTTTCTTACGCGGACATTGTGCGGTGGTTCACCAACACGGGCAAGGGGCTGCCCGGCTACGTTGTTGTGGACATGGCCAACGAGCAATCGAAGTTTGTGCGGGTGGAAGACCGCATCCGCTACACGGACGCGGAACACTTCCAAAAACTGCTCAAGCGGCACCTGCGCTTCCGCTACCCCACGCGGATGTTCGATATCCCCACGTTCGAGATAGACGACAACGGGCGGCCGTTCTGGATTGCGCCGGTGCTCCAGAAGACCATTGGGCTGCTCGGCGGCGCAGACGTTGCCGGGATTGTGATGGTGGACGCCGTCAACGGCGAATGCAAAGAATACAGCATCAAGCAGGTGCGCGAAGACAAGAGCATGCAATGGATCGACCGGGTTTACAGCGCGGAGCTGCTGACCGCGCAATATAATTACTACGGCAAATATAACAGCGGCTTCTGGAATTCTCTGCTGGGCAAAAAGAATGTTTCTATGGTAACGGCGGGCTACAATTATCTTGCCCAGAATGACGACGTATACCTTTACACGGGCGTGACCTCGGCGGACGACAACACGAGCATCTACGGCTTTATCATGGTCAACCAGCGCACGAAGGAGGCCAACTACTACAAAGTGCCCGGCGCCATAGAAGCGGCCGCGCAGGAGGCGGCGCAGGGGTTGGTGAGCGCTTACCGCTGGATGGCGACGTTCCCGCTGCTCATCAACGTCAGCGGCGAACCCACCTACTTTTTGTCGCTCAAGGACGACTCCGGCGTGGTGCAGGGCTACGCCATGGTGAACGTGCGGCAGAGCAACAAAACAAAGGTATGGGGCAAGACGCTGGCGGAGTGCAGCAGCCTGTATCTGACGGCGCTGGACGAAGAGGGCGTGCTGACGCAAAAACCGGCCGCGCCCGACAAAACGGAGGAGCCGGAACCCGGCGAAACCGACGCCGACGGGCTGCGGAGCGTGACCGGCACAATTGCGGCCATCCGTTCGGCTGTGGTCAACGGGAACACGACCTATTATATTCGCCTGGAGGGCGGGCAGTTCTACTACAGCATAACGGCCGCGCAGGCCGCCGCCGCGGTGCTGCTCGACACGGGGGATGTGGTGACAATCACATTTGACCCCGCGCCGGATGGCGCGGCCATTGCCAAGGCCCGCTCCGTTGTGGCAGAATAGCACATTGAGCGACTCATTTGGGGCGAACCGCTGTTGGTTCGCCCTTTTTGCTGCGCGATGGGCGGCAAAATAACATAAATTGTCATTTCTCTTCCTTTTTTTTCTAATTCGTTGTGTGAAAATTGCGTGTTTGTGCCATATTTTGAAATTTCGACAAAAATATGGAAAGTTTTTCGGCGGAATCAATTGACTTTCGCTGCGGATTGCGGTATGATGGTTACACAGGCGAAACGCCGGGAGCAAGCGGGAGGAGCTTGCAAGGACAGTAAAATGACAAAACGTAACCAAAAGCAAGGACGATAAAACAAAAGGACGGCAAAAACTAGGGCGAACAATGTCAAAAGTAACAAAAAGAGGAAAGTTTTGCGCAAGATCAAAATTTGTGCAAAATTTTTGCCAAAAAAAGCTTGACATTCCAGTGGTTTTATGCTATTCTTCCTTGCCAAATTGGTGAGGGAGCTTTTTTCTTGCTTTAATTTAGCTGTTTTCTGCACTTTGATGTATAAAAATGTCGAAGTGTAAAGCGCGAAACCGAAAACGCGGGAAGTGGATGCCAGAGATGACGAAAGGAAGTGAGCCGCGTGTATCATCCATATGGGCAGCAGAATTGGGGGGGCTATCCGCCTGAGCAGCCGTATCCGCAGCAGCCATATGGCGGCTATGGGCAACAACCCGATCCCTATGGGCAAAATCCTTACGGCGGCTATGGGCAGCAGCCCGATCCCTACGGGCAAACCCCTTACGGCGGCTACGGCCAGCCGCAGGATCCCTATGGCCAGCAGGGCTATGGGCAGGATCCTTACGGCGGCTATGGGCAGCAGCCCGATCCCTACGGGCAAAACCCTTACGGCGGCTACGGCCAGCCGCAGGATCCCTATGGCCAGCAGGGCTACGGGCAGGAGCCGGGCTACGGCGCGCCCGAAGAAGACGGCCAGAAGAAGGGCAAAAAGGGCAGGAAGGGCAAGGCCGAAAAACCCCGGAAGCCCCAGACGATGGGCGGGAAGATTGCCCACATGCTGCTCAACGCCATGTATTGGATGCTGTGCATCGGCATCGTTGCGGGTTCGGTCATGTTTTCGCTGAGCAAGGACCCGAAGAAGGCCTACTTTGGCAGATGGCGCACCTACAGCGTGCTTACGCCATCCATGACGCAGCTCAAGGACAGCCCTTACAAGGATGGATTCAACAAGGGCGACATGATCATTACCGAAGGGGTGCCCGATCCAACGAAGCTTGCCGTTGGCGACGTGATTACGTTTAACCCGGCCCCCGCGCGCGACGAGACCTCCACGGTATACTTAACGCACAGAATCATTGGGATCAAAGACGAGATTGCCGGAATCAAGGGGCTTTATTTTATCACAAAAGGCGACGCGAACCCCAGCGCGGATCCGCCGATCATGAGTTCGCAGGTCATTGGGAAAAAGGTGTTCGTGATCCCAAAAATCGGCATTGTGCTCGAGAACCTGCGGCCCGACAAAGAGACCGGGAAGCACTCGCGGTGGTTTTACGCCACCATCAGCCTGCTCATTTCGCTGTTCGGCTGCATCTTCATGTTCCGCTGGTACTTCAGCAAGCCAAAGCCAAAGGGCGAAGGCACGGAGCAAAAGCAGGGCGGCAAACGCCGCAAGCCCGAGCCCGAGGGCTACGAAGAATTTGACTACGGGCCGCAAATGCGTACAACCGCCTTGCCGGAAAGAGGCGGATTGTATATAAACCAAACATGAGAAGAAAAGGAGAAAAAGATCATGCGTAAACACAAGTCTATCGTTTTGGTGCTGGCAATTGTGCTTGCCATCGCCACGGCAGTGTCTGGCGCAACCTTCGCGTGGTTCACCGCAGCCGACAATGTTGTCAACCGGATGCAAACAGGTTCCTTCAGCGGCGGCGATGTGCAAATCGTCGAAACATTCGACCCGAGCGACCCCCTCACTCCCGGTGTGGAAGTCAACAAAGACGTTTCCGCGATTAACGTCAGCGGCACGGATGTTACGGCGTTTGTCCGCATTTCCTTCGCGGAAGCGCTGACTCTGGCGGCGCACGACGGCCAGCCCGTTGGCATTGACTCCCTGTATACCGCAGGGGCGCTGGCCAGCGGCCAACTGCCGCAGCTGTTCAACACCGACGCTTACGTTGACGCGACCGGCGCGCCGAAGACCGGCTGGGAACTCTTCACGGCCACGGCTTCCGGCACCAGCGGCAACGCCTACGACGGCATCACCTATAAGGAAGGTTACACCGCTGCGGGCGCCGCAATCAGCGCAACCCCCAACGAGATCACCATCCTTGTGAAGAAAGGGATCGGCGCCAGCGGCAACGCGAACTACACCTTTGTGGCGTTTGCCAAGCTCCCGCACTTCACCGACGACACCACCGACGAACTCTATAAGTACAACGACAAGTATCAGCGCGTCGAGCCGTTCTACGGCGTGGACACCGCGACCGCTGCGCAGGGCAACTTCAACACCGACGGCTGGAGCGACGTGATCCTTCCCGGCACCGGCGCGCACGACAAGACCCTGTATGTTGGCGGCTGGAAGTACTTTGTCTTTGAAAAGGGCGCTTCCGCGGACGAAGGCAAGTGGACCAGCGTGATCAATGGCACGACCGACGGCGCATGGGCCGGACTCACCAGTGTTCCTGTTGGTTCAAACGACCACTTGACCGCCGGCGGCTACACCTCGTTCACCAACACGTTCCGCGCGCTGCCGAACACCGCCTCCAACAACTGGGGCCAGACGCCCCCCACCCCCGCGCCTGCCGCGCGCCTTGCCGCTGAAAGCACCATCGACGCCAACCTGATGCTTTTGTTCGCAGAAAACCAGCTGGTTGACATTGCGACGCTGAGCAGCCAGGCCGCGATCGACGCCGCCAAAGGCAAGTGGTTCTACAACCCGGCGGACGGCTTCTTCTATTACATCGGCAAGCTGGCCCCCGGCCAGACGAGCGATCCGCTGCTGGACGGCGTGTATCTGAAGCAAGACGCCACCTCGCGGTACAGCAACCTGACCTATGATCTGAACGTCTGCATGCAGGCCATTCAGGCCGAAGAAGCCGCGCTTGCCATGGCAGGCCCCGGCGGCTGGGGCTTGAGCGCCACCCTGGCAACCTATCTGGCAAACGTGGCCTGAGGATAAGGCACGTACAAGAGGTTTGCTCTGGAAGGCAAAGGGGAGAGCCCGAGGAGAGAAGCCCAACCAAAGACCCCGGCGCGCCGAGGATGCGTTAGGCGGCGGCGCGCCGGGCACCCAGAAGGAGGGAGATTATGCATCGCAAAGTAAGAATGATTTTGTCTGTGTTATGCGTGTTGATGGCTGCCGTGTTTTCCGGAACGGCGGCAAACGCGGCAGCGACGACAAATCTCCCGCCACTGATCGCTCTGGCAGCAGATAGCTATGCCGGGAGGATAGCAGGCAGCGCACAGACGGGGCAAACGGTTTCCCGCCCGACACAGACCGCCATCCGCGCTTCGGAAAGCTGGACGCTCCCGCAGGGATTCCTGATTTCCGATCAAAACGGTGTGAAAGCCAATTACACCGGGGAATACTACATCGACGCCACAGGGCTGATGCCCGGCGATGTGGTAAAAAAGACGGTGACGATCCAGAACCTTGAGCAGACAGACGGCCCGCAGGCCAGCCTTCCCTATGCGCTGAGCTTCCGCGCGGAGCCAATGAACACGGAAGGGCCCGTGGATCTGTTCGAAGAGGTTTCACTGGAACTGAAGCTGGACGGGAAAGTGATTTACAACGGCAACAGCCGGGGCGACAAAGGCACAGACGGCACGGGCAAGCCCGTGAACATGATTACAACTCCGCTCGATCTTGGCCAGTACAAGATCGGCGACCGGCGCGACATGGAAGTGACGCTGACTGTCAGCCAGACCATGCAGGTCTACGAAAAAATCAGCGAAGCGAAATTCCGCTGGTATTTCTACGCGGTGAAGGCGGAGCCCACAAATCCTCCCGCAACGGGTTTTTTGGATAGTTTTGGGCCTTACCTCATCCCCGTGGCCGGGATGCTGCTACTGGCGCTGTTCCTGGTCCTAAAAAAGAAAAAGAACGAGCGCGACGCGCAGCCGGCCCCGGAACCCAATGCCTGCTGAATGTACCCTTTGTCGCGGCCTACGGCCACGCAGCCGCGGGCCGCGACAGGGGCAGCAATGGGGAGACGGCGCAGCGTTCCCACAAACCTGTAGGCAAAGGCGTTCCCTGAAACTGAGTTCAGGGGGGACTTTTGCGTGAATATGAAAACAACGAGAGATATCTCTGTGGAAATAAAGAAGGGGTTACAAGGGAGGTCATTCGACCATGAAACAACGACTGAAGCAATTTGTCGCCGAGCGGCAAGTGCGCGTGCTCAAGCCGTATGTGCTGCCGTTCGCGATATTGCTGTCGCTGGTGGTGCTGTTGGGGACGACGCTGGCCTGGTTTACGGCGTCCGATAACATGTTGAATCCAATGAAGAACCCTCCAAAGGGGAATTTTGGAGTGGATTTGGTGGACGTATTTACGCCGCCGGAACCGAACGACCCGCCGCTGGAGCCGGGCGTTGGCAACAGTGTGGATAAGCGCGTTGGCGCCTATAATACGCAGACCGTCGACGCGTTCGTGCGGTTGCTGGTCATTCCTGTGTTTGTCACAAGCGACGGCACGCTGCTGCCGGCCGAATTTGGCAAAGAAGTTATCATTGTGTCCGAAAACACCACCGACTGGGCCTACTGCGCATACGACGGTTATTATTATTACAAAGACATCCTTCCGGCGGGCAAAAGCACGGACGTTGGGTCTTTGAACAAGAACCTGTTCAACAAAGTGTATGTTGCGGCGGGCCTGCCGGATGAATACGACGGCGCGACGCTGAAGATTGAAGTGAAGTGTGAAGCGGTCGATACCGTCCGTTACCACTACCGCGAAGGCTGGTGGGCTTTGCCGCCGCTCAATGGCGCGAACGCTCCGTATAACGCGCTGAGCGAATACACCGCCGACGGGTATACGATTGATTCTGTGTGGGCGGCCATCGACGGCCTGCTCAAGCCCAAAACGAAGGCATAGCAGCGGGCGGACGTGAAAAATCAAGGATCATAAAAAGACAAAGGAAGTGAACGAGTCAAAAAACACGGCCGCAAGCGGAAAAGTGGAACCGTTTGCGGCGGGGAGGGTTCCAATGAAGATGAAAACAAAGCCGGCGCGACGCGAGGCGGCGCTTCGGTGGCTTGCCCTGATCATGGCGGCGCTGACGATGTTTGCCAGCGTCGTCATAGGCATGCTCCATACTTCCGCGAACCCCGACGGGGTGAAGGTTCGCTTTTATGAATATCGGGGCGCTGTTCTGCCCAAGGCGGAGGTTACGCTTACCCCGAACGCGGCGGGCGAATATATCCCCCCGACAAGCTTGACGGCGAATATCTCCGCTTCGGGCGGGCGCACGTTCCAATACGCCGGGATGTGGTCGGACGACAACGGGCTGACCATCCACACCGGCCAGCCGCCCACGCTGCGCAATGTGTCGGGCGATGTGATGGTCACGCTTTATTTTACAACGGACTACACCATTCGGGAGTATTTCCGAAAAGAGGGCGACACATCGGTTGTGCCGCCGGTTGGCACCGGGGCCGAGGGCGGCGGCGAAGTTGTTTTGCCCTACCGCTCGGTGGCTTACCGCAGCGGAGAGGAATACAAGGGGCTGCCCGCGCTGACGCTGACGACAGAAAAAAACGTTGGCGCTTCGATCGCCTACGAAACCTGGAATTATGTGGGCTACAAAGTTGGCCTGGCGGCCGACGCAACCAACCCTGTGAACTATTCTTACCCCGCGCTGCCCACGTTGGCCAATGTGCAGGCCGATCAGTCCCTGGCGGAAAGCTATGTTTATGTTTACCGGCAGTATGATCCGGATGCGCCCATCATCGAAACAACCGCGCGCGTCAGCCACGACGGCGGAACCACCTGGGAGCCATACGAAAGCGGCGACGCCAACTGGTGCGTGGATGTGGAGTACAACGACATCATCGAATACCGCCTGACGGTAACGGCCAACAGCGTGGTCCCCAACACGTACCGCGTTTACGACTGGATTCCGGCGAACCTGGCGTTCGATTCGGCCACCACGCCCGCGGGTTCCGACGCCTGGACGAACACATTGGTGGGCGGCCGCCGGCTGGTGCAGTGGAATTTCAACACCGCTATGACGGCGGGCACAACACGGGAATACAGCGTGCGGGTGCGGGTGAACACCAAAGAGCCGCAGCGGTTCATGAACTGCGCCAGGCTCGAGCCGCGCACGGGCGCGGGCCTGCGGTATGTGTCGCAGCCCGTGTATCACGAAGTGCTGGTGCCGGAAGTTGACCCGGAAAAAACCGCGTACCTCAACAACAGCAACGTGGCCGAGAACGGAACGGCGGCGCAGCCTGTGCCTGTGGACAGCGGGGATAAAATCCGCTACGAGATTAAAATCAACAAGCCGCCGCGCGCCATGCGCCCGCAGTTCGACATCGTGTTCGCGCTGGACTGGTCTGGCTCTATGAAAAACGGTTATATGATTACGCCGCTGGTGGATGCGCCGAACGTGAACGATATCACCCAAACGGGCCAGGATGTGCGCCTGAACTGGATTTTTGCCAAAGAAATGGTGCATGCCATGTGCGACTACGTCTTCAGCGAATATCCGGACAGCCGCATTTCTGTGATGGGCATGAGCACCGCTACGGTGTTTGGCCTCGACGGGATGATCAGCACGAACAGCAACGACCCGCAATATACCTTTTTACAGTACAACACGGCGTTTGTTGGCAGGGAGCAGGCCAGCATTGTTGTGGAGCACGCGTTCAACGGCGACGTGGTTTATATCAGCGACGACGACGCGACGTTTATGAAGGCGGCGGTTGATAAGCTGGCGGGGCCGAACAGCGACAACACCTACGGCGGGTTTGCGCCGGACGCCACGCAGTTCCTGCTGGATCCGAACGCCCCCACAACGGTGCCCGAGCGGAAAGTGAACCCGCGCGGCGGGGTGCGCCGCGTGCCTGTTATGGTGCTGGTATCGGATTTTGAGATTGCGGAGCAGCCGGACATGAACTCGGGCTACAACTCCTCGGGCCAGCCCTACTGGTCAACGTTCCTCAAGCAGCAGGCGGAACGGTTTTCAAACGCGGGCGGCGAATTCCCGCTGGGCAGCGTGTTTTTCCCTGTGCGCATCACTTCCACGGAAAACCCCCGCTGGGCGGAAGGAATCTACCAGGGCGTTTCCGTGCCTTCCAACGAGACGCCGAACTATTTGATGGAACATTATATGGCGCCGGGGCTGTCGCTTTCCACCCCTGCTTCCGCGCGCGCCAACTGGACGCCCACGTATATCAGGGGGAACGGGGATTCCAAAGCGGTTTGGGTGCCGCCCACGGGTACGGCCGGCACGAGCGGCTATGTTGAGGGCTACTGGAAGTGGCCCGACGGCACGAACACCAACAACCGGGGCACGCCGCTTTCTTCAAAAGCCGAACAAACCGCCGCGGTGCGGGCAAAGCTGGCGATTGAAGTGGCGAACATGAAAAACCTGTTCGAGACCGCCATGCCGAAGCCGAAGACCCTGATCACCGACAAAATCCCGGAGGGGCTGGTCATCGATCCCGCGTCGTTCGCCGCGAACTACCCCTTCCAGGTCAAGGATCTTTCCGGCTCGGTGATTCGCGAGGGGATCGGGTACACCATCGACGCGGCGTCCAACACCATCACCTGGGATTTGAGCACGGTTCCCCCCGGATCGTATACCGTCAGCGTTGAAACGACAGTGACGCCCAGTTTGCCCCAAACAGCGGCTTACTATGTGCAGACCGCCGACAACTTTGCCAGCGTGGAATACACCGACGGGCAGACGAACAATACCAGCCATTTTGATTCCAACCACACCTATCACCGCTGGGGAGCCAGCGTTACAAAGCACGCTTATCTTGGCGAAACGCCGGATTTTGCGGCGCCCATGGATGGCACGCCAGGCTCTCCGGTTACCGTAAAGCCGGGCGATATCATCACCTACGAAATAACGGTGAAGAACGCCGCGCTCTTCACAGACAGCAGCGGCAGCATGAATACGCTTTCCGACACGATTTCGGACGAGCTGACCGTGCTGAACTGCCAGGTGATTCCGCCGGTCGCAGGGTTTACGGTCGCCCACAGCGGGGCCAACCCGGACGGGAGCGGCGGCACGGTTTTGTGCAAGTCGGCAACGTCGAACACAACGCCGCACGCGGGAACCCTTACGATCCGCATCCGAACCCAGGTGACATCTACAAAAGATACGGTGACTTTGATTGAAAACAGCGCGCGGTACCATCACTATATTGGCCCCGGAGGCGGGAGCGGCCCGCAGGCGGGGGACAGCGACAGCAACAAGACCTATCACCAGGTGCTGCCGAACCCGAGCAAAAACGCTTATTTAAACAGCGAAACCGCGCCGCGCAACGGCACGGCCGCGCTGCCGGTATCCGTGATGCTCAACGACGCCATACGCTACGAGATTACGGCGCCCAAGCGCTACGAAATTTCGCCCAGGGAGGAATACGATTTTCTCTTTGCCGTGAACTGGTCGAAGATGATGGGGGCGGATATCGCCCCTGCCGACGGCACCGCGCGCAGCTACGCGCAGCGGCTGGTCAGCGACGCCATTACCCAGATTGCCGCGAATTATCCCAACAGCCGTGTGGCGCTGCTGGGCACAAACAGCGGCTATAACAACAACACCAACGCGCCGGGCTACACCAACCTGGAATACAACACCCCGTTTGTGGATGCGGCAAACACCGCCGCTATCCAGACGGCGCTGGCCATGGCTACCGGCCCCACCTATGATTACGCCGACGACACGCAACTGCTCGACGCCGCCGTGAAGATCATGCAAAACACCGCCGGGAGTTACAACGCCTCCAACGGCACAGCCCAAACGCTGCAAACGCGGGGAGTCAGCGCACGCATCCCGGTGATTGTGATGATTTCGGACTTCCAGGTTTGGGAAAAGCCGAACCCCCTGTTCAATTATACCCACGACACCGCCTCGCCGCCTTACGAGCTATCCGAATCCTGGTCGAAACGGCTGAAGCTTTCCGCGGACGCGTTCGCCGCCGATTTCCCCGGTGGCGTGATATTGCCGGTGCGGCTGGATCACGCGAAAAACAAAGGGCTGGATCTTTCGCGGCCGGAACTTGCGGTGTTTAGTTCGGCGCAATACACCCAGTATCTGAATCAATATATTCGGAAGGGCGCGGGGCCGTCTGTCCAGATTAAATATGGAACGATTTACACCGACGCACTGTCGCAGACGCTGCGGGCGATCGAAGCGTGCGCCTTCCCGCCCGACGAGCGCACCTGTATTGTGACGGACGATATCCCTGCGGGGCTGACCATTCAGGCCAACAGCCTGAGCGTGCGAAACAGCGGCGGCTCGGTTGTGCTGGCCGCGCCCAACGCGGCGCTGACCGTGGCCGGGCAGCGGGTGACCTGGGATTTGACATCCCTGCCACAGGGGAATTATACCTGCGAAGTGAGCGTTACGGCGGCTGCGGCAAACGATTTGTATCTCAACCAGGCCCATGTGGATTACGGCGCGGTTTCCGGCCGCGACACCGGAAACACCTACCACCGTTTGGCCGAGGGGCCGGAGAAGCACGCCTACATCAACGGCGGCGTCACCGCGAAAGACG
Source organism: Oscillospiraceae bacterium (assembly GCA_031256825.1). GTDB lineage: Bacteria > Bacillota > Clostridia > Oscillospirales > Acutalibacteraceae > WRMQ01. The sequence continues at coordinate 77,092 of JAIRPV010000015.1, read as the reverse complement.
GCACGGCGACCAAGCCCGAAATCGTGACGAAAGGCGACATCATCGAATACACGGTTAAGGTGCGGATCCCCGCCGGGGGGAACACCGTTGTGACCGACAAAGTGCCGGCCGGATTGACGCTGGACGTTGGCTCCATCACCGGCGGCGGAACATGGAACGCAGGAACCAGAACCATAACCTGGGACTTGAGCAGCAAGCCTGCGGGCGAGTATCAATTCAGCTACAAAGCGGAAGTGGCGGCGGATGAGCCATTGGTGGTTTACGAGAACTGGGCCACGGCGACACGCCCGGATTTGAGCCTGGAAGGCAGCCATACCTGGCACCAGAACCTGTCCCGGCCCACGAAGAACGCCTACCTGGAGACCGCGGCGGCGGGCGTGTTTGAAAGCGCGCCGAAGAACGGCGCCAGCTACGCCAGCCCGCAGGCGGTGGGCAACGGGCGCAGGATCAAATACGAGATAACGGCGGCAAAGCCAAAAGACGCGGCGGCGGGCGCAACGTTTGAAATCATCGACAACGTGCCGGCAGGGCTGGCTGTGGAGATGAGCAGCCTGAACCCAACCCCGCCCAATACCGACGGCGTGGCCGGCGTTTGGGATGAGGCGACGCGCACGATCACATGGAGCTACACCGGCAAGGCCGCCGGCGTAAAAAAGGTGAGCTTTATCGCCGCGCTGGACGACCCGACGGCGGTGGCCGAGAATATTGCCCACGCCGTAACGGACAGCGGCACGGCCGACACAAACAAAACCTGGCACAAACGCAGCGCGGGGCTTCTCCACATCCGGCAGGTTGTGGTAAGCCCGAACCATATGGAAAACCCGCTGGTGGGGTATCTCCGCCTGAGCAACGGCACGGGGGCGAACCAGGTACAGATGCCGCTGACGGTAAATTCAGGAAAAGATGGAACCGCAGTGCTTTATACCGATTATTTGCTTGCACTCGGCAGCAATATGGTTTATAATATATACGACTACCTCCCGTCCTATTATCTCTACGACGGCTATCTTATCACCACGGACAACGGCAATCACACAACGGCGAACCGCCTGCGCCCGCCGCCCACGGGCGTTGGGGCGCTCAACGGGAGCATTGCGATTGACTTTGCCGCGCCGGGCTGCAACGGCGAATGGTGGGTGACGGTGTACATCACGCCCAAGGGCGCGCCGGGCGATTATAGTTGGAGATATGGCACGAATTACTTCGGGCCGGTCAAAATAAAATAACAGGGAAGTGCAAGCCATGCGAAAGATTCTGACGACGGTGATTCTCCTTGCGGCGCTGGCCGGGCTGGCCTTTGGCGGCTGGAAGCTCTACGACAGTTTCCGCGCCGCCGCCTGGGAAATCGAGGCGGGCGAAGCCCTCGAACCTTCTGTTGTAACCGAGCCGCCCGATCAAGGGGATGCCGCCGGTGGCAGCGATGGTTCGGGCGGCGGAACGGGGGGCGAATCGGGCGGCGGCGCAAGGCCAAAGGAGCGCATGCCCTTCGACCGCTTGCGCAGCGTCAATCAGGATATCGTTGGCTGGCTGAAGGTGGATGGCACCGAGATCAATTATCCGGTGGCGCAGGCGGCGGACAACGAATATTACCTGTACTGGGATGTGAATCGCCGCCGCTCCATCTTTGGCGCGCTGTTTTTGGATTACCGCGACCGGCCGGATTTCAGCGATTTCAGCAATGTGATTTATGGCCACCATATTGTCAACAGCTCGAAGATGTTCCAGACCCTGACGCGGTTCAAAGAGCAATCGTTTTTTGAGACAAACCGCGGCGGAACGCTCTATACGCCCGAAACCACGTATGATTTGGAACTGTTCGCCGTGCTGCTGACGTCGCCCTACGACGATGTGTTTGAGTACGCGTTCCCCACGCCTGCGGCGCAGCAGGCGCATCTGGATCATATCCGCGAAAAGGCGATGTATTACCGGGAGATTGGCGTGACCACGGCGGATCGTCTGCTGGTGCTTTCCACCTGTTCCTATGAGTACACCGAGGCGCGCACGATTGTTGTGGCGCGGCTGGCGGATCAGGGAATGCCATAAAAACGGCGCCCCTTCCCCACGGGAGGGGGCGTTTGATTGCGGCCGCGACATGGTAACAAAAAGTTTCCTTGATTTTCTGCGCAAACTATATTATAATAGACAGGCAATTTATTTGAAAGGAATGGTTCCAATGAACGTGCTCAACAAAAAATCCGTGGAGGATATCGACGTAAAGGGCAAGCGCGTGCTCGTGCGCTGCGATTTCAACGTGCCGCTGGAGGGGGGCAAAATCACCAGCGACAAACGCATTGTTGCTTCGCTGCCCACCATTCAGTACCTGCTGAAGCAGGGGGCAAAGGTGATTCTGTGCTCGCATCTGGGGCGGCCCAAGGGCGCGCCCGACCCCGCGTTTTCGCTGGCCCCTGTGGCGGCGCGGCTGGGCGAACTGTTGGGGGTGGAAGTGCGAATGGCGGCCGACGTAGTTGGCGAAAGCGCGCAGGCCCTGGCGGCGGCGCTGCGCCCGGGCGAAGTGCTGCTGCTGGAAAATGTTCGCTTTGAACCGGGCGAAACGAAGAACGATCCGGAATTGAGCAAAAAATTCGCTGCCCTTGCCGAAGTTTTTGTCAACGACGCCTTCGGTTCGGCGCACCGCGCGCACAGCTCCACAACCGGCGTGGCCGACTACCTGCCCGCCGTTTGCGGCTATCTGATTCAAAAAGAGATCACCTTCATGGGCGGGGCGTTCGAAAACCCGAAGCGCCCGCTGGTGGCAATCCTCGGCGGCGCGAAGGTTTCCGACAAGATTGGCGTTATTCATAACCTGCTCGACAAAGCGGACACCCTGATCATCGGCGGCGGCATGGCCTACACCTTTTTTGCGGCGCAGGGCAGCCCTGTCGGGACTTCGCTTTGCGAACCGGACAAGTTCGCGTTGGCGCTGGAGCTGCTGGAACAGGCGAAAGCCTGCGGCGTGAAGTTCCTTTTGCCAATCGACACGGTTGTGGGCAAGGAATTCGCTCCCGGCACGGAACACAAGACCGTTCCCTCCAACGAAATCCCCGAAGGCTGGATGGGCCTGGACATCGGCGAGAAAACCCGGGCGCTGTTTGCCGAAGCGGTGCGGGGCAGCGGAACCGTGATATGGAACGGGCCGATGGGCGTGAGCGAATGGGAGAACTTTGCCAAAGGCACCATTGCCGTGGCAACGGCCGTTGCCGAAAGCGGCGCGGTCTCTATCATTGGCGGCGGCGACAGCGCGGCGGCCGTGAAAAAGCTCGGCTTCGAGAGCAAGATGACCCACATTTCCACAGGCGGCGGCGCGTCGCTGGAATTCCTCGAGGGCAAGGAGCTGCCCGGCATCGCCTGCCTGAACGAAAAATAAGCCTTTCCCCCAACCATGGCGCCCTCCCCGCGCGGGAGGGTGTTATTTTTTGATCCGGCGGCAAAAAGGTATCAAAATAATAACAAAAATGAGATAGTTTACCTGAAAATTTTCAAAATAATGTGAAAAGTTCCAACGATTTACGCTAACGAAATAAAGCGCAGCGCGCGAAATCACAAAAGCGCATTGGCAATGATCTACATTATTTCGTTCGAAATCAGCGGGATATCTAAGCAATTGCAACAAAAAGAAAAGCAATTTTTGCAGAGTATCGCATTAAATTTCAGAAGACTATTGTGCAAAATCAACAAAAATTACATAATTATTGGAAACTGTTACTTGCAATTTGACGAAAGACCTGCTATAATATGTATGTGTGCGGAACACGAAGCGTTTTCGCAAGGAGCATCATGTTTCTGGCCAGACACGGGATGCAGATGACAAAATAACTCCGCAAGAAGGGCTGCAAACAAACACGGTCACTAAAAAAGACGGAATCCCAAAGGAGGTGCTGAATCGGCGCTGCACAACCACACACATAACAACGGGCAAAACCACAGTCACCACAACCATGTCGCCACTACGACGACGCAGCCGCAGAGCAGACGAAGCCCTCTGCTGTGTTCAACCTGACTTCCTATCCCCATCGCGTTTGGCGGAAGCAGCATTCCAGCGCTTTGCAGCAAGCTCCCTGTGATTCCGCCAGCGCAACCATCGCGGCGAATGGCGCTTTTTATTTGCTGCCATGGGCTGCGGCTTCGTATCGGGCGACATGAACACATTCACGCGGTACGCGCATGACCGCTTTCGGACGGCGTGAATCGGACGGTTGTGAAGGGAACCAACACTAACACGGAGAAAGAGAGAGAATCAAGCATGAAAAGCATGAAAAAGAGCAAAAAACTGATCACCGCTATGATTGCGGTTGTCGCGGCCGCCGCGCTGATTGTCAGCGCTTGCCTGCTGATGACAGGCACCGTGGCCGGCGATCCCTCCACCAGCAACACCGCGCCGCGCTACGGCAGGATCAACGACCAAAAATTTGTTGGCGTGAGCGTGGGCTATTACTTTGGCGGCGCGCTGGATGACCAGGGCCGGGTGTGGGTCTATGGCACCAACGGCTCCGGCCAGCTGGGCAACGGCACATCCATCAGCACAACCACCGGCCAGGGGTATGCGGGCGCTATGCAGCCGGTGCCCAACCTGCCCCCCATCAAGCAATTTTCGGCGGGCGAATCCTACGGCATGGCGCTGGATTACGACGGCGATCTTTGGGCTTGGGGCTATAACTGCGAGTTCCAGGTGGGCAACTTTAAATTGGGAGGCAATGTTGCCCAGCGTTTGCCCATCAAACTCGACCGCGCGGCCTATGGGATTCCCAAACTGGAGAAGGTGGACGCCGGCGTGTTCCACAGCGTAGCGCTCGACGAAAACGGCGAAGTTTGGTGCTGGGGCCTGAACAACGCGGGTCAGCTGGGCAACAACAAGCCCGATCTCGGCGTCAGCTACAAAAACGACGCCCCGGGGAAGGCGCTGTTCCCCGCGGGAGTGAAAATTGTGGATATCCAGGCTGGGCGCGATAACACGATTGCGCTCGACGATCAGGGCAATGTGTGGGCTTGGGGGCGCAACTCCTATGCCGAGTGCGCGAATGGCAAACTCACCTTCGTGAAGGTTCCCACCAAAATTAACTTCCCGGCAGGCACTGTGATTGCCCAGATCAGCTTCAGCCAGGAATGGGGCATGGCGCTGGACACCGCAGGCAACGCCTGGCAATGGGGACGCTGCTGGGGCCAGACCGGGTATGGCACAATCAAATACCTGACGGCGCCGCAGCTCGTAGAATTTGACGCAACCGCCCGCATCCAGGCGCCCACCAAAGGCTTGGAGCGCGCGAAGATCGTCTACGACAACACGTATGAATATCCCGGCGCGGCAAAGGTCATCGGCGGACACCGCACCAGTTATGTCATCGACCTGAACGGGAAGATTTGGACGCTGGGCGACAACGAATTTTATGGCTTTGGCGTTGTGACGGATTACTACGCCGCCGACTATTGCCGCCTGCCCGTCTGGAGCAAGAAGGCCATTCAGACCCCCACCATCACGGGCAACGGCGACCAGGATATCTATGGCAAACAGCTCAACTGGCTGCATCCGCAGGTTTCGGGCAGCGCGACCGACCCCACCACGCATTTAGAGTACAAAGTATACTTCAAGAGAGACTTCCCGAACGGCTTCTGGAACGAGACCGGTTTGGGCATCGATCCGGACTACGCGGAAGTACCGATGCCCTATGCTGTGGATATCGCGACCTTTACCTCCAATTATGTTGTGCTTGACGCCGACGGCAACCTCTGGCAATGGAGCTACGACTCCATCGGCACCATCTGCTGGGGCACCGAAAGCATGAACGATGTGCTGCCCAGCCACGCCAAATGGAAAGACTCCGGGCTGTGGGATCTGTTCAACTACGAGCCCACGCTGATGCGCGGCGCGGGGATCAATAAGATCAAGACGAAGACCCCGGAAGTGACGGATCTTTACATGTATCCGAACGCATCCGCTGTCCGCGGCAACGGGATCGCCGGAGCGACGGTGACGCTGCTCAGCGACAAAGTCCCCAATGGCGCGATTACCGGCACTGTAGCGGCAAACGGAACCTTCCTCTTTGCCACCATGGGCTACGGCCTGGCGGCGGGCGATGTGATCACCATCACCCAGTATGACGCAAGCTATGATTTGCCCTCCGAAGGCGTATCGTTGAATGTAGTCATCTAAAGCAAATCCAAACGCAAACCCTCCTCCGGCCGCAAGGCCAGGGGAGGGTTTTATGCGCAGCAAGGCGGTGGGCACGCACCGACCGGGGTTCAGGCCGTCATCAGCGCCCAAGCGGCGCGGATGCCATCCACAGCGGCGGAGACAATGCCGCCGGCGTAGCCCGCGCCCTCCCCGCAAGGGTAGAGGCCGGGCACGCTGCTTTGATATTCCGCCCCGCGCAGAATGCGCACCGGCGAGGAGCTTCGCGTTTCAGGCCCGGTGAGCACAGCTTCCGGCATAGAAAATCCGCGCAGCTGCCGGTTAAAAACAGGCAGCGCCGCCGCGATTGCCGCCGCAATTTCTTTCGGCAATACGCGCCGCAAATCGCTGGGAACCGCTCCTGTAGGAATACTGGGCTTTACTGCGCCAAACCGACGGCTCGGCGTTCCGGCAAGGAAATCCCCCACCGTCTGCGCCGGGGCGGCATAGCTTTCGCCAGCCAGCCGGAAAGCGGCCCGTTCCATGCGCCGCTGCAAGCGCACGCCCGCAAAAACATCATCGCCTTCTTGCGCCGGATCAATGCCCACCAGAACGGCGGAATTGGAATTGGCGCCGTCGCGCGCGTGCAAACTCATGCCGTTGGTGACAACGCCATCGGCTTCCGACGCCGCGCACAGCACCGTGCCGCCCGGGCACATACAAAAAGTATAAGCACCGCTGCCGTTTGGCAAGCGGCAGGCCAGCTTATAGTCGGCCGCGCCCAGCGCCGGATGCCCCGCAAAGGCGCCGTATTGCGCCCGATCGATGAATTCCCGCGGATGTTCCAGGCGCGCGCCCACAGCAAACGGCTTTTGCCGCATCGCAACGCCGCGCCGCCGCAACAGTTCCAGGGTATCCCGCGCGGAGTGCCCGATACAGAGCAGCAATGCGTCGGCGGGCAGCTCTGCGGCGCTGCCGCCGCTCTCGTAGGCGACGCCGCTCAGCCGGCCGCCTTCCAGTGCAAGATCCGAGAGCCGGCAGCCGAACCGCACTTCTCCGCCGAGGCGCTCGATTTCGCGGCGCATCGCAAGGATCACCGGGCCCAATTGATCGGTGCCGATGTGCGGTTTCGCGTGGATTGCTATTTCGCCCGGCGCGCCGTGCGCCGCTAACGTTTCCAGAACCTGGCGGCACAGCGGGTCTTTGACGCCGGTGGTCAGTTTGCCGTCGGAAAACGCCCCCGCGCCGCCTTCGCCGAACTGAATATTGCAGTCGGGCAGCAGGCGGCGTGTTTTGTGAAATTCGTCAACTCGCTCGCGGCGGCTTTGCATATCCTGCCCGCGCTCCAATACGATGGGCCGCAGCCCCGCGCGGGCCAGCTCCAGCGCGGCAAAGATGCCGGCCGGCCCAAACCCCGCGACAACAGGCCGCAGCGTGCTGGAGCGCGTGACTTGCGGCGGCCGGGCCGTTGGCGGCTCAAAAGGCTCCGCGCCGGTTGGCAGCCGTTTTGGCGGCTGATGGAATGTGACCAACGCGTGGCAAACAAAGTGCACATCCGATTTTTTTCGGCTGTCCACCGCGCGGCGCAGTTCCCGCACTTCCGCCAGCGCCTCCGGCGGGCAGCTGAAAGCCCGGCAGGCCGCTTCGCGCAGTTGCCGCGCAAAATCGCCGTCGAGCGGCACAGGCAATTGCCGTAAAATATATTGCATTTCAGAACCCGTATTCAAAGAATCAGCCTGCGGCGTCTATATCAGATCTTCCGCCAGGGCCTGCGTTTCGCGCGCAATCAACAGCTCTTCGTTGGTGGGCAGCACAAACACGCGCACTTTTGAACCAGGCGCGGAGATTTCCCCTTCCACCCCCCGGATGCAGCGCTCGTTGGCTTCCGCGTCGAACTTAACGCCCAAATAGGTGAGGTTGCGGCAGATGTGCGCCCTCAAGTCCGTTGTGTTTTCGCCAATGCCGCCGGTGAATACAATCGCGTCCACGCCGTTCATGGCCGCAGCGTAGGCGCCGATGAACTTGCGCACCTGATAGCGCTGGATGCCGCGCGCCAGGGCCGCGCGCTGCTGCAAGGGATGGCCGGGATCTTCCGCGGCGGCCTTTACGTCGCGATCGTCGCTGGAAATGCCAGAAACGCCCAGCGCGCCGCTGCGTTTGTTCAGCACGTCGCTGGTCTGATTGATGTCCCAGCCCTCCTTTGCCATGAGGTAGAGGATCGCCGAGGGATCAACGGCGCCGCAGCGCGTGCCCATCAGGAAGCCGTCGAGGGGCGTAAGCCCCATGCTGGTATCGACCGACAGGCCGTTTTTCACCGCCGTGATGGAAGAACCGTTCCCCAGGTGACATGTGATAATTTTTAGTTCGCGCAGCGGCACGCCCATCACCTTCGCGCAGCGGCGGCTGACAAACTTGTGCGAAGTGCCGTGGAAGCCAAAGCGGCGCAGCTGATACTTTTCGTAATATTCATAGGGCAGCGGGAACAGATAGGCCTCGGGCGGCAGGGTGGCGTGGAACGCGGTGTCGAACACAGCGGCCTGCGGCACGCCCGGCCCAAACACTTGCTGGCAGGCGCGAATGCCCTGCACATGCGCGGGGTTGTGCAGCGGCGCAAAATCGGCGTTTCGCTCAATTTCCGCGAGCACCGCGTCGTCGATGAGCACGCTTTCCTGCAATTTTGGCCCGCCCTGCACCACGCGGTGCCCAACGGCCTGGATACAGCCCAGCGAGTCGATCACCTTGCTCTCGCCTTCGGTGAGCGCTTTTGTTACAGCCAAAAAGGCTTCCGTGTGGTTGTGCATCGTGAGTTCATACGTAATTTTTGCGCCGCCGGGGAGTTTTGCCTCCAGACGGCTGCCGTCCAGGCCAATGCGTTCGCAGCCGCCGCTGGCGAGCACCGCCTCCGTTTCCATGTCGATGAGCTGATACTTTAAAGAAGAACTGCCCGCGTTAATCACCAAAATGTCCAAAGAACGACCTCCAACTTTGCTTGAGAATTTTGAATCTGCATTTTATTATAACGCAAAATGACAGGTTTTGCAAGGGGTTTTGGGCAAATTGTAAGCAAAAGATGAATTTTTTTTGCGGCAGGGCTTGCGCCGCGGCGAAAAATTCGTTATAATAGAAACAGCAAAAGCAGACGAGGGGGGCGCGATGCTTTATCTTCAATTATATTTGAGCTTTCTGAAAGTTGGCCTGCTGACGTTTGGCGGCGGGCTTTCTATGTTCCCCATGCTCGAACGCGAAATCATCGGGCGGCGGCAGTGGTGCACAAAGGCGGAAATCCTTGACTATTACGCTGTGGGACAGTGCACGCCCGGGGTAATTGCCGTGGATGTGGCAGCGTTCATCGGCTACCGCAAAGGCAAAGTGCCGGGGGCTGTGCTCGCCCCGCTGGGGGTGATTACACCCGGCGTGGTGCTGATGCTGCTGGTGGCAACGGTGCTGCGGCACGCGACGGATATTCCTCTGGTGCAATCGGCCTTCGCGGGGGTGCGCGTTGCGGTGTGCGCGTTATTGACGGCCTCCGTTGTGAATATCGTGCGCGAAAGCACAAAGCGCTGGTGGCAGCTGCTGCTGACGGCGGCGGCTTTCGTTGTTGTGGCAATCTTCGGGGCAAATCCAGTTTGGGTGGTGCTCGGCGCTGTTATTTTGGGCCTGTTCGGCATGCTGAAGCGGCCCAAAGCTAAAACTTGAAGAGCATCCCAACAGCGGCCCCCGCAGCGATGTAGGCAATGGGATGGATTTTTTTCAGCTTCTTCCAGAGGGCAAACGGCAGCAGCGCGGCGTAAAGCGCGCAGCACGGCCAGTTGAACCAGCGCGGCCACGTGGCGGGCGCGCGCCAGTTCCAGGCGCCGCTGCCCAGCGAAATTTGGAGCAGCGCGAAGGCGGCCGCGCAGATCAGCCCCGCGCTGACGGGCCGCAGGTATTCCATCACTTTTTCCACTTTTTCCGCGCCCCGGAAGCGCTCCATCACATGGGCCACAGCCAAATCCACCAGCACGGTGGGAGCCATCAGCGCCAGCACGCTCAGCAGCGCCCCCGCCCAGCCGCCCACGGTGAATCCCACGAACGTGGCCATGTTTGTGCCCAGCGGCCCCGGCGCGCACTGCGAAGCGGCGATCATATTGCCCAGCTGCGCGCTGGTATACCAGCCCGGCCGACGGCGGCCGATGCTCTGCAAAAACGGGATGGTAGCCAGCCCCCCGCCAATGGCGAAAAGGCCGGTGCAAAAAAATTCGTACATAAGCAGAAAGAGGGTGTGGAACATAGAAACCTCACAGTGTGAAAATAATGCGCAAGCGCTGCGCGAAAAAGCCGCTGCGGTGACGCGGCGCCTGGAGGCGGCGTACCCGGAAGCGATTTGCTCGCTGGAATACACGGATCCCTTCCAGCTGCTTGTGGCAACGCGCCTTTCGGCCCAGTGCACCGACGCGCGGGTGAATCAGGTGACCCCGGCGCTGTTCGCGCGCTTCCCCGGCGCGGCTGAAATGGCGGGCGCGGCGGCGGAAGAAGTGGAGGCGCTCATTCATTCCTGCGGTTTTTACCATACGAAATCGCGCGACTTGATTGGCATGGCGCAGATGATCTTAGCGCGCCACGGGGGGCAGGTGCCGCAATCGATGGAAGAACTCACCGCCCTGCCCGGCGTTGGCCGCAAAACCGCGAACCTCATCCGGGGCGACGTGTTTCGGCTGCCCGCCGTTGTGGCGGATACGCACCTGATCCGCATTGCCAACCTGCTCGGCCTGGTGCGCACGCAGGATCCGGCCAAAGTGGAACGTTCCCTGATCGAGTTGCTCGATCCGGCGCGGAGCAACGATTTTTGCCACCGGTGCGTTTTGCATGGCCGGGCGGTGTGCGTGGCGCGGCGGCCCCGGTGCGGGGATTGCTGCCTGGCGGAGCTGTGCGCTTCGTTCGCCGAAAGGCAAGAAGCAAAGCAGGTTTTGTAGGCGCAAACCGGCGCTCTTATCATCTTACCCCTCCCGCGACAGATTGTCAAGAAAAAATTCCGGAATTTTCGCAAAAAATATCTTTTCTTTTTCCGGGAAATGTACTATAATAGAAACAGACCAGATGAAGGAGGAAAACGCATGGCAACGAAACATGTGATTCGGGGCGCCGGCGTGCTGGCTGGCGGGTTCGCGCTGGGCAAGCTGCTGGGCAAGGCGGCCCGCGAGCGCAGAATAGAAGAACTGCCTGTGGATCTCAAGCAGGTGACTCAAATGGCAAAGGTAAATATTGACCTGGGGGAGGATTACAACAACGGCGCGGCGCTGACCCCGCCCATGGGCTGGAGCAGCTGGAATACCTTCCACAACCGCATCAGCGAGCAGCTGGTGCTGGAAATTGCCGACGCGATGGAAAAAAGCGGCCTGGCCGCGGCGGGCTATCGGTACGTCAACATCGACGACTGCTGGCAAAGCGCCCAGCGCGACGCGAACGGCCGTCTGCAAGCGGATTTCGCCACCTTCCCCAGCGGCATTGCCGCTCTGGCGCAAAAGGTGAACGCAAAGGGCCTGGAGCTTGGCATTTATTCATCCAACGGCACGCTGACCTGCGAAGATTTGCCGGCAAGCCTCGGCCACGAGGCTGTTGACGCGCGCACGTTTGCCGAATGGGGCATCGCCTATTTCAAATACGACTTCTGCCACCACAAAATATTGCCCATGCGCGCGCCCTGTATCGAAAAACTGGCTGTGAGCCCACTGGGCTCCGGCGAAGAAGCGGTTTATGAGGCCGAAGACGCTGTGCTCGAGGGCGGCGCCGTCATCGTAGACGACGACAAGATGGAAACGGGCAAGTATATCGCGGGGCTTTCGTATGCGGGCGGGGCGGCCACGTTTGAGCAGGTTTACGCGGAGGAAGACGGCGTTTATGCGCTGACGCTTTGCATCCGCAAAAAAAGTCACAGCGAAAAATTTGCCGTGATTGAAATCAACGGCCAGTTTGCCGCCGACACCATCGTTCCGCCCACCTGGGCGATCACGAAAGAGGGCCGCCACCAGTTGCTGGTGCCCCTGAAGCGCGGCTTTAACAGCATCAAGATTTATAACCCTATCGCGTCACGGTTCGATTCGTCGGCGTATCAATACGCCAAAATGGGCCGCGAACTGCAAAAGGCCACCAGCGCCTATGCCGCTGCGGCGGGCGTGCCCGAAAAGAAAATCGTCTATTCCATCTGCGAGTGGGGCTTTAATCTGCCCTGGAAGTGGGGGCGCAAGGCGGGCAACCTTTGGCGCACAACGCTGGATATCAAAGCGGTCTGGCCCTCTATTCTGGCCATTTATGAGCTAAACGTGCGGCTCTGGGAACATGCCGGGCCAGGCGGCTGGAACGACCCGGATATGCTGGAGGTGGGCAACGGCGCGCTGAACTTTGAAGAAAACAAAGCGCACTTCAGCCTTTGGTGTATGATGGCCGCGCCGCTGATTCTTGGCAACGACGTGCGCACCTTCCTCCGGCCCGACGGCAGCATCCAAACAGAAAACTCGGCCTGGCAGATTCTGACCAACAAAGATATGATTGCCATCGATCAGGATCCCCTGGGCGTGCAGTGCCGCCGCATTGCAACCACGGGCTTGCAGGATACCCTGCTAAAGCCCCTGGCCAACGGCGACGTGGCTGTGTGCTTCTTCAACAAATCGGGGGAGTCGAAGCCCTTCGGCCTGAAGCTGCATATGGCTGCCGCCCGCGGAGACGTTAACTTGCCCTTCGCGAAAGCCTATGTTGTAACGGATCTTTGGACAAAGCGCACCGAAACGGTTCCCGAAGAGCTGCACTGCGTGGTGCCGCCCCACGGCGTGAAGGTCTACCGCGTTTCTGTTGCGCCGGAAGAATAAGAAAACGGCTCCGGTGCGTATGAACCGGGGCGGCCCCGCATAGATATGAAAAAAAGGCCGCTGCGGCCGTCTGCGGGGGTATGGAGATGCACTGCTGTATTACGGATTTGCGCAACAAAGATGTGATCAACAAAAAAACAGGCGTGCGCCTGGGCAATGTGGTGGATTGCCAGATCGACACCTGCACCGGCTGCGTGCTGGCGCTGGTGGTGATGGGCCGCCCGCGCGTTATGGGCTTCTTCTCGCGGGAGGAATGCTATGTGCGCTGGGAGGATATCGAGGTGATTGGCGACGATATCATTTTGTGCAGCTATACGCATGTGATGCCGCCAACGGCGCCGCGCGGCGGATTTTTCAGGTAACACCCAGCTAGCGGCGGACAGGTATCAGGAGGCAGGAGAGCGGCTATCCTGCCCCCTGCCCCTGACGTCCTGTTCCCCGCCTAGCTTTTGTGTTCATCCACCCAATGTTTCGCGCGCTCCACATTGCGATCGCTTTGCTCGGCGGCGCGGCCTTTCTGGCGGCGCTTGTCGGGCGCGTGGCCGGGCAGGGTTTTTGCTTCGCTGAGGGTTTTTGGTTGCTTTCCGCCTGATTTCATGTTGGACAGGGCCTCCGATCCGGATGATTTGGCTGCCAGGCAGGCAGCGCTCAACAAAAGATGTTAGACATAGTATGGCATTGTGAGGTGTACCGTATGCTGAAAAATTTTTTTGAAGGAAAAAAAGCGCTTGTGGTGATCAACCCAACGTCAGGCAAGCGCACCACAAAAACGCAGTTGTTCGACATTGCTGATCTGTTCAGCACCAGCGGGCTGGAAACCACGGTCTTTACCACCCGGGGCCCGGGCGACGCCACCGACATCGTCCGCCGCCGCGGCATGGATTTTGATATTGTTGTCTGCCGGGGCGGCGACGGCACGTTCAACGAAACCGTGAACGGCGTTATGTCCCTCGAACGCCGCCCGCTGCTGGGCTATATCCCATCCGGATCCACCAACGATCTTGCCCAGACGCTGTGCATCCCGGTCAACAGCACAAAGAAGCCATTGATATCATTCTCAACGGCCAGCCGCTCTGGAACGACATGGGGCGGTTCAACGGCGGCCCGTATTTTTGCTACACAGCTTCTTACGGCGCGTTTACCGACACATCTTACGAAACCCCGCAAAAACTCAAGAACCGGCTGGGCCACACGGCCTATCTGTTGCAGGCCGCGAAGGTGATTGGAAAAATCCGGCCCATTCACACCAAAATCAAAACAGCCGAAGGCTTTGAGGCCGAAGACGATTTGATCTACTGCGGTGTGAGCAACTCCGTTTCTGTGGCTGGCTCCATTAAGATCAAGCGCCGCGAAGTGGGCTTGAACGACGGCCGCTTTGAATTGATAATGATCCAGTATCCCCGCGATGTGGCGCAATTTGCCAATACCATCGTCAAGGCCCTCGCGCGCGACTTTAACTACGATTATCTGCGCATGCTGCACACCAGCCGCGCGGAATTTGAGTTCGACGAACCCATCCCCTGGACCATCGACGGCGAATACGCGGGCGAGCACACCAAAGTGGTGATCGAAAACGTGCACAACGCGGTGCAGATATTCCGGCGGTAATGCCGTTGCCCCCCATAAAAAACATCCCCCATAAGAGGGGGATGTTGCTTATTCCACTTCCACAGCGCGGTTTTCTTGCGCCGACACAAAAATCGCTTCGATGACCCGCAGCAATCGCCTTTGCTGCTCCAGCGTCACATCCGGCGGCGCGCCGGCGCGCAAAACATCATAGATATTGCGGTAATACCCCGCCCAGTCGTCTTTCGGCTGCCGCAGGCGACTCCGGCGCAGGTTTTTGCGGTTGCGCGGCGCCATGGTTTTCGTCAGGCCAACGCCCGCCTGCACCGGCACGGCTTCCAGCTCTTGCCAGCGCGCAACGTTCACAATGTCGCAGCCGCCGCGGAAGCCGCGCGCCCGCGCGGTGCCGTTTTCGCCCAAAATATACCAGCGGGGCAGGGCAATAAAATTCGAGGTAAGAATTTCTACCAAATAAGTTGTGCCGCCCTCAAATGTGCAATATACACGGAACCCGTCGTCGCATTCCTCGTTGGTCACATAGGTCAGCTGCGCGTAAAGCGAGAGCAGGCGGCGCTGCCCCATGATTTGCAGCATCTGGTCGAGCAGGTGCACGCCCCAGTCGAGCACCATACCGCCGCCGCGCTCTTTTTGGTTGCGCCAGTCGCCCGGGATCCCCCGCGAACCGTGCACGCGGCTTTCGATATGGAACACAGAGCCAAGCAGGTTTTCGTCAACCACGCGCTTGGCCGTCCGGTAATCGGAGTCCCACCGCCGATTCTGGTGCACCGTAAAGAGCTTGCCGCTGCGCCGCGCCGCCGCGGCCATCTCTTCAAAATCGGAACTCGTCATGGTCACGGGCTTCTCGCAAATCACATTTTTGCCGTGCTCCAGCGCGTCGATTACAATCTCCTTGTGCGCATCGTTGGGCGTGGCCACAACAACCAGTTCAATTTCGGGGTTGTTCAGCAGCGCCCCGCGGGATTCATAGGCGGGCAAGCCCCGATGCCGCGCGGCCAGCCGGCGTTCTTCCAAAATGTCGAACACCCCGGCGCACCGGAACTGCTTCGGCAATTCTTTTGGGATGCGGTGCGCGTGGTGCTGCCCCATGCCGCCGTAGCCGATGACGGCAAGGGAAACAGGTTGATGTTCCGCCATAGATCCATATTCTCCCCTAATGCTTAAATTCCTGAACGCCTGCTCCCCGGTCAGATCCACCACATGGCTCCCGGCTGCTCCGTAATCAGGCAATCTTTGAGCATCGCAACGGCCTTGCGCAGCCCTTCGCCCTGGCTCATCAGGCTGTCTTCGTGCTCAATGCTGAGCACATAGTCGTAGCCCGCCATGCGCAGGTTCGATATCACATTCTTCCAGTAGTCGGCGTCCCTGCCGTAGCCGACGGAACGGAAAATCCACGAGCGATTGATTTCGTTGCCGTAGGGCTGAATGTCCAGCACGCCGTTGACGGCGGTATTGTAGGGATCCACTTTGGTGTCTTTCGCGTGGAAGTGGAAGATAGCCCCCTTCAGCGCGCGGATACAGGCGACGGGATCCATACCCTGCCAGAGCAGGTGACTTGGATCAAAGTTCGCGCCAATCTCGGGGCCAACGGCCTCGCGCAGCCGCAGCAGGCTGCTGGTGTTATAGACGCAGAACCCCGGGTGCAGCTCAAGGGCGATTTTGTCTACGCCGTGCGCCTTCGCAAAGGGCACGAATGCCTTCCAATAGGGAATCAGCTTTTCATCCCACTGCCACTGGAGGATTCGCGAAAAATCATCCGGCCAAGGGCAAGTGACCCAATTGGGGTATTTCGCGCCCTCCTGATCGCCGGGGCAGCCGGAAAAGCAATTGATCTGGCGCAGCCCGCAGGCCTCGGCCAGTAAAACAGCGTTGCGCATGCCCTGGTCAAACTCTGCGGCAATTTTTTTGTTGGGGTGCAGCGGATTGCCGTGGCAGCTGAACGCGCTGATTTCCAGCCCGCTGTTGGCAACGGTTTTCTGGAACGCGGCGAGCGCCGCTTTGTTGTTGAGCAGAATGTCCGGGTTTGCGTGGGCGTTGCCGGGGTAGCCCGCGCAGCCGATTTCTACCATCTCAATGCCGAGGGATTGGAACAGCGCCAGGGCCTCTTCCAGGGTTCGGTTGCTGAGCAGTGTGGTAAATACGCCAAGTTTCATAGCGAGTCGCCTCCTTATTTTTGTTTTGCGTCACGCATTCGCCCGCAGCCAGGCCATGCTTCGCGCCGCGTCGCGCAGTCCGTCCGGCGCAGGCGTGTCGTTTTCCAGCACCAGCCATTCCATTCCAATGGCCTTTGCCGCGCGAAGAACGGCGGCCAGATCGCAAGCGCCTTCGCCCAGCGCCTTCGTTGCTTCTCCAATGCCGTCTTTGATATGCAAGCTGCAAATGCGGTCCTTGTGCTCCGTCAGAAAGCGGAAATTGTCCGCGCCCGCGCAAAAGCTCCAATAGGTATCCACTTGCAGCATGCATGCCGCCATGAATTGTTCTATGGCAAAACTACCATCCGGGAAGGGCAGAAATTCCTGAATATGGTTGTGATAATAGACCGTTATGCCCTGTCGGCGTGCTTCTTGCGCAGCCGCTTGCAGCAGAGCGCAGCTTTTTGCGGTTTCTTTTGGCGAGCCGTGGGGGGCCGTGCCTAAGCCAATCTTCGTCAGCCCCAGCGCGCGGCTGAACGCCAGAGTGCCCGCCAGCCGCTTCGGGCGCAAATCCTCCGGCGCCAAATGCGCCCCCGTGGCGGCAAGCCCCGCCTGCTCCAGCGCCCGCCGCAGCGCCGGCGCCTCCAGGCCATAATACCCGGCGAACTCCACGCCGTCAAAGCCGAGCGCTTTCAATTGCGGCAGCAGCGCCAGCAAATCGCCGCCGGTATGGATCATGTCCCGCAGCGTATATAATTGTATGGAAAAATGCATTCGTTTCCCCGCCCTTTTCTAACGCAAGCGCCGCGTTCTCTCAGGCATTCAGATATACCGGCTTGCCGCTGGCCGCGCTTTCATAAATGGCCTCCAGGATCTGCGTGACCACGAGCGCCTGCTCCGGTTTTGTGGGAACTTCCGTGTCCTCCAGAATGGCCTGATAGAACGCCCGCTGCTCCAGTTCCGAGCAGTCGCCGCCCGCGCCGTCGAAAAACGCCACGCCGCCCGCGTCAAAACTCGGCGTCTCAATGCACTGCCGCCCGTGCGAAACGCGGTTGATGCGCAGATTGCCTTCGCCCTGCAACATATCGGCCCCCGCTTTGTCGCCCGCCAGCAGGCAAATCGCCTCCTTTGGGTCGGCAATGTTGAGCGCCCAAGAGCTTTCCAGCGTTACCGTCGCGCCGTTTTCCATAACAATGAACCCGAACGCGCTGTCTTCCACCGTCATGCGCGCGGGATCCCAGTCGCCCCAGGCGTTGCCGGTTTCGGTCTGCTGGCCAAGCTTTTTGTAGCTTGTGCCAACCACCATGCGGGGTCTGTAATTGTCCATGCACCACAGCGTCAAATCGAGCGCGTGCGTGCCGATGTCGATGAGCGGGCCGCCGCCCTGCTCATATTCGTTGAGGAAAACGCCCCAGGTGGGCACGGCGCGCCGCCGCAGCGCAATGGCTTTGGCATAATAAATTTCGCCCAGCTCGCCCGCGTCGCAGGCGGCCTTTAAATAAAGCGAATCGCCCCGCCAGCGCTGCTGGTAGCCAATGGTGAGCTTTTTGCCCGTGCGCCGCGCGGCCTCCAGCATGGTTTTGGCCTCGGCATATGTTTTTGCCATGGGCTTTTCGCACATCACATGCTTGCCCGCTTCGAGGGCCGCGACGGTGATTTCGGCGTGCGAGCGGTTGGGCGTGCAAACATGCACCACGTCGATGCTCCCGTCCGCCAGCAGTTTTTTGTAATCTTCATAGACCTTCGCCCTGCCCGCGCCGTATTTCTTCGCGGCTTTTTCGGCGCGTTCGCGCACGATATCGCAAAACGCGGTCATTTCCAGTTCCTTGAGCTTCGCCAGATTGGGCATGTGCTTTCCGTTGGCGATGCCTCCGCAGCCAATGATGCCGACTTTGAGCTTTGCCATGGGGGTTCTCCTCCTGCCTTTTTTCGTGTTATTTCTGCTTGATTTCCGTCCAGAGCGTGTTCATCAGCCCCAAAATGCTCTGCGGCAAATTTTCAAAGCATTGCACTTTGGGCAGCGTTTCAGGATAAAGCACAGGGTTGTCTTTGAGGGTATAATCCGGGCTTTCGCGCACGGCGCTGTGCGGCGAAGCATACATGATCACTTCCGCGTTGGCCAGCGCGATATCGGGTTCCAGCATAAAATTGATAAACTGGTGCGCCGCGTCCAGGTTGCGCGCGCCCTTTGGAATGCACATCGCGTCATAGAAAAAGTTGGTGCCCTCTTCCGGATAAACAAACGCCAAATCGCTGTTATTGTCGTGCATCATCAGGTAATCCCCGGCATAATAAGGGGCCAGCGCGGCGTTCGCGCCCTCCATGATATTATAAATTTCATCGGCAACATAGCTTTGCACCAGCGGAGCCTGCTCTTTGAGCTTTTCCGCGGCGGCGCGCCATTCGGCCTCGTCCGTCGAATTGACGTTCAGCCCCAAAAGGTATTGCGCCGTGCCAAAGGCGTCGCGCGGGCTTTGGAACTGCAACATCTGCCCCTGATAGCGCGGATCCCAGAGCGCCCCCCAGCTGGCGGGCGGTTCCGCAACCAGCGTCTTGTTATAGATCAACCCCACCATGCCGATGGTGTAGGGCACGGAGTGCGTTCCCTGCGGGTCATAATAAAGATCCCGGTATTCTTCCATAATGTACTTCGCGTTGGGGATCTTGCCGTAGTCCAGCGTCTCCAGGCCGTCTTCGGCAATCAGCCGCTGGATCATATAGTCCGATGGAATGATCACATCGTAGCTGGCTCCGCCGCCCGAAAGCTTTGCGTAAAGGCTCTCGTTGGTGTCGAATGTGGTATAGTTCACTTTGATGCCGGTGCGCTTCTCAAACTCCTGCACCACCCGCAAGCCGCCGTCGGCCCCGTCCGAGATATATTCTCCCCAGTTGCAGACGTTGATCGTCTGCTGCTTGCCGCCCCCGCAGGCGCAAAGGCCAAAACTCATGCCCAACGCCAAAAAAAACGCGATCAGTTTCTTCATTTCTGTCAGCTCCTTGCCTCTATTTTTGATGCCTTTACAGGAAAACCCATGTTGCAATTGCCGGAGAACGCCCGCCTTACCCCTCTTTTTTTGTGGCCCGCTTTTCCGCCCGGGCCTGCGCCCAGTTGCTCAGAAGCAGCAAAACAAAAATTGCCACAAAAATCAACGACGAAAGCGCGTACATATCCGGCTTGACCCGCTTTTTCGTCATGGAGTAGATATACAGCGGAAGGGTTTGAAAACTGGGGCCGTTGGTGAAGTTGCTGATGACAAAATCGTCAAGCGATATGGTGAACGCCATCAAAAAGGCCGACACAACGCCGGTGGAAATGGCGGGCAGCACCACTTTAAAGAACGCCTGCATACGCGAACAGCCCAAGTCCTGCGCCGCTTCGGCCAAATGGGGGTCGGTCTGGCGCAGCTTTGGCAGCACCGAAAGGATCACATAGGGCAGGCAAAAGGTGATGTGCGCAATGAGCAGCGAGCCAAACCCCAGCGGCGAATCCAGGTGCAGCAGCTTTGCGCCGAAAACGAACAGCAGCATCATCGAGATGCCGGTTACGATTTCCGGGTTCATCAACGGCAGGTTTGTGATGTGCAGCAGCAGCGCCCGCACCCAGTGTTTGCGCAGGCGGTCTATGCCCAGCGCCGCCGCCGTGCCCAGCGCGACCGAAACGCTGGCCGCCAGCAGCGCCAGCACCAGCGTGTTGCGCAGCGCGTTTTGCGCGTCGGGATTTTCCAGCAGCGCCCCGTACCAGCGCAGGCTAAAGCCCGCAAACGTGGCCGTGGAGTTCGACGCGTTAAACGAAAACCAGACCATCACCCCCATCGGGGCATAGAGGAACAGCAAAATCAGCGCGGAATAGATTGCGGAGAACGCACCCTTTTGTTTTTTCATGCGATAAAGGAACCCTCCTCCCCATCTGAAAAACGCCGCATCGCCATCATGCAAACCAATATGATTGCCATTAAAATCAGCGAAAGCGCGGCGCCCTTGCCGTAATCAGGCACCATGAACTGCGCTTCAATCGCGTCGCCGATGAGCGACCCTTTGCCGCCGAGCTTCTGGCTGATATAAAATGTGCTTACGCTGGGCACAAACACCATGATGATCCCCGAAACCACCCCCGGCAGGCTCAGCGGCACAGTGACCCGGAACAGCACGGCCCGGCGGTTCGCGCCAAGATCCTGCGCGGCTTCCACCAGCGAAGGGTTCAGCTTGCTCATCACGGAATAGACGGGCAAAATCATGAATGGCAAATAATTATATACCATGCCCAGCACAACGGCGCCCGGTGTGTTGAGCAGCTTCAGGCCGGGCAGCCGCAGCCAGCTCAAAAACGAGTTGATCACCCCGTGGGTTTCCAAAATGGTCCGCCAGGAATAGGTGCAAATCAAAAAATTCATCCACATGGGCACCATGATCAGCATCATCATTGTGCGCTGCGCCCGCGCCCGCCCGGCCGCCATAAAGTGCGCCAGAGGGAACGCGAGGCCCAGGCAGATCACCGTTGCCGCCAGGGCATAAAGCAGCGAATCGCCAAACACCTTGCCCCACATGCGCCGCCCGTCCGCCGTGGCGAACAACGAACGGAACACATCGAGGCTGAAGGTATTGTTTTGCCCCAAAAAGGCATACACCGCCACCATGGCCAAAGGGGCCACAATGAACAGCAGGCTCCAAAGCAGATAAGGCGCGTTGAGCGCCGGCGTTGCGTCGTTGATACGTTCGCGCTTTTTTGGCTGATTCATGGCCGCCCTCCTCCCACATCAAAACCGGTATCCCAAAAACCGCGGTTCTACTCCTCTTCCCCGTCCTCTTCCACATTCGGGTTCGAAAGCTCGTCGAACTCGTCGGAGTAACTGGAGTAGTCGCCCACTTCGTCGGAATACTTCGATTTCTTCATGACGTGGATCTCATCGGGCTTGATGTGCAGCCCAATCAAGTCCTCGGCCTTGTGCAGCTCCGTGCTTTGAATCAGCCACTTAAATCCCTGCACATCCACGATATACTCATAGTGCACGCCCTTAAACGTCGCGCTGGTGATAACGCCCTGCAACACCCCCGCGCCGGGCGCAACAATCACAATATCCTCCGGTCGCACCACAACGTCCACTTTTTCGTTGCGCTCAAAGCCTTTGTCTACGCAGCGGAAGGTCATTCCCGCAAAGCGCACCAGGTAGTCGCCCAGCATCACGCCGTCCAGAATATTGCTTTCGCCAATAAAATCCGCCACAAAAGCGTTCTTCGGCTCGTCATAAACATCTTTTGGCGTGCCGATCTGCTGGATTTCCCCGTCGTCCATGACCACGATTGTGTCGGACATCGAAAGCGCTTCCTCCTGATCGTGCGTCACATAGATAAACGTAATCCCCAGCTGCTGCTGAATATTTTTCAGCTCCATCTGCATGTCTTTGCGCAGCTTTAAATCCAGCGCGCCCAGCGGCTCGTCCAGCAGCAGCACCCGCGGCTTTATGGCCAGCGCCCGCGCAATGGCCACGCGCTGCTGCTGCCCGCCGGAAAGCGAAGCCACCGTGCGCCGCTCAAAGCCTTTCAGGCTCACCAGCCGCAGCATTTCGGCCACACGGGCTTCGATTTCGTCTTTGGGAAGGCGCATTAATTTCAGCCCGAACGCTACGTTCTTCGCAACATTCAGGTGGGGGAACAGCGCGTAACGCTGAAAAATGGTATTGACCGGGCGCTTGTGCGGCGGCAGCCCAAGGCAGCTTTTGCCGTCGAACACAACGTCGCCCCCGTCTGGCTCCAAAAAGCCGGCAATAATGCGCAGCGTGGTGGTCTTGCCGCATCCGCTGGGCCCGAGCAGCGTGATGAACTCCCGGTTGCGGATGTATAAATTCAAATCTTTCAGCACCGGTTCGCCGTCGAAGGCAACCGAAACGTTCTTTAAATCAATAACAATGTCTTTTTCCAATTATCAGCCCCCCAAATGCGCCGTGCGCCCGATTGCGATACGTATATTATACTGCAAATGAGAAAAAAGTCAAGAAAAAATTTCAGGAATGTCAAGATTCATTTCCCCGCCAATTTTCACCTCAGGTGCATGCGATTTTCATCTTCGCGTGGTATACTATGACCAGCACGAAAGGAAGGAAGCGTGAACGATGGACGAGAACAATCAATACACAGGGTATGGGTACGACTGGAAACCCGAAGACGAAACTTGCGCGGAGCCGGAAGCGCCGCCAATCAGCGAGGCGCCCGCAGAAAACGGAGGCGAACCCGAAGCGGCGCAGCCAGCCCCCCTGGGTTATCAGCCTTATCAGCCGCCAACCGGGCCAATTCCCCCCTATCAGCAATATGGGCAGCCGCCGTATCAGCCGGCGCAGCAGCCGCCGCCCAAACGAAAAAAAACCGGGCTGGCAATCTTTCTGGCGCTGCTGCTGGTTTTCGGCATTGCCGGAGCGAGCGTGATTGGAATGGGGATTGTGCGCTCTCTGAAGGCCAACAACCCGAACTCCATGATCACAACGCTCAACGAAGGCGAGGCGGGCGCCAAAGCCGCCACCCTGCCCTCGGTCAGCACCCCCGGCGGCGACACTTCCGTCGCGCAGGCGGTGGGCGCGCTGACTCCGGTGCAGATCCACGACAAGATGGAAAACGCGAACGTGGCCATCCAGATTTACTCCGGCCGCAGCGGCGATAACGCCGTAGGCGAAGGTTCCGGCGTGCTCATCTATGAGGACAGCACAAAAACGTATACCTATGTGGTCACATGCGCCCACGTGATCGCCGGCAGCGTCAGCAGCGTCAGCGTCGAGCTTGAAAATGGCGAGCGCTACGACGCGCAGGTGGTGGGTTACGACACAAAAACCGACGTCGGCCTGCTGAAAATCAAAAAAACAGGCCTGCAAGGCGCGGAATTCGGCGATTCCGACAAACTGAAGGTGGGCGAGCCTGTGTACGCCATCGGCAACCCCGGCGGCATTGAATACAAGGGCAGCTTCACCAGCGGCATGGTCAGCGCGATTGAACGCCCGCTCAACCCCAAAAGCGTCTATAACCAGATCAGCATCCAGCACACGGCTGCAATCAACCCCGGCAATTCCGGCGGCGCGCTGGTCAACGCCTACGGCCAGGTCATCGGCGTCAATTCCCAGAAGATTGTGGATACCCAATACGAGGGCATGGGCTTTGCCATCCCCTCCAAGGTTGTGATGGAAGTGATCGTCGATCTCATCAACAACGGTTATGTGACCAACCGGCCAAAACTGGGCATACAGTATCTCTCCGCCAGCACAAGCCGCACGGGCTATATCGTTCTGCGGGCCAACAACCTGCCTTCCGGTTCGCTGATCATCGCGCGCATCGACGACGACAGCGTGCTCACCGGCACAAAAGTGAAGCCCAACGACATCATCACCCACGTCAACGGCAAGCCGCTCAATAAGTCCGACGTGCTGCTGCAAGCGGTGGAACAGGGCGAGGTGGGCGATACCCTCACGCTTACCATCGCCCGCGTGAATCCGCAGACCTATGGCGTTGAAAAATTCGACGTTTCAGTGAAGCTTGTGGAAGACAAGGGCACCACAACAAGCGAAGAAGAAACCCGGCCCTGGTATTACGATCAGTTCGGCGGAGAAAACCCCTTCGACTGGTGATTCGCGGCATTTGCCCCGCCGTTTTGCATGGCGGGGCAAATTTTTTTCATAAACGTTGAAAAAAAGCTTGCATTTCCTGTCGGGCTGTGTTATAATATATAGCAATGATGACGTTGAATGAGCTTGGCAACCCAAAAGGAATGGAGAGTGGGCATCGCCCGCTCTTTTGTTTGTGAGGTAAATCGGAGCGGAGGAAACGCGGCATGGCGGAACGCAATTCGGGGAACATCGCGGCGCGGGCGCGGCGGCTCGCGGAGCCGATCGCGGCGGGCTTGGGGCTTTCTCTTTGGGACGTGCGCTTCTTAAAAGAAGGCGCGCTTTGGTATCTGCGGTTTTGGATCGACAAACCCGGCGGGGTAGATCTGGATGACTGCGAGGCCATGAGCCGCGCGCTCGATCAACCGCTGGACGACGCGGCGCTGATCGAAGGCCCCTATCATCTGGAAGTCTGTTCGCCGGGCATCGAGCGGGAACTGACGCGCGAAGAGCACTTCGCGCAATATATCGGCAGCCAGATTACAGTCAGGCGGCAGGGCGCGGGCGGCAGGATGCAAGAAACGCTGGGCACGCTGGAAGGCTATGCCAACAAGCAGATTTCGCTGCGGCTCGAAGACGGCGCCCTGATAGAAATAGAGCGGGCCAAAACAACCGTCGTGCGGCTGTACGACGCGTTTGAAGATACCGGCGATGCATTCGGCGACGAAGAAGACACGGAAGACTAATCAAATAATGTTAACCAGAAAGGTTGAGGCGAGACATGGTAAACCACGAGTTTTTTGAGGCCCTGCGGTATCTGGGCAAAGAAAAAGGCATCCAGATGGAACCGCTGTTCGACAGCGTGCAGCGCGCCATCGTTACCGCGGTGCGCGGCGATTACAACAACAAAGACGTCGTCTATTGCGACATCCTGCCCGATACGGAAGAAATCAAACTTTATGTCCGCAAGCAGGTCGTCAGCGCGGTGGAAGACGAAGATACCGATATGCTGCCCGAGCAGGCCGAGCGCTATAAACCCGGCGCGCAGCCCGGCGATATCGTAGAAATTGAACTGGATACCAAAGAAGTGGGGCGCATTGCCGCCGAAAAGGCGAAGCACGTTTTGCGGCAAGGGATCCGCGAGGCGGAACATGGCCGCCTGCGCGAAGAGTTCCAGTCCCGCGAGCAGGAAATTGTCACCGTGAAAGTGCAGCGCGTGGAACCCAACGGCGACGCGGTGGTGGAAATCGGCAAAGTGACCGAGATTCTGCCCGCAAGCGAGCAGGTGCCGGGCGAGCAGATCGCAGCGGGCGACCTGATCAAAGTGTATGTTGTGGATATCTCCGGGCTTGATCGCCGCTATCCGCATGCGACGCTGTCGCGGATCCATCCCGGCCTTGTCAAGCGGCTGTTCGAGCTGGAAGTGCCGGAAGTGAAAGATGGCCTGGTGGAAGTGAAGGCTGTGGCCCGCGAGGCGGGCAGCCGCAGCAAGGTGGCCGTCTGGTGCAAAGATCCGGATGTGGATGCGGTGGGTTCGTGCATCGGTTCGCGCGGATCCCGCATTGAGCGCGTTGTGGATTTGCTCGGCGGCGAAAAGATCGACGTTGTGCAATACAGCGACGACGTTGCGGAATTTGTCGCCGCAGCGCTTTCGCCTGCCGAAGTGCTCAATGTCCGCGTAGTGGATAACGACGAGCATGTTTGCCATATTACCGTGCCCGAAAATAAGCTGTCGCTGGCCATCGGCAACAAGGGGCAGAACGCCCGCCTGGCGGCAAAGCTGACCACGTGGAAGATCGACATCAAGTCGGATACGCAAATGGCCGCGCCGGAGGAGATTGTGATTGCGGATGACTGAGTTGCACGAAAAAAAGCAGCCGCTGCGCCGCTGCGTTGGCTGCAACGAGATGAAACCCAAACGGGAACTCATCCGCGTGGTGCGAAGCCCCGAAGGCGTGGTAGCGCTCGATCGCACCGGCAAAGCCAACGGCCGCGGGGCCTATCTGTGCCCCAACCCGGAATGTTTTAAAAAGCTGCGCAAAAAGAAGGGCCTGAACCGCGCGTTCCAGTGCGCCGTGCCGGATGAAGTCTATCAGGCGCTGGAAGGGGAGATATCATGAAACAGCTTTTCTCCCTGCTGGGCCTTGTCCGCAAGGCGGGTCTCGCTTCGTTCGGGCACGATTCCGCCAAGGCGGCCCTGCGTTCGGGGCAGGCAAAACTTTGCCTGCTTTGTGCCGACGCTTCGCCCCGCCTCAAAGAAGAATTCCGCTTTTTGGCGCGGGAAACGAACACCCCCTTGCGGGAAATCGAAGCGACCTCGCTGGAGATCAAGGCGGCAACGCAATATAAGGCCGCCGTGGTAACGGTCAACAACGCCGGTTTTGCCGAAAAAATACTTGCGTCTTAATCCCCTGCCCCTCTATTATCCTGTTCCCTGTTGAAAGGAAGATTGCATGTTAGATAAAATCAGAATCAAGGACATCGCCGCCCAAATTGGAGTGACAAACAAAGAAATCACGGAATTGCTCTCCCATCATTTTGAGGGGGCGAAGAATCTCAATTCCGTGCTCCAGGAAGCGGAGCTGAACCTGATCTTTGAGCATTACTCCCTTGCCAGGGGCGTGGAAAACTTCGACGCCTTCTTTGCGCTGGCCGAACAGCGCCCAAAGAAGGAGTCGCCAAAGCCCGAGGGCAAAAAGGCCGACGGCCGGCAAAAACCGCGCCGCGAACCTTCCGCCGCGCCCCGCGTTGGCCAAAAAGCGCCAACAAAGGCCGAACGCCAGGCCAGCGAAGAAATCGCCAAGCAGGTGGCCGGGCACCGCAGGCGCCCCGAGGCGAAGACGGTGACCGATCTCCAAAGCCTTGCGGGCAGCAAACCTGCCGACGCTGCGGCCGGTGCACCGCCAAACGGCGCCGCGCCGAAAAAGAAAAAAGAGGGCGCGCCGCAGTCGCGGACAAGAAGCGAGGCCCGCACGGTGGATACGCGTTCGGGCAACGTCGATCTGGAAAAATACAACGAGCGCTACGAGCAAATTGCCGGGCAGCCCCAGCAGCAGGGCGGCGGGGGCCGCCGCCGCGGGAGCGACAGCCAGCAGAGCAAACAAAAACTCACCCAGAAGAGCCGCCAATACCGCAAGCAGGGCATGCGTTCGAGCCGCCACGAAACCGAGGCCGAGCGCCTGCGCCGTATCGCCGCCGAGCGCGCGAAAAAACCCCAGCTGGTCATTAAGGTGGGCGACGAGATTCAGGTCAGCGAATTGGCGCTGCTGCTCAAGCGCACCGCGGCGGAAGTGGTGAAAAAACTGTTCGTCAGTTTTGGCCAGACGGCCACGGTGAACGATATGATTGATTTCGACACGGCGGCGCTGGTGGCCACGGAGCTGGGCGCGCGCGTGGAGCGCGAAGTCATTGTCACCATTGAAGAGCGTATCATCGACGACAGCACAGATAAAGAAGAAGATTTGCAGCCGCGCGATCCGGTGGTTGTGGTCATGGGTCACGTGGATCACGGCAAAACGTCGCTGCTCGACGCCGTCCGCGACACCGCCGTCACCGAAACCGAGGCCGGCGGCATTACCCAGCACATCGGCGCCTACCGCGCGGAAATCAATGGCCGGAAGATCACCTTCCTCGACACCCCCGGCCACGCGGCCTTTACCGCCATGCGCGCGCGCGGAGCGCAGGCGACGGATATCGCGATTCTGGTGGTTGCCGCCGACGACGGCATTATGCCGCAAACGGTGGAGGCCATCAACCACGCGAAGGCCGCCGGCGTTTCCATTGTCGTGGCCGTGAATAAAATCGACAAACCCAACGCCAATCCCGAGCGGGTGCTGCAACAGCTCACAGAATACGAGCTGGTGCCCGAGGAATGGGGCGGCGAAACCATCTGCGTGCCGGTATCCGCCAAAACGCGGGAAGGCCTGGATGCGCTTCTGGAGTCCCTGCTGCTGGTGGCCGAAATGCGCGAGCTAAAAGCCAACCCGAACCGCGCCGCCCGGGGCGTTGTCATCGAGGCGCGGCTCGACAGAACCAGAGGCCCCATCGCAACGCTGCTGGTTCAGAACGGCACGCTGAAAACGGGCGACGTGCTTGTCGCGGGCGAAGCCGTGGGCCGCGTGCGCGTCATGACCGACTACAAAGGCTCTGTGCTGCAAACAGCAGGCCCGAGCGAACCTGTGGAGATCATGGGCCTGGCCGAAGCGCCCCAGGCCGGCGACAGTTTCGACGCCGTAACCGACGAGCGCCTGGCCCGCGAGCTGGTGGAGCAGCGCAAATATAACGCCAAAGAAGATATCTTCAACCAGAACGCGCAGGTGACCCTTGAAACCCTCTTCGATTCCCTGAAAGAGGGCGAGAGGAAAGATCTGAATATCATCGTCAAGGCCGACGTGCAAGGCTCCGCCGAAGCGGTAAAGCAAAACCTCCTGAAACTGGGCAACGAAGAAGTGCGCGTGCGGGTCATCCATACGGGCGTGGGCGCGGTCAGCGAAAGCGATGTGATGCTTGCCAGCGCCAGCGGCGCGATTGTCGTGGCGTTCAACGTCAGTTCCGATCCCATCGCCGCGCAGATTGCCGAGCGCGAGGGCGTGCAGCTGCGCACCTACCGCATCATCTACGACATGCTTGAAGACGTGCAGCAGGCCGTAAAGGGCATGCTTGCGCCGAAGTACCGCGAGGTGGCGCTGGGCCGCGTTGAAGTGCGGCAGGTGATGAAGATCAGTTCCGTTGGCACCGTGGCGGGCAGCTATGTGCTCGACGGCAAGGTGCAGCGCGGCGCAAAGTGCCGCGTGGTGCGCGGCGGCGTTATTTTGGCCGAAGACGAGCTGTCCTCCCTGCGCCGTTTCAAAGACGACGTAAAAGAGGTTGCCGCGGGCTACGAATGCGGCGTTACGCTGGCAAAGTTCACGGAGCTGAAGGAAGGCGACGTGTTCGAAGTTTACTTTATGGAGGAATATCGGGATTGAGCCAGGAACCTTCCCCAAAAATTGCCTACCTTCAGTCCTACATCAGGGCAAAAGACTTCCATCCGGAGCTGAAGGAATTATACTTCATGTGCCTGGCGGAAGAAGTGGGTGAACTCAGCCGCGCCATGCGCAAGCATCTGCGCCCGCAAACGCCCGGCCAGCTCAAGAATACGATAGAAGAAGAGCTTTGGGATGTGATGTACTACGCCATCGCCATCGCGAATCTTTATGCGATTGATCTGGACGAGGTGATCCGGCGCAAAGAAGAAATCAATAACGCGAAACACGGGAACGCCGTGACGTATGCCCCGGAATGACTGCGGGGATAAAGGAGAATCATGCCCAGTTATCACATCAACCGCCAGGCCGAAGACATGAAACGGGAGCTGACCGCGCTGCTGCGCGATTTAAAAGATCCCCGCGTGGCAGGCAAGCTGCTGACCGTCGTGCGCGTGCACCTGAGCGGCGACGGCACTTCGGCAAAGCTGTATATTTCAGCCATCGAAGGCCTTGCCGCCGCCCAGGAGGCTGTGAAAGGTCTGCAAAACGCCGCCGGGCTGCTGCGCGGCGAGCTGGGCCGCCGCCTGCATTTGCGCAAGGCCCCGGAACTGCGTTTTATCGCCGACAACTCCATCGAAGAAGGCGCGGCGATTTTGCGCACGCTCGATGAATTGCACATCCCGGAGGCGGAAGAAGAGGAAGCTCTATAAAACCTGTGAACACCAACGCGGGATAACGATAGGGGTGGTCATGATTTTTATCGACCTGAAAACAGCGGCGGCGCGCCTGCGCGCGGCGGAAGCTGTGCGGATTTTGACCCACGGCCATCCGGATGGCGATACGCTGGGCAGCGCGTTTGCCCTGGCGCATGCGCTGCGCGCTTTAAAAAAGCCCGTCACCGTGCTCTGTGAAGATCCCATCCCCGCCATGTTCGCCTATATGCGCGCCGACGTTGCCTACGAGATCTTGGGCGAAAAAAATCAGGATCCTCCCGACGACGGCGCCAACCGCCAGCCGGCAGCCGGCTTCCTGATTTCCGTGGACGTGGCCGACGAAAATCTGCTTGGCCCGGCGGCGCTTTCGCGCTTTGGCGGGCAGGTGCGCCTGAACATCGATCACCATGCCACCAATACCCTCTTCGCGGCGGAAACCCTGCTCGATCCCAGCGCGGCCGCCACCGCCGAAATCGTCTCGGATCTCATTGATCTGATGGGCGTGCGCATGGATACCCTGATGGCCGCCTGCCTTTATGCAGGCGTGAGCACCGACACAGGCTGCTTCCGGTATTACAACACAACCGCCCGCAGCCACCGCTATGCCGCCCGGTACATGGAGCTGGGCGTTGAGACAGAACCCCTCGACAGAGCCTTTTTCGAAACGGAATCCCGCAGCTATATGGCGCTGGAGCGCCTTGCGTTCGACGGCCTGCGCTATTTTGCGGAAGGCCGGATCGCGCTGATTGCCGTCACACAGGCGATGTTCGCCCAAAGCGGCTCCAACGATGAGGAATATATCAAGCTGGTGGCCCGCACGCGCCAAATCGAGGGCGTGCAGGTGGGCGTTGCGCTGCGCGAGCGCCGCGACGGCACCTACAAAATTTCTTTGCGCAGCCATGAGACCGTCGACGCGGCGGCCATCTGCGCGCGCATGGGCGGCGGCGGACACAGCCGCGCGGCGGGCTGCGCCAGCGAACTGCCTTTGGAAGATACCATCCGGCGCGTTGTTGGCTTTGTCGAAGAGGCCATCAAGGGGGTGCAGGGATGCTGACGCAGCCCGGCGTGATCCTGCTCGACAAACCCTCCGGCGTCACTTCTTTCAGCGCAATGAATCGCGTGCGCAAAGCGCTGCGCCTAAAAAAAGCCGGGCATACCGGCACCCTGGATCCCATGGCGACAGGGGTTTTGGTGATTTTGACGGAAGGCGCGGCGCGGTTCATCGAATATTTGCCCGAACGCGCAAAATCCTATCGCGCGCGGTTTGAGCTGGGCCTTGTAACCGATACGCAGGATACCATCGGCAACGTTGTCGGGGGCAAAAAAATTCCTGTTTCCATGGCGCAAATGCAGGCGGCCCTGGCGCCGTTCAGGGGAAAAATATCACAAACCCCGCCCATGGTCTCGGCTGTCAAACACGAGGGCAAACGGCTTTATGCGCTGGCGCGGCAGGGCTTGGAAGTGGAGCGCGCGCCGCGGGAAATCGAAATCAGCCGCCTGGAGCTTCTCGACGAACACACCATGGAAATCGACTGCTCCGCCGGAACGTATATTCGCACGCTGATCCATGATTGGGGGCAGACACTGGGCTGCGGCGCGGTTTTGTCGGCGTTGCGGCGCACCCGCGCCAATGGCTACGATATTCAGCAATGTGCAACAATAGAACAGATAGAACAAGGCGAATTTTGTGTGATCCCCATAGAAAACGCCCTGGAGTGCTACCCCAGGGTGGAGATATCGTCGGCGCAGGCCGTGCGGTTTCAAAACGGCGGCGCGCTGGATTTGGCGCGGGTGCGGCTGAACGGGCCAGGCGAACTGCATCGGGTGTTTGGCGGCAACAGCTTTTTGGGCTTGGGCAAAACAGAGAAAGATCAGCTGAAAATAGAAAAATTACTGGTCAAATAGCCGAAATTTCCTCCCAATAGCGCAGTTCTTCGAAGCGCCTGCCCGTCTGATACCGAAGGTAGGCCTGCGACGCGGATGAAAGTTCTCGCAGCGCCTGCTCCGGCAGCGCAAAGCGGAAGGCGCGCTCCAGCGGCGCCGCGCAGATATGCGCCATGGCGGCCCTTGCGGCGGGCGGCAGCGGCACGCAATGCGGCCCCGGCCGCGCCGACAGCACCCCGTTCGCGCAGTCCAAATATCCCGTTCCCCGCGGCTCGGCCTCCAGGTTTGGCATATAGCCGGCCAACAGCAGCAGCCGCAGTTCCACCGTTGCCTTCAGCAGCAGTTGGGGCCGCGTGCCCTCCGATAAAAATTGCAGCGCGTTGAGCAGCAGCCGCAAATGCGCCGGGGCCGGTTCCTCGCGGGGGGCCAGTTCGGCGCAAAGCGCGGCAAAATAATTTGCCAGGGCAAGGCGGCTCAATTCCGCCGCCAGGCCGTCAAAAAACACGCCCTGCACCTGAGCGCCTGTTACGCTATAAGTATCGCGCCGCTGCGCAAGTTCCAGCGTACCGTAGCTGAATGGCTGCGTGCCGGCATGCAGCGGGCTTTTTGGTTTGCGCGCGCCGTTGGCAAACGCGCGCAGCACGCCGCGCTCGCTAGAAAGGGCCGTGATCAGGCGGTCGGACTCTTTTGCCTCGGCGGCGCGCAGCACCAGCGCCTGGGTTTGCATACTTGCCTCCCGAAACCCCGGTCACGGCGTTCGCGCGGTTTTCGGCGGCCCGGTAACGCAGATAATCTTCCACGCGCCCCGTGGCGGCAAAATCCGCCCACGCTTGGGCAGGGTTGTTTTGATTCAGTTCCGCCATGCAACTCCCCCCTGTCGATTGGTTTCGTCCCTGTTAGCATGGGCGAAACGGGGGGATTTACACTTGGGAAATAATGCTGTCAGCCCTCTTCGGCGAACGTGAACGTCTTCTCTTTGCGGTCATAGCCCAGCACTCGGTTCGCTTGCGCGGCGTCCGGGTGTTCGGCCAGGTAAAGCTAAAACAACCCTTCCAGCGGCGTGATCCGGATAACGCCACTGGCGACGTCCACCTCTTTCACCACGCTGGCAATCACCGGAATCAGCGCTTCCGCGCCGTCCGGCCGGCGGATATGCCAAACGTCGTTCGCCCCGGTTTTCGAAACGTCGCAGAGCGTGCCATAACAGAGCGCGGGGTTGTCCGCGTCGATAACGCTGCAATCCAGCAGCTCCGCAATAAAATATTGCCCTTCCTCCAGCTGAGCGTCTGCGCGCCGGAAGAAGAGGCGTTGCGCACGCAGCGCCTGCGCCTGCTCAAGGGTGGTGATCCCGTTGAGCCGCAGCAGCGCCACGTTTTTGTGCGGCCGGGCCGCAAGAACCTCTGCGGGCCGCTCCCCCTGGGGATCGAACCACAGCCGCCGGAACTGGCAGCAAAAAGCCGGCGAGTCGCACGCCGGGTGAACGCGCAGCTCCCCTTGCAGGCCATGGGCGCCAACAACGCTGCCCAGTTCCAGATAGTCCCGTATCATAGGCTACTCGTCAATTTCCACGTAGATTTTTTCGTGGCTGCGGATGGCCGCTGACTTCATAATGGTATGGATGGCCTTGGCAATGCGGCCCTGTTTGCCGATGACGCGCCCCATGTCCTCCGCGCCCACATGCAGGTGGTAGGTGCTTACGCCGTTCTCGTCCGGCTCGTCCACCGTAACGCTCACAGCCTCCGGGTGATCCACAAGGCCCTGTGCCAGGGCGGTCAGCAATTCTTTCATTCGGGTACCCCTTTCTCAAAGGCCTTAAAGTACGCCTTGCCGCTTCAGGATATCTTTGACCGTGTCGGTGGGCTGCGCGCCGTTTTGGAGCCACTGGCGGGCTTTTTCCGTGTCGAGCTTCACCTCGGCAGGGTCTTTCAGCGGATCGACATAACCAATCTCCTCGATGAAGCGGCCGTCGCGGGGGTAACGGGAATCCGCCACCACGATGCGATAAAACGGTGCTTTTTTTGCGCCCATGCGGCGCAAACGAATCTTGACTGCCATAGTTGTTCCTCCCAATATTGTTGTTCTATCAATGAATTGTCATCGAAAGCTTTGCATCAGGCCGCGCATCTGCCCTTTTCCCGGGCGGCCAAACTGTTTCATCATCTTTTG
The DNA here is from genome assembly GCA_031256825.1 of Oscillospiraceae bacterium. GTDB lineage: Bacteria > Bacillota > Clostridia > Oscillospirales > Acutalibacteraceae > WRMQ01. The sequence goes on along the minus strand of JAIRPV010000015.1, from coordinate 43,121 downwards.
CATTTGCTTGTATTGGCTGAGCAGACGGTTCACGTCCTCCACCTGCTGCCCGGCCCCTGCGGCAATGCGCCGCTTGCGGCTGGGGTTGATCAGGTCCGGCCGGGCGCGCTCGAGGGGCGTCATGCTCAAAATCAGCGCCTGCATTTTGTCGAACTGCCGCTCGTCGATCTCCGTGTCTTTGATTTGCTTCCCCAACCCGGGAATCATCCCCAAAACGTCTTTCATCGAACCCATTTTTCGCAGTTGCCGGAACTGCTCGAGCATGTCGTTGAAGTCGAACTTATTTTTGAGCATGCGCTCTTCCAGCTCCAGGGTCTTTTTTTCGTCGAGGGCGGTTTCGGCCTTTTCAATCAGCGAAAGCATGTCGCCCATGCCCAAAATCCGGCTGGCCATGCGTTCGGGATGGAACACATCCAAATCGCCCAGTTTTTCGCCGGTGCCAACAAATTTGATGGGCTTGCCGGTCACAGCTCTTGCGGAAAGCGCCGCGCCGCCGCGCGTGTCGGAATCCAGTTTGGTCAGCACCAGCCCGTCGATGCCCAGCGTCTCGTTGAATGTCTCCGCCACGTTGACCGCATCCTGCCCGGTCATGGCGTCCACCACCAGCAGGATTTCGTGGGGCCGCGCCACGGATTTGATGTTCTTCAGCTCCTGCATGAGCGCTTCGTCAATGTGCAGCCGCCCGGCGGTGTCCAGAAACAGGTAATCGTGGCCTTGATCCCGCGCGTATTTCAGCGCTTCTTCGGCAATCTTCACCGGGTTTTCTTGCCCCATCTCAAACACAGGCACGCCCGCCTTGCCGCCAACCACCTGCAATTGCTGAATGGCCGCAGGCCGATAAATGTCGCAGGCGGCCAGCAGCGGCCGGTGCCCCTGGTTCTTCAGGTAGAGCGCGATTTTCGCGCTGTGGGTTGTTTTGCCCGAGCCTTGCAGCCCGCACATCATAACAACCGTGGGCGGCCGTTGGGACTGCGCCAGCTTCGTGCGCGTGCCCCCCATCAGCTCAATCAATTCTTCGTTGACAATCTTGATCACCATTTGCGCCGGGGTGAGGCTTTCCATCACCTGCGCGCCAATGGCCCGTTCGGTCACCCGGCTGGTGAAATCCCTTGCCACTTTAAAGTTAACGTCCGCTTCCAGCAGCGCCATGCGCACTTCGCGCATCGCGTCGCGGACGTCTTTTTCGGTCAGGCTCCCTTTGCTGCGCAGCCGCTTAAAAGCGGCCTCCAGCCGGTCAGAAAGGCCTTCAAATGCCATATCTGGTTTCCTTTCTTGTTCGTTCGCTGAAGCGAAGAACCAAAGCTGGTTTCCTTTCTTGTTCGTTCGCTGAAGCGAAGAACCAAAGAACGTGTTCGCGTTTCGTGTTTCCGTCTGCGGGAAAAATCAGCCCCAGCCGTGGCTATATTCCTTCCAGGGCTGGTCTTTGCCGTCGCGGATCAAATACCAGTCCCAGCCAATCGCATCCGTGTTCGGTTCAAAACCGGTATCCCCGGCCTCAGCGGAAACATGAAAATCGGATCGCAGCACGATGATGTTTTCGGGATCCAGACCATAAATGGAGTATTGCGGCTGGTCAATATATGAGGCGGCCTGCCGAATGGAATAGGCTTCGTCATAATAAATCGCCTGAATCGTGCAGCCGCGGTAGCCCTTCAGTTCGCCCAGCGCCACCTTTGCGGCCGCACGCCGCTCTTTTTGGGTGAAGCGCTCCGAAACGCCAATGTCAATGATAACAGAATGGGTGTCCGCGTGTTCGCCGCGCCAAAGCAGATAACCCAAACATCCGCCCGCCGCAACCGCCGCCGCTACTATCAGGAGCAGAACCCGCTTGGTTATTCGTTTCATGGATTCGCCCCTCTCTTTCTTGATGATGCGCCAATCAGGCGCTCCCCTGCGCAGCGCGCCGCTGGCGCTTTTTCTGTTGGCCCTCTTTCTATGCATGGATCAGGCGCTCCGCTGTGGCAGAAATCCGCGCGGCAGCTTCGTTGATTTCCCGGGAAAGGCCGCAGCGTTTGTTTTGTTCGTGCACCTCTTCGGCGCTGCGCATAATGTCTTCCAGGCCCGCCTTCATGTCGCCGAAGCGGGCGGCCAGCTGCAAGCGTTCTTCCATATTGCAAAGCGCGCTTTCGGCCCGTTTGATGGCGTCGCGCACGCCCTGCCGGGTAATGCCCTCGTTGCTTGCGATTTCGGCCAGCGAAAGGTCTTCGTTATAATAGTATTCCAAAAACTCGTGCTGTTTTTCGGTGAGCAGCTCGCCGTAAAAATCCAGCAGCAGCGCAATCGAAAAATCCTTTGCCAAAACGCTCACCTTCCAACTCAAAAGTTCGGCGGCCAAAGCCAGCCGCTCTGTAAAGGAATTTGCTTTACACGCAAACGCGCAAGGGCTATTATACCTGATTCTTCTGCGTTTGTCAAGTTTTTTTTTCGGGTTTTCGGCGGAGTTTTTACCGGTTTCAGTGGAAAACTCTGTGAATTGGGGGCAACTGTCACTTTAGAGCGCGCCAGAGGGGCGGCGGCTTCTGGGATTTTGCGGGTTGCGGCTGTGAAAAACTCGGGGGAAAAATATCTTGTTTTTTTTGCCCACCCATGGTATAATAAATACCTGACCTGCGAGGGGATCTCTTTGCAGGGCAATTGCCTGCGACAATCCTCCACAAAAGAAGCAGCGTTCGAAAAAATTTTTTGCGGCGCTATTTTTGCAAAAGTTCGAAATTTCGGAATGGCGAACCGTTTTTTGACCCCTTTTCAGAGGCAAAATCCAGTATTCCGGAATTTCGGAATCTTGCAAATTGCCGACCAACGCCTGTTCCAGGCAAAGCAGAAAGTAAGCCGATTTGGAAACGCAACGCCTGTTCCAGGCGAAGCAGAAGCTGAGCCGATTTGGAAACGCAACGCCTGTTCCAGACAAAGCAGAACCTGAGCCGAAGGCCACCCGATCCCCTCGTGCGGGAGGGGGTTCTTAGGGGGTCCGGAGGACCCCTTAAGCGGCGCTTTGGGTACTTTCGCGCCGCGGCGAAAGTACCGCCCGCGCGGCAGCGCAAAACTGAGCTAATTTCTGATTTTCTGCGCCCGCACAACATTTTGATGCAGAGTTTGCAAAGAGGTGATCCGGTGAAGGCTTTTTTTCGCTCCTTCCGCTATGCGTTCCGTGGGCTGCGCGCCTGCGTGCGCGAACGCAACTTCCGCTTTGAGCTGGCCATCTTCGGCTATATGATTGGCTTCCTTACCGTTTACGACTGGTTTCAGGTCAGCCGCGCGGAATGGGCGGTTTTGCTGCTGGCGGCGGCGGCGGTGCTGGCGGCCGAGGCGTTTAACACAGCTGTTGAGGCCGCTGTGGATCTGGCAAGCCCCGGGCGGCATCCCCTGGCGGCCCGCGCAAAAGACGCCGCCGCCGGAGCTGTTTTGCTGGCCGCGCTGGGGGCAATTGCCGCGGGCGTTGCCGTGCTGGGGCAGCCCGCCGCTTTCCGGCGCATGTTCCATTATTACCAGCAAAAGCCCTGGATGCTTGCCGTGCTGGGGCTTTCCGGCGTGCTCGCGGGCTTGTTTGTTTTTTATCCAAAGAAAGGGCGGAAGCAATAAATGAAAACAGCGTTTATCGCAATCCTGGGGTGCCCCAATGTGGGAAAATCGTCTATCCTCAACCATTTGCTGGGCGAAAAAGTGGCCATTGTCAGCCCAAAGCCGCAGACCACCCGCACGCGCCTGATGGGCGTATGGACAGAGGGGGAGCGCCAGATGGTGTTCACCGACACGCCCGGCGTCCACCGCCCGCGCACAAAGCTGGGGGAGCATATGATGCAGGCAGTGAAAAGCGGCATGGACGGCGTAGACGCGTGCTTATTTGTCACAGAGGCCGACGGGAAAGAACCCCGCCCGGAAGAACGCGATCTTCTGCGGGAATTGCAACTGGCGGGCGTGCCGGTTATTTTGGCGCTCAATAAAATGGATCTGCTGCTGCGCAAGGACAGTTTGGCGCGGCGGATTCTGCAATTCAGCCAACCATATGATTTTGCGGCGGTGGTGCCGTGTTCGGCAAAAACGGGCGCGCAGATGGACGAGCTGCGCGCGGAGCTGCAAGCCCTGTTTGATCAGCTTCCGCTGGACGAAGGCTTCTTTTTCCCGGAAGATACCCTGACGGATCAGCCGGAGCGGGTGCTGGCGGCCGAATTGCTGCGCGAACAGCTGCTGCGCCGCATGGAGCAGGAAATTCCACACGGCACGGCCGTGGTCATCGAAAAAATGAGGGAGCATCCCAACAAAGCCGGGCTGCTGGATATTGAGGCCACCATTTTTTGCGAGCGCGAAAGCCATAAGGGCATGATCATCGGCAAACAGGGGGCGGCGCTCAAACAGATTGCCGCTGCGGCCCGGCTGGAGATGGAGCGTTTTTTTGGCTGCCGGGTGAATTTGCAATGCTGGGTGAAGGTCAAGGAGAACTGGCGGGACCGCGAGGGGCTGATTCGGAACTTTGGGCTGGAGTAACGTAATTTTAAGATAGGCTGCGCACAGCAGACGAGGTAACATCAGGCTATGACATATGATATCACCAAAACGTTGTTTCTTTCGGACATGGATGGCACGCTGCTGACGCCCGGGGCGGTTTTATCGGAAACCGCCGCGCGGGAGCTGCGGCGCATGATTGGGCAGGGCCTGCGGTTCAGTATTGCGACAGGCCGAATCAAAGAAAGCGTGCGCGAAATTTTGGGCGGGATTTTGCCGCTGCCTGTGCCGCTGGTGCTGCTCAACGGCACGCTGGTGTATGACAGCGCATCGGGGCAGCTTGTGAAAAAAGAACAGATGGCTGCCCATACCGTGCGGGAAGTGCTCCGCCTGGCGCGCGAGCACCGGCAGAACGGCTTTCTCTACACGCTGGAAGACGACGCTATCCGACCCTATTACCGGGAGCCGCTGCGGCCGGTGATGCGGGCGTTTATGCGCGATCGCTGGAAGGTATACGGCGGTTTTGTTCCGCTGGAAGATTGGAACGCGCTGGCGGATGCGGATGTTGTATATTTCACCGTGCAGGATTCCTACGGCGCGCTGGAGCCGCTGTACCGCGATCTGAAGGAGCTGCCGGAGCTGGACTGCGCGCTTTACCGGGATATCTACCACGAGGGAAACTGGTTTTTGGAATGCTTCAGCTGCCGCGCGTCGAAATACAACGCCGCGTGCTGGCTGCGCGAGACCTTTGGGTTTACCCGCGTTGTGGGATTTGGCGACAACCACAACGATCTGCCGCTCTTCGCCGCGTGCGACGAAAGCTATGCCGTCGCCAATGCCCCGGAAGAAATCCGCGCGGCGGCCACGGGCGTTATTGGCGCGAACACGGAAGACGGCGTTGTGCGCTTTTTGCGGGAGCGGACTTTGTTGGGATCGAGTTAGCGCGCGATGGTCAAACAACACAGACAGGAGGACGCCCATGCAATACCAGGAGTATCTCGCGGCGGCGCAAGCTATAAAAAACAAACTGCCCGGGGGCGAATGGCCGCTGGGGATCATACTAGGCTCCGGGCTGGGGGAACTCGGCGAACGCCTGGAACGCGCGGCGGCGGTTCCCTATGGGGATATCCCGGGGTTCCGCTGCTCCGGCGCGCCCGGGCACAAAGGCCGCTTGCTGGCGGGGGAGCTTGCCGGGCGGCGCGTGCTGTGCATGCAGGGGCGGCTGCATCTCTACGAGGGCTACAGCCCCGCGGAAGTAACGTTCCCGGTGCGGGTGCTGCGCCTGCTGGGGGTGCGCACGCTTATCGTCACCAACGCGGCGGGGGGGATCCATACGGATTTTGCCGTGGGCGACGTTATGGTCATTCGCGATCACATCAACCTGATGGGCGGCAACCCCCTTGCGGGATTATATTTGCCGGAGTTTGGCGAACGATTTTTCGATATGGGCGAGGCCTATGCCCCGGCGCTGCGCGCGCTGGCGCACGAGGCCGCCGCAGGGCAGGGCCTTGCCCTGCGCGAGGGCGTTTATTGCGCCGTTATGGGCCCCAGCTACGAAACCCCGGCGGAGATCCGCGCGTTCCGCGCCCTGGGGGCCGACGCGGTGGGCATGTCCACCGTGCCGGAGGTGATCGCCGCGCGCGGATGCGGTATGCGGGTGCTGGGGCTGTCGCTGATCACAAACATGGCCGCGGGCGTGACCGGCGCCGCGCTTTCCGGGGAAGAGGTGCTGGAAACAGGGCGGCGCAAGGCCCGGGAGATGGAAGCGCTGGTGGCAGGGATTGTGGGAAAACTCAACTAAAGAGAGGGGGGCGTTCGGTATGGCGATGCAATCGGTAAAAGGCGCAAAGACAAACCCCAACACGCGCGGGGAAGATGGGCAGCCGCGAAGCCCCAGCTACAACCTTTGGATGGACGCCATCGGCGTTGTTGCGCCGTTTTGTGTTGTTCTGCTACATGTTGTTATGCCTCGTAATCTGGTCGACTATGGCTATCGTCCTTTGTTGATCCAAGTGTTTGCCATTTGGGCCGTGCCTGTTTTTTATATGCTCACCGGCGCGAAGCTCATGGGGTATCGGGAAAGATACGACACAAAAACATACCTCCTGAAGCGCGCAAGGAAAACGTTTTTGCCCTATCTGTTCTGGATTACTTTCGCCACTGTTTTTCGCTCTCTTTATCCCGGGGAGCTCTACCTCTCCCCCGGTGTGGAAAACGCCAAAATTTCGGACTATCTGCGTATTTTTGCCCAACCGCACGTGCGCGTCTACTGGTTTTTTATTCCGCTGTTTTTGATTTACCTTGCGATTCCGCTGCTTTCCCTTATCAAAGAGAAGCGGCGGCTGCTTTGGGGGCTAACGCTGTCCGTGATGGGACTCAAGACCGTGCTGACGCCTATGGCGCTTTGGATATGGCCGGACAGGACAGAGCTTTTTACCGGCGGCTTCTGGTCCTTTGCAGGATTTCTCAGCTACGCGGTTTTGGGGTACCTGTTATCCACATGCCATTTCAGGCGGATACACCGTTTGCTTTGTTATCCGCTGTTTTGCGGCACTTCCGGATTGGGGTACTGGATTGTTTCAGCTTTATTCGATAAGCCATGGCTTCTCAGACAGGAAGCTGTCTACCTTTTCTTCCCGGTGGTGCTGCTTTCCGTCAGCGTTCTGGTGTGGTTTCGCTGCGTTCCCTGGGAACGGCTGGGAAAGCGCGCAGGAGCATGCCTTCGCCAGCTTTCCGCCTGCGGGCTTGGGGTTTACCTGATCCATAGCTACGTGCTGGATTTGGCGCGGCAGTGGATCCCCGCCACGGGGGAAATCGAATGGGCCATCCCAACGTCGTTGGGCGCTTTCGCGTTGTTGCTGCTGCTCGTTTGGGTGTTGCGGAAAATCCCGGTTCTGCGCCACCTTGTGCCATAAAAAACCAAAGGGCCCCCGCTCAGCGGAGGCCCTGCGTTGTTTCAGCGGGTTGCTCAAAGGTAGATCCAGCCAAACAGGAAGTTCACCAGCAGCCACTTCCACCAGACGTAATCGACAGTAACCAGGTAGATGGCTTTGACGTTTTTAATGGGCGCGCCGGTATCTGGATCGACGCCAACGGTTTCGTAGCAGGTGACGTTGGTGACGCTGTCGCGCATACCGGAGGTTGCGGCAAAGCGGAATTTGAGCGTGCCGGTTTGTTCGTCGATGCGGAACAGTTTTTCGTTGTCCGTTGACCAGGTGGTGGCGTCGGTGTCCATCTTCTGGAAATAATTTTTGTCTTCGCGGCGGTAGACTGTGATATGTTCGTAGGGGATTATGTCGGGTTCGGTCGGGATAGCGGCGGCGGCGGGCGCGAAGACAGCGGCCAGCGCCAGAACGGCCAGCGCGGCGGCCAGCATTTTTTTGATGTGCTTCATATGGCAATCCTCCCTGATATGATGATGACGCGAAGGTCAATTTCCATTATACAGCGTGAGAAAGCGTTTGTCAAGGGAGAGTTTTGGGAATTGGAAAAAAGTTTCGGCCGTTCCGTAAAAAAGCAAATTCTTCTCGAAATATTTACACAAAATTAACCTGATCAGCCAAAAAAAATATGCGCAAAGTTGGATTTCAGGGTTGCAATTCCGGACAGGTTGTGCTATAATTTTAAATGTCCAGTTGCAACCAATATTTTATTGAAGGAGGTACACAAGCAATGAGGACAAAAAAGATTCTGAGCGTGCTGCTGGCAGTGCTCACCACTATGACCGCGTTCGGCGCCATTGGCGCTGGCGCATTGACCGCAGAGGAGGCGGCTGCGCAGGTACTGACCATCAACGCGGAGCCGCAGGTGGCGGCGGTTGCCGCAGTTGGCTGGAACAATGAGACCGTTCAACTGACCGATCGCTCCGATCTGGCGGGCGGATGGGACGCCGCCGCGATTGAGTGGATCCCATTCGTTTCGCACCCGGCGTATACCCCTTCCGGCGGAACGACTGTTACCCCCAAAGACGGCTTCTATGACTACTACAAGGGAGCCACCAACGCCGCCACCAACAAGGCCAGCTTTGCCTGGCAGGTGTGGACTTGGGACACAGAAAAAAACGTCTGGTCGGAATACACCCAGATCAAGACCAGCGGAACCGCGACGGTTGGCACCCCGCTGCGCGTATACTACGATGGCAATAACAACAACAAACCCATCACGCTGTATATTTCGCAGGGCACCAGCAAGTACTATGGCAAAGTGAAGGTTCGTCTGACCGTTTATGTGGACGACGCCGTCGGCGATCCCGCAGACGCCACCCCCTCCAGGTACAGCGAGATCGAAGTGACGCTGGTGGACAAGACGAAGATCAATAAGCTGCTGGCCAAGATCGACACCATGATCACCAAAACCGATCGTTACACAGATGAATTCATTGACTTCCTGAAGGAAATCCGGAGCAAGGTAGGAATCGATTTGGCCAGCGCCACGGACGACGCAACCCGCAAGGCGATCACCGAGCGGCTGCAGGGCATTGTGGATCTGGTGCGCAGCGATACCGCGATTCCGGCCACCATCGGCAAAGGCTCCAAGTCCCCCAAGCGTATCTACAAGTGGATCGGCTGGGACGTCATTGATGATTTCCTGGGCGACAAATTCCTCCACGGCTATTGGAAGATGATCGACGTCTTTGGCATCATCGGCAAGGTTGTGGATGCGATTTCCAAGGTCTTCTCCCCGCTGCTGGCCATTTTCGGCGCAATCGGCAAAGCCTTCGGGTTTATCATCCCGGCGTTCTCGGCGTTGGCCAAGCTCTTCGGCATGTAACTGTGGCATTGCGCAGCGCGCGAGCAACTTAGAATCTTTTAAAAAAGCCGCTGGCCCAACGGGGTCGGCGGTTTTTTTTGCTGTTTTCGGTTCGGAATCTTTTTGCGCCGCCTTACGCCAATCCAAAGTACCGCGCGGCGTTGCCGTAGCAAACATCTTCGGTCAATCGATCCAGCGCTTCGCCGTCGTCCGGATACAACCCCTGCTCCGCCAGTTCCCCGCAAAAGCCGCAGAATACGCGGCGGAAATATTCATGGCGGGGGTAACTCAGGAACGAGCGCGAATCGGTCACCATGCCGATAAACGTGCCCAGCGCGCCCAGGTTGGCCAGCGTGGCCAATTGCGCGCGCATGCCTTCGATGTGATCGAGGAACCACCAGGCCGGGCCGTATTGCAGCTTGCCCGCGCCGCCACTCTGGAAGTTGCCAGCCATGGAGGCCAAAACGTAGCTGTCGCGCGGGTTGAGGTTGAACAGGACGGTTTTTGGCAGCTGCCTTTTCTCGTCCAGGGAATCCAGAAAGCGCGACAGCGGCAGCGCCACAGGCCAGTCGCCAATGGAATCAAACCCCGCGTCCGGGCCAATTTGGCGCAGCAGGCGCGTGTTGTTATTGCGCATGGGGCCGATGTGCAGCTCCATGGCCCAGCCGCGCCTGTGGTATTCCGCCGCCAGCTCCTGCAACAAGGCGGTTTGGTATTGATCGATTTGCAGTTGGTTCAGCGCGTTGCCCAGCAGCCGTGCGTGGAAAATCTGCTCAATCTCAAGCTCTGTCGCGGGGGCAAACGGCACGTAACAAAGGCCGTGATCGCTGGCGCGGCAGCCCAGGGCGTCGAAGCGCTCGGCGCGCTCCAAAAGCCCCTGGCGCAGATCGTGAAAACTTTTCACAGGATGCCCGACGGCCTGTTCCAGCTGCTTCAGCCAGGGCAAAAAGCCGTCGGCCGCAATGTGCAGGGCCTTGTCTGGCCGGAAGGCGGGCAGCACCCGGAACGGCAGCCGCTCTTTGGCAAGCAGGCGATGGTAATCCAGGCTGTCCGCCGGGTCGTCCGTTGTGCAAAGCGCCGCAACGCGTGAGGCCGCGATGAGTTCCCGCGGGGCAAAGCCGCCGCCGCGTATTTTTGCGTTGGCTTCGCGCCAGATTTCGCCCGCGCTGCGCTCGTTCAATACGCCCTCAATGCCAAAAAAACGGCGCAGCTCCAAATGCGTCCAATGATACAGGGGGTTGCCAATGAGCTTTGGCAGGCAGGCCGCCCAGGCGCGGAACTTTTCTTCGCCCGCCGCGCCGCCTGTGATGTTCGCTTCCGCCACCCCGCACGAGCGCATGGCGCGCCATTTGTAGTGATCGCCGCCCAGCCAAAGCTGCGCGATATCATCCGGGGGCTGGTTTTCATAGATCTCCTGCGGGGAAAGATGGCAATGCCAATCGAAGATGGGCTGCCGCTGCGCGGTTTGGAACATTTTTTTTGCGCGGTTGGTACCCAGCAGGAAGTCGTCGTTGAGAAAAGACTGCATGAAAAGGCCTCGCTTTCGTGTGTTCTGTTCCTAGTTTAACGGAGAACGGCGGAAATGTCAAGGGGGGAAGCGCAAACTCCTCCCGGTATTTTCCTGCCTCTGCGCGAATTCCTGCCACATTTTACGCTTTACAGCGCGGAAGCAAGTGAAAATTTTTATTTTTTTACAGAAAAGGAATGGACAAACCCGGGATTATGCGTTATAATAGGTTAGTAAAATTGGGAGAGCAGGAGGCAGCTTTATGGAGCAGCAGGAATATCCCTTCCGCCCGCGCGGGAGGCATGGGTTCGACCGCGAGGATGTGATCAATTATATATCGCAGGCGCAGCAGCGCTGCAACGAGCACCTGGCCCGCATGGAGGAGCTGGAAGCCGCCAAAAACGCCTGGTATACCCAGGCCAAGAGCATGGAGCGCGAAAAAACCTCGCTGGTGGCCCGCAATCGGGAGCTGGAAGAGCAGCTGGAGCGCGGCGCGTCGGCGACGGTCTGGTCAGATCCGGTGCTCAGCGGCGCTTATCCGCAGGAGCAGGAGCTGGCGGCGCTCAAGAGCCGCTGCCTGGATTTGGAGCAAGCCGTGGCCGCCGCAGAGCAGGAACTGCGTGTGTCGCGCGGGGAAGCGGCCGAGGCCAGCGCACTGCGCGGCGAACAGCAGGTTTTGCGCGAAGAGCTTCAGACGTTGCGCGGGACAAACGCTTCGCTGCGGCGGGAACTCGATGAACGAGACGCCCGCGAAGCGGGGCTGGAACGCGAAAAGACGGCGTTAGAAAACGAGCGGGCCATGTACGCCAACCGCGTAGCTTCGCTGGAAAGCGAGAACGTGGCGATCGAACGCGCGAAGGCCGCCATGGCCGAGCAGGCAGCGGAGGCCGGGTTGCAGCTGGAACGGCTGAACCGGCAGGTTGCGGAGCTGGAAAGCGCGAAGGCCGTTTATGCCGAACGGTTCCCGGCGCTCAACGAGCAGGTGCGGCAGCTGGATGCGCTGCGCGGCGAAAAAGCGGCGTTGGGCGAGCGGGCGGCACAGCTGGAATACGAGCTGGCCGCGTTGCGGCAGGAGCGCGAGCACCTGGTGGAAAGTTTGAATGCAAGCGAGGGCGAAAAAGCCGTGTACGAAAAAGATTTCCCGGCGCTGCAAGAGCAGCTGGCCCAACTGGCCGAACGCGCGGAACAAATCAGCGGACTGAACGAAGAAAAAGCGGCGCTGGCCGCGCAGCTCGAAGCCGCGAGGGGCCTGCACAGCAGCAGCAAGGAAAAAACGGCGGCGCTGACGGAGGAGCTGGAAAAAGTTCAGCAGCAGCTGGATGTTTTGGCGCACAAAAACGCGGAGCTGACCCAGCGCGAAGCGCAGGCCCGCCAGGAGGCGGCGCGGCTGCTTGCCGACGCCGAGCGCCTGCAGAAGCGCGTTGAAGAACTGGAGGGCATTTCGGCCGCCCAAACGGGCGAAACCCTCCGCTCCATGGTGCTGGCCTCCTTCAATTACAGCGATCTCTATGTGGATAATAATCTCAAAACGGCGCAGTTTATTTCCGATACCACAAGCCACAACATCAGCCGCGTCAGCGATTCGGCGGGCACTTTGCTCGAACAGCTGGACTCCATTACGCGCGAATTCACCGATACCACGGATACCATCCGGCGCAACCTGGCCTCGTTCCAACGGGAGCTGGGGCAGATCCAGAACGGGATGAACCGGCGGCTTTCCAAGAACCGCTTTTCCGCGCTGCTGGAAGAAAACGAGCGGCTGCGCAAGCTCATGGAACAGGAGCTGCTGGAGGAGCTGGAAGCGGAGGACGAAACGCCCATTGAGCGGCCGTTGGAACAAAGCGGGAAATTGCCCTTCGCGGAAGATTTGCCGCCCAGCTATCATTCATATCTCGACGACTGAACCGGGACAACATAAACAAAGGAGGGCTATGCCCTCCTTTTGCGAATCAGAGCGGCAGGACAGGAAAGGACGGAAGGGCAAGCATATGCGCAAAATCGCAAAACGGATTTGGGTGCTGCTGGCGCTGCTCCTGGGGTTTACCGCGGGGCTGGGCCTGCTGGGCTTTGGCTTTGCCCGGCACGGCGCGCTTTGGGCCACCAACCGCGCCAACGGGCACATCTACGCCAACGGAGCCATGGCCCGGGCGGGCAATATTCTGGATCGCGGCGGCCTTGTGCTGGCCGAAACAAAAGGCGGCAAGCGCGTGCTCTACCCCAGCGCCGCCATGCGCAAGGCCACGCTCCACGCCGTTGGCGATCCGCAGGGTTTTGTTTCAACCGGCGCCCATTCCGCCTTCCGCAGCACGCTCACGGGGTACAACGGCGTGACCGGCATCTATGAGCTGATCAAAAACGGCAAAGGCGCCGACGTAACGCTTTCCATCGACGCGCAGCTGTGCAAAACCGCCTGGCAAGCCCTCAACGGCCGCAAGGGCGCTGTCGGGGTATCAAATTATGAAACCGGCGAGGTGCTTTGCATGGTTTCGTCGCCCAGCTTCGATCCGTTGCATAAGCCCGCCGATATCGAAGACAACCCGGCCTACGACGCGGTCTACCTCAACCGCTTTTTGCACGGGCTTTTTACGCCCGGTTCCACCTTTAAGATCATCACAGCCGCCTGCGCCATCACCCATCTCCCGGACATAGAAAGCCGCACATTTACCTGCAACGGCGGCTACGCCACAGGCGAGGGGCTGGTGGTATGCCGCGAAAAGCACGGCAAGGTTGATTTTCAACAGGCGCTCAACGTTTCCTGCAACACCGCTTTTGCCCAGCTGGCGGTGGAACTGGGTCAGGCGAATCTGCAAAAAACGGCGCGGGAGTTGGGGTTCGATCGGGCGTTCAACGCCGGAAAACTGCCGTTGGCCATGGGGCTTTTCGCTTCGACAAAGCCCTGGTCGGCGCTGGAACTTGGCTGGGCGGGCGTGGGACAGCACACCACACTGGCCAATCCCTGCCAGATGCTGCTGCTCATGGGGGCCATTGCCAACGGCGGCAAAGGCGTAGCGCCGAAGCTGACCGCAAACAGCGCCGCGCAAACGCTGCTGCCCCCAAAAACGGCGCTGAGCATCGATCCGGCGCTTGCCGCGCGCCTGCGGGAGCTGCTTCGCTCCGACGTGACGGCGGTCTACGATCCCGGCGGGCGCAAAACGCCCGGGCTGGAGCTTTGCGGCAAAACCGGCACCGCTGAGGTGGATGGCGAGCGGCCGCACGCCTGGTTTGTTGGCTTTGCGCGCAACGCGCCCTATGCCATCGTTGTCGTGGGCGAAAACGCGGGCGGCGGCCAGAGCGTCGCGTTCGAAATCGCGGCGAAAGTTCTGAACGCGGCCAAAAATAATGCTTGACAAATGCGCTGCATTGCTGTATAATATACAAATAAAATACAAGAGAGCGAATTATTATGCACAAAGTATTCATTGACGGCAGCGCGGGAACCACCGGACTACAAATAGAAGAGCGGCTGCGCGAGCGGTGGGAGATTGCGTTGCTGACGCTGCCGGAAGACTTGCGAAAAGATCCCGGCGCGCGGGCGCAGCGGATCAACGAAGCCGACGCCGCGATCCTCTGCCTGCCGGATGAGGCGGCGCGCGAAGCGGCCGCCATGGCGCGCGGCGAAACCATACTTCTCGACGCCAGCACGGCGCACCGCACGGCCCCCGGCTGGGTCTACGGTTTCCCGGAACTGGGATTGCGCGAGGCGATCCGGAACAGCAGACGGATCGCGGCGCCCGGCTGCCACGCCACAGGGTTCCTTGCGCTGGCAAGGCCGCTGATTCAGGCGGGGCTGCTGCCCGCCGACGCTTTGTTGCACTGCTTTTCTCTGACAGGTTACACCGGCGGGGGCAAGGCGATGATCGCGGCGTATGAGGCGGATACGCGCGCGCCGGGGGATGACCTCTGCCTGCCGCGCCAATACGCGCTGGAGCAATCGCACAAACATTTGCCGGAGATGACCGCGATCGCGGGGCTGGCGCAGCCGCCGGTATTTTGCCCTGTCGTGGTGGATATTCCGCGCGGCATGGAGGTCACGATACCGCTGCACCGGGCGCAGCTGACGCCCGGCGTGTCGCGCGGTGATTTGCAGGCGTGCTATCAGGCGTATTATCAGAGCGCCGCGGCTGTGCGCGTGGTTTTGGATCCCGGCCGCCGAACGCCCATATCCGGTTTTGGGGATTGGCTCGAACTCACTGTGGCGGGGAACGACGAGCGGCTCCTGCTTGTTGCGCGGTTGGATAATTTGGGCAAAGGCGCGGCGGGCGCGGCGGTGCAGTGCCTGAACCTTGCGCTGGGGCTGGAAGAAACAGCGGGCCTGCGGCTGTGACCAACACATGATTTCGGGGAGGGATTTTTATGCAAGAAAAGATGCAGCCGATACCCGGCGGGGTTTGCGCGGCGCGTGGCTTTCAGGCCAACGGGGTGTGCTGCGGCATCCGCCCAAAGGGGGATAAACCCGATTTGGCGCTCATTTATAGCGAAGCGCCCGCGGCGGCGGCGGCCGTTTATACGCAAAACCTTGTGAAAGGCGCGCCGCTGCTGGTAACGAAAGAGCACCTGCGCGGCGGCACGGCGCGGGCGATTATCTGCAACAGCGGCAACGCCAACACCTGCAATGCCGACGGCGTTGCAGTAGCGGAGCGCATGTGCGCTTTGGCGGGGGAATACACAAAAGTTCCGCCGGAGGAAATCATCGTCGCCTCCACGGGGGTAATCGGCGTGCCGCTGCCCATTGGCCCCATCCAAAACGGCATGCCGCCGCTGGCGGCTGGCCTTTCCCGCAGCGGCGGCGGACAGGCCGCGCGCGCCATTATGACCACCGACACCTATCCGAAGGAATGCGCCGTGGCGTTCACGCTCAGCGGCGGCGCGGTTTGCCGGATCGGCGGCATGGCCAAAGGCTCGGGGATGATCCATCCCAACATGGCCACCATGCTGGTGTTTTTGACCACCGACGCGGCCATTGCGCCGGAGCTTTTGCGCGAACTGCTGAAACTCACGGCCAACGACACCTTCAATATGATCAGCGTGGATGGCGATACCTCTACCAACGACATGTGCTGTATCCTGGCCAACGGCCTTGCGGGCAACGCGGCAATCGCCGGCCCGGGGAACGACCGCGAAATCTTTCGCGCGGCGCTGTATCAGGTGATGGCCAACCTTGCCAAGCAGCTTGCCGCCGACGGCGAGGGCGCGACAAAGCTCATCACCTGCCATGTGAGCGGCGCTGCCACAACAGACGACGCGCGCAAGCTGGCCAAAAGCGTCATCGGATCCAACCTGCTCAAGTGCGCGATATTCGGCGCGGATGCGAATTGGGGCCGCGTGCTGTGCGCGCTGGGCTACGCCGGGGTTGATTTGGATGTAACAAAAATCGGCGTGCGCTTCCGCTCCGCCGCGGGCGAACTCGCCGTATGCGAAAACGGCGCGGGCCTCCCCTTCTCCGAAGAAAAGGCCGCGCTGGTATTGGCCGAACGCGAGATTGCGCTGCTGATTACCTGCGGCGCAGGCAGCGCGGAAGCCACGGCCTGGGGCTGCGATCTGACCTACGATTATGTGAAGATCAACGGCGATTACCGAACGTAATCCGCCCGGCGTTCCCCTTTGCCGCTCACCCGGCTTGTTTTCCGCGCATATAATGTCCTGCCAGCCGCTTGCGGAGGAGAGCCGCCGGAGGTTGGCGGGAAAGGATGAATTCTATGACGGAAAAAGGGTTCGACGTCAGTTCCAATAATGGAAAAATCAACTGGGGCATGGTTGGAAAAACAGGCTACAACTTCGTGTTTGCGCGCGCAAGCTATGGCCAGCGCAGCAAAGACGCCCGCTTTAAAGAAAATGTGGCCGGGGCCTTGGCGCAGGGGCTGCATGTGGGGGCATATCACTACAGTTATGCCTCGGATGCGGCCAGCGCCGAAAAAGAAGCCCGGCATTTTCTGTCGGTCATCGAAAGCACAAGACTGGATTACCCTGTTGTGCTGGATCTGGAATATAACCGCATCACAGGCAAAGCGACGAAGCGTTGGACAGAGATTGCCACAACCTTCCTGAGCGCTCTGGAAGACGAAGGATATTTTGCAATGCTCTACTCCAGCCGCAGCATGCTCCGGATGTATTTCGACTACGCGCGCATTGCCCGCTATGCCATCTGGGTGGCGGATTGGTCCGGCCGCAATGGCTTCAACCATCCCAGCGGCGTTTGGCAATATTCCAATACGGGGAAAATCGCCGGTATCCCCACCGAGGTGGATTTGGACGCCAGCGATTTCGACTACGCCGCTATTATCCGGCGCGCGGGGCTGAACCGAGGATAAAGAATATGACGCGACAAAAAACAGCCGCGCTCGGGAAGGGCGCGGCTGGCTTTTTTGGACAGGCCAAAATTATTTTTATCGCACCGTCTGACAAAATATCCCGAACCGGCGATTTATAATAGTAATGCGCTATCTTAAAAAATCGCGAAAACCATCGGCGGGCCGGCTTTTTTATCCGCAAGGGGGATGCGCTTGAAAAGGGGGGTTGCGCTTGACGGACGTCATCTACATTGATGTGCTGATCGCCATCAACCTCTTCGCCACATGGCTGCTTTTGGCCGCGAGCGTGCTGTTTTCCGCTGTGCGGGCAAAGCCCCTGCGGCTGCTGCTGGGCGCGCTGCTGGGCGGCGCGGCGGCGCTCCTGATTTTTTTGCCCCCGCTGCCCTGGTGGGGTTTGCTGCCCCTGAAGCTGTTGTGTTCCGCGGCAATCGTTTTCGCGGCGTATGGCTTCGGCGGCTGGCGGCGGTTCGCGCGGTGCCTGGCCTCTTTTTTTGGGGTGAACTTTGCCTTCGCGGGCATCATGATGGCGCTCTGGTTCGCGGCAAAGCCGGCGGGCATGTTTTATCAGAACGGCGCGGTGTATTTCAACATCAGCCTGCCGGTATTCATCCTCCTTGCCTGCGCGTGTTACGCGATTGTGCGCGGCGTTGTGGTATTATTGCGCAGACGGCATCCGGGGGCGAACGCCTGCCGGGCCACGGTGCACGCGGCGGGGGCAAGCATCACCCTGGAGGCGCTCTACGACAGCGGCAATCAGCTGACCGACGGCTTTACGGGCGCGCCTGTGGCGGTTGCGGAATTCGCGGCGCTGCGCGGTTTTCTGCCGGAACGCCTACATAGCTTTTTTCAGGGCGGCCAAAGCCTGGCCGAACTCCCGGCGGACGATCCCTGGCGGGTTCGCCTGCGCACGGTTCCCTTCCACGCCATGGGCCATTCGGGCCTGCTGCCCGCCTTTCGCGCGGATCAGATCGCAGTCCGGACGGGCGAATCCGCTGCGGCCTGCGTTACCCCCGGCGCGCTGGTCGCGGTGACGGCGGACGCGCTTTCGGATGGAACTTACGCTATGATTTTGCAGGCGGGGATGTGGGAGGCTCGGCGTTAACCCAGTATTCCTTGCCGTTGCGCGTGCGCTCCAAAAAGCCGTAGTCAATCAGGCATTCCCGCAGTTCGGCGTAGTTTTCATAAATGGGCCGCAGCGTCTCGTTGATTTCCCGCTCCGTGTAATCTCTCATGGGTTCAAACAGCGCTGTGAGTTCGCGCAGAACGATCATCTTCTTTTTTTCGTCTGTTGGAATTCTCTCGAGCACCGGCAGCTCGAATTCGCCAAAAAAGATTTCCCTGATGTCGCGCGCCGCTTCCCCTACGAAGATACACCGCTCTTCCGGCGGGTTTTCTCCGCCACGCCGCCCATTCTTTTGGGCTTGCACCTCTTCGGCCAAAAGCTCCGCGCCGTCGATCAGCTGACGAAATGCGCCGAGTTTTCGCATTGGCACGCAGTAGGTGCCCCGGGCGGCGCTCCTGTCTTCTTCCACAAGGCCCGCCGCGATCAGCGGCTTCAGGTGGTGGTAGATCTGCCCCCTTGAGCCGCAGTCACACACTTCGGCCAGCTGCGCCACGGTCAAGGACCGACGCAGCAGCGCCAACAGCAGGCGTGGTCTTCCGCTGACTCCAATGCACGTGAGCATTTGTTCCACAACTTTGTCGTTTGGCGCCAGCAGCAGTTTCGGCGGTTGTTCCGTTGGCGGCAGCTGCTCCCGGATGCACGCGACTTCCGCCCGAAGCTCGTCCAGTTCCTGTTCCAGATTTCTTACCATACAATCGACCCTTTCGTTATTACGAAATTACGGAATACTGGAATTACTTTCATCCTAACATAGAAAAATCGGTTTGTCAATACGGAATTACGGAATACGCAAAAGAACCGGAGGAACGCGGTGTGAAACGCCTGAGAGCCATCCTGCAAACGATTGTTCTGCGTCTGCGCGGCATGCAGCGGCGGCATGGAACAGAATACGACATCTATTATATCAACGGCGCGCAAACGCTGCCTTTTCCCCTGACCAAGGAGGAGGAAACGGCGGCCATGGCGCGCCTGAGCGGCGGCGACGAAAGCGTGCGCGAGCTGCTCATAACGCACAACCTGCGGCTGGTGGTCTACATTGCAAAAAAATTTGAGAACAGCGGCGTGGGCGTGGAAGATCTGATTTCCATCGGCACGATTGGCCTCATCAAGGCGGTGAACACCTTTGTGCCCGAAAAAAACATTAAGCTGGCCACTTATGCCAGCCGTTGCATCGAGAACGAAATCCTGATGTATCTGCGCAAAATCACCCCCACGCGGGGCGATATTTCCATTGACGAGCCGCTGAATATTGACTGGGACGGGAACGAACTGCTTCTCAGCGACATTTTGGGTTCCGATGCCGACGCGGTCAACACCGGCGTGGAAGAAGACGACGAGCGCGACCTGCTCATTCGCTGCGTCAACGGGCTGGGCAAGCGCGAGCGCGCGATCATGCACATGCGCTTTGGCATGAACGGGCAGCGCGAGCACACCCAGAAGGAGGTTGCCGACCTGTTGGGCATTTCCCAGAGCTATATTTCGCGCCTGGAAAAAAAGATCATTGAGCGGCTGCGCCGGGACATGGAACTGGCGGGGTAATATCCCCATAGATTCGACCTTTTGGGCGAGGGGATGGAATATGTCTGCGGGCGGCCGAAGCCGTCCGTTTCTATTCGTTTATCTAAAAATGCCCCTATTGGAAAGAACAGAATCTTGAGATAACCATTTTCTCCACAGGGGCATATCATGAGAATGCTGCCTGAGAGAGCGGGCGGCGAAGAAGGAGGTGCTAAAATATGCAAGAAAGGGACGCCTGCCATTGCGACAGCGATTGGAACGGCGCGGCGCTGCCGCCTTGCGGGCCTTATAAGGAAAGGCCGGCCTGCTGCCTGCGCTTAAAATGCCGATGCCGTTGGTGGACTGTTTTGCTGGCGATTTTTCTGGGGCTGATCCTGGCCGCCGCGCTGGTTTATCCTGTGCTGCACAGAGAGCTGGGCGCGGCGCTGCCGCCGGCGGAGCTTTTGTTACCAGAACAGCAGACCAGCGAGTCCGCGCAGCCGCCGGCGGAGCTTTCGTTGCCGGAACAGCAGAGCAGCGAGTCCGCGCAGCCGACCAGCGGCGAAAGCAGCCCCTACCCGGACACGAGCGGCCGCGGCGCGGTTCTGACGGCGGCGAGCGTTGCGGTGCTGGCGCTGGGCACGGCTGCTGTTGTTGGAGCGGAAAAAAAGCACACAGAAGAGTAGGCGACACCAAAAAAACTGGCGGGGGCGCGTTTGCGTTGCCCCTGCCTGCGCTTTTGATTGGCAGTTCTGTTTCCTGCGATTGGAAGACTCTGACCTGCCTAAAAATTCGCTTGACAGAATCATAAAATCTAGGTATAATATACAAAGGAAAAACATTCATATGAAAGGGGATCTTCCTATGCCAGCATGCCCGGTTGTGCCAGAAAAACAAGACCAGAACGGCGTGAAAACGCCCTACCATCTCAGCCCGCGCATTCAATGGATCCGCGACTATTACTACAGAGGCAACGCCCGCAAATGGAACAACGCCTTCCTGCCATTTACCACCGGAACGGCCTGGGATGAGCTGTATGAGGAGCAGACGTTTTATAACGCGCCGGAGACCTACACCTTCTTCAACTGCTTCAACAAAACATACCGCCAAAGCGCCTTTGAGGTGGAAACGCCGGATGGGTTTTATGCTTGGAGCTTGCCGGAGCGCAAGGCCTGGTTCCTGAAGGAAGTGATGGTCAACCGCATGCCGCAGGAGCTGCTGCCCGGCGAATTGCTGGCGGGCGGGCGCTTTAACATCATGGCCTCGCGCTGCTGGACAAAAGAGGAGGCGAAAAAGCACGACACGCTGCTTTGGGGCGGGGGTGGCAAAGGCGCCGGTCTGCGGAAAGACGCGCTGGAATACGAGGAGCGCGGCTTTGGCAACTGCGGGGCCTGTTCGGGCCATTTGATCTCGAATTATCCCAAAGTGCTGCGGCTGGGCTTTGAAGGGGTGAAGGCGGAGATCCGGGGGCATTACGACGCGCTTGCGGCGGCGAAGCAGCAAGGCCCGGAAGGCGCGCAGCTGCGCGCGATGATGACCGCTTGCGACATGCCGGTGGCGCTTGCGGCGAAATATGCCGCAAAATGCCGGGAACTGGCCGCCGGGGAGCCGGAGGAGGGCAGGAAGCAGGAGCTGCTGCAAATGGCGGCGAACCTGGATGTTGTGCCCGCGCGGCCGGCGGAGAATTTTTGGCAGGCCATGCAGAGCCTTTGGCTGACCCATATGCTCATCATGAGCGACGAGAACTACCCGGGGCCGGGCGTTAGTTTTGGGCGGCTGGATCAATACATGTTCCCCTACTGGCAGAAATCGCTGGACGAAGGGATGGATCGGGAGTTTGGGAAAGAAATTCTCAAGTGCTTCTGGATGCACTGCAACTTTGCTTACGACGCGATGATTACCACGGGCGACCAGGGGATTACGGCGGGCTACGGGCAGTTGTTTAACTGCGGCGGCGTTGGCGCAAACGGGCAGGATATGACGAACGACTTCACTTATGTTTTGCTGGAGGTGCTCGATGAGATGTCGCCCATATTGGAGCCAAAGCCCAATGTGCGGCTGCACAGCGGCACGCCGGAAAAGCTGCTGAACACGGTGGTGGAGATGATTGCGAGCAGCCAGGGCGCGCCGTTTTTGCTCAATTTTGACGAGCGCAGCATGGCGGGAATGATGCGCGAGGCCAAACGCGCGGGCGTGGAGCATCTGATCAACGAAAGCAATGTGCACGATTACGGCAGCGTGGGCTGCCTGGAAAACACCATGTGCGGCAACGACCGCTCTTCCACTGTGGACTGCAACCTGAATTTATTCAAGGCGGTGGAGCTGGCGCTGGGCAACGGCGAAGAGCTTGTGACATACACCGACGCCATTTGGGGCAAGCCGTATACCGGGCCAACGGGCGCGCCGAAGACCGGCGATCCTGCGCTGTTCCAGACGTTTGAGGCGTTCTACGCGGCGTTTGAAACACAGATCCGGTTTTTGGTCAAAAAAATGGTGGAGCTTTATAATCGCTCGTGCGCGATGCGCGCGGAATTTGGCCCCACGCCGTATCTGAGCTGCCTGGTGGAAGGCTGCGCGCAAAAGGGGCTGGATGTGACGCAGGGCGGGGCCGAGCTGAGCTTTGTTACCATTGAGGGCGTTACCTTTGCGACAACGGTTGACAGCCTGCTGGCGATCAAATATCTGGTATACGACAAGAAGGCCTGCACCATGGCGGAACTGATTGCCGCGCTGAAGGCCAATTGGGTGGGATACGAGAAATTGCAGGCGATGGCCAAGAACCGCGCGCCGAAATATGGCCGCGACGACGACGAGGCCGACGCGCTGGCGCAGAAGGTGATGGCGCTTTGGGCGGAGGAACCCTGGAAATACAAGACCCCCACCGGCGCGCAATACCGCGGGGGAATGCTCAGCTGGAACTACTGGATTGGTTCGGGTTTCATTCTGCCCGCCAGCCCCGACGGGCGGCAGCGCGGACAGTTCCTCAGCAACGCGATTTGCCCTGTGAACGGCGCGGACACCAACGGGCCGACTTCGAACGCGAACTCCGTTGGCATTGCCCTGGGCGGCAAAAGCGAAGAGGGCGGCGACTGGCAGGGCTGGCGCAATTGCCTGCCCAACGGGGCCAGCCACACGATCACGCTTTCGCCTTCGCTCATGCGCGACGACGAACACAGAGAGAAGCTCAAGAGCTTTTTGCGCGGGTACATCCAGAACGGCGGCACGGCGCTGCAAATCAATGTGCTCGACGCGGAAATGCTCAAAGACGCGCAGGCGCACCCGGAAAACTACCGCAACCTGCTGGTGCGCGTTACGGGCTACAACGCCTACTTTACTTCGATTGGACGGGAATTGCAAAACGAGATCATCGCAAGGGAAAGCCATAACCAATACTGAGAACACCGGAGGCGCTGCAATGCAAGACCTGGATTATGCTAAACTTTCCGCAGAGATAGAAAAAATTCTGCGCAAAGCAACAGGCATTGTGCTCGCCACCTGCGCGGATGTGCTGCTGCCCGAAGATGGCAGAGCCCGGCGGGAACGGTTGCAATAGAAGGGGAGGCTTGCCATGAGAAAAACCATAGCAGCGCTGGTGGGCTGCGGGGATACGGCTTTGTGAATTCAACTTTTTGTGTGAAAAAGGGGGAACCATGTCAACTGTCACCATACTCGACATCCAGCGCATGAGCAGCGAAGACGGCCCCGGCCTGCGCACGACCGTGTTCTTAAAGGGCTGCCCGCTGGCTTGCCGCTGGTGCCACAACCCCGAAAGCATCGCCTTGCAGGGGCAGGTGCTTTGGCACCCTGCGCGTTGCATTGGCTGCAAAAGCTGCCCTGCGGCCTGCCCCCGGATGGGGCTGCACTTCGGCGAAGACGGGGTCACGATTGAGCGCCCGCGCTGCCTTGGCTGTTTTGCCTGCTGCGAAGCATGCCCGACCGGCGCACTGGAGCCAAAAGGGAGAGCCTGGGACTGCGGCAAGCTTTGCCGCGAATTGTTGAAAGACCGGGCCTATTTTGGCCCCGAAGGCGGCGTTACGATTTCTGGCGGCGAAGCGCTGATGCAGGAGGGTACGGTTGAGTTGCTGCGGCTTTTAAAAGAGCAGGGCGCGCAGACGGCGCTCGACACCTGCGGGCTTGTGCCGGAAGATCGCCTGAGCCGGGCGTTGGAACATACGGATCTTGTGCTGTATGACGTTAAAATAGCCGACAGCGCGGCGCACAAAGAATGGACGGGCGTTGGCAACGAAAAAATCCTGGAGAATCTGCGGCGGGCGGCGGACTGGGCGGCGGCCGGCGGTAGGCTCTGGGTGCGCACGCCGATGATCCCCGGGGCGA
This sequence comes from Oscillospiraceae bacterium, assembly GCA_031256825.1. Taxonomy (GTDB): domain Bacteria; phylum Bacillota; class Clostridia; order Oscillospirales; family Acutalibacteraceae; genus WRMQ01. The sequence goes on along the minus strand of JAIRPV010000015.1, from coordinate 19,162 downwards.
CGGACACGGAAGAGAATATTACCGCGATTGGCGCGATTTTGGCCGCTTTGCCCAAAGGCGCAATCGAGCGCTGGGAGCTTTGCGCGTTCAACAACCTGTGCGCGTCAAAATACGAGAGCTTGGGGCAGCGCTGGGAATTTGCCGCGGCGCCGCTGATGGCGCGGGAGCGCATGGAAGCGCTGGCGGCCGTTGCGCAGGCCACGAACGCCTGCGAAGACACGCGCTGGACAGGGGCCGTGCGGACGGCGGCGCAGAACTGAGCAAGGGAGCAAAATGACGGAACATAATTTTGACCGGAGACGGCGCGGTTTTTACCGGGCTATGAATGACACTGACAAAGGAGAACGACATGACAACGAAAATCACCCCCGAGGCTGCCGCGCTGCTGGCGCTGGACAGCAAAATTGCCCTCGTGGCCACCAAAGACGACGAGGGCTGCCCGCATATTACGTTTCTCAGTTCCCTCCAGGGGCTGGGCGAGGACAAGCTCACTTTCGGGCAGTTTATGGTGGGCCTGAGCAAGCAGTTCCTGCCGGAGCGGCCCGACTGCGCGTTTTTGGCCCTTTCCGCCGACATGAACTGGCTGCGGGGCCGTGCGCGGTTCAGCCACAAGGCCACCACCGGCCCGGAATTCGACATGTATAACAACAAGCCGCTGTTCCGCTACAACACCTACTTTGGCATTCATACGGTGTGGTATCTGGATCTGGTGGAAATTGAGCCGCTGCAAAAGCTGCCTATGCCGAAGATTGTCGCCGGCGCGCTGCTCAGCCGCGCGGCCGCCCTGCCTTCGGCGAAAAGCGAAACAGGCGCGCTTTCGCTGGTGAGCCGGAAACTGTTTGGGGCGATTGCCGGGCTGAAATTCATTGCCTACGAGAAAGACGGCCTGCGCATTGTGCCGGTGATTCAGGCCACCCACGCCGGAACCGACAGGATTGCCTTTGCCGGCGTGCCCTTTGGCGCGCTGCTGAAAGAGATCCCGGCGGGCGCAAAGGTTGCCATGCTGGCGCTGAACCTTGACATGCAGAGCGTTCTGGCCAAAGGCACGTTTATGGGCAAGCGCGGCGGGGCTTATGTTGTGGAAGTGGAGCGGGTGTACAATTCGATGCCGCCCGCGATTGGGTACGTCTATCCCCGGGCGAACCGGCCGGAACCGGTGACGGAGTTTTGATGAGCGCGAGTGGAATTTTTCGACACGGCAGAATTTAATTCGCTCGAACAGGAAATTGAGTAGCTGCTCCTGAGGATTTTTGGCGCCGTTAGCGACTAACAGGCAGCCCAAAAAAAAGGAGCATGCCAAATGAAACAAACGCCTGTGATAATTCTGCTTTGCGCTTGCCTGATCGCGGCGGCGCTTTCATCCTGCAAAGCCCCGCAGAAAGCGGAACCCGGATTGCCGCAAAGCGTGGCGACTGCCGCAAACCCTGCCGCCGAACAGGCCCAGGGGCATTATCAAGTTTTCCTGCGCCTATGGCAGAACGAATCGGCCCTGCGCGACGATATCCAGTACCTTGCGCTGAATCCGGAAGGCTGCAAGCTGGCGGACACGGAGCCGCTGATTGCGCTGTTGCAGCGGTTTTGCGACGACAATGGCCTGAAGTTTTTGCAAGGCGACTTCGAGAGCCTTGCGGCCCGAGGCTTCATCAACAAAGCGGAGCTTTCCTGGAAGGACGGCGTGATTGTGTCGTTCGCCGATCGATCCCTGAGCGCAAAGCGGCTTGTAACCGAGGCGAGCATGTGGCGCAGCGGCGCCGGGGCAGTTGGGATCCAATACACGGCGACGCGCAGCGGCGGAGACTGGAACGTGACCAGAGAGAAGATGTTGTGGATCAGCTGACGCGGCGCTGGGAGCTGCAAGGGGACAGCCAAAAGCAAAAGAGGGCGGCCGCGTGCCGCCCTCTGGTTATTTTAGGTGCAAATTCTGCTCCCGCGTGACCCGCAGGCGCGCCATGGCGCGGGCGAGGGCAATTTGGCTGGTTTTGTGTTCGCGTATGCTCAGCTGCTGCCGCAGCTGCTCCTGACTGCGCTGCATGGTGGCTTCGGCGCGCAGAACGTCAATATTTTCGGGCCATTCGCAGGCTTGTGTAAAGATCACGGTTCGGTCGTGCTGCACTTCCATAAATCCCTCGGAGATAAAGGCTTCTTTCCACTGGCCATCCACAAGGAGCCGGATTGTGCCGATTTCCACGGGAGTGACCAGCGGCGCGTGATGCGCCTGCACCCCGATTTCGCCATCGGGCGTTATGACCACAACCCCTTCCGCCTTGCCGCTGAAGAAGCTGTGTTCGGGGGTGAGGATATCCAGTTGGAAAGGGGTTGGCATGCCGCTTCGCTCCTATTCTTTGAATACAGGTTCTTAGACAGGCACCGCGCAGCTGGCCGAAAATGTGTTGCCGCGCGCGGTTTTGATGGAATAGGTGAGGGTGAAGCGCGTGCTGCGCTGGGTGCAGTAATAGGCCAGAGCCTTGCGGTAGAGGTAGTTCACCTGCCCGTTGACAACGCCTTTGCCTTCGATGGCGCTGTCGCCCTCAAGGGAGGGAGCCGCATGTTCCGGGTCGTCAAAATATTCCATAAAAAAGCGGCTCATTTCGGCTTCCAGAGCCGGATGGGTATAGACGCCGCGCAGACGCGCGTCAATTTCGAGAGAATAAGACGCGCCGGGCGCAACAGAAAAACGGTCGCGCTGCCCCTGATCCAGGGAGCCGAAAAAACCGCTTTTTTGCCGGGCGGCCAAGGGTTCCCGCACTGCGGTTTCTTCAAAAATGGTTTCCCAGGGATAGAGCGCGGCGGATTGGATGGTAATGGTCTGCTCTGAATTGTTGTAAATCGTCACGGAAAGCGGCACGCGCAGCTTTACGGCGCCGGCGGCTTCGGGGTTGCTTTCGTAGCGGACGCCGGAGAACAACGTTTGATAAAGCCGTTTGCTGTCGGTCATATAAGCCGTCAAGCCGTGCGGCTCCAGCTGAATGACGACGCTTTCGCGGTTTTTTTCCAGCGCGGCAGCTTGCTCGAGTTTTTCGATTTGCCCTTTGAGCGCGTTGTAATCGCCCGCGATTTTGGTTTGGGCGCGTTCGCTTTGGATGGCGCGGAACCCAAAATAGGCAACGCCCGCCAGGCTGATCGTGCCTAGCAAAAGCGCGGCGAGCGCCACGGCCATTCGCCCGCGGCCCGGCTTTTTTTCTTTTGGCGGCTTGCCCTTTGGCGGCTTTGTCTCTTTGCCCCCGGTTTTATTCTCCATTCTTCATCCTTTCCGCCTTGGCGAACACCTCGTCGATGCCGCCGACCATATAAAAGGCGCTTTCGGGCAAGTCGTCGGCCTTGCCGGCCAGGATGTCGTCGCAGGAGCGCAGGGTGTCTTCCAGCGGAACATAGCGGCCCGGCATGCCTGTAAAAACTTCCGCCACGTTCATCGGCTGGCTCATGAACCGTTGCAGCCGCCGCGCGCGGTGCACGATATGGCGGTCTTCTTCGGTCAGTTCGTCCATACCCAGGATCGCGATGATATCCTTCAACTCATTGTAGCGCTGAAGGCAGGCCTGGGTGCGCCGCGCAACATCATAATGGCGCTCGCCCACGATATCCGCGTCGAGGATGCGGGAGTTGGATTCGAGGGGGCTCACCGCCGGGTAAACGCCCATTTCGGACACCGAACGGCTCAGCACTGTCGTGGCATCCAGGTGGCCAAAGATGGCCGCCGGGGCAGGATCGGTCAGGTCATCGGCGGGGACATAGATCGCCTGCACGGATGTGATGGAGCCATCGACGGTAGAGGCGATGCGCTCTTCGAGTTCGCCCAGTTCCGTGCTGAGCGTTGGCTGATAGCCCACCGCCGAGGGCATGCGCCCGAGCATGGCGGAGACTTCGTTGCCCGCCTGCACGTAGCGAAAAATATTATCAATGAACAGCAGCACGTCGCGGTGCAGCACATCGCGGAAATATTCCGCCATGGTCAGGCCGGAAAGCGCCACGCGCATGCGGGAACCGGGCGGCTCGTTCATTTGGCCGAAGGCCATAGCCGTGTTGGCGATCGCGCCGCTTTCGCGCATATCGTGCACCAGATCGTTGCCCTCGCGGCTGCGCTCGCCCACGCCGGTGAACACCGAATATCCGCCGTGGCCATGGGCGATGTTGTGGATCAGCTCCATGATAAGCGTTGTTTTGCCAACGCCTGCGCCGCCGAACAGGCCGATCTTGCCGCCCTTGGCGTAGGGGGCCAGCAGATCGATGACCTTAATGCCGGTTTCAAAAAATTCTGTGGCCGGGTGCAGTTTGGCGTAGGCGGGCGAGGGCCGGTGAATATCCCAGCGCTCGGCCGCCTGGATGGGGCCCAGGTTGTCGATGGGTTCGCCCAGCACGTTCACAACGCGGCCCAGCACGCCTTCGCCCACAGGAACCGAGATGCCGTGGCCCGTATTTGTGACCGCAGCGCCGCAGCACAGGCCTTCGGTGGCCTCAAGCGCCACGCAGCGCACCACGCCGGGCGAAACATGCGCCGCCACTTCCATATGGACGCCGGTGGATGTTGCCAGCAGCGTATTCGTGCGCGGCTCATAGGCCGCGTCGCCAAAGCGCACGTCGAGCACAGGCCCGCTGATTTTGATGATCCTTCCCTGGGTAGGGTCAGGCATGGCGATTTCCCTCCGATTGGTTGGGTTGGGTTGTGCGAACAGGTGCGGGCGCTACGCTTTTTTTTGCGGCGCTTTTTTTGCGGCCTTCGGGGCGGGCTTTTCTGCCTTCGGGGCGGCCGCTTCCGGCGCGGCGGCTTTGGCCTTGGCCGGGGCTTTGGATTTGGCCTTTGGTTTTGCGGGCGCTTTTGGCTTGGCCGAGGCAGCGGGTTTTGCCGCTGCGGCGAACACGCTCAGCAGCGCGGCGGGGTTGCCCTGGAAGTTGATTTTGCCTTCGGCCAGAGCCTGTTCAGCTGTCAGTTCGCCGGCGGCCAGTTGGAGCAGCACGCCGCTATCGACAGTCACCGCGCCGTCGCGATCGACGTAGTCATAGGGTTCTACCTGGAACGCGCCGCCTTTGTTGGCGATATAGAACGCGCCCGCGCCGCTGCCGATAATATTCACCTGCACCGCGAAATCCGGGTCGAGCTTTGTTGCGTCCACGCCCGCGAGGCTTTCTTTTACCGCTGTAAATACTGACATGAATTCCATTTGTCATCCCTCCTGTTGTGTGTTTATATGGGAATGCTTTTTCTTGGGGCAAGAAAAGCATCAAAAAGAACGAAAATCGTGCGAAAAACCGGCATATTTCGAGGCTGGCTGCGGCTATACGAACAGCGCGCTCGAAATTTCCGCGATTTCCTGCGTTACGGCCGCTTGCCGGGCCAGGTTGTAATCCAGGTGCAGGCGCTCAAGCATTTCGTCGGCGTTGCGCGTGGCGCTTTGCATGGCAGTCATGCGGGCGGTGTGTTCGCTGGCGTAGGAATGCATCATGGCGCCGAAAATATAGCCCACCACGAACTGCGGCACGAGCAGGTTAAAGACCCACTTTTCCGCAGGGTGGTACATGATTTCGTGGGGGGTGTCCGCGGCTTCGATGTCGGTAAAGTCGCTGATGCGAATGGGCAAAAGCCTGTGGATGGTGGGTTTCCCCGCCGCGCCGTTCTGGTATGGCGTGAAGATAATAAACACCTGATCGGTTTCTTTATGGTCGTAATACTCCATGATTTCGAGCGCCAGCTGCCGGGCGTTATAGAGCGATGGATCCTGCGTTGCGCCGCCGAAGCTGTGATCGGGGACAATCCCGCGCGCGCGAAAAAAACTGTCGCCCATGACGCCGACGGAAATCAGGTGCATGTCTTCCCGACAATGGACTTTTGCGGAAATTTCGCGCCAAGCAAAATTCAGCACGGCGGAATTATAGGAGCCGGCCATGCCTTTGTCGGCAGAAATGACGATATAGGTGCGCCGCTGATGGGATTTCCATGTCAGATAAGGATGATCGGCCAAGTGCGGCGACAGCAGCAGGTCTTTCATGACCGACTGCACCTGCGTCATGAAATTCCGGTTATATTCCATTTTTGGGATGACCTTTTTTGCCCGGGCAGTGGCCACCAGCTGCATGGCGTTGGTGATTTTTCGTGTTTCTTCCACCGCGCCGATGCGGTGCTTGATTTCGTTGGCTTTTGGCATGATACTTCCCCGTTCATTGATCCGCGCTGCGCCGGAGATGGCGGCTGTCGATATATTTTTTTGCGTAGGCCACCAGCATTTCCCGGTCGATGGCGCGCAGCTCGCCGGAAATGTCGATGGCATGCATGGTGCCCGCGCAATTTTCGGTCAGAAAGGCCAGCAGGCCCGAGCGCGCGTCGGCGACTTGCTTGATGGGAATGCCGCCGAAGAGGTTTTCTTCAAACGCCACGAGCACGGCCACTTGCTGGCTGAGCGTGAGCACGTCATCCTGCCGCTGCTTGAGCAGCTGGGTCAGGCATTCGCCGCGGGCGAGCAGCTGCCGCGTATTTTCATCGATATCCGCGCCGAACTGCGCAAAAATGGCGGTGTCGCGATACTGCGCCAAATCGAGCCGCAGGGAACCGGAGACGGCTTTCATCGCCTTGTGCTGGGCCGAGCGCCCCACGCGGCTGACCGAAAGGCCCACATTCAGCGCCGGGCGCACGCCCGCGTTAAACAGCTCGCTTTCGAGATAGATTTGCCCATCGGTGATGGAAATCACATTGGTGGGGATATAGGCCGAGATGTCGCCGGCCATGGTTTCAACAATGGGCAGGGCGGTGATGGAGCCGCCGCCTTTTTCGTCGCAGAGCTTTGCCGCGCGTTCCAGCAGGCGGCTGTGGAGATAAAATACATCGCCGGGGTAGGCCTCGCGCCCGCTGGGCCGCCGCAACAGCAGCGACATGGAGCGATAAGCCTGCGCGTGGCGGCTCAGGTCGTCATAGACAATCAGCACGTCGCGGCCCCGGTGCATGAAATCTTCCGCGATGGCACAGCCCGCATAGGGGGCCAGATATTGCAGACTGGCCCGGTCGTCCGCCGTGGCGGCCACGATAACAGTCCGTTCAAGCGCGCCGGATTTGCGCAGGGTATCAGCCACCTGGGCGACTGTGGAGCCTTTTTGGCCGATGGCGCAATAGACGCAATAGGTGTTTTCGTCGCGCTGATTGATCATGGCGGCCAAGGCGATGGAGGTTTTGCCTGTTTGCCGATCGCCTATGATAAGCTCGCGCTGCCCGCGGCCGATGGGGATCATGCTGTCGATGGCCAGCAGCCCTGTTTCGAGCGGCCGATTCACCGGCGAGCGATCCATGATGGAGGGTGCGGGGCATTCCACCGGGCGGAAGCCGTTCACCTTGAGTTCCCGGCCATCCATGGGCTGCCCGATGGGGTTGATGATGCGCCCGAGCAGAGTATCGCCCACGCAGATATCCGCAACGTGCCCTGTGCCATGGACAAAACTGCCGGTGGTGATTTCATCCGCGCCGCTGAGCATCACGGCGCCCACGCCATCTTCGCGCAGATCGAGCGCCAGACCGTAATGCTCGCCCTCGAAGGCCAGCAGTTCGCCATAATGGCTGCCCGCAAGGCCGGAGATTTGCACGACGTCATCCATGATGGAATTGACCGTGCCATAGTCTTCCACCTTCGGCTGGAAGGCGAAGCCCTTCATGTGTTCGCGCAGGGTGGAGCCAAAAGCGCCTGGCTCCGCCATTTTCGGCGCGCTGCCGGTCATTTCGCGCACAAGCTCTTTGCCGTAGCTTTTGCGGATTTCCGCCAGCTGCGCGGCGACGCTCATATCGTAGAGCTTGCCGTCGATCAGCGCCACATAGCCGCCGATCAGGCTCGGTTCCACAACAACATCGAACGAAACGTCTTCACCCAAAAAATCTTTGAATTGCTCCTGAATCTGCGCCATAGCAGCCGCTTCAAGGGGCTGGGCGGCGCGCAGCACCGCTTGCTTCATACGCCGGCCCCGCTTTCCAGGTCAAGCGGAACGGGCGGCTTGGCGGAAGCTTCCTGCGCGCCCGCCTGCACGTTCGCGATTGCGCTTTGCACGTTGCGCATGGCCGTTTGGGTGGTCAGGTAGCTTTCTACCAACTGCGCGGAATCGTCGCGGTTGACTTCGCGGCGGAGGATCTGTTCGGCAATGCTGATGGACAGATCCACCAGTTCGTCTTGCAGGCCGCTCAGCGCCCGATTGTGCTCTTCTTTTGAGCGCTCGCGGGCTTTGTCGAGCAGCAACAGGCTTTCACGCTTGGCGGCTTCTGTCATGGCCTTGGCGGATTCGTTGGCCGCGGCCGTGATTTCGAGCGCACGCGTGCGCGCGGCGTCTTCCGCCTGAGCGAAGCGCTTTTCGTATTCCGCCTTGAGGGATTCGGCCTGGGCGTGCGCCTCGGCGGCTTCTTCCAGCGAAGACGCAATGCGCTGCGTGCGCGCGGCCATGAACTTGCGCACGGGCTTATAGATCAGCCACCGCACGATGGCAAAGAGGATCACCGCGTTGACCATGTGCAGCAGGATATCTTCGGAATGAAACCCCAGACCTTTGAGGGTTTCCAGCATACGACACGCCTCCTAACTCCTCATTGGGGTTTGCCGGTAACGAACAAAATAATCAGCGCTGTGAGCAGGCCATAAATGGCGGTGGATTCTGTTAGGGCAAGGCCCAGCAAAAAGATGGAATTGATTTTGCCCGAAGCTTCGGGCTGCCGGGCGACGGCTTCGGCGGCGCGGCCTGTGGCAAGGCCCATGCCCAGCCCGGCCCCCGCGCAGGCGATCATACAAATGGCGGCTCCAATGGCGATCAAGGGGTTCATAAACGGTGCTCCTTTTCTCAATTCGGGATAGCGGTTACACAGGAACGATGGTGTGAACGCGGATTTTTATTCTTCGCCCACGGCCTCTTCAATATAGGAAAGCGTGAGCGTGATGAAAATAAACGCCTGAATCAGTGGATGGAAAATATTGAAATAAAGCCCGACGACGCTGGGGATGCCGATGGCCTTGGAATCCAGCGCCCAATAGAGCAGATCGATGATGATCATGCCGCCGAACATATTGCCGAACAGCCGGCAGGTCAGCGATAACGGCACCACCAAATCGGAAATCACACGGAACGGGAAGCCGATGGTGCCGGGCTGCGCCACGTTTTTCAACCGCGTGCGCAGGCGCTGCGCCAAAGGCATGTCCGGAGGAAGCTTTGCGTTGCTGACGCCCGCCAGGCTGCGGATGCGGCCGATGAAACCGTTGCGCTGAAAGCCGCAGTAGTTGATCAAAAAGAAAGTAATGAGCGCCAGCGACAGGGTCATGGTGATATCCGCTGTGGGCGCGCGCAGACCCAGCAATTCCACAAGGGCGCTGGCCACAAGCAAGATGGCTGTGCTGAAGATATAGGCTCCGAACGAAAGGCTCATGCCGCTGAGCTTTGTGCCAATATAGTGATCGAGATTTTCCACGGCCGTTTCGATCAGCAACTGCAAGCCGGTGGGCTGATCTTTCATACGGGGGACGACGGAAAAGCGGAAGATCAGCGCGAACACCAGAACCGCCGCGATAATGCCCCAGGTGATCAGCACGGAGCTGCTCAGATCGTAGTTCCAGCCGAACAAATGCAGCGGCACGCGCTTTGGGAAGATCATCACCTCGGGCGGTGGCTTTTTGCCCTGATGTTCCGCGCCGGAATACACGAGGGAAAGCGCCGTCACCACCAGCCACCAGGCGCCGCCCAAGCCGGCCAGCCCGGCCAGGCGCTTGCCCGGCTTAAGCCAGCGGGAGGGAGCGGGGGATTCGGCGAGCCGCCGCGCGGCCAGCCGCCGCAAAACAAACCCGCCCACAGCCAGCGCCAGCGCCAGCCCCAGCGGGATCAGTTGTTTGGCCAAAGGGAAAGCCTCCTTCTTCAATGCGCGATGAAACTTTTGCAGTGCACAATGAGCGCCAGCAGAACGAGCGCGCCCGCCGCCGCGCAGCCAAACCAAAGCAGCTGTTCCGGCGAAAGCCAGAAAATCAGCGCCAGCCCGGCCACGGGCAACAAAACGCCGCCGAGCATCAGCCACCCGCCGCGGCCTTTTGCGCCGCTCAAAAAGCGACGGCTGCCCGCTGCCAGCAAGAGATAGTTTGCCCCGCCGACGAGCAACCCGGCCGCCAAAGCGCCAATCGTTCTACCCATACGCTTCATTATAATCCTTGTGAAACGAAAAATCAAGATAAATTTTTGCTATCCGGAAAAGCTTGTGGAACTCCCGGCGTAATCGCTAAAAAATGTTTGAAAGTTTTGGTGAAAATGCCCATGCTTTTTGCGCTTGCTATGAGCGCCGCCAAAGACGCGGGGTATCCAGAAGAGCCGGAGAAAAGCGGATCAGAAATCGGCGCTGCCCGCTGTACGCGGGAAGGGGATGACGTCGCGGATATTCGACAGACCGGTCAGGTACATCAACAGGCGCTCAAACCCCAGGCCGAAGCCGCAATGCCGGCAGCCGCCATAGCGGCGCAAATCGAGGTACCACTGATATTGCGCGGGGCTGCCGCCCATTTGCGAGAGGCGCGCCTCGAGCAGTTCCAGGCGCTCTTCGCGCTGGCTGCCGCCAATCATTTCGCCCACGCCCGGCACCAGCAGATCCATGGCGGCCACGGTTTTTCCGTCGTCGTTGAGACGCATATAGAACGCTTTGATTTCTTTGGGATAATCGACGACAAAAACGGGCGCCTGAAAAATTTCTTCGGTGAGGAAGCGCTCGTGTTCGGTCTGCAAATCGCAGCCCCAGGCGGGTTTGTATTCGAACCGCCCGGTGTTTTGCAGCAGCAGCTCAACGGCCTTGGTATAGGTGACGCAATGGAATTGCGACTGCACCACCGCGTGCAGTCGCGCAAGCAGACCCGGCTCCATAAATTGATTGAAAAAATCCAGTTCATCAGGGCATTGCGCCAGCACGCTGCCGACTACAAACTTCATCATGTCTTCGGCCAGAGCCATATTGTCGCGCAGATCGGCAAAGGCGATTTCAGGCTCGACCATCCAGAACTCGGCGGCGTGGCGCTGGGTATGGGAGTTTTCCGCGCGGAAGGTTGGCCCGAAGGTATAAATTTGGCCAAAGGCCATGGCCATGGCTTCGCCCTGCAACTGGCCGGAAACGGTTAAATAGGCCGGTTTGCCGAAAAACTCCTCCGCGCCGTCTGCGGAAACGCGGAACATTTCGCCCGCGCCTTCCGCGTCGGCCGTGGTGATGATAGGCGTATGGGCGCAGACAAAGCCGCGGGACTGAAAGAAGCTGTGGATAGCGAAAGCGGCGGCGCTGCGCACCCGCAGGGCGGCCCCAATGGTATTGGTGCGGGGGCGCAGGTGCTCTATGGTGCGCAGAAACTCCATGCTGTGGCGCTTTTTTTGCAATGGGTAATCCGGAGGGCAGGCGCCTTCCAGAGCGATTTCGGTGGCGCGCAGCTCAAAGGGCTGGGCTGTGCCGGGGGTTTCAACGAGCGTTCCCACAGCCCGCACGGCGGATCCCACGCCCCACTTAACGGCTTCGGCATAGTTTTGCAGAGATGCGCCGAGCACCACCTGCAAAGGGCGCAGGGTGCTGCCATCGCAGAGACTGAGGAAAGCCACGGCCTTTGAGGCGCGCAGAGAGCGCACCCAGCCGCAGACGACGATTGTTGTTTCGCAATACGATTCAGGCGCGGCGAACACCTGGCGCAGGATGGTGCGGGGCATAGGATCACACTCCAATTTAGATTGGCTCTTTTAGAGAGATAGACAGATTTGCGCAGGCTTACGGCTCCTCCGGCAGCGTTACGGTTATCTTTGTATAGCTTGCCCCGTCGCTTTCGGCCGTAATTTTGCCGCCGTGCATTTTGACGATGGTTTTAGCCAGATACAGGCCCAGGCCAGCACCCTTGACGTCATAGCTGCGGGACTGATCGGTTTTATAAAAACGCTCGAAAATGCGCTCGATATTTTCGGTTGTGATACCGACGCCCGTGTTTTTCACCGAGATAGTGAGCCGTTCTTTGGAGCGGCGCACGCTCAGTTCAATGCGTTCGCCGGGCGGCGTAAACTTCACGGCGTTATCAACAAGGTTATAGAAGACCTGGGTGAGCATATCTTTGTCGCCATAATAGCGGATGGATGCAAGGGAATCGAGACCGACCAGCTCTATGCCCTTTTTATTGATGGCCTGTTCGAAGCTGAGCAGCGTGGTGAAGAGCAGCTCGCTTAAGTCGAACCGGCGGCGTTGCAGTTGCAGTTCGCCCGCTTCCATGCGGCTGAGGTTGAGCATGCCTGTGACCAGGCGGGACAGGCGCTTCACTTCGCCGCTGACCAGGGCGAGATATTTTTGGTGTTCCTGCGGAGGGATGGTGCCGTCGAGCATGCCGTCGATAAAGCCGCCGATGCTGGTCATGGGGGTCTTCAGCTCATGAGAAACATTTGCCACAAAACTGCGGCGGGAACCTTCGAGCGTAGCCAGGCTGATGGCCATGGAGTTGAACGACTCGGCCAGCTGGCTCAGTTCATCGGTTTCGCTGATCGGGACGCGGTAGCCAAAGTCGCCCTTGGCATATTTTTTTGTAGCGACGACCATATAGCCCAGCGGCCGCACAAGACGGTAAGAGATATAATAGACTGCGGCAAAGGCGATCACGAACACCGCCAGCGAGGAGACCATGAAATACAGCAATAATTGGGCGATATCGGCGGAACGGCCTTTGTTCACCGGGCGCGCGGCCACAACAAAACCCACCGTTTTGCCGTCGATCTGAAACGGATCGGTGGCAATCAGCATGCGCTCGGGGAAGATCAGGCCGGGGTTGCCCGCCCGGCTGTCGGGCGCGCTCAGAGCGAAGGCCGCCGCGACCGCAGGGAAGCGCAGACCGTTGTGTTTTCCGCACCGGCGGATGTGGGCGGGCGGGGTGTTGTCGTGCACTTCTTCGCAGCAGGCAACCACCACGCCCGCGGAATTGCACAGAAAAAACTCGGCCTCAAGGGTTTCGGAGTTGGAGTTGAGAATCGACGACAGGCTCATCAGGCCATAGCTGCTCAGCGGCGCGCCATTCTGGTTGGAATACAAATTGGAGACCACTTTGGCCACGCGCGCCGTGGCGGAGCTAAGAAGGGCCAGTTTATCCCGGTTCCATAAGCCGGTGGAAAGCACGGACATCCCGGCGCCCAGGAAGAGAAAACTGGCCAGGAGGATGGACAGAAAGGCGGAGATATATTTGCGGAACAGCCGATAGGAACGGAAAGGCTCCGCCGCCGCGGTATGCACGGCTGCGCGCAGACGGGATTTCAGGTTCATGGTGGCTCCTTTATGCCATGGACAAACATTTCGTGGGGCATTTTTGCACGCAAAGGCCGCAGCCGGTGCATTTGGATGAATCGACGCGGGCCAGATTGGCGTTGATTTTGATGGCGCCGGCGGGGCAGGCTTTTTCGCAAAGGCGGCAGCCAATGCAGCCGGCGGCGCAGTGCCGGCGCACGAGCGCGCCGGGGGCTTCGGAACAGCAGCGGTTCACCGCGCGTCCCCGTGTTTCGGCCATGACGATCATGCCCTTGGGGCAGGCCGACAGGCACAGCGCGCACCCGACGCAGCGCGCGGAATCAACCCGGGCCAGGCCGTTGACGAGGGAAATCGCGTTATGGGGACAGAGGGCGGCGCAGTCGCCAAAGCCCAGGCAGCCATAATTGCATTGCTTTTGGCCGCTATAGAGCAGCGAAGCTGCGGCGCAGGTTTGTTCGCCCCGGTAGGCAAAACTCTGCTTGCATGTTTCGCGATCGCCACCGCAGCGCACGAAGGCGCGCCGCTCGGCCACGGGCGCGGCGGTTGCGCCCATGAGCGCCGCGATGGCCTGCGCCGTGGCGTTGCCGCCGGGAATACACTGGTTCAACGGCGCGCCGCCGCTCACCACGGCTTCGGCGTAGCCCGCGCAACCGCTGAACCCGCACGCCCCGCAGTTGGCGCCGGGCAGGGCTTCCAGCACCTGTTCGGTGCGGGGATCGATGGGCACATGCATAACAATGGCGGCAATGGCAAGCGCCAGGCCGGAAATCAGGCCGATGGCCGCAACGACGGCCACGGGGAACAAGATGGTGGTCATAGTATCTCACGATCCTCCTGAAAATAAAATGGCGCCTTACCCAAAGATTTTTTCAATCACACCGCCGAAGCCCAAAAAGCTCAGGCTCACGATGGAAGCGGCGACGAGGGTGGCTGGCAGCCCATTAAACGCCTTGGGGATGCTGCTTTGCTCCATGCGATCGCGCACGCCCGCGAAGATGACCATGGCCAGCAGAAAGCCCACGCCCGCGCCGATGGAATTGACCATGGAACTGACGAAGCCATAACGGTTTTGGACATTGAGCAACACCACGCCCAACACCGCGCAGTTGGTGGTGATGAGCGGCAGATAAATGCCCAGAGCCTGATACAGCGGCTTAAGAAAGCGTTTGAGCACGGTTTCAACGAACTGCACGAGGGCGGCGATCACAAGAATGAACACGATGGTTTGCAGATAGGCCATATCGCGGCGCTCGAGCAACACATTGACAGGGTAAGTCACGGCGGTGGCAAGGGCCATAACAAAAATGACAGCGACAGACATACCCACGGCGGTGTTCACTTTTTTTGATACGCCCAAAAAGGGGCAGATGCCCAAAAATTTTGCCAGCACGAAGTTGCCGGTTAATATGGCCGCGAAAAAGATAGAAATCCACTCTTTCACGCTTCGCACCCCCTTTCAGAGGAGGCAGGAGGCAGGAGGCAGGAGGCAGAAGAGGGATTAGGAGATAGGGGGCAGGAGTTAGGGGAGCGATCAGAAGGGAGGAGATAGGCGTTAGGGGAAGAACGATCAGGATTGGAGTTAGGACAGGCGTTTGGGGTCCTGGGTTCTGCCTCCTGGTTCCTGTCTCCTGAATTGGCGTTGCAAGCTTCGCAGCCGGTTTGCTTTTTTGCAGGCCTGCCTTGCAGCTTGTTGGCCAGCGCAATCATGCAGCCATAGACGAAGAAACCGCCAGGGGGCAGGATTAAAATGGCTATTGGCGTCATGCGCCCGCCAAACAGAGGAATCCCCGCAAACGCGCCCGCACCCAGCACTTCGCGCACGGCGGCCATAAGGAACAGCGCCGCCGTAAAGCCGCAGCCCATGCCAATGGCGTCGAAAGCGGAAGCGGCCACGGAATGCCGATTGGCGTAACCGTCGGCCCGGCCGAGGATAATGCAGTTGACGGTGATCAGCGGCAGATAGATGCCAAGGCTTTTGTCGATGGCGGGAACATAGGCCTTTACGAGCATCTGCACAAGGGTCACAAGGCCCGCGATAATGGTGATATAAGCCGGGATTCGAACTTTATCGGGGATCACCCGGCGCAGCGCGGAGATCACGACATTTGAAAAAAGCAGAACAATCGTGGCGGAAACGCCCATGCCCAGCGCCGCGCTGACGCTGGTGCTGATGGCCAATGTTGGACAGGTGCCCAGCACCAGGCGCAGGGTGGGGTTTTCTTTTAAAAAGCCTTTGGTGAGTTCAGGGAGAAGCTTTTCTTTTTCTTTTTTCATGGCTGTTCCCTCCCCATCGTTTGGTAGCGCTCCAGCGCTTCGTTTACGGCGTTCACCACGCCCTGGCTGGAGTAGGTTGCGCTGGCAACGGCGTCTACCGTTTTGCCCGCCGTGCCGGTGGCCCCGGCGAGGCTGTCGGAAATGCCGTGGCCCAGCGTCACAAAATCCGCTGCACCGACGAACCGGTGCAGGAAATCATCATTTTTAACGTTTTGCCCCAGACCCGGGGTTTCGCCGGAAGCATCCAGCACAACCACCTGCTTGACCACGCCTTCCGACGTTATACCAACCATGATTTTGATGGGCCCGCCGTAACCCTGCGCCTGGCTTTCGACAACATAACCCACAGCAAGGGCCGCTTCGGCGCTGCGCACGGCCATATCAATGCCGTCGCCTGCCGCAACAAACTCCTGCGCTTCAGGGAACAGTTCCCGCTTGGCCGCGTCGGCTTCCTGCTGAGCGTTTTGCGCAATAGGCTCTTTGGTGACTGCGTTCACACCCGCCAGCGCCCCGGTGATGACCACGCAGATGGCCAACAGCGCGGCGGTGGGAATCAAAATTTCTTTCAGACTAAGCTTTGGCATGGCGTTTCTCCTTTCCGAAGGCCTTGGGCGCCGTCAGATTCTCGATATGCGGCGACAGCAGGTTCATCAGCAAGATCGCAAAGCTCACGCCCTCCGGCATATTGCCGAAGAAACGGATCAGGCAAGTGAGCAGGCCGCAGCCCACGGCAAAGATGACCTTGCCCCAGCGCGTGACCGGGGAGGTGCTGTAATCCGTAGCCATAAAAACCGCGCCCAGCAGCAACCCGCCGCCCAGCAGCTCGTAGAGCATCAAAACCGGCGAGCCGGTATAAAAGAAAGAGCACAGAGCGACAACGCCAATATAGCACAGAGGAATGAGCGGGGTGATGACCTTGCGGATGCACAGATACAGGCCGCCCAGCAGCAGCGCCGCGGCGCATGTTTCGCCCAATGAGCCGCCGCGCTGGCCCAAAAGCATTTGCAGAAGCGAGGGGAAATCGCCGGGGCTGAAATCGGATGGGCGGCTGGCAAGCACTTCGCCGAGGACTTTCAGCGGCGTGGCGGAGGCGATCGCGTCAACACCGCAGGGTGCGCTCCATCCGGTCATGGCGGCGGGGAAGCTCAGCAGCAGCACGATGCGCGCCGTAATGGCAGGATTGGCAAAATTTTGGCCAATGCCGCCGAAGAGCTGCTTAACGATAACGATTGCCACCAGCGCCCCGATGGGAACCATCCAAAGGGGCAGCGCCGGGGGCAGGTTGAAGGCCAAAAGCAGGCCGGTGACGATGGCGGAGCAATCGCCAACCGATTGCGGGCGCTTCATAACGATGCGGCTCAGCGCCTCGAAGGCAACGCAGCTGCCGACGGAAACCAGAGCAAGCAAAAACGCGCGCGCGCCGAAATGCCAAACGGAAGCCGCGAGCGCGGGCAGCAGGGCGGCGCACACATCGAGCATAACGCCCCGTGTAGTGCGCGGCGAGCGGACATGCGGGGAGGTGCTGACGATGACCAGGGGTTGTTCCATAGGTTAAGCACCGCCTTTCGTTTGCTGATCACGCAGGAATTTTTTGCCCAGGCGGATGCGCTGCACCAGTTCGCGCCCGGCGGGGCAGGCATAAGAGCAGCAGCCGCACTCCATGCAGCCCATGGCGTTGAGCTGCCGCAGGTCTTGCGCGCTGCGGGCCTGCCAGGCTTTTTCGAGCTTGAGCGGCTGCAGGCGCATGGGGCAAACGGCAACGCAGCGCCCGCAGCGGATGCACGCGCTTTCGGGCTTCAGCCGTGCTTCGCTGGAGTTGAACAAAATCACGGAATTATTGCACTTGCTGATGACGGCGCTGTAGTCGGGCCCGGCCACGCCCATCATGGGGCCGCCCATGATAATTTTTGTGGCAAGGGGCGCGGAATCCGACGCGTGTTCCAGATGAAATCCGATGCGTTTGTCTTTGAGCAATTCTCCGACAGAAATGCCGATGGGCACACGCACGTTCATGGGGTGCGGCACAGCGCCGCCGTCAACAGTGACCGTGCGGGAGATCAGCGGGCGGCCCGTGCGGAAATAGCGGCCCAAAAACGAGACGCTGGCCACATTCATCACCAGCGCGCCCACTGCCGACGGCAGCTTGCCAAGCGGCACCACGCGCTTTGTTAAGGTATGGATAAAAATCTTTTCCGCGCCCTGCGGATAGCGGCTGGGCAGCACGCCGGTGCGCAAGCGAAGCTCGGGCGTATTGTTTTGCCAGCAAAGGCCCTTCAGCAGAGAAATCGCGTCGCTCTTGTTGTCTTCGATGCCGATAACGGCCTCGCGGATTTGGAGCCAGCGGCAGATGTGTTGGATGCCCGCGATGATATCGGCGCTGCGATCGAGCGCCTCGCGATGATCGGTGGTGATATAAGGTTCGCACTCGGAGGCGTTGACCAGCAGGATGTCTGCTTCGCCTGCGGCGGAGCGCAGCTTCGCGTGGGTTGGGAAACCGGCTCCGCCCAGCCCCACCAGCCCGGAATCCCGCACTGCGGCCAAAAACGCTTCCCGGGAATGCACGGCCGGGGCCTGGAAAGGATAGAACTCCATCTGGCCGTCGGATTCCACCACGACAGCCTGAACGTCTTCGCCGGTGGGCAACCGAACCGTATCGATTTTTTTGACTGTGCCGGAGACGCTTGCGTGCACCGGGGCGGCCAGGGGGGCTTGCGCTTCGCCCACGAGCTGCCCGGCCAGCACGCGCTCGCCGGGGGTTACGCAGGGCACGCAGGGCGCGCCGATGCCTTGCCGCATGAGCAGCGTCACCATACCGCAGTGGCCGATGCGCACGGCCTGGAGCGCGTGGGTGTTTTTGTGGTGTTTGATTTTGATGCCGCGGGACAAGGGCTGTCACCTCCTCGGGGTTATGTTGGGGTTTTCAATGAATCCGTCAAAGGCATGTTTTCAAATGCCTGCCATTCCGGGTTGCCCGGCAGGGCGTTGAACCCGATGGGCAAATGCGCCGACGGAATAATATTCGGGTATTTTTTGATATCTGTAAAATAGTTGCAGAATTCGATGAGCACATAGACAATCCGGCGATTGGATTCCTCGGCCAACGCGTAGCAATAGCCGCAGGAGCGGTCTGCGCTCAGCGCCAAAACGGGCAGCGAAAAGCCCTCTGCGCCGAAAGGCAGCGGCTCGGGCGGCGGTTTCAGCGGCAGCGCCCGCAGACGCGCGGCTTCCGCAGCGTAAGAATCTTCGGTATAATCGGCGACCAGATAGATGAGATAACAAGCGTCCCAAGGGTTGTAATATTCAAAATAGAACGTTTCTACCTGTTTCACACGGTCAAGGTCTTTTGGGAACACGCCAAGCGGCAGGAGCTGGCTGTAGGAAGCGCGCTGCGATTGCAGCAGTTTTTGATATTGGACGGGGCGGCGGGATATGATGCGGCCGCCAAACATCATCAGAGCGAACGCCCCGATAACGACAACCACAGCGGCCAGCAGCGCGAACAATATGTTTTTAGCGCGTTTCTTGCGTTTCATTTGATATCTCCTTTGCTACAATAAAATAGCGGTCGCAGCGCAGTAGCCAGCCGCGCTGTTTTCGCGCTTGTTGTCCGAGCCATAATAAGAGGGCAATTGGTCTGACGATGCTCCTTTTGGACTTTGC
>JAIRPV010000026.1 GCA_031256825.1 Oscillospiraceae bacterium | reverse complement strand
CCCATGTAGAAAGTTTTGACGGCTTTTTGCCTGGTTTCTTCCGGAATTGCCCGTGTTTTGGGATCCAACGTGTAGTATTTTTTGCAATCGTTGCAAAAACAGCGTTGCGTCCCCGAGCGCTTTTTCCCGGCGTTCTCCTGGCGCTCTGCTTTGCCGCATTTTGGGCAGCGGCGAGCCTCATTTATTGTTGCTTTTCTCATGCCTCTATTATATCATACTCTGCGCTATTTGTCCACACCTCACGCTAGGGCGTGCTGCGAGAAATGCTCCACTGGAGCATTTCATAACGCGCAGAGATTTTTTCGCATCCAAATTACAAAGTGAAAAAATACGCCCCGACCTTGACAACGCACGAAAAAGCATAATGGAAGCCGGGTTGTTGCCGCGCGCGGCACACAACCCATATCCGTAAAAACTAGGGTGGCTCGCCGCCCGGCTTTGCCATGCGCATTTTTCTTCCCCCTCTGTTGGTAAGATTTTTCAGGCGCTTTCTTCAGTTGGGGGCTTGACTTTTATTTGCAGGACTTTACTATGAGCACCAGCCCGGTGGAAATCACCAGCAGCGCGGTGCCACACCGTGTGGCACCAGAGATCCAGCCATGCATCTGATTCTTCGAAAACATAATGCGTGTCTGCCAGTCGCTGCGTGATATTTCGCGGAAGACATAGAAAGCCGTAGCCATCTGTCGCATAGACCGCACCATCCGCGCAGGCTTTGCCGGAACATTCCACAACCCAGTCTTTGATGGTGTAACTGGGTTTTTTTGTTTGCTTATCGAGAGAGTAGGTGATGTAGCCCAGCTCACTAAGCTTGTCCATGATTGCCAGCGCTTTCTGCCGGTTGCTAATGCCCAAAATGCTCTTCAGGCCGACAATGCCCCCAACCCAGGAGGCCAGCGGCACATCGTTGCGATGGCCGCAGTGCGTTAGGAAGCGACCGAGGAGGGAGCTTTCTCGCAGGCCACCCTTAGGCGGTCACGGCCTGCCCGGGGCGAAAGGCTGCCCGCGCCGTCAGCTTTGCCCAGGTACCCATTAGTCCCTTGCCGGGCGGGAGGGTTTCGCGCGGGAGCTTGACCCAGGGGAAATTTAACAGGCACGGCATGGCGGCGGACTCCTTTCGGCAAAATGAAAAGGCCAAGCTTTCGGGAGGAAAGCTTGGCTTTTTGTTCGGAATCATATGCGCTGTAGTATGCTGTGGATATTACAAATGAGCCACAGGCCCATTCGTGCCAATTAGTAGCAAGTCATCTCGCTGCTGTGCGATGGCAAGCAGTTGCTCCGTGAATCCGGAAATTGAAAATAGTGCAAATTGCTCTCGGCGCGCGCCGTTTTTCCACGGCACAGTCTCTTTTTTGCGCAGCAGCGAATCGAACACATCGGCGCCAACAGGCCGCGTGTGATATTTACACTCTGCAAAAATGATGCTGTCGCCGGTGGTATCCAGAGCCACGATGTCGATTTCCTCTTTTGCGCTCCACCAGCGCCCCGCTTTGTTGAACGGTAGAAACGCTGCGCCCATGCCCCACAGCTCGCTCAGGCAAACGGATTCATAGATGAACGCAGCGTGATTATCCACGAAATTCGCCTTAATTTTTTCGAGGACATAAGCAGAATCGTCCAGCTCCAAACGCGATTTTTCCGGATAAACAAAGCGAAACCAAAAGCGCAGAAAATTGTCTTTGATTTGATACAGTGCCATTTTGCTTTTCTCTGGGTTGGTTTCCGTGATTGGTACCTCGCGCTGGATAATATCCATGTCAATCAGCGTTTTGAGATACTTCGGCAGATTGGTCTGCTTCACGCCCAAGTCTGTTGCAATTTTGCCCGGCTTGTGATTGCCCGCCGCAATGCTCTGGATGATCGAAAAATAGCTGCCGATGTCGGACACTTCCCGCTGCAACAAGAATACGGGTTCTTCAAACAACAGACTGTCGCGATTTAGGATCAACCGGTCAATTTCTGCAAACAAATCCATATGCCCGTCGAACAGTTCAATATATTTTGGCACCCCGCCAGTCACGGCATAAAACTCCACCAGTTTGTGGTAAGACAACTGCGGAAAGAATTCATGGTAATGGCGAAAATCGATCTGCCGCAGCTTGATTTGGCCGGTGCGCCTGCCATACAGCGGACTGCTGTAGTTCAGCGCGTATTTTTCCATCATGTGAATGAGCGACCCGCTGAGAATCAACATAAAATCCCCGCCGCCCAGCTTTTCATCCCATGCGGTCTGCAAAATGGACGGGAACGCCGCGTTTTTCTCCACCAGGTAGGGGAATTCATCGATCACAAGGATTTTCTTTTCGCCGGGTTTGTATTGCGATAGCACGTCGAACAGGTCGTGCCAACTTTCGAATGCCGCGCGTTTCAGGTAATCGCTGCCCGTGAACTCGGCAAGTGCCGCCGCAAAACGACCCATGCTTTTCGCTTCTACCTCCTCGCTTGCAAGAAAGTACAATGCACCCTGCTTGTCCTTCATGAACTCCTTGATTAGGGTGGTTTTCCCGACTCGCCTGCGCCCATAGACCACAACAAACGACGACGATGCAGATGCATATTGTTCGTTCAGGAAAGAAAGCTCGCTTGTTCGATTGATAAATGGTTTCATAGTATCACCTCATTTACAGTATACCACAAATAATTATTCTGTCAAGCATAATTATTTTCAGAATAATATTTCTCTAGAAAATAGCACTTGCAGCAGCAGAAATCCTGCGCTATAATAAGCATAAGGATATGGAGAAAGAAAAGCCGCCTGCCCTCAGCGAGAGCGGGCGGTTTTTCTTCTTTATTCCTGATACCATTCCCGGAAAAAATCATAGTAGGCGGCTTGCGAAGCGGCGTCGTTTTCGTTGGGCGGCGGGGGCGGGAATGCGGGATGCGGCGCGCTGGAGCGCTCGGGCAGCAGCAAAACAGGGGCGGCTGTTGGCGTGGGCATGGGCGGCGGCTGCACCCAGGGCGAACCGAAGAACATGGAATCCGCCGGGGCAAAGGCAGCGGGCCAGGGCGGCTGCGGAATTTGCGGCGGCATTGGCGAACCGGGCTGCGGCGCGGGCGGAAGATACACATTGACGGTGTTGCAGCAGGGATCCGGCAAGCAGGGTTCCGGCGGCGGCATGGGCGGTATGTAGGGCGGCGGGGGCGGTGGCATATAGGGCGGCGGACAAGGCGGAGGATAAGGCGGCGCTGGGGCGCAGGGCTTTGGCAGCAGCCCGCCGGGAACCGGGAGCCCGCCGGGGCCGGGCATCGGCGCGCCGGGGAATGCGCAGCCATCTGGCGGCCCCGCAGGCGGCATTCCGCCGGGGAACGGCCCAGGGAATGGCGGCGGCCCGGGGAACGGGCCTGGCGGTGGGCCTGGGAAGGGGGCGGCGGGCCCGACGGCAGCTGCGCCGCCGGAAAGCAAGAGGGAACCGATCAGGTTTTCGAGCGCCGTATTGACCAAACTGCTGAGCGTGCTGCTGTTGAGCAGATTGCTGTTGTTGTCGTTATTATCGTTGTTATTGTTGTTGTTATTGTTGTTGATGAGGATGTGTTCCCACCAGGGTTCCGGTTCCGGCGGCGGGGGCGGCGGCGTTTCGGGCGTTAGATCGATGCAGACATGCACGGAGGTTTCTTTTTGCACGGTTTCCCGCCTTGGCAGGCCGATGGGCTGGGGGCGGTCGTCGGCTGTTTTGCGGAAATAATAGACGGAGTTGCGCGTGGTGAGCATGCTGGCTTTCAGATCAAAGCAAAAGCGCGTGCAGGGCGGCCGGAACGTGATGTAGAATTCGTCGCCGATGGCGGGCGGATCCGACAATTTGCAGCCGCAGTAATCGGTCAGGGCAATATCCGGAGAAGTGCAGCCGTCGCAAGCCACAAGCGATATGGTTGGATTGCCCGCATTGGTAGAATCCAGCTTAAAAGGCCCCAGCAGCACCCGGCCGCACAATTCGCGCAGATCATTGGCGCAGCCGACGAACACAAGATAGGTATCGGAGCCGCTGTTGTTGGCCGAATCGGTGTTGCAATAAAAGACTTTGCCCAGCTGGCAGCCCATGCGCAGGCCGCCGGCGGTTTCCCCTTCCGGGCAGTTGCAGGCGCATCCGCCCGAGCCGCCGCCGCTGCCCGAATTTGTTGTTCCCGGGCCGCCGCCGCAGCTGAGGTTCCCGTTGCCGTAATCGCTCGCGAGCTGGTAGAGCACCTGAACGGCATCCGAAAGGCATTGCAGCTTGGCGGGCGAAAGGGTTCCGCCTGTGCCGGGCGGCGTATCGGGGCAGTTGATGAACCGGATGGAGGAAGGATCGCCTTGACCCAGCAAGCACCAGACAACGGCCTGCACCACGCCCCAGGCGTCGTAGCTGTTCATTTCGTTGGTGCAGGCGTTGCCCAGCAGATTGAACATCTCCTGCCCTTCGGTGGCGGCGCCCAAAAGATCGGTTGGCGCAACGGAGATAGCGTAGCTGACCGCAAGCATGACAGAAAGGCTGGTGCCGATGGGGAATGCCTGTGGCATATCCACGTTGCCGTAGGAACCTACGGGGGTGGCTTTGGTATGATCCAGACAGAAACCAAACGTTGGCACCCCGTTGATGGTGCAGCCGTAATAGCGCATGGGGCTTGTGAACGCGCCGGTGCTAAAGCCTTCTGCCGTAAAGCGCGACTGGCGGGGCGTGTTGACGGGCGGCGCGCCATCGCAGCGGCCGACGGGGTCAAAAAAGGTGACATTGAGCGAGTTATCGGCCGGGTGGATAATGGGAGCGGAGCACAGCTCGCTTTGCGCGCGGGCCATCACATCCCGATAGGGGAGGATAGAGGTGGCATGCGGCACAGGAATATCGGTGGTGGTTGGCACACGATATTGGATCAGATCGGGGATATTGGAGTAATCATATGTAGCAGTATTCGTATCCGCCGGGTTTTCGGCGCAAGGGCACGGCGCGGCGGGCACGTCATTCGCAGCTTGCCGATCCTCTTCCATAGGCACAACCCCCTTCCCCGCAGTCAATCATAACTATTCTATGATATGCCGCAGCGGCGAAATGGGTTCAAACAGGAAAGCAAAGGAGGCGGGGAATTCGTCCCGCCTCCTTTTGCTGAAAAACGCAAAGCACACAACTCCGGCAGGGGCGCGCCCTTGCGGAGATTGTGCACTGCGTTTTTTGGTTGCCTTATTTCTTTGCGGTCAGCGTCGCAATCCAGCCGGTGACCTTCGAGACCAAGCCCGAGGTGGAGTCGATCAGGCCGGGGATTTTACCGAACAGGTTGTCGGAAATCCACTCCGCGATCTTTTGGAAAAAGGAGAAAACGGGCACCAAACTCTCAATGAACTGCACGATGCTGTCGACGTCAATGTTATCCATACGGCTTGCTCCTTTGTTTCTATTTTGGCAGATAACACTACCTTTATTTTATTATAGCATAGTTCATAAAAAAATGCAAGCAAATTTTTATTTTTTTTGTGAATGCTCATCGCATCGGTAAATATTACTTTCTTTGGAAAAAATTTTCATTTCCCTCTTGACAAACGCAAAAAAAGGGAGTAGACTATCTGTAAGACAAAAAATGTTTTTTGGGAAAGGTAGGGTTTGCTAATGGATGGCAAAAATTGGCAACGGGGGGGGGGTCTGTCTAATTTTGTCACATTAGCAGCCCTGATCCTTCTCGTCATAAGTTTGCTGACCACGCCGTTTGCAATGTCGAAGTACTACGCAAGCGGATCGGGGTCGGCTACTGCACATATTGCGAAATTTGGCGTGCAGTATAAGGCGCCGGAAGGCCCGAAAGTTGTGCATTTTCATAACGATTGGAACTGGGCGTTCCCGGGTCAGCGCCGATTTGAAGTGCTGGTTTCCAACGACAGCGAGGTGACTTGCGATATCAAAATTACACCGACTGCCATCAGCGGAACGGTGCCAACCATTTATTTCCAAAAATCGGATGGAAGTTGGCCTGCTGGTGTGACTTCCGCCATTTCAAACCCAACCAACCTGGAAACTGCCGGGAAGGTAGAGCTTCAGGGGACGAACACGACCACGCCGACTTATCGCTTTCCGCCGAACACGACAAATGTACCTGTGGGTTATGTGATTGCGCGCGCCAGCTCTGCGGGGACAACGAAGCTCTACTTTGAGTTCGACGTAACGCAAGTTGATTAGGAGAGTGCAATTATGAAAAAGTTATATAGAGCAGTTCGGTTATTGCTGGCAGGAGCAATTTTGCTCACCTCAACGTTGCCGCTGACGGTCTCTGGAGCGAAATATCACCAAAAGTGGTATAGCTCGGCATTCTATGTAGTGAATGCCGCTGATTTAAAGTGGAGTTATATATATTCGGCTCAGACCAACAACGCCGCGCGCGAGGTGAACTTCACGATCCCGGCGGGAGGGGCTGGCTATTACGCGTTCTTTTTGACCGGCGGGAAAGGCGGCAACGGCCCGGATCTTGGCGGGTATTATGGCGGAGCGGGAGGGCCGGGCGGCATCGCGATGGGGCTGGTATACCTCGGTGTGGGGGATCGTGTAGACGTTGGGCTTGGCTCAAACGGCGTAACTGGCAATAATTATGCCAATAGCAATGCTAATAAAGGGAACTCGCCAGCTCGTTTAAATGGTACGGTTTACAGGGGTGGTCATGGTGGCGCTGGCTGGGGCGGTTCCGGCGGCGGAATGTCCATTATGTTCCTTACGCCTTCAGGCGGGAGCAAGGCGGAGGTTGCGTTTGCCGGCGGCGGCGGCGGCGGAAGCAGACCCGAAAATGGTGGGAAAACGTTTGCGGGGCACAACGCCAACGAGGGCGGGGGCGGCGGCGTTATCAATGGGCCAGGGGATGGCGCGGCCTACTGTGGCGAGATTTATAATATGGACGGCCAATATCAAACAACTTCAAACTTTGGTTTTTCGGGCGGTGGCGGCAACGGAACGACGCATGGGGTAAACGGCAATGGCGCCACAACAAATGGGGGAACAAGCACGGGCAGCGATGCTTCCGGTGGCTGGGGCGGCGGCGGCGGCGCCGGTTATCTCGGCGGCGGTGGGGGACACACTGCTCCAAAAGCCGGTGACGGGAACGCTGCTGGTGCGGGCGGTGGCGGTTCTTCCCGCGTGGTTGCGACATACAACTCAAAAGTGCTTTTGGCTATCCCAAACATGAACAGCAGGTCATCGGATATTTGGTTCAGCACATTGCGGCACATTGGCGTTTCCGCAACATTCGATGGCGGCAACACTTATGTTGGGCCGAATGCGTATTCCAATGAGGATATCGATCCGAACCATGTGAATGAATTGACCCTTCAGTATGGCACGTCACGGACAAACGCGTCGCCCGGTTCCTATAACAACAATCTCCCGCCGAGGAGCTTTACCGGCAGCGCTAGTTTTTATATGTGCTATGTTGGCGACGTTGCTGAAATTGCAACAGCGTTTTATGATGGCGCGGACTGGCTGGTGAACGAGGGCTGGGCCGACAATAACCTTGCTGGCACTCCTTCATGGCAGCAAAGCGAAACGGTTCCATCATGAAGCCCAAAAGCCCCCCTCGGGGGGCTTTTGCATTTGGCCCTATGTAACGCGGAACAGGACGACGCCCTATCCCGCGCGGTTGCTAGCAGCCCAGCCCAAACATCCTGCAAAGCATGGTGAACAGGTTCGTAACGCCGGCAATGCCGGTGCCAGCAGCCTGGGTGCAGGCGCTCGCGGCCGTTGTGGCGGCCTGGGTGTAGGCGCTCGCGGCAGAACCAGGAGGGCAGATGCCCTGGCCGCAGAACTGCGAAAGCATGTTGAAGAAATTCACTTGTGTCACTCCCTTCGGTTGTTCGGCGCGGTGTTCCCCCGCCGTGAGGCCATTATAGCAGACGCGAAGGGGCGGCGCAAGGGAGGATTTTTGGCAACGAAGGGGGGCCAGAGGAGAAGATGGAAAAAACCGGATGTGTCTGGAGGTCACGCGGGCGCGGCTAGGCGCGCTGCAAGGGCGTTGTATTGTTCTGCGGGCCGCATGCCGGGCAGGGCTTCGAGCAACGCGCCATTGCTGAGGGCGAGCACGGTGGGCACGCCCACAACGCCGTATATCTGCACAGAGCGCGGGCACTGTTCAAAGTCAATTTGAGCGATGGAAAACGGCGGCTTCGTCTGCTCCATAGCCTCCAGCAATTCTTTCAGTTTTGGGCACAGAGGGCACCAGTCGGTATAGTAAAACAGCAACCAAGAGCCGCTTTGAAGGGTGTGGATCGTTTCGTCTTGCAGAGAAATCATATTGTCACCTTACAGGAAAATTTTGAGATGGCCGCGCGGGCCCGGGAAGAGCCTGCGCGGCCAAAATTGGAAATCATGGGCACGCCGAATTGATCGGAGACGGACGTTCGGGCGCGGGGGTGATCTGTGGCGCGGGGACAACAGGGGGAGGCGTTGCCGGCCCGCCGGGGATACACATCGCATAACTTTGCACAGGCAGCGGTGCGGATGAAGTGTTATATGCCGAAATGCTCCATCCGTTCAGTGTCAGATCGGGGATGCTGCTGGTGAGGATCACGTCCTGCGTGTTGTTGACGACAAAACCTCCGCCCAGAATCTGCATGCCCAGAGGGCACTGCGCCACGAGGCCGCTGATGGCGCTGTTGGCGTCGATACTCATAACCGCGCTGGTGATGACCGATGCAGCGGAAATCGCGCCGGTCGCGCCGGTTGGGCCGATTTCTCCGGTTGCGCCTGTTGCGCCATTTAGGCCAGGCAAACCCTGCGGCCCAACCGGGCCTTGTGCGCCAGTTGCGCCTGTTGCGCCTTGCGCGCCGTTTAGGCCGGGCAAACCCTGCGGCCCAACCGGGCCTTGTGCCCCCGTCGCGCCCGTTGCGCCTTGTGCGCCGTTTAGGCCGGGCAAACCCTGCGGCCCAACCGGGCCTTGCGCGCCCGTTGCGCCCGTTGCGCCTTGCGCGCCGTTTAGGCCGGGCAAACCGATGGGGCCTTGTGGGCCGAACGGCCCTTGCGGGCCCATTGGCCCGGTTGACCCGGGGCAGCCGCGCGGCCCGCGCGCGCCCTCTGGCCCCGTTGGCCCCGTTGGGCCGGTGACGCTGCAAAGGAGCGTATATTCACATCTGCTTTTGTCTGCCGCGATAAACTCGATTCCCTTTTTGCGGAAAATACCCATGAATGAAATTCCTTTCTTCCATACGAAAGTGATCGGGGAGGGAACAAGTCCAAAACTGTGGGCATTTCTATTATATTCACTTTTTTGCCATATGTGCCGCCTGATTGGCGGCGCATGTTATTTGGCTGCCGGCCGCATCCTTCCAAACAACAAGCATGCAGTCGCGCGCTGCAAGCCATCTGCACCAATTGCACGCGCGCCGAATAAGATGGCATAGCACAATCTTTGGAGGGGAGGAAAGCCGCGTGCGCAACAAATTTTGCGGGCCTTATGGCTTTGGCGCGCTGCTGACCATGTTCCTGGTCGGGCTTTTGCTGGCGCTGTTCTTGCCGGGCGCGGCGATCATCCTGCTTGCGGTCGCGGTGATGCTGGCGGTGCTGATGCTGGTGCAAATGCTGCGGTGTTAGGCTCCGGATATGGGGGTTTCACCATGAGACGCGCCCGAACATCTATAATCTGACACTTTGTGTTTATTGTTGGAAAGGAGGCCAAATCCATGAAGGTTGTTGTGGTGCGCAGCCCAAAAGCTCTGCGCGGCATTCTTCGGTTGCTGTTCAGGATTAAAAAGGATGACGGCGAATAATACATAGGCAAAAAATACGGAGACAGCCGCGCGGGTTGCCTCCGTGTTTTTGGTATACCCGGTTCCCGTTCCGCATAGAAATAAGCAGATGCTATGCGGAAAGGCGTGTGACATATGTTTGTGTATTCGGTGAAATCCTCCAAGCTGAAGCTGGCGGCGCTGGTCATCGTGGTGATCGCCGCGCTGGTGGCGCTATTGTTCCTGACACAGGGGCACAAGGCGGCTTCGGGCAGCGATTCGCTGCGGCTGGCGGCGGCCACGGCGCAGGATCGGCTGGCGTTTTTGTCGCAGTTCGGCTGGGAGATTGGCGAAGACCCCATCGAAGTGTCGGAAGTCATTATCCCGGCGCAGTTCGACGAAGCCTATACGAAGTACAACGAGATCCAAAAGACACAGAACCTTGATCTGAGCAAATACGCGGGCAAGCGCGTCAAGCGCTGGACCTACGAGGTGAAAAATTACCCCGGCTACGAGGGCAAGCCCGGCGTTGTGCAGGCGAATCTGCTGATCGACAAGGGGATCGTTGTCGGCGGCGACATTTGTTCGTTGGAACTGGGCGGGTTTTTGCATGGGTTCGCTTTCCCGCAGGCGGCCAAAAGCGGCGTGCAGCAGAGCACGGCGGCGGAAACCACAAAGAAGCAATGAGCGCTTGCGCGAAAAGCCCTCTGCCGCTGGCAGGGGGTTCTTCGCGTTGACCCCGGCCGATTTCGCGGCGGCAAAAAACCCCCTGGCCCAGGGGGTTTTTGTGTTGTCAGCCCTCTTCCGCCCGCAGTTCCTGCAAGATTTGGTCGCCGCTCTCAAACAAAAAATAGGCTTCGATGGTGCGCTTGCCGTGGGGCGGAATATTCGGGAGCACAGCCGCCAGCCGCGGGCCGCCCGCCATGCGCGTGACCTGATGGTTGGCCTGCGGCAGCGCGAGCGTCACCGCGCCGCCGGGGCATTCCACATAGTAATGGATGCGGCGCGGCGTTTCGCCGTTGTTGTAAAGCACGAACGTTTGGTGATAGAGCAGCCCTTGCCCTTCCGCGTCGCGCGTAACAGGCTCCGGGGCGCTCAGCGGCGGACAGAACAGCAAATGGTCAACATAGGCTTCTGTTACAGGCCAAAAATCCCGCGACGCCAGGATTTCTACGGGCACGGCGCTGCGCGTGGCCTTCAGCACGCGCTTTTTGCCCGAAGCATTGTCGTCCAGATTCCAGGCAAACACGCCTTCCCATTCCCAGAACTCGCGCGCAATGCCGGTCAGGTTTTCGGGCTTTCCCGCGCGTATCGGCTCCGCTGCGGCGCTCCCCGCAGGCATGGGGAACATGGATCCTTCCAGATCCACCATCCCAAAATCAAGGAACGCGCCGCAGCGCAGCGTCACTTCCCCCGCGATTTCCAAATCCAGCAGGGCTTCGAGCGCATTTTCGCCCTCTTGCGCGCCGAGCGCCGTCTCCGGTTGTTCAACGGCGCGAAACCGGCAGACCCCTGCGTGCCCGGCGGCCTCGTCTTTGGTCAAGAACAGCCACTTCGTCTGCCCGGCCTCCAGCGCAATGGATTCCGCGCTCTGCGGTTCTTTCAGGTATTCCGCAAAGGCGCGGCCGCCAACGCTTGCCCCCTGGCGCTTGACGGTAACCGCCGCGGCTTTGCCGCCCGCCGTCAATCCAATCGCGTAACCCAGCGCCGCGCCGGGGAAAACGCCGTCGATGAAACGCAGCGCGCCGCCGTCGACAGCCGCCCGGGCGGTCGTTCTGTTTTTCTGGGCAATGTGCAGGCGCACACGCCCGCTGTGCATGCCCTGATAGGCATAACGGCGCCCTTTGTCGGCATCCATCAGCATGCCTTTCTGGTATTGCGTGCCGCTGAGCGAAAACGCGTTGTCGGGATGCCAGAGAATGCCATCGGGCGCGTTCACCTGCACAAACGTGCCGCCGCGGTTG
Source organism: Oscillospiraceae bacterium (assembly GCA_031256825.1). Taxonomy (GTDB): domain Bacteria; phylum Bacillota; class Clostridia; order Oscillospirales; family Acutalibacteraceae; genus WRMQ01. The sequence continues at coordinate 3,552 of JAIRPV010000026.1, read as the reverse complement.
GGCAAAAAGGTCAGCGGCTCAGCGCCCTGCTCTGGCTGGGCCGCGCCGGTCTGGCCGGCCGGTTCCCCGGCTATCGGGATTGGCGGCATGGTCGTCGTGCCCGTGCTGTCGCAGCAACAGGGCACCCAGGCGCAGCCATCCGCGTCAACAAAAAAGTTATCGCCGTAAAAGCCGCCGCCGGAACCCGGCAGCAAAAACCCGTTGTAGGTGCTGAAGTTTTGGTAACTGTTCATGGCACATCCCTCCCATGCAGTATATGCGGCGCGGGCCGACGGTTATGCCAGGAGGGATCTGCTGCGCCTTTACATGTGAATAAATCTTGAATATTCCAACAGAGGGCTTGCATTTTGCGCGGGAATGCGGTATAATATAACTTCAGATAAAGCGCGAGGATGGAAGGGGAGAAGTTGGATGGCACTCACGCTGTCGACACAATTCGCGGGCAGCGGCCTGCCCAGCGAAAAAGAGGCCGCGCAGGTGGCGGCGCAGGCCAGCGCGGCGCATTTGTCGCTGGAAGAAGGCACAGGCAAGGGCGCCGGTATGCGGGGCTGGCTGCGGTTCCCGTCGCAGTACCAGCATGCGGAAGAATACGGGCGTATCTTGGCGGCGGCGGAGGAAATCAGAACCAACGCGGAAGTTTTGCTGGTCATCGGCATCGGCGGATCTTATCTGGGGGCGCGCGCCGTTTTGGAGGCGCTGGCGGGGCAGTACTACAACGAAACGCGCAAGGGCACGCCGGCGATCTATTTTACCGGCAACACCTTGAGCGAAGGCGATTTTGCGGAACTGGATCGTCTGATAGCGGGCCGGGATTTTTATATCAACGTCATCTCAAAATCCGGTAAAACCTTGGAATGCGCCGTGGCGTTCCGGCATTTTAAAACGCTGCTGGAAGAAAAGTTTTCGGGCCAGCCCGACGAAGTCAACCGGCGCATTTACGCCACAACAGACGCCCACAAGGGCACGCTGTTAGAAAACGCGAAGCGCAATCACTGGAAGACATTTGTTGTGCCAACAGACATGGGCGGGCGGTATTCAGTGCTTTCCGCCGTGGGGCTGCTGCCCATTGCCTGCGCGGGCATTTCTGTGGGCGAACTGCTGCAGGGCGCGGCGGCCGCGCAGGCGGCCTACGCAAAACCTGCCGCGGCCTTCGGCAAAAACGCCTGCCAGGACTATGCCGCGCTGCGGTTCTATTACTATAAATACAAGCACAAATCAATGGAGATTTTCGCCAGCTATGAGCCGGGCATGTCCATGTTCGGCGAATGGTTCAAGCAATTGTTCGGCGAAAGCGAAGGCAAGCGCGGGCGCGGGCTGTTCCCCGCAAGCGTGACGTTTACCACCGATCTGCACTCCCTGGGGCAGTATATCCAGCAGGGGAGGCGGCTGTTTTTTGAAACAGTGGTCACTTTTACGGAGCAAAACAACGGCCTTTGCGTCAACGAAGAGCCGGGCGACGGCGACGGGCTGAACTATCTTGCAGGCAAAACGCTGCACGAGATCAACCGCTGCGCCTTCCGCGCCACGGCGCTGGCGCACTCAAAGGGCAACTGCCCCAATCTTGTGCTGGAACTGGAGCGGCGCGACGCGTTCCATATTGGCTGGCTGATCTATTTTTTTGAAAAAGCGTGCGCAATTTCGGGATACCTCATTAGCGTCAACCCCTTCGATCAGGATGGCGTGGAAAGCTACAAGAAGTTCATGTTTGCCCTGCTGGGCAAACAAGGGCCCGATCACGACAAAGTGCGGGCGGCGCTGCGCAAGAATTATAATCTTGAGATCTGATACAGGAGGTAGGGTACCATGGTAAAGGTCATCATTGGCAACAAAGGCACCGGCAAGACCAAAACGCTGATCGCGCGGGTGAACGCCGCGGTGGAACAGTCGAGCGGCAACGTGGTTTGCGTGGAACAGAAGCGCAAACTCACAACGGATATCAGCTCGCGGGCGCGGCTGATTGCTACGGTGGATTACGGCATTTCCGGTTACGATGCGTTCTACGGTTTTTTGAGCGGCCTTTGCGCGGGCAATTACGATATCACGGATGTGTTTGTGGATGCGACGCTGCGCATTGGCGGGCGCGACTACAGCGCGCTTGCGGCCTTTCTTGCGAAGGTTGCAAAGCTGGAAGCGGACTTTTTCTTCACCGTTTCCGCCGACAAAGCGGATCTCCCGAAGGAAATTTTGGATTTTGCCTGAAAAAAGGTTGACAAATCCGCCGGATGCGAGTATAATATCTTTTGCTGTATGCAAGATGGGGGCAAGGCGGGCATGGAGCTAAAACTCGAGACTGTATTCAACAACCCGGGCGAGGCGCTTGACTTTTGTTATCGCCTGCCGGAACGTTACGATGCGCTGCCCTTTGCCGAGCCGCCTTTGATTCAGGGCCGGGCGGCCAACCGCGCCGGTGTTGTGACGCTCAGCGGAACGGTTCGGGTGCAATTGAACGCCACGTGCGACCGCTGCGCAGAACCGTTTTGCTATCAGGCCAATGTGGCGTTTGCACATACGCTGGTAACATCGCGTGAAAGCGAAGAGAGCGACGAGCTTGTTCTGGTGAAAGGGTATCGCTTTGCGCCGGACGATCTCATTTGGGAGGATATCGTGCTGGCGATGCCGCCCAAGCTGCTTTGCAGCCCCGATTGCCGCGGCCTTTGCCCGCGCTGCGGCAGCAACCTGAACGGCGGCAGCTGCGGCTGTCTGCCGGAAGGCGATCCCCGGCTGGCCGCTTTGCGGCAATCATTGACCAATTCAGGCATCTAACGATATTGATATCTATAACATCTAGAACGGAGTGACCCCCATGGCAGTACCAAAGAGGCGCGTTTCCCACGCCCGGCGCGACAAACGCCGCTCCAGCGTGTGGAAGCTGGATGCGCCCGCAATCGACAAGTGCGGCAACTGTGGCGCGCTGAAGTTGTCACATCGCCTGTGCCCCGAATGCGGCACGTATAAGGGTAGGCAGGTTGTGAAGAAAGATGAGGCGTGAGCGCAAAAACAGCCGGGACGATGGATGTCCCGGCTGTTTTTTTGCAGGAATTTTTCCGAGAAAATTGTAAAAAAGAGTTGACTTTTTGGATTCCTGTGCTAGAATAAAGTAAAAGATGTCGGAAGGAGACGAAAGTATGGAAACTACGCATACGCTCGAGCTGAACGACGAGGAGTACAGGCACTATATTGAGCTGATCAACACCAACATTGGCTTAAAAAAACAGGTACTGGAATTAAACAGGGAGCTGGCGGACATGAAGTCAATGCGCTGGAAATTAATGGCAGCGGCGGGGGCGCTTGCTGCGCTGCTCCTCCTTTTTATCGCGCTCTGGGCCTTTCGATAGAGATTCCCCGTTGTTCTCCGGCTGCTCAGCTAAGCCGAAAAAGCCACGTTTTCTGCGCAAAATCGCATAAGCGCTCCCCCTGCCCAGCGGGCGGCGGGGGCGCGAAATGGCACGCGCGGATCCGTTTCTAAAAAAGGGGGAAATGGGCAAAAAATAGCTTGACAAGGCGGGGCAGATGTGGTATTATATTCAGGCGCTGTGCGGAGGGCCGCAGGAA
>JAIRPV010000025.1 GCA_031256825.1 Oscillospiraceae bacterium | reverse complement strand
TTCCTGCGGCCCTCCGCACAGCGCCTGAATATAATACCACATCTGCCCCGCCTTGTCAAGCTATTTTTTGCCCATTTCCCCCTTTTTTAGAAACGGATCCGCGCGTGCCATTTCGCGCCTCCGCCGCCCGCTGGGCAGGGGGGGCGCGCTACAGGATGTCGAACAAACTGATCTGCGCGCTTTTCGTCATCCCTCGGAACGCGCCCAGTTCTTCCAGCAGTTCCATCACGTTCACCTGCGCTTTTGTGCGGGCCTGAAAGTCGTCTTTCGAAAGGTATTTTCCGCCCTGGCGGGCCTCGGCCATCTGTTTCGAGGCGGTTTCGCCGCAGCCTTCCAGCGCCGAAAACGGCAGCCGGATTTTCCCTTCCTCCAGCAGATAAACCTTCGCGTCGGAGCGATAAATGTCCACCGGCAGCGCCTCCACGCCGCGGGCCATCATCTCGTTGACCACCTGGAGCATGGCGTAGCTGTCCTGTTCCGTTTTGCTGGCCTCTTTGCCCTTCAGCTTAATTTCCCGCATGCGCGCCTTGAGCGCTCCCCGGCCTTTGAGTACGGCCCGCAGATCGAGCGCCTCGCCGCGCACCGTCAAAATCGCCGCGTAAAACGCCGCCGGGTAATAGACTTTGTACCAGGCCAGCCGCATGGCGGCAATCAGATACGCCGCCGCGTGCGCCTTGGGGAACATGTACTTAATCTTCATGCAGCTGTCAATATACCACTGCTCCACGCCGTGTTCTTTCATGGCCGAGATGTGCGCTTGCGTGAGCTTTTCTTTCGCTTTGCCCTTGCGCACAATTTCCATGATCTCGAACGCCATGCCGGGGGCCAGCCCCTTGTGCATCAAATACACCATGATGCTGTCGCGCGTGCCGATGACCTCGGAAATGTCGCAAGTCCCCTCTTTGATCAGCTCCTGCGCGTTGCCCAGCCAAACATCCGTGCCGTGGCTCAGGCCGGAAATCTGAAGCAAATCGCTGAAGCGCTTCGGCTTCGTGTCCAGCAGCATGCCCAGCACATAGTTGGTGCCCATCTCCGGCAGGGCAAGCGTGCCCGTGGGGCAGCCAATCTCTTCTTCGGTCACGCCCAGCGGCGCCGGCGACGCAAACAGTTCATAAAGCTTGGGATCGCAGAGATCCGCCTGAACGATCGGGATCCCGGTGAACCGCTCCAGGTATTTATAGATGGTGGGCACATCGTGGCCCAGATTGTCCAGCTTTAAGATGGTGTCGTGCAGCGAATTGAAGTCGAAATGCGTGGTCTTCCCTTTGTCGGCCTTGTTGGCCGGGTACTGCACCGGGGTAAAGTCCTCCGCTTCCATGTTGGATGGAATCACTACCATACCGCCCGGATGCTGCCCGGTCGAGCGCTTCACGCCCTCGCAGCCTTTGGCCAGCCGCTCCATTTCGGCCTGGCTGCGTTCTTCGCCCCGCCGCTCCAGGTATTTTTTCACATACCCAAACGCCGTCTTCTCGGCTAGGGTGGTTATCGTCCCCGCCTTAAACACATGGCTCTCGCCGAACAGCTCTACCGTTTTCGCGTGGGCAAATTCCTGGTATTCCCCGGAAAAGTTCAGGTCGATATCCGGCTGCTTGTTGCCCTCAAACCCCAGGAATGTTTCGAACGGAATGTCGTGCCCGTCGCGCTGCATCTGCTCGCCGCAGTTGGGGCAGCGTTTGGGCGGCAGATCAAAGCCGGATCCCACGGAACCGTCGAGGATAAACTCGCTGTGGCGGCAGCTGCGGCAAAGATAATGCGGGGCCAGGGGGTTCACTTCCGAAATGCCGGCGGCGTTGGCCGCAAAAGAAGAGCCAACCGATCCCCGGGAACCCACGTAGTAGCCGTGATCCATGGAATCCTTCACCAGCTTCTGCGCAATGATATACAGCACCGAAAAGCCGTTCTTAATGATAGAGTCCAGCTCCCGCGCAAGCCGGTCGGCAACATACTGCGGCAACGGGTCGCCGTAGCGCTCCCGCATGCGGCTCAGGCAAATTTCACGCAGCTCTTCGTCGGAACCAGGTATGCTCGGCGCGAAGGTGCCGTCGGGGTATGGCCGAATGGATTCGATTTGATCGGCAATCGCGTTGGTGTTTTTCACAACCACTTCATAGGCCGTATCTTCGCCCAGATAGGCGAACTCGGCCAGCATATCCTGCGTTGTGCGAAAATAGAGCGGCGGCTGATACCGGTAGTCGTCAAAGCCCTGCGCCGCCTGCAAAACTTCCCGATAAACAGCGTCTTTCGGATCAAGAAAGTGCACATCCCCTGTGGCAACCACGGGTTTGCCCGTGGCGTCCGCAATCCGGATGATCTGCCGATTGATTTCGCGCAGCTCCTCTTCGCTTTGCAGCCGGGGCGGCTCCCCCTGCTTTGGCGGGCGCAATAAAAAAGCGTTGTTGCCCGTCGGCTGAATTTCCAGGTAATCGTAAAACGAAGCGATCTCCAGCAGCTTCTCTTCGCTTTTGCCGTCAAGAATCGCCCGGTAAAGTTCCCCCGATTCGCAGGCGCTGCCCACCAGCAACCCCTCCCGGCGGGCCATCAGTTCGCTTTTTGGCACGCGCGGCTGCCGGTGATAATGCGACACATGCGAGCTGGACACCAGCTGATACAGGTTCTTCAGGCCCTTCAGGTTTTTCGCCAGCAAAATCATATGGTAGGCGTGCTGCTTCTTCGGCTCCAGCCGCAGGCGGTTAAACCAGGCAAGATCCGTCCCGCATTCCGGCCGCGTTTTCTGCGCCAGCTGCATCAGCTCCAGCAGCGCCTTCGCCGTCACGCGCGCGTCGTCGTCCGCGCGGTGGTGGCCAAACCGGCCCAGGTGAAAGTGCTCCACCAGCGTCTCCAGCCGGTAATTCTTTAACTCCGGCAGCAGCTGCTGCGCCAGCACCAGCGTGTCCGCACACGGCGGATCAAAACGCCGCCCGCGCCGGGCATAGAGCGCCTTCAGGAATCCCATGTCGAACTTCGCGTTGTGCGCGGCAAGATACGCGCCTTCGCAAAACGCCGCAAAAGCCTGCGCCGCCGCCCATTCCTCCGGCGCTCCGTCGAGCATGTCCGGCGTAATGCGCGTCAGTTTCGTGATATGCGGCGGCAGCGCCCGTTCAGGGTCAACAAACGTCTGGAATTCCCCAACAATTTCGCCGTCAACAATCTTCACCGCGCCGATTTCGATCACCCGGTCGCGCCCGGCGCTCAGCCCCGTGGTTTCAATATCGAACACCACAATGTCGCGCCCGAAGGGATACCCCTCCGCGGGGCAGCCCAGCACGGCGGGCACGGCGTCGTCCACATAATAGGCTTCCATGCCATAGATGATCTTCAGTTTTTGCGCCTTGCCCGCTTCCATCGCCGCCGGGAACGCCTGCACGCTGCCATGATCGGTCACAGCCATGGCGGGATGCCCCCAGGCCGCCGCCCGCGCCGCAAGCTTCTTCACATCCGTGAGCGCATCCTGCTCCGACATATTCGTGTGCAAATGCAGCTCCACGCGCTTCACCGCCGCCGTGTCTTCCGGAATCACATGCCGCGCCTGCTGGATGGTCTTTGGCTTCAGGCAAAACCCCTTTGCGTATTGATCGAATAGGTATTCCCCCCGTATGCACACGCAAGCGCCCTCCCTGAGCCCCAGCCCGTCGCAGCGCTCGGCCTTCTCAAAGAGCTTGCATGGGATGGAATCGGTGTAATCCGTGAGGTTAAAATTGAGGATTTTGCGCGCGCCGTCTTTGGTCTTGTTCTCTTTTAGGCCAAACAGTTCGCCAACAACCGTCACCAGACCCGCCGTTGGCGAAAGCTCCGCCATCGGTACGGGCCTGATTTCGTGCAGCAGTTCGCTGCCATATATTGTCTTGCCGCCCTTCCAGGCAAACGGCAGCTCCAGGGGTTCCGCCGCCATCTCCGGCGCGGGCTCGTCCTGCGGCGGTTCGCTTTCCCGCCGCCCGGCTTCGTCGGGAACTTCCGCGTCCTGCGGCGGCTCCTGTTGCAGGTCGTATGTCACCGTGCAGCGGGTGGCCTGCGCCACATTGCGGCAAAGCGCCTCCAATCCCTGCGGATCCGTCCAGCCTCCCGCGCGCAGTTCCATGTGCAGCGTGCGCTTTTGCAGGTCAATCGCGGGCCGCACCAGCAGCCCCTGTGTCTGCGCCGGGAACTCAACGCCCGGCAGGCAGTCGCCAAAAAACATCCAGAGGGGAATGAATGCCATAGATACCCTTTCCGCGTTGTTATTGTGTGATGCAAAAACAGAAGCCGGAGAACATCCGGCAACCCAGTCTACAGCCGCTCAATTTCTGCCATCAGCGCTTCGATGGCCTCGCTTTCCGCCACCTTGCGCAAAATTTCGCCCCGGCAAAACAGCAGCGCGCATCCGTCGCCGCCGGCCAGGCCAACGTCGGCTTCGCGGGCTTCGCCCGGCCCGTTGACCGCGCAGCCCATCACCGCCACGGTGATTTCCTTTCGGCAGCCCGCCAGCCGTTCTTCCACAGCGGCCGCCAGCGCGGGCAAATCAATTTTTGTCCGCCCGCAGGTGGGGCACGAGATCAGGTTGGGTCTCCCCCGCCCCAGGCCAACCGCTTGCAAAATATCCAGCCCCGCGCGCACCTCTTCAGCTGGTTCCGCCGTCAGCGAAACGCGTATGGTGTCGCCAATCCCGCCCAGCAGCAGCGCGCCGATGCCCGCCGCCGATTTCACAAGCCCCATGCGCGCCGTGCCCGCCTCGGTCACGCCCACATGCAGCGGATAATCGCACTGCTGCGCCAACAGCGTATACGCCTGCACCGTTCGCTCCACATTCGAAGATTTCAGCGAAATCACAATATCACTAAAATCGCAATCCTCCAGCAGCCGCGCGTGGCGCAGCGCGCTTTCCGCCATAGCCTCCGGCGTGGGCGCGCCGTGTTTTTCTAAAAGATCCGGTTCCAGCGAACCGGCGTTCACCCCAATGCGAATGGGCGCTCCCCTTTCCCGGCACGCGTCCGCCACAGCCTTAACGCGCTCCCGCGCGCCAATATTCCCGGGATTGATCCGGATTTTGTCCGCCCCGGCGGCCAGGCTTTCCAGCGCCAGCCGGTAATCAAAGTGAATGTCCGCCACAACCGGCATGCCGCAATGCGCTTTCAGCGCGGCAATGAGCGCCACGCTTTCTTTGTCCGGCACAGCCGCGCGAATGATCTCGCAGCCCGCGCCCTCCAGTTCCCTCGCCTGCGCCAAATTGGCGGCAATGTCGTGCGCGGGGCGGCTGAGCATGCTCTGCACCCGCACCGGCGCGCCCCCGCCAATCACCAGCCCGCCAATGGCAACAGCTTTGCTGATTTTGCGCCGCACTCGCTCCCGCCCCCTTCTATCGGTGCCCTTTGATCAGCGCCCAAATATCTGAGAACGAAACCACCGCCATGAACAGCATCAGCAGCGCAAAACCGGCGGCGTGCACATAGCTCTCGAACTTCTTCGGAACGGGCTTGCGGAAAATCATCTCCACCAGCGTGAAGAAAATCCGCCCCCCATCCAGCGCCGGCAGCGGCAGCAAGTTCATAATGCCAATATTGATCGAAATCATGCCGAACAGCAGCAGCAAATCCATCAGCGCAAACAGCGCCTGCGCCTTGTTGCCCGAAGTCGCCTGTTCCTGCGCCTGCTGCGCGCCGTTAGAGAGCATGGTCACCACGCCAATTGGCCCCGATATCTCGCGCAGCTTAAACTTGCCCGTTACCATGTCGAACAGGCTCAGGTATACCATGCGCGCCACGCTGATGCTTTCGCCCACCGTCTCTTTCAGGAACAGCCCCAGGCTCCGCTCCCCTTTCTCCACGCCGTAAAGCGTGAAATCGCAGCCATAATATTTTACGCCGTCGGCGGTTTCGCCCTGCTTAAACTGAATTTCCCCCAACCCCAGCGTCTTGCCCTGCCGCTTTACCACCAGATCCACCAGGCCGGTCTTGCTGCGGTTGAGAAGAAAATTCAAATCCATCCAGGTGCGCACGCGCCTGCCGTTGATTTTATAGAGCACGTCGCCAACTTCCAGCCCCTGCGCGCTGGTGATAGGCTCCTGGCCAAACTGCGCCACCTGCGGCACCATCGTCTTCGGATCCATCCCCACAATCACAGCCATGATGATCATGCCGCACACAAGGTTCATGAACGCCCCGGCCAGCAAAATGATCAGGCGCTTCCATGCCTTCTGCTTCCCAAAGGCGCGCGGGTCGGCGCTTTCGTCGTCTTCCCCCTCCATCAGCACAGAGCCGCCAAACGGCAGCGCCTTCACGCTGTAAGTGGTCTCGCCCTTCTTCTTCTTAAAAATGCGCGGCCCCATGCCCATGCTGAATTCGTTCACTTTCACCTTAAAAGATTTTGCCGCTGTGAAGTGTCCGATTTCGTGCGACAAAATCAGGAATCCAAAATAGACAATAGCCAACAAAATAGGCCAGACCTTGCCCCAAACCGCGCCCGCGCTGAATGCCAATGTGCTCATACTGTTCCTTTCTGAAGGGCATGCACCCGCTCCCTCGCATATTGATCCGCCTGAAAAACATCGTCCAGCGACTCCGCCGAGCCATGCGGAACCCCGCGCAGCGCCGCTTCCACCAACGCGGCAATTTCTAAAAAGCCAATTTTCCCCGCCCGGAATAACGCGTTCGCGGCCTCGTTGGCACCGTTGAGCACCGCCCCGGCCAGCCCGCCCATTTGGTATGCTTCCCGGCAAAGCCGCATGGCGGGGAACGTCGCGTCGTCCGGCGGCTCAAAGGTCAGTGTTCCCCAATCGGCCAAATTTAGCCGTTTGCCGGGGCAGGCCCGCCGCTCGGGCCATGTCAGCGCGTACTGAATGGGCAAACGCATGTCGGGCGCGCCAAATTGCGCCAAAACCGCGCCGTCGGCGCATTCGATGAGCGAATGCACAACGCTCTGCCGGTGGATCCACACGTCAACGCGCTCCGCCGGCAGCCCAAACAGCCAGGCGGCTTCCATGATCTCCAGGCCTTTATTGAACATGGTCGCGCTGTCCACCGTGATTTTTGCGCCCATGCTCCAGTTGGGGTGCCGCAGCGCGTCGGCCGCCGTCGCGTGCCGCAGCGCTTCCCTGCTCTTCCCATAAAACGCCCCGCCCGAGGCCGTTAAAATAACGCGCCGCAGCTCCGTTTTGCTCCGCAGCCCCTGCAAGCATTGAAAAACAGCCGAGTGCTCGCTGTCCACAGGCAAAATCGGCAGGTTTTTTTCGCGCGCAAGCCTTGTGATGAACGCGCCGCCCGCCACGAGGCTTTCTTTGTTTGCCAGCGCCAGCGCATGCCCGGCTTCCAGCGCCGCAACGCTGGGCCGCAGCCCCGCCACGCCAACGATCCCGTTTAGGGCGATGTCGCACTGCGCCGCCGCGCATTCGGCTACGCCGCTTTCGCCCGCAAGCACTCTGATATCCGTGTCGCGCAGGCTCTGTTTGAGCGCCCGCGCGGCGGCTTCGTCCGCCAGGGCGGCCATCTTCGGCCGAAAGCGCCGGGCCTGTTCTTCCAACAAAGCGGCGCTGCGCCGCGCCGTCAGCGCGCTCACGCGCCAGCCCAGCGCCGCAATTACTTCCAGCGCCTGCGTGCCGATGGAGCCTGTCGAGCCTAAAACCGCAATGCTTTTCCCCATTATATCACCCTGGAAAACAGCGCCCAGCCAAAATGGTACTGCAATTGCAGCAGCGCAAACATCATCGGGGCAACGTAAGAAAGCGAGTCCAGCCGGTCCATCACCCCGCCATGGCCGGGGAACAGCCTGCCAAAATCTTTCGCGTTAAAGTTGCGCTTGAGCGTGGAGGCCGCCAAATCGCCAAAGATGGAAGCAATGCAAATGGGGATCGACATCAGCCCGACCGTCAGCAGTTGGATGCGGTGGTGTTCCAAAAACAGCAGGTTAAACAGGGCCGCGAACCCAACGTTCGCCAAAGCGGTCAGCAAAATGCCGCCCGCGGCGCCCTCAACGGTCTTTTTCGGGCTAACATGGGGGCAAAGTTTGTGCTTGCCAAATTTCATCCCCACAAAATAAGCGAAGGTATCGGTGAACCACGCGCAGCAGAACGTAAAGAACAAAAAGTAGATGATCAGATTTTTCTCGAACACGCCAACGTCCATGTCGCGGATAATATTGCGAACCAGCAGCACGGCGGAGCTCGCCGACGGCACCGCAAGCGAAGCCAGCAGCACAAACAGCACGTCGCTGAACTTCGATTCCTTGAAGTCCGCCAGCATCAGCACAACCTGCAAAAAAACATACGCCAAAATCGGCAGCAGCACAGAAACGCCCAGCCGCCCAAATACGTCGTACTCCACCAAAGGCGGCAGCGCCGCCGCCGCCACCATGGCAACGCCAATCATGCCCTTGTTCCTGACGCCCGCCACATGACAGATTTCGTAGCAGGCCATCGTCGTCATGAGAACGCACAGGATCCCCATGAGCGGCGTGGTAATGAACACCAGCGCCGCTATCGCGACCACTGCGCAAACAAGCCCGGTTATGATACGTACTTTCATGCCGTCACATCATTTCTATGTGAAATTATAGAATATCCCCAAACCTTCTTTGCCGCCTGCCATAGTCCGCAATCGCCGCATCCAGATCCGCAGGCTGAAAATCCGGCCAGAGGATATCCGAAAACCAAAGCTCCGCGTAAGCGCTTTGCCACAGCAAAAAATTCGAAAGCCGCAGTTCGCCGCTGGGCCGAATGATAAGATCGGGCGCCGGCAGCCCCGCCGTATAAAGCCCCCCGGCCAAATCTTCTTCGGTCAGCGCCTCCGGCTCCAGCTCCCCGTCCAGGCAGCGCCGGGCCAGCCGCCGCGCCGCGGCCAAAATTTCCTGCTGCCCGCCGTAATTCACCGCAATGTTGACCACCATGCGGGTTTTCGCGGAGGTCTCCGCCTCCATCTGCCTGATTTTCCGCAGAACATCCTGCGGCACCGGCCCGCCCTCATCCAGCGCGCCAATATATTGTATGCGGAATCCCTTCCGTTCATTTTCTTCTTTTCGCCGCTCCATCTCGTCCAGCTGCCGCCGGAACAGTTCCATGATTGCCTGCACCTCTTCGGGCGGCCGCCGCCAGTTTTCCGTGGAAAACGCATAGAACGTCAGGCATTCCACGCCCAGCGTAACGGCATAATCGCAAATGCGCTCGAACGCCTCAACCCCCGCCCTGTGGCCAAAGGTGCGCGGCAGCCCGCGCCGCTTGGCCCAGCGTCCGTTGCCGTCCATAATAATGCCAATGTGCCTTGGAACCGGCTTTGCTTCACCCAATCCGCTTCCTCCAATCCTCATATTCCCGCGCGGTTTGCCGCGCAAATTGTTCCAGCGTTTCCGGCGGAAACACCGCCGAAGCTTCCAGGCGATGCTCGCAATGCCAAAGATAATTCCGCTGCGCCAGCGCCCGCACTTCTTCCGCAGTGGCCCCCGGCGTTGCGCCGAATTCCTCCACGCTTTGCATGGCCTGCCAGAGCGGCTTTGCCCAGTCGCTGTGATGAAACGCCCAGCTGCCCGCGCGGTTCAGCTCCTCGCGGTAGGGCAGGAACCATCCTTCGCCCTTTTGCCGCCGGTAGGCGCGCAGATACGACAAATCCCACTTCCAGTCTGTGAACAAATGCAGCAATACGCCCTCGCCGTAGAGGAGGCAGGGATCAGGAGGCAGTAGGCAGGTTGAAAGGAACGGGAAAGAAAGTTCAGATTGCATTTGCCGAGCGAGCGAAGCCAGCGCTTCGCTTCTGTCTTCCAAATCGCGAAAATGCGTCGCATCTTTTTCGCGCCAGCCGCGCACCGCGTCGGGCGCTATGCTGCCCAGATAAAACACCGCCGGGCCTTCCGGCCAAAGCGCCCGCGCCGTCATCAGATGCACCATAAGACCGGGCATAGCGTCCCTCCGCCTAAACTTCAAAATCGGCGCAGCGCCGGTTGCAAACATTCGGCCGAACAAGTTCCGCGGCAGCCTTTTGGTGCGCCGGATGCACCGTGTAGTCCGCAAGAGCCTGCGGCGACTCGAATTCACTTTCCAAAACCAGCTGCGCGTTGCTGCTGCCCAGCAGTTCTGTGGATACGCGCAGCCGCAGCAACCCCGGGATAACGCCAACCAGGCCCTCCAAGGCCGCCTTGATCAACGCGCCGCGCCGAGCCTGTTCCCCGTGGGGAAGCCCTTCCGGGAAATCCCACAAAATAATATGCTTCACCATACACACTCCACCAGATCATAACGTTCCCGCTGCGCCGGGCGCGCATTCACCAGGGCTGCCGCGTTCAGGGCGCTCCCCGGCAACGCTTTTCGTATCCCTATACCTCCATGACCTCGTCATGTTTGGCCGCCGCCAATTTGTCGATCTCTTTGCTGTATTTTTCGGTCATCTCCTGCAAGTCTTTCTCTTCGTCCTTCAGATCATCTTCCGTCAGTTCCGAGGCCTTCTCCAGCTTCTTCAGGTGCTCAATCACCTCCCGGCGGGTGTGGCGCAGGCTCACCTTCGCCTCCTCCGCCATGTGCTTGATGTCTTTGGCAATCTGCTTGCGGTGCTCCTCGGTCAGCTGCGGAAAAATCAGGCGGATGACGCGCCCGTCGCTCTGTGGGTTGATCCCCACCTCGCTGTTCTGGATCGCTTTTTCGATCGCGCGCACCGTGCTCGCGTCCCAGGGCTGAATGGTCAGCACACGGGCCTCCGCAACCGAAACGGCGGCCATCTGGTTGATTGGCGTGGGCGTTCCGTAGTAATCCACGCGGATTTTGTCGAGCACGGCAGGGTTGGCGCGGCCCGCGCGGATCGACGCGTACTCATGCTTGAGCGCGGCCACGGCCTTTTCCATCTTCTCTTTCGCGGGTTGCAAATATTCGTCCATAGATCATTCCTCCAATGCTGATTCTTTATTTTTACACTCCCGAGGGGGCGTTGTTTGCCTCCCCGATCACTCGCTCGTCTCCGTTTTCCGCCACCAAAGTCCCAATATTTTCGCCCCGCAGCGCCCGCAGAATATTCGCCGGATCGCTGAGGTTAAACACCAGCATGGGAATGTGTTTGTCGCGGCAAAGCGCCGCAGCGGTCGCATCCATCACGTTGAGCCGTTTGGCCAGAATGTCGTCGTGCGACAAGGCGTCATACTTCACAGCGTCGATATATTTCTTCGGGTCTCTGTCATAAACGCCATCCACATTCGTGGCCTTGAGCACCACTTCGGCCTCAATTTCCGCCGCGCGCAGCGCCGCCGTGGAATCCGTTGTAAAAAAGGGGTTACCCGTTCCCCCGCCAAAGATCACCACGCTTGCGCTTTCCAGCGCGGCAACCGCCTCTTGCTTATTGATGCATCCGGCAAACTGCGGCATCACATGCGCCGCCTGCACAAGCGCCGGCTGGCCCAGCTGCGCAAACGTATCGGCCAACGCCAGGGCGTTCATCATCGTGGCCAGCATGCCCATCTGGTCGGCCCGCACAGCGTCCATCTTGCCGCTGCTGCGCCCGCGCCAAAAATTACCTCCGCCAATGACAATCCCCAGCTGCGCGCCTTCGCGCACGCACCCGGCAATCGCCGCGCAAATCTCTTCCGCCAGCGCAAAATCAATCCCCGCGCCCTGTTGGCCCGCCAGCACCTCGCCGCTGAGTTTCAGCAGTGCGCGTTTGTACTTTAACATGGAAACCTCCTCTGTTGAACGGCACAGGCATGCAATTCTCAACATGAAGACAATGAGCATCCATTCTCTTCTTGCCTTGTATTGTAACATATATTCGGGCGAAATGCAAGAGTTTTTTTCGCTGGCGCGCTCCGCGAAATCCCCTGAAAAAATAGTGGACTTTTTTGGAAAAGTATGTTATAATAGGCGTATCACATGTGGCGAGGGCTGGCTTTGCGAAGTGATTTTCTGTGGCGTATTGCCACGACAGAGGCAGAGGCAGAAAAAATCTTCCGCAGCGCTTTTTACGATAGTTCGAAATTTCGGAATGGCGAACCGTTTTTTGACCCCTTTACAGAGCCAAAATCCAGTATTCCGGAATTTCGGAATCTCGTAACTTGCCGCTGAAAGCGAGACAAATGAGCACAAAATCCCGTGGCGAGGGCTGGCTTTGCAAAGTGATTTTCTGTGGCGTATTGCCACGACAGAGGCAGAGTTCAGAACGGGTTTTTTGCGGCGGGGGGGTTGGCTATGACCAAATTTTTGATTCGGCACTTGATCAAAGATCACGACACCCCTGCCGAGCCGCAGGTGCGCCGCCGCTACGGCATGTTGGCCGGCGGCATGAGCATCTGCTGCAACCTGCTGCTGTTCGGCGCAAAGCTGGCCGTGGGATGGCTTTCCGGCAGCGTGGCCGTGACGGCGGATGCGTTCAACAACCTGGGCGATTGCAGCAGCTGCGTGGTGACGCTGCTGGGGTTTCGCATGGCAGCCAAACCCGCCGACCGGGAACATCCTTTCGGGCATGGCCGCGTGGAATACGTCGCCTCGTTTATTCTTGCGGTGCTGATGCTGCTGGCAGGGTTTGAGCTGGGCAAAAGCGCCGTTGCGGCGGTTCTGCACCCGGCGGCGCAGGAGACGCCCTGGCAGCTGTTTTTGGTGCTGCCGGGATCCATGCTCCTAAAGCTCTGGATGGGAATCTACAACAGATATATTGGCCGCCTGATTGACTCCGACATCCTGCGTGCCAATATGCGCGACAGTTTCAACGACATTGCGGCCACGGCGGCCGTTTTGGGCAGCGCGCTGCTGCGAATCATCTGGCCGCGCCTGCCCTGGGATGGCCTGGCCGGGCTGGTGGTAGCGGGGTTCATCCTCTGGGGCGGCGTAGGGATCGTGCGCAGAACCATAGGGCAGCTGCTGGGCCGCGCGCCCGATCCGGCGCTTGTGGAAGCGCTGCGGGAGCGGCTGTTAACCTATGACGGCGTGAGCGGCGTGCACGACCTGCTGGTGCACGACTATGGCGCGGGGCGCTGCATTGCCTCGGTGCACGCGGAAGTGCCCGCCGAATCGGATGTGCTCGCGATCCACGAGACCATTGACCGGGCGGAGCAGGAGCTTGGCGCGGCGTTCAGTCTGCTGCTGGTGATCCATATGGATCCCATTTCGGCGCGCGATCCCGAAACGCTTGCCCTGCGGGAGCGGGTGACGGCGCTCGCGCGGGAGATGGAACCGGATTGCACACTGCACGATTTTCGCGTGACAAAGGGCACGCGGCACAGCAATGTTTTGTTCGATTTGGTTGTGCCAATCGCCTACACGCCGCGGCAGCGCGAAGAGATCGAGGCAGCTTTGGCTGCCGCTGTCGCGGCTGACGATCCCCGGCTGGAAGCGCACATCCGGGTGGAGTCAAATTTTTATTGATTGACCCTACGCAACCCAAAAACGCCGCCTGAAAACAGACGGCGTTTTTTTGGGGTATACACATTTTGCTCTTACTTGCTGAAGAACTTTATGATTGCGTCGAACGCACGCAGCGTTTGCTCGCTGAGGTTGTTGGTGGAAGCAATCACTTCGAAGATCTTCGCCAAGAAGTCGCGAATCCAGGGCAGATACATACTTCGTACTCCTTTCAACATTTTTTTGCGCAACTGAGGATTTTTTGTTGTCAAAACGACAAAGCATTGAACCCCCTGCCGCCGTACCCCTAGTATACCATGCGGGAGGCGTTCTGTCAATTGTTTTTCCAACAATAATTTTTGTTTTTAAGGGGGACATTCATGGATAAGTACCTGCCGTTCCTGCGCTCGCTGGAGCTGTTCGAAGACATGGACGACGCGAGTATCCTGAAACTGCTCAAGTGCCTGAGCGCCAGAGAACTGCGGTTTGATCACCAGCAAATTGTTTGGAGCCGTTCGTTGGAGATGCCTTTTATGTGCGTGGTGGTGGAAGGCGGGCTGATGATTGTTCAGGAAGACTGGCGCGGCAACCGTTCCATCATCGGCAGCTTTGGCCCGGGCGAGTTTATCAGCGAGGGCGCCATCGGCGTATTGGAAGGCGTGCTGCCGTTTTATCTTTCTGTGCGGGCCGAGACCGTTGTGCTGGTGTTTTCTAACGAGGCGGCCATGAACCCCTGCGACGGCAACTGCGGGGCGCACGGGCTGTTTTTGCGCAACCTCATCAACGCGCTGCTGCAAAAAGAAATGCGCCTGCTCTATAAGATTGAATATCTGAGCCGCCGCACCACGCGCGAAAAACTCATGAGTTTCCTGACCATCCAGTCGGCGCGGCAGGGCAGCCGCAAAGTTACCGTGGAGTTCACGCGGCAGGAACTGGCGGATTTTCTTTCGGTCGATCGCAGCGCCATGTGCACGGAACTGAGCCATATGAAACAGGATGGGCTGATCCGCTACGATCGGCGCTGCTTCGAGCTGCTCGACGACGTGGTGAACAAGTGAGCCGGCCAACGAACAGAAGAACGCTTCCCGGCGGGGTTTGTGCTTTCAGTGGAAGCAAAATAGCGCGCCCTCGGGGGAGCGCATAGGAAAGAGAGGCCAAAGCGGCCTCTCTTTTGTGCTGTTGGGCGCTCCCTTTGGGCGCCGGTTTTATGAGTGCGGTTGTTTGAGCAGGCCATTTTCCCAGTCCAGCGCCTGCATATCCACATTGCGGGACGCTGCGGGCGTCAGAGACGCGGTTGAGGCCAGCATGCCCTGCTGCATATCGCTGGAGGCGTACACGATGGGTTCTTCTTGCTGCCCTCTGACATTGCCCGGAACAACGGCCTCCTGCCGGTATGGCTGCGGGTTTGGCTCGCGCGGCGCTTCCACCGGCCGCAGTGGCTCCGCGTTCCTGGGCTGCGCTTCGGCCTGGTTTTGGTATTGCATGCTGGGTTCATCCAGCTGCATGGAGATTGGCATGAGCAGCAGGTTTTCGGCCAGCGAAACCGCCATGTCGATCCCAATCTCTTTCCAGGCGGCGGCGTTCCCGATTTCGCCGCGCACGGCGGTTGTGGCGACGTTTTTCAGCGTGCCTTCCAGCAGGGGCCCCAGGATGGTTGCCGCAAGCTCCGATTTTGCCGCCAGCGCAAAGCTGAACGCCCCGCCGGCAGCGCCCGCGCCGGCCCCGATGAAGGGTTCAATCAGCAGTTCCCGTATGGCCTGCCAGGCGGAGACGTGTTCGCCCTGAGCGGCTTTGACGATCATAGAGCCGGCATTGGGGATCAAGGTTGAGGCATAGCCGAGCTTTGCGCCCATCCAGGTTGCGCTCCCCAGCGTGTTCGGCATAGCGGAGCCGATGTTCATTTGGAGCAACATGTCGTGCGCGGCTGCGACGAGGGCGTTCCCCAGGCCTTCCGCCGCCCCGCCCGCCGCCCCGGCTTCCGCCGCGGCGGCTCCGGCGGCCGCCCCCTCGCCCACCGCTGCCGCGCCCGCCGCAGTGCTCCCAGCGGCTTCCGCGCTCCCCAAGGCAACGTCTGCGGGCACAACTGCTGGCGCTGCGGCGCCGGCGGAAAAAGCGATCATTGCCAGAGAGCCAATCAACACCAGCGCGCCCAAAATTCCGCTGACCACCGCGCTGGAAATCTGCCCGTCAATGTCGCGTCGATTAAAGGGATCGCCCCTGCAATAGGGGTACGGCGTTGCGTGGTACAAAATCGGGTTGACGGAGATGAACCGGCGCGCCCGCGGAGAATACATTCTTTGGTAGGCGTGGTACAGCGATGTTTCCGGGTCAAACTCATAATCCACAAAGGCGTAGCGCAGCACCCCGCCCGAGAGGACATAGCTCCCGTAGGCCGAATGTATCACGGTAATAAACACATTTTTTGCGCGCACCGCGCGCACGGAGCTGAGATGATCGCGGGCGACGAGCGTGTAAACCCCTTCGCGGCGCGTGACCGTCTGCCCGGCGGGCGTGAAAACGACGATGTATTCTTCCCCGCCGTAGTGCTCCACAAGCGGCAGGTTGTCTTTTGATATGCCCCGCCGGTAGTGCACCGGGTTTTCCGCTGTTTTGACGATCCGCCGGTTCAGCGAGTCGTAGCAAAGCGCGAAACTTCCCCCGGGGCCTGTTAACTGCATGGGCAGGCGCGTATGGGGATGCCAGAGAAACTGGCGCAGCACATCGCCTGTTTCGGCGATCAGCGCGCCGTCGTTGTCGTAAGTATTGGTGGTTATGCCCATAGCGATTCCCCATTCTGTTTTTTGTTAAGCAAGCGGAGCTGCCAATATTCCCGTCAATTCGGCACTCGGCGGGCGGGACAGCGTTGGCGCCTGCCCAAGGCTCAATTTCAGGCGAAACGCGAGCTGACGCGGATCGCCGCCGAAGTTTTGAATGAGGTTCAATGTAAGGGATGGATTTTTCCGGAAGTGCATCCGCACCAGCTCTTCCCCGCCTTCCAGCCCGGCGGAAGGCGACTGGTCAAAGGCCTTGACTACATCCTGTTCCATGATCTGGTTTGCATAGTATACATTCCACTCTCTTGCCAGCTTCACGATTGAGGGTGTGGGATTGGCCTTATAAAAATCGAACTGTTTTTTGGCGCCTTCCACTTCTCTCACAATTCGGTTATCCATTTCTAGCGAAACTTCGTTCCACTGTTGCAAGGGGCCGTTGGGGAATTCCTTTGGCGGCGAACGGAGCGCCGGCGGAACGCTTTCCAGCGCACTGGAAAGCAAAATGCCTTCGGCTGCCGCTACGGCCATATTGATCCCCAGCTGCTTCCAAAAGGCCTTCTGATTTAGCGTGCCTTCCGCCGCCGCGACAATCACCGAAGCGGCGAACTGCGTTCCCACCGCCGTTACAACTGTGCCCAGGACTGCGAACACGGCGCGCGTGCCCGCGACAAAGAGCGCGTTGGCGACCAAGCCGCTCAGCGCAGCTGCGCCCGCGGCAATCGCGGGTTCCACCAGCAGCGTTTTTATTGCCTGCCACGCGGTGATGTGTTCGCCTTTCGCGGCTGACTGAATCAAATCCGCCGCGCCGGAAAGGAACCCGATCCCGAACACGATCAACGCGCTGTAGCCCGCAACCTGGCCGGCGTTGAGGGTGGAAAGGGCGGCTGTGAACGCTGTGGCTACCCCGCCGCTCGTGCCGCCCAAGCTGAAAATGGTAAGGACAACGCCCGCCACGAGCAACAGGGACGTCAGAATCCAGCCAACAACCAGCCCCGCGCTCACAGCGCCCGTGGGATCGGTGAGATTGAACGGATCGCCGCCGCAATAAAGATAGGGCGAACTGTATTCCATTCTGGGATCAATCGCGATAAAGCGGCGCAGTTCTGCGGCGTAAAGCCTGCGGTAGGCGTTATACAGCCCGGTTTCCAGATCCAGCTCATAATTGGCGAAGGCATAGCGCAATTTGCCGCCCGCGATTTTGCTCTTGCCGTAGCCGGAATACACCGCTGTAACGCAAACGCTGAAGGAAACTTCGGCCCGCACGGAATTCAGGTGATCGCGGCAGACATGGCAATATTCTTTGCCGCAGCGCGTAACGCTTTGCCCCGACGGCGTTAGAACATAAAGGTACTCTTCGCCGTTCACCTGCTCGCAAAGGGGCTGCGTGAGGCTGCCCGCGCCCCTGCGATAACGCACGGAAGTTTCCGCCTCTTTGATCAGCCGGCGGCCCATGGAATCATAGCGCAGCAGCTCGCTGCCGAACGCCCCGCTGAGGGCAACCGGCAAACGCGTGTGCGCGTGGTAATCAATAACGGAGTAAGGCTCGCCCTGCGCAAGCACAAGCTGGCCGTCGAGGTTACAGGTAAAACTGGACATGCAGAACCTCTCTTTTTGCGGTATCTTCCCTATGGATATGAGCCACAGCGGCGGATTATACCCGGCGCATATTTGTCCCTCCTTTGGCATACATTGAGGGGAGCATCCATCAAACGCAGAGGAGAGCATGAGTATGGCCAATTATCCGGGCGTCAGCCCCTTTCAGTATCAAGGCTACGGCAACGGAAAAATGCGCGACAGTGTGAATTTGCAAAATGGCTCGCTGGATTTTCAATTGAATCTGGCGCAGCTGACCGGCCGCAACAACTGGACTGTGCTGGTGTCGGCGAGCTATTCCAGCGCTCTTGCGCTGCGCACGGCCAATATCAGCAACGAAACCTTGCCCACCGGTGTGCTGGGCCTGGGCTGGACGCTTTCCGTGCCGGCCATCACCGCGGAAGCAAGCAATTTTGATCAGCCGGAGCAGCGGCAATATTATATTTCGCAGGGCGGCGCAAGCCCGCAAAAGCTATATTTTACGCAGCGGCCGTTCCCTTTGGGCGCGCTGCCTGCGGGCACGGCGCCAGCCGCCGGGCCAATCACGAAAACACTGCGGAACACGCTGCTGCAAAAGGGCGTTTTTGTTTCCGCAAACGCGCAAATCGCGCAAACGGCCGGCGGTTTTGCGATCGAAGACGCGGCCTCAAACCAGTCGCTTGCGCTCAGCGCCAGCGCGGCAGGCGGCTACGACATTCTGGACGGCGGATTGCATTTTGAAAACGAAGCCTACGATTTTTCGCGCATTTCCTACTATCCGCAATACGAAACCTGGCGGATTCAGAACCGCGACGGCTCCACGGATACTTACGGCGCGCACGACAACGCTCGGGTCTTCTGCGTGGCGTATGACGGCGTGGAGATTCCCTCCATCGAACAAAACGGACAACAGAAAACGGTGGGCTGGGCGTTATGGGAATCGCGCAACAAATGGGGCGACTGGGTGCACTTTGGCTATGACTCCGTGCTGCAAGAGGTGGGCGGCTCAAACTACACCAAGGCTATGTACCTTGCGAAAATCGAAAACGATATTGGTTTTTTCGCTCTGTTCCGCTATGGCGAAAAGCGCTTCAACCAAACGCAGAAAGAATACCTGGACCCGAACAAGGAAACGCCGAACAACGAGCCGGATGCGTTCCAAAGCCGATACCAAACCAGATACTTGCAGTCCGTCGCCTCCTACAGCAACCGATTGGGCGCGGACGGGCAGCCGCTGCTTATCAGCGAAGCCTTTCTCAATTACGATGTGGTGAACTATGCCGACGGCACAGAAAAAACGCCGGGCGAATTTGCCAAACGGCTGCTCACGAGCATGTTTCTCCAAACGGAATCCGGCCTGGGCGAAGCGCCGCTGCTGATGCAGTACGACGATAAGGGCGGGCACGCGCCGGGCGCAATCACACAGATCACCTGGCCGGAGGGCGGGCGCACCATTTATGGCTACACCCGCAAGGATTTGGGCGCGTGGTCGCAGCGGAGCCTGACCGTGCAAAACCCCTGGGGCAACGCGGGGTATCCCAAGGTCTGGTTCGGCGGCGATTACGCTGTTGTTGCCTGGGTGTCGGGGCATGAGGTATACGTGCAGATCTACACCTGGGTGGGCCGCTGGCAGCTTTTTGATTTCCCGGAACTGGATCATCTGACAGGCGTGGATCCGGATACGCTGACCTGCCACACGCAGGGCGATTTTGCGGTGCTCAGTTACGAGAGCGACACCGCGCACGAGGCTGTGCAGATTGCCCTGCACAAAAACCCGCGCGTAACGGGCGGCTGGCTGGAAAGCACCTTCACCACGGACGACACAGACCAGGCCAATGTGATCAGCGGCACAAATTTTTGGGCTGTCAACGATACGGAAAACAATGCCGTCACAGGCTATGCCTGGGACGCTCTGGCGCAGAAATGGAACGCGTCGGCGCTTCCGCAGCCCGATTTGCCCGTTGAGCAGAGCACGGTGTTTATGGCTTCCAACAAAAACACGCTGCTCACCTACGATTACGACATGAACAACCCCGCGGGGAGCAAGCGATCGCTTTATCAGCTCTGGGGGGTTGACCCCGCAACCAATACCTTGACCCTGCAAGCCGCCCAGCCCGATCCGGATACGCAGATATATCAGGACAGCAGCAAAGAGCTTGTGCGGCAGCACTACGCGCTGGCGGGTTCCGCCTGGGGTTATGCGACGGAAGAAATGACCTCCCTGCGCCCCAATTCTTCGGTGAGCTGGCAGCAGCAAATCCGCAGGATCACCGAGACCGATGGCGCGTATACCCTGGAGCCGCCTTATCTCACCGATTATCAGGGCACCGTCAACGGCAACGTCATGTTCCCCGCTTTTTTTGCCCCGCAGGTAACCGATACCGGCATGGTGGTCAGCGCGGGCCATATGACGCGCTGGGACGGCAGCGTCTACCAGCAAAATTCCGATCTTGCCCCGCAGACGCCCTACGACAACAATGGCGGCGCGATGGTTGCCGCTTCGGGCGACTATGCCGTTGGCACGTTCCTGAACAACGGCGTGCAAAAAACGCAGGTGGTGGCCTACGATCCCGATACGGGCAAGTTTGTTACAACGCCGGTTTATACCGGCGCGCCGCAAGGCACAAACGCGGGCTATGTTACCGCTTCGCAGGACTTTTTGACCGTTGGGAACAAAATATACAACCGGGGCACATCCACGGACTGGAGCGCGCCGTTGCACCAGGCGCCGATGGATACGCTTGCGCCCGACGGCAACCCGGCTTCGCTCATCAATTCCGCGCCGGGCCTGTTCACCTATGTGGACGGCGCGTATATCAGCCAGGGCGAGAACGAGGAACCTATCTTTCAGGCTGATAACACGCATTTTATTTCGCTGCGCAACAACACGGTCTATAAAGATGAGCTTGTGCCCGGCCAGCAGTATTCCTTTGGCGGCGGGGCGGGGCCGCAGGGCGGCGGCGGCCTTTCGTATTACACCTATTCCAGCGCTCAGAACGAACGGACGGGAATCAACGCCATCACGCTCTACCGCACCATTGGCGACAGCGTCAACGACGTTGTTGCAAACTGGCAGGTGGAAGATGTGACGCTCGACGACGGCTTTGAGCAGACGGGATTCGCCTTCCGGTATGACACGCAAACCGCCGCCGTGGATCCTTCCGGCACCTTCGTCAAGTATTACCAGGTGGATGTTTTCCCGAACCTGACGCTTTCGATGGAGCACGGCTTCACGCGCTATTATTACGTCAACAGCCTGGGGAACACGCAGCAAAACCAGAACCCAACCATGCCCTCGGCCTATGACGGCATGCTGAAACGAGGCTCCATCTTCAACAGCCAGGGCGAAGAGGTGCAGTACACCGACGCCGATTACGCGTTTGCTTATGCTGTGGCTAGCACGCCCACAGGCCCGGCGGATTGGCCCATCCACGGATCCTATGTGGCGGGCGGCGCTGTCACAAAGCTCAAAGACGGCTGCCTCAGCGAGCTGCGCTTTTTTTGCAGCCCCGCCAACGGTATGACCAAACAAACCCGGTGGGACAACGAAAAGATCATCGGCGGGACGCAAAAATTCACGCAGACGGACGTTTTTGCCTTTGAGGTTTATCCTGCGCTGTGGGAAATTAACGATTT
This sequence comes from Oscillospiraceae bacterium, assembly GCA_031256825.1. Lineage (GTDB taxonomy): Bacteria > Bacillota > Clostridia > Oscillospirales > Acutalibacteraceae > WRMQ01. The sequence goes on along the minus strand of JAIRPV010000025.1, from coordinate 31,226 downwards.
AATCAGCAGGGCGGCAACAAAAACAATCGTAGACGACGTAGGCCGGGAAGCCTGTTTCGAGAGCCGCGCCACCACGTTCGCCCCCTGGCCCTGCGTTGACGGCCGAACGGTTTGGGATGGAAAAAGCGAGTGGGTTTGGGAAGGCACGCAGGGCGCGAGCGATTTTGACTTTACCGCCGAGAGGAACCCCGGCTGGTTTGAGCTGAGCCGCGTTACGCTGCGCAGCCTTTATGGGCCTGTTACAGAATTTGAAAACCCCATTTCGCTGCCGCACGCCATTATTTATGATAAATGGGATTTTTTGCCCGTGGCAAGGTTCCACTACGCACGGCTGGCCAGCGTTGCATATTGCGGCTTTGAAGATTACGAAAAAACGCCCGGCAACAACACGAACAACGCCTTTACGGGGATTGCCACAGGCGGCGCGTTCAACGTGCCCGTTGCTTTGCCAAACGATGTGGATTATATGCTCGGCTGGTGTTCTCAGTCCAGCGGCGGCTGGGAATATCAATTTATAAAGCTGCCGCGCGGGGTGCAGAGCGCGTGCGCGCCCATCGGGGCGGTGCTGGATCACGCGTATATTTCTCCTTTCGACGCGCCGCCCGAAATCACCGTTTACGAGGGCGCGGCATACAAAGTTGGCTGGGAGACCAAGGGCTTTGGCCTGACCACGCGCCGGATTTATGACAATTATCAGCGCGAAAACGGCCAGGTGCTGATTGCCCGCTGCAAAGACGTGCGGCCATACAACCTGAATTCCAATTATTTTTCGCGCGTTTATGGCTTCGAGGTAAGCCCGGAGCACCCCAATCTGATTGCCACCACCGTGCCCCAGGAGGACGCGAACTATTTCCGCGACTATCAGCCGGGCTGCCTGAACGGCTACCGGAACAACTACAGCGCCTATATCAACCTGCCCGCGCGGCTGCGCGCCACCAATCTGGCGTTCCAGATTGGTTCGCTCACCCTGGCGTGGCAGCCCGGCACGGGCTGGCAGCTGGACGGAACCACGCAGCGCGCCCTGAGCGCCGGCGTTATCCAGTTCCCTTCCACGTTGATGATCCTTGTGCGCAAAAAGCTATATGTTGTTGCCGACGGCAAGATGATCATCTGCTCCGGCATTGACCCGAACGGCGACTACACCATTTCTTGCAGCGCCCAGGTTGGCGCCAGCCTGCGGGATATTGTGGTTGGCCGCAACCCGCTGCTTTCCATCGCCGGGCACGACGGCGGGGCCAAGCTCCGCCAAAACACGGGCGTGGGCGACGAACGGTGGGTGGTCAGCGAAACCAAGTACGATTCCCTCGCCAAGTCGTATCTCCGCACGAAGGCGGCGTATATCAAACCACAGGACATTGTAACCGGCTACGACCAGGCGTTCGCGCAGCTGGATTCCTATGGCGGCCCCATGGCGGGCGAGCTGCCTGATTTTTACCCCGACGACGAGGGGTATCCCTATACATCCACCCGCTACGAAGATACCCCGGTGGGCCGCAACGCGGAGCTGGGGCTGGCGGGGGCGCAGCGGGCGATTGTTGACTGGCAGCACATCAACTGGACCGCGCGCAACGGGCAGCGCCCACGCGCGGAAAACAGCCCCAACCACACCGAACGAATCTGGTACCGCGACATTCTGTCGCTGATCCCCCAAATGGGCTTGCCCACGCAAAAATTTGCCGCGGCCACGCATTTTGACCCCGACGACCGCCCGAGCATTGATCTCAACAATCAGATGGAGCAGCAGGCCGCGCGCATTACCCGGGGCGACGAAAGCAAGGCTGGGCTGGAAGGCTGGGATATTTCGCGCTACTGGCGGGATTATTATGACGACCACACCGACAATGTGGCGCAGATGCCCAATGGCTACGGCACGGTGGATCAGTTCCTTCGCCGGGACGCGATCACAAAACTGGGGCTGACCGTCAAATCCGAAGAGCCAAACAGCGGGGCGAAGGAATCGGTCTACAGCCGGCCGCGCCTGCTGCCCCGCCTGACGCAGACCGAACAGCAGCGCGCCGATGGCATTGCTTCCTATTACAAGTATGATTATTTTGACCGGCCTACACAGGAAGGCGTTGTTGCGGCGGGCGAACTGCTCAGCGGCCAGGGGCAGGCATGGGCCGACAACCCAAAGTTCCCAACCAAATCCAACGATCCCGCCGTTTATCTCGTGCGCTTATATGGCAAAGATCCGGCGCAGCCCTGGAACGCCGCCCGCCAGATTGCCGTTTATATTTATGAGGGAAAGGGCGAAAGCGCGTGCCGTGTTTCGGAAGAGCATTTTTCGTATGACCCATTTGGGGAAATCGAAAGCTATCGGGTGGTCACCTGCGGGCAGGACTACACGACGAAATACCGGTATAATTGCCAGATCAAAACCATCCGGCTGGAGTATCCTTCCGATGCGCCTTACACCGTTTTATATAACTACGACGATTTGGGGCGTGTAGGCTCTATGGATGAGATAAATAACAACGCCGCGCCGCGCCACCTGGGCGCTTACGACTACACGCCACATGGCGCTATTGCCCTGGAGACGCTCGACTTGCCGGAACTGGGCCTGTTGCGGACAACATACCGCTACAACCCGCCGGAATGGCTGGTTAAAATTGAGGGGCCGGATATGACGGAGGAGATCACCTATCTTTCGGGCGGCATAGACGGCAAAGGCTATTATGCGCCCAAGCTGGCCCGCATGCATGTGGTTCTCACCAACCCGCGCACGGAAGGGGTCAAAGACGAGCTTTACCTGGTGGAGTACGATCAGGCGGGCAGGGTGTCCCGCGCGGAATGCCTTCTGGACGGCGTAAGGAAAGAAGACTGGTCTTATCTTGAAAAAATTAAGTATGACCAGAACGGAAATATTTTGACCATCGACGGCGACACCATGATGCTCAAAGCCGGAACCGACCAGCTGATTGCACAGGACAGAGCGGGCGAAGACGCCACCGGCACGGGCGGATAGGGCGACAGGAAACCCCAGCCTGCGCAAAGCGTTCATCCCGCTGCGCCAGAAGAGCATTGCCCAGCCCAACAGAAGGCCTCTGGGAAGGCCTCTGGCGGGCTTAATCGGGGTCGGCCGGGTTTTCTTTCACAATGCAGCCGCAGCTGGTTGGGGGCACAACCGGCAGAACAATCGGCGGCTTTGGCCCGCCGCCGCTGTTGTCGCCGTTATCGCCATTGTTGCCGTCGTTGCCATTGTCGCCGTCGCCCGGGGCGCAGCAATGCCATTCTAAGCGGCCAACGCGCAGCGCGCCAACATCAATTGTTACGTTGGCAGAGATGGGGTTACAATCCATAGCTGAACTCTCCCTTTCCCGCGTCTTGCTCGACCGGCGCAAGGGGCTGAAGCGGATCGTCGGATTCGATCACGCGGATTTTGCCGGGCGCACCCTGCACTGCGCTGGCGGCGCCGGGATTTCCGGCTGTGCCGCTGTTACCGGGATCCCCCTGAGCCCCCCGCTCTCTCAAGCCTTCGACAGAAGCATGGCAGGTTCGAAAGCCGCCCTGGCCGCCCGCGCCTCCGTCTCCGGCCATTCCGGGATCTCCTCCTCCTCCCGGCTGGGCAAACACGGAAAGCACGGTGACTTTGTTCTGCTGGCCTTTTTTTACATAGACATAGCTGTCGCGCCCTTGATCCGCGTCTCCGCCGGCGCCTCCGTCTCCGCCGGTGCCTCCGTCTCCGCCGGCGCCTCCTGTACAAGGGTTACGATGACATATTCCTCCGCACCTATGGGCGTTTCCGCCTTTGCCGCCTGTTCCGCCTGTTCCGCCTTTGCCGCCTGTTCCGCCTTTGCCGCCGGCGCCGGATTGCGTGAAGATCACCAACGGACTGCCGGACGGCGTTTCGATATCGCCGAAATAGAAATACGCGGGCATGTTGGCCTGGCCTATCCCACCCGCTCCGCCTGTTCCGCCCCTGCCGCCGACGCCGCCTTTATCGCCGGGCCTGCACGAGTGCTGAATGGAACCGGCGGAGCAATAAGTGGTGTAAGGAGTGCCGCCGCTCGCGTTGTGATCATCACCTTCGCCTGGACCCGTTTGACCCTGCTCGCCCTGTGTACCCTGTGCGCCCTGTGCGCCAATGTCGCCCAGAATCTCAATATGGTAAGGGTTGCCGCTGTTTGGGGAGCCGCTTTGAACGATCACGCGCTGCGCTTTTATTACCAGCGAGGTGCAAACGGCGCGGATAAAACTGCCCGGCGCGAAGGTCAGCGTGTTGAATTCATAGGCCTGCGGGTTTTCGTGGCAGAGAATGATTCCTTCTTGCGGTATGGTAAAATCTTTGTCCGGGCCTATGTCTGAATCGAGCGGATAGTTGCTGGAGCCGTTGCAAATGCTCAAACCGGGAATGACGGGGAGTTCGATGATGGGGGGCGTGGGCGCCGCTCCACCGGTATCGTTATCGCCGCCGCAATTCCAGTTGACGGCGTCGACTGTGACGGAATCAATCAGAATGCGCGTGCCGTTTGGATGATAATCGCTTGCCATTGTATCGCACTTCTTTCTGTATCGTATCAATTTTTTGCAGGGGCAAAATGGCGGACGCCGCCACCCCTGCCTGTATCATTATACAGATCCGGAAACGATTTTGTGACAGCGCCCGCGCGAACGGGGAGCAAAAAACGAGAGGCCCGAAAAGCCTCTCGTTATTTCATTTTGCTCGCCGGGGAAATAAAAAACGAACAAATCAAGCTCCATCAGGCGCTAATCGCCGTGAAAACAATCAAAATGATGTCACAAAATAGAACCCCCGCATAGTAAATGGCAGTTGTTGCGCGCTTTTTTTGCGCTGTTGTTTCCAATTCGGAATTCCATTGCTTTTCTTCCCGCCGAAAAAAGAAGAACAGCAATAGATTCATTGCAAACAGGAGCATCGCAGGAATCATCAGCAAATATTTTGAGCCGTAGGTATCGGCCTGAAACGTAAAACCATAATGCAGCGCAACCGTGCCGGGCAACAAAAGCATAGCAATGCCAGTGATTGCTACAGGCAACAAGCAAAAAATGAGCAATAGCTTCCGTTGTGTCGACATGCTAACCGGCTCCTTTTCGTGTTTTTTCTGCAAATGCAACCCAAAATGGAAGGGCAAGCAAACTTTCCCTTATAGTGATATAACATCATATTAACATAATTTGGTTCCGACGTCAATGGTAAATTACGGCAACTTTGTTTGCCGTCAGCGGGAATTGCGCGGCGAAGCCTAGTGCCAGGACGTCCACAACGCTATCGGAGCATTCTTGATTTTTTGCTTGACAAAAGCGCCGGAATGGCATATAATAGAATAGCTACCGGGACGTGGCGAAGTTTGGTATCGCGCTTGCTTTGGGAGCAAGATGCCGCTGGTTCGAATCCAGTCGTCCCGACCAAAGACCCTTGTCACCTATGAGACAAGGAAAAAGACATGCGGAGGCCGCTATATCAATGGTATAGCGGGCTTTCGCTGTTCCGGTGGCAAAGGAGGAGAAGGCGCGAACAAGCCAAAACCGGGCAATTTCCCCTTCTTGGACGCTTCCTGCCCCGCCCCATGCACCAAAGCCTTGAGAACAATGTAAAAATGCACCCCGCAATGGCGCACGATTACACGGCAACGAAATGTGCCCGTTTCCCTGCTGCAATGGAAGTGGCACAACAAATGGCCGGGCAGGGGTGCGTTCCGTGACGGGAGCGCAAAACCTGCCCGGCCGTCAATTTGGGTATGACAATCAAGCGGTACGATAAAGCACCTGTGCTACATTTGTCGGCGCATCTATCGGTGTTTCAACGATACTTTCCTCCAGGCCGCTCCCCGGCAAGGCTACGCTGCGAGCCAGCGCGCCCAGCGCGTCGGCCTTTTTCTTCAAGTTGGAATGCGTGTAGATTTGCAGCGTGGTCGTAATCGACGAGTGCCCCAGAATCATCTGCGCCTCTTTGGGGTTCGGCCAGACCTCGGCCAGGAGCGTGGCGGCGGTGTGACGAGCCTCGTGGAGCGTGATTGGCGGCAGGCCCATGCGCTGCGCAAGGCGCTGAAACGATTTAATGAGGCTCCGGGGATCGACGGGATTGCCCCGGTTGGTATGAAAGACAAGATCGTCCTTGTGCCACGACAAGATCCGCCTATGCTCCAGCAGCGCGGTTTTGATGAACCGCGGCATGGGGATATCGCGGATACTGGCCCTGGTCTTTGGCTGACCGACAACCAGTTCGCCTTTTAACAAATTGATCGTTTGCCGGATGTAAATCACTTCATTGTCGAAATCCACGTCCTGCCACCGCAGGCCGAGGGCCTCCCCGCGCCGCAGGCCGCAGCACAGCATCAGCATGAACATCGGGTAATGCTTGTGATGCTTGCCGCGCTCTAAAAATGTTGTGACCTGTTCTTTTGACCAGACCTGTTTTTCCGGCGCGGTATACTTCGGCGTGGCAACAAGTTTTGCCACGTTACGCGTGACATACTCATGGTTCACTGCCTCGCGCAGCGCCGCCGAAAGCGTATTCCGGACCCGTTGCAGCGTTCTGAACCCAGCGCCGCCCGCCTGCATCCCGTTGAGCATCATCCGGATATGCTGCGGCCCGAGCCGCGTCAAGGGGATATGCCCCAGTTGCGGGATGAGATATTTTTCCGTATCGAACCGGTACAACTCCCACGTGGACGGGCGCAGCTGGTTCGGGGCGATGTGGCGCAGCCAGTGTTCCAGATATTCGCCGGTGGTGTGTTTGTCGCGCAGAATCGGTGAGCCCCTGTCGGCCATGGCTTTTTCATAGCGCATTTTTTCCAGCACCCGCTCTTTGTCTTTCAATGTGATGCTTTGCTGTTTTTTCGAGCCGTCGCTCTTTGTGACCCAGTAGCGCCCCATCCAGCGACCGTCTGGAAGCTGCGTCAGCGAGCCTTCGCCCTTGGCGCGGCGGGGTTTAGAAACTGCATTCGCCGCCATACGCCACCGCCTTTCCCGTTTCCCTTTTTTCAAGGTACTCCCTTACCGTTTTCAGGCGCACCAAGCGCCGCTTGCCCAGCGGAACCCTGGGCAGCTCCCCGCTGTTGACCAGCCTGTAGTAAAGCCACTGGCTGATATTGAGGTATCGCATCACCTGCTTCATGTTCAGCAGCGTGATGTCGCTATAAAGTTCGTTATGTTCGTTTTCCATATGTTTCTCCCGTTAAAGTTTGCATAAAAAAGCCATCTGCTGCATACAAAATCATAGAAAATTTTGAACAGATGGCTTTTCTTTCTATGATGAACCTGTATGCGCTACTCATTTTAGCTTGTGTTTTGTTCATGTCAAGCATTTTTCTCTCCTTCCTGCCCAGCCCAGAGCATTAAAAACCACCTCGCCGGTGGTGGCAAGGCTTATATGCCAAGCGATTCGGAGCGCCGCGACGCCTCTGTAGCAAGGCAGGCGCGACCGCATAAGGCGTTGTAATATTTACAATGCTTCTGGATTTGTTTCAATAGGTGTTGATGCGGATAGTGTAGCAAATAGTGTAGCAACGCAAAAAAGCGTGCTTTTGACGGCTCGCTTTTTTGCTAGTTTTATGTTATCTCTAATCTGGTGGATCATGCAGGGCTCGAACCTGCGACCTCCGCCACGTCAAGGCGGCGCTCTAGCCAACTGAGCTAACGGTTCACTGTTTTTAGTGTATCACACAGACATATAAATGCAAGTAAATCAATGTTTTCCCCTGTTATATATGAAAATAAGCGATAACACATTACACGCCAATACACAAATTATCATGTATTTTCATGGAAATAGTGCAGCAAATAGTGTAGCAACTTGTCGTCTGTAAAAAGACTGAGGTATGCAAGCACGTCAGAGCACGTGGGAAACCCTTATCTGCCATTCGAGTCAGCTCCAGTTCTATTTTAGCCGTTTTTGTTTTGGATGATCGTCAATCACAATGCCACTTTAGCCCGCGCGCCTTGTACAGCGGTATCCAGTGCGCTTCGTAAAAGTCGTAGCCTGCGCCGTCAATACCGAAGATATAGCCGTAATCCTCCTGCTCGTATATCCTGAAACCGCAATCGGCCATTGCCTGACGGTTGTTTTCTTTTTCTATCCACCAACCATCTGCAGAGGTTCTAAAGCTCCACATTGTGCCCCACATTGGCAGCAACGAATCATAATCATCATTGCCGGGCGTGACCTCATATATTTCATCGCCAGCCTTGTGCAGTTTTATGACTATATCCTGCGGTATACTGGTGAAATCCCTCACCCATTCTTCTGTTGCTTCTTTGATTGTCTTTTTCATGCTGTTGTCTTTCATAATTAGCGGTTAATAAAGTATCGCCAACCCAGAATAGACAGATAAAAGCATTCCTAGGTACTCTGCGTGCTTGCATACGTCAAACTTTTTGTGGATCGCCGACCGAAACCTCCGTCCCGTCCCGGAACCGTACCCGCATTGTCCTGTCCGCAAAGACCGTTATACTTTCCGCCAGCACGTTCCAGCTATGTTCATCAAAAGCAGCCAAAAGCTCTTCCCGGCCGCGCAGCTCGGATATGAACCATCGGATACGCTCCACTTTGGCGCTTCGCTCCCGCTTTTCGGCTTCCAGGCTGTTCGTTTTGGCTTTGGCTTCCTCGAACCGTGCGGCAAGAGCCTCATAATTTCGCTGGTATTCGCCCTGGTCCTGGGCGGCATGGGCATTGTCGGCGATGGCATGTTGCATCAGCCCGGCCACAATAGCGCATTCCTGCTTTTGCGTAGCCAATTCCGTATCCAAGGCTGCTATATCCGTCAGCGCGGCGCAGGCGGCCTCAAACTCTTGTATATAGCGTTCTTTGTCACCCAGCAGCTGATTGAGCGCCGCCACGAACGCCCGCTGAAGTTCATCCTCGGTGACATGCGGGGTGGCGCAGCGCAATTTATCCCCCAGTGAACAACCCGTGAACTTGTCGTTCACGACTTGTTCACACGCCGCGTTGCGGTACTTTTTATTGCATTGCCAGATGTATTTTCTATACTTGCTTTTGGAATGCCAAACTTTAGAGCCATAAAATCCGCCGCATTCCCCGCAGAGGATTTTGCAGGAAAACGGGCTGTCGGTGCTGGTAAGCTGCTTGCCCAAAGCCGTCCGCCGGGCGATTTCGGCCTGTACAAGCTCGTATGTTTCAGGTAAAATAATTCCCGGATGGCTATTTTCGACGAAATATTGAGGCACCTCGCCTTCGTTGATTTTTGTTTTCTTATTTAAAAAATCTACAGTGAATACTTTTTGCAGAATCGCGTTTCCTGTATATTTCTCATTTGTGAGGATGCTCCGGAGCGTGGACACGCTCCATGCCGTGCCGCCGCTGGGGGTCGGTACGCCTTGCCCCATAAGGATTCTGGCAATCTGCCGGATGGTTTTGCCTTCAAGGAACAGGGCATAAATCTCCCGAACAACAGCGGCTTCGGATTCGACGATCTGCGGGACTCCGTCCTCGCCTTTTTCGTACCCCAGGAAACGCTTGTAGGGCATAGAGATTTTGCCGTCCGCCATGCGTTTGCGCTGGCCCCAGGTCACATTCTCGCTAATATTTCTGGCCTCTTCCTGCGCCAATGACGACATAATAGTCAACAAAAGCTCGCCTTTTCCGTCCATGGAATGGATATTTTCCTTCTCGAAATACACGTCTATGCCTTTTTCTTTCAATTTGCGCACCGCTTCAATGGAATCCAGCGTATTTCTCGCGAAGCGCGACACGGATTTCGTAATAATTCCGTCCAGCTTGCCGTCCAGAGCATCCTGGATCATCTCATTGAAGCCGTCGCGATGGCGGGTATTGGTGCCGGAAATACCTTCATCGCAATAGACTTTTACAAATTCCCATTCGGGATTGGACCGGATCAGGGTGGTGTAGTAATCGACCTGGGCCTCATAGCTGTTCTGCTGCTCGTCGCTGTCACTGGAAACACGGGCGTACCCGGCCATACGCAGTTTAGCGGCAATATTGGGGTTCAGTCCCTGCTGGAGGGTGATGGTCGCGGGGATGACGGTTACGTTCGGCATTCGTGATGCCCCCTTTGCTGTAAAGTTTTTTCGCGGGCAGCTTGCTTCATTTCGGGCGTCCAGCTTTGCGCGCGCGATGGGTTTTGCCAGGTCAACTCTACTTGCCGCCCGTTATTATATTGAAAAGAAAGAGCACCGGGGCCGGCAGCGACGATTTGCTCTAGCCCCTCAAAACCGCCCGCCTCTTGGGTTTTCGCCGTCAGGATATTCTCGGGAATCTGCTGCGAGGGGCAGGCGGCTTTGCCGCGCGTGTTGAAGGTATCGCAAATCCAGACGATTTTCTCGTACTTGGAGCCGGCGGCGGCGTGCTTGCGGCGGTAGCCCGCCCCGCAGAGGCCGCATTTGACCAGGCCGGTCAGAGGATATGTCGCGGGCGGCTTGGGATTCGGCTGGTGCTTGTGTGCCCGCCGGGCGATTTCATTCTGCGCCGCCTCAAAAGTCGCGCGGTCAATAATAGGTTCGTGGTTATCCCGCACAAGATATTTCGGCAACTGGCCGGTATTGACCACTTTTTTCTTTGTAAGGTGGTCTTGCACGAAGCTTTTTTGCAGCAGTAAATCGCCCGCATATTTCTCATTTCGCAGCATCTGCCGTATCGCGTTGAAGGAAAATCCGTACTTTTGGCTGAGGGCTTCCAGCCCAGCCCCGGCCAAATAGTCAGTGAAAATCCCTTTGACAATTTCGGCTTCCTCTGGTATAATGGTAAAGTCGCCGCAGGAGATTTTGTAGCCGAAAACGGTGCAGCCCGTGGTCTTGCCCTCTTGGAACTTTTTACGGACCCTCCACTTGCAGTTTTCGCTGACAGAAAGCGATTCCTCCTGCGCGAATGAGGCCAAAATGGTCAGCATCAGTTCGCCTTCGCCGCTCATGCTGTGGATTTCCTGCTCCTGAAAGTAGACATCAATATTCAGCAGCTTCAGCTCCCGCACAGTTTTGAGCAGCGTCACAGTGTTGCGGGCAAAACGAGAAATCGATTTCGTAATCACCATATCGATCTTCCCGGCGCGGCAGTCGGCCAGCATGCGCTGAAACTCGGCGCGTGACCCGCTAAGGCGGGCCTGGGAAAAATGTGCCCCCGGCACATTTTGTAACCCGTCCTTGGTGCCGGTGGCCGCGCAGTCGGCGTATACCCCGGCAAAGACCCAATCATTACGGCTTTGGATGAGGTCGGAGTAGTAACTCACCTGGGCGGACAGGCTGTGCAGCATGGCGGCCTTGCCGTCGCTGACGCGAGTATACCCGGCAACGCGCTTGCGCGTGGGCATGGGCGGCGCGAATTCGCGCCTTGTGACAGTTTTGATAAGACATCACTTCCTTTCGTTCAAAAACTCGGTGCAGGCAAGCCGAAAGCCATGAAAGCTGTTTTTAAGGGATGTAGAGAAGCATTTTGTTTTCGCTTGTTTGTTTTGCTTTTGCCAAAAGCTGCGAATAGTCACCCTTTGGCAGGGTATTCAGTTGTTCCAAAAGCACATTGAGGCTGGTTTCTTCCGCTTCGTTTCGCGGCGGATTGACCCATTCGCCATCAAAGCTCCATAGGGGAACTGTCGAGGCCGACTCCTTGTCACAGCCACACGTGAGTACTAATAGGTTCGCAACTCTCCCGTCGTCAATTCCGCCGTTATAGTCACGGACCAGCGCGGAAAACTCGTAGCTTCCCCAGAAGCCAACGACCCACGCACCTTCATAAACAGGGTATACCTTCGCGATCATGTCGGCGCTTTCCGCCATCAATGTGATTTTTCTCATTTTGTTTCCCATAGATTTGTCTCCGTTTGATTTAGCTGATATGCGTAAAATGTGCGTCTACATCGCCTTGCAAGCAACAATTCGGCTTCCGGCTTGGCTGCAGCCAGTTTTTGAAGTGAGTTACAAAAAAGCGTCCAGTCCGGCCAGGACATCGAAGCCATCCGGGGGACGCGGCGCTTCCTCCGTTTTGCTCCCAACAAAAATGGGTTTGCTCCCAGCAAAATCTTGTTTGCTCCCAGCAAAACTTTCTGTTTTTCCACCTGCACGACCCGCCCGGGCGCGCATGCGGCTAAGGTCGATCAAGCCCCGCATGGCCTCAAAAGCTCCCTGCGCGGCAGCGGGGAGCGTGGGAGTTTCCCCGCCTGCCAGATAAACCAGCGCCGCCTTGAATGCCGCTCCCGCGTCCGCGTCGCTCATATCGCACAGGGCCGCCGCGAGTTCATCTGCCATGGGCAGCTTGAATGTAATCTTCATCTGCGCAGCGCCGCCTCCGCAAGAAGCTGATATCCCAGGGCGTTCGCGTTGACTTCCTCGATGAAAATTGGCGCTTTCACCATGGGCGATGCTTCGAGAAAACGGCGCAGGAGCAGCGCCCCGCCGCCGATGAACACGCTGGGCGTGGTTTGCAGATCAATATCTCGTTTGCGCAGGTCCCGCAACAAACGCGTGACAAAGCGCTCCGCCATGGTTTTCATGAGATGAGAAGCGGAAAAATCGAAGAGCGTATCTTCCCCGCGCAAGGCAGCTTCGATCTGGTCTTGCTCGGCACGGATGCCCAAATCGCCGGACAACGTCCCGGAAATCTCGTTGAACAGGCGATTAACCCCGCCCTCCAGGGACATGGTATAGGCCATATCCGGCTTGGCGTTGCGGAGCAGCAATGTGTCCACCGTCATGCCGCCGATGTCGATGACGAAGGCGCGGGGCAGGCCGGCAAGCTCGCCGGCGCGCGTCATAGCCGCCGCATAAGCTTGTGGAAAGCAAAGCACCTGCTCGATATGGACGATTCGCGGGCACTTGTTGTAACGGAACTCAATGGGCGACCGGCTGGCGAAATAGACTTCAAAGGCTTTCCGACCGGCCCGCATGTGCGCCGGAGGAAGCCCGATGGCAAGTACGATGCGCTCCTCCAGGCCGCTCAATTCCCGCCCCAGGGCGAACAGGGTGAGGATGAAGTAGTCCTCCGCCAGCGATTTGTCTCGCATATACGGCAGGCGGCGGTGACTTAGGGCGTACTGCCGGCCCCTGTATTCCACGATTTCGTCAGCGATGCCGTGGGCATCGGCGAGCCCGGCGGGAAAAGTGTGGAGAGGCGTTTTGATGATGGCGTTGCCGTGGTCGATGGCGATGATTTTAGGCATGGTCAGCACCTCCGCAGCGGGTGGATTTCCACGCCGCTTTCCCGCGCCCAACGCAGGACTTCTATGATGTTGCGCTCCAGCAGGGTTACGCTCGTGACCAATACCCGCGCGATTTTACCCTCGCGGATGTCCTGGTTGAGCCGGGCGAAGGCCGGGCGGCCGCAGTCCCGCGCGCTGAAGCCGTCGTCCTCGTAGACGGCGACGTTGCTGAAGCCACGCTCCCTGGCGAGATGCACCAGGGCGGCGCGTTGCCTTGTGATGCCGCCGGGGTCGGGCTCAGCGGTACGGCAGTAGATGGCGGTTTGCTTGTTCATGGATGGTTCCCCCTAACAAGATTTTTTGGGTGAGTGATATTATCGCTCACATTTGCGACAAAAGCAAGTCTTATTTCGCGTTTTCGATGGAGAAAAAAGGCTTATAAATAGCGGGTTTGTCGGTGCGGATTAGACAAAAGACACAGAACGGCAAGCGCTCGGTGCAGGCAAGCCGGGGCAGCGCGGTAACGAGAGCGGACGGGTTTGTTTTAGCCTTGTGTCTGTTTTTGTGCTATGGGCCTCAAGCGTTCCAGCAAGTCTTCAATGGCGGCGCGGTCCGCGTCGCTTTCCGGATATGAAATCCATGCGCCATTGGCAAAAACAGCGTCGCCGCTTTGATATTGATCGTTGCAGCGAAAAAGGTTGGGGCGGGCAAGAAGGTATGTGATGTTCTCGCGCATAAGCGCCTTTTTGTCCAGCGCGTTGGCATATTTCGCTCGAAAGGGCGTATCCCCGATGCGGCCGAAAATCCATACGCCATCACGCTCCTTCTTTGTCTGCACCTCGATGTCGCCGCTGTCGATGGTTGTTTTTGATTCGCTCATAATTTTCTCCTTGGGTTCAGGTTGATTCATTGTGTCCGCTTTCGATTATATACTGCGCCCGGCTTGGCTGCAACGAGCGTTTGGGTGTCAAGAACAGGTTGTGTGTAATCGGCTGATATTGAGGCCAAGGGCTTGCCGCAGATTTGCGGATTTGCGGTAAAAAGCCGCCGTGAAAACAAACGCAGTTTAAGGGTTTTGAGGTTTTTGTTCTTTTAGTTCGAGCAGTCTGTTGTGCATTGAGTGAATGCGCTCCGTATAGCACTTAACGGTCTCAAGAAAACCTGGCATTTCAGCATCTATTTTCTGGGACATCTCACAAAGACGAACAATATTCTCCTCTGTGTATTCTACGCTGCGTAATGCCGTTTCAATGTTTTCCTGGGTGGATTCGATAGAGTCAAACATATCTTCCACCAGAGTTTCCATGCGGTGATATGCGTTTTTGGGCGTGACTTGCGATAAAAAGATTGTATACATAATTGGTTCCTTTTGCGTTAGGGTTGCTAAAATCTCAAAGGTGCGAAACTGCGTTGTCAGCTTGGCAAATTTCTCCGCAAATCTGCGGAAAGCCCTCGGCGGGCGCTGCGGAAGTCATCAAGGGCTTGCCGCATGTGAGCGGGTTGCATGCGAGCCCCTGCGTGGGTCGTTAGGCGAAAAGCAAAGAAAATTGGGTTCAATGTTAGTGGCTGGGACCTTTCTCAAGTTCAGCGGTATACCGTTCGATGGCTCTGATAAACTTGGAAGCTCGGTGTCCAAAAGAACGCATGTAGTCTCTTACCATGTTGAGCATTTCCCCCATTTCCTCCGGATTCTCAGCCTCGCCGAACTGTTCAATCAGTTCCGGCGTGTTGCTGAAATCGTTGTCGGGGTCTTCAAAGAAATCCTCCAAGGTCTTTATGGCCCTCTCCTGCGTCTTTTTGGCGTTGACTTTTTTGTTGAATGTAAGCATTTTAATATTCCTTTTTGAGTTAAAGTTGCTGTTGTATTGAAATACAAGGTGCGTTGCTTTTCGCCTTGGACTTAGCAGGGGGCTCACATGCGGCAAGCCCTTGATAGTTCAAGCGCCGGTTGCGGATAAGCCGCCTGATGGTTTGGGAGCGCCGCTATGGAACGCTTTTGTTTTGTGTTTGTGTTGGAGATGTTTGTTTTTTCTTATTCGCCGTCTCTGTTGAGAATATAAGCATCGGGGATACAATCGCAGAGGAAGAATTGCTCGCGACACATCGGGCAGCGTTCCTGTGCGCAGCCGAGGTGGTGATACTGTCCTATTCCCGCGTTGCAATCGCGGCAAAGCATGGTTTCGGGGATGATATCCTCACGAGAGCCGACTCTGATACGATCATAGAACTTGCCCTCTGCCTTGTAGCGTGCAAGCGAACACCCACATTCGGGAGCCATTGTGTGCTTGCAGATATTGCACATAGCGTAACTTTCTTTTTCCATAAACTAATCTCCAGGTTAAACCAATAAATATTGCGCTCATGTCGGCACATCCGTCGCCCCCGGCGGCTTATGCGCAAATGACGCTCGACGTGTTCGAGGGCTGGTTGTATGTAAGCGGGTTCGGGGAGTTAATGCGCTCCGGCAGTCGGGAATTCGGGATTTGGTTTGTTTTAGTTTCGGTGTTGCATTATACTGATATACTGATCGTGCATGTGTCTCTGTCTTCGATGAAGCAATACTTCTTCTCGCTGTAGCCCTCTGGAATCCGGTCGGTATACTCAAGCCGGTGGAACGCCCATGTGCCGACGTCATCGCTGCATGACTGTCCTTCATAATCGCCATTGCCCAGTCCGTTGCCGCAGGCGGTCAAGATGGGCAGCGGGTTGAAGCACATGCCGTTTTCTTTCACGGAGCCGCAGATATAATCGGCCATATTGAGGTAGCACTTGAGGTCATGATTCACAAGGTACGTCCCTTTTGTATCAAGACGCACTAGGGTCAATTGCTCCTTGGTGAAATCGCTTGCCCTCATGGATTTTGCTTCGCCCCATGCGATGTCGTACAGTTTTTGGAACTGTTTGTAGGGCATCATTTTCATCCATGCCGGACAGACCTTGCGATGCTTCGGCTTAATCCCCGCAGCTTCCGCCAGTCCAGGCATGATATCGTGAAGCTGTGGTTCCCTGGCGGCCTTGGATGCGTCGCCATCCGCCTCGTACAAGCTTTTTGAGTAATCGCCGATCCATGCGACTTTACAGGGCTTGTTGTGTATCAGCGCATAAGCCGCGTTCACACAGTGGTTGCCGATCCATGCGTGTTCCCAGATTTTGTAGAAGCTATCGAATTTGTGAGGGTCCAGCTTCTTGATCGTATTGTCTTCCTCTATGACGAGAGCGGTGTAATATTGTCCCATTTGGTTCTCCTTGATTTGTTACGTTACTAAATCCCCCTGAGCCCGGAGTTCCGCCTGCCGGCTCGCTTTTGGCTTCGCGAACCGCTTACATACAAATGGCCCTCGAATCCGCCTCCACAACGGTCGCATATTTTTTGTCGTCGGGAAAATTTGTTGTGAACGCTTTTTGTGTTTGTTTTGGAGATGTTTGTTTTATTCCGATACGTACTCCGAACAGCCAATGCGATAGGCGTCCATTCTGCAATCGCAGAGAAAAAATTGTCCCCGGCAAATCGGGCAGCGATCCTGTGTGCAGCCAATGTGGTGGTAATCGCCTTTGCCTACACCGCAATCGTGGCAGCGGTGTTTTTCGGTCATTTCCGGGAAATAATCGTCCTTATCGCCGGCTTTTATGCGGCTATAATACGAATCTCCATGCCGGATATGCGATACCAAGCACCCATTTCCCGGCGTCATTCTCTGCTTGCACGCACGGCATTCGGCATATTTATCATCCTGATTCTCTTTTTTCATACTCATAATCTCCAAGTTAAAACTAATAATAAATTGTGCGTTCATGGCGGCACGCCCGCCGCCCCCGGCGGCTTATGCGCAAATGACGCTTGGCTGCATCAAGGGCTCGGTTCATGTAAGCAGCGGCACCGTGACACCGTTTGACTCAGGCCATATTTGTTGCGGTTTATACTAAGCGGTCAATAATCCTCCGGCAGCAGTACGGTAGTCACGCTGCGGTCCGATTCGGTGATAATCCAAAATTTTGTGCCTTTGGAGTCGCGGTATACGGAGTGAATGCGGTCGTCGCCATTTTGGACGGCGGCATCGTTCGATTCTTTGTCCTCGTCGCAGCATTCGCCCCAGTCGCAAAACTTGTGCCGGGCGATGGCCTGCAGGACGCTGACGCGATTCAAGACGTTGTCCGCGTTGGTGGTGATAACTACATGCCCCAGTGATAACGTTCTACTCATATTGTCTCCTTTGTGCTTGTAAAGCTTGATAAAAGAGCCTTGGGCCAAACGCGAATCACTTACCGTTGCTTACATGATAAAGCCCTTGATGGGCCGTGTTTCAGTCCTCCGCCTTCACAATCCCCTGCATGACGAACAATGCGCACGGCAGCGCGATCCCATTCCCCCACATAGCATAGGCTTTACCGGCGCTATAGGGGTTTTTCAGCCACTTCACAATCTGGTTGCGGCTTTTGGGCTTCTTGCTTTTACCGGCAGCACGCCGGTGGGCCTCGAATACCTCCTTCCAAAACGCGATATCTTCTTCGGTAGGCTTCGGGGTTTCCAGCCCGGTGCACCACCAACGAGGAAAGCCTTGCAGCGCCGCGCATTCAGTTTCCGTAAGACGGCGGACGATGTAGCCCTGATTTACCACGTTGGGGTCCTTGTAGTCGCGGGCTTGGAGCGTAGGCGACTGCTCTTCGCGTACTTGGGTAAAGCTGCCGGCGGTCATGACGAAGGTCTGCTGTTTCGTGTCCGGCGAGGCCGCCAGCGCACCGGCGCCGTTGTGTTCCAGTCAGTAGGCCTGCGCCGCAACCTGCCCGATGCTGCAAACGATGGCAATCCCGCCTTGGTTGCAGCCCGGGTTTCCGCCGCTCCGGTCAAGGGTTCGGGCGGTTTTTGCCTCGTAAATCCCGGCGTGGGGATTCGGGGATTTCATGGCAAAGCTGTCGTAGGAGCTAATGCCGAATACCAGGGGGCCATTGCCGCCGCCTGTACCCATGCGGGTCGAAAGCGTTTGCACAACGCCGTCCTCGCGGATTTTTACCCGGCTGTCGGCGGGATGGTTGTCAATGGCGACGGCATGGCTGTGTTTCGCTTGCAGGGCATAGGCCGGGTCGCCGTCCCCGCCGACGCCGAAGCCGCCCGCGTCCGGGATGATGTGCCGGGTGGCCACCTGGGTGTTGATTGGAATGGCCGCGGCGGTCTGATTGTCTCCCATATCAGCCCGCAGTGCGCCCACCGGCCCGCCCTCCCAGGCGTGGCCGCCTAGCCGGGAAGCTGCGCCGGGCTCGAAAGCGACTGCGCTTCCAGAGCCATTCGCAGAGGCTCCGGCAAACTCTTCCCACGTGCGGAAGCCCTGCGCAAAATCCCGGCGCACGCCTTCGCGCTCAAATAGTAGGTCGCCGGCACGCTCCGAGCCAAAATCCGCGATAAGGTAGATTCTACGGCGCCGTTGGGGGACGCCGAAATATTGCGCGTCGACAGTTCGGTAAGCCAGACTCCATCCGGCGCCCAGAATAGTGTCGGCGTGGGCCCATCCTTTCGCGCCGCACGCAGGCACCTCGGCGCCCGGCTCGGCGATGCCGACGATTTCACTGAGGATCGTGCGGAAGTCCTCCCCCCTTGGTGTGCCGGAGGACATCGCCCCTGGCACGTTTTCCCAAATAATGTATCTTGGTTTTTCATTCTTCGTTTCCTTTCTCATTTCCTTTATGATTCGTATCGCCTCGAAAAAGAGGCTGGATTCCTTGCCTGTCAAGCCTTCCCGCCTCCCAGATAAACTCAAATTCTGGCAAGGGCTGCCCATCGCGACGATGTCCACGGGCGGGATTTTCGCGCCATTGATAGCGCGGATGTCGCCCAGGTGCTTCATGTTGGGGAAGCGTTTGGTGGTCACCCGGATGGGGAATGGTTCGATCTCGCTGGCCCACACGGGCTTGACGCCGCAGAGGTAGCCTGCCAGCTCGAAGCCGCCGGAGCCGGAAAACAGCGAGCCCAGGGTCAGTTGTTTTTGCTGTGTCATTTTTTCTCCTGTGTTTTTTACGTTGTTCAGATTTTTACTTCCGCAGCCCGGAGATAACGGGCTTGTATGCGTCCAGCAGCACCTGGCGCAAGGCGGTGTAGTCCGCCTCGTCGATGTCGCCGTGCAGCAGCATCGCGCCGGCCATGGCCACCAGGCCGCAGTAATTGAGTTCGTTGGCGAATTGTTCTTTCGTCATATCGTCTCCTATCGGTTAAAGTTGTTGTCTATCAAGGGCTGGCGGCATCGGAGCGCATATAGGCCGATGCCGGGGAGGGCGCGGGGCGCGGGTTGGTTACTCGAATTTGCCGTGGAAGATGAAGTGGATGTAGCTGCTTCTATGATGTTCGATGAAGTCTACAAGCTCGTAGGATTCCAGCTCGAAAGCTGTCCGTTGCACCGCGATGACGTCGAACATATTGCAGACGCCCAGGTCGCGGATGGAACAGATAGCGTCGTGCAGTTTGTCAAGGTCATAGTCGTGGATATCGTAGTCGTTCATAAACGCGCGCTCCTTGTTCTGAAATGTGCGCCCACGCCCCTGTTCCCGGCTGGCCTATATGCCGTCAGCCCTTGATACGTTTGGCTCTACCCGCCCCGGTCAGCCGCACGTTTCCCGGTCACTTCTTGCCCCCTTCGCCATACCTGTCGGCGATATAGCACGCGTGGCAGCAGTATTTCTGCCGGCGCTTGCCGAAGGTCTCGAAATCGCAGCCGCAGTACAGGCACATCTGGGTGCGGGCGTCGCGGTGGTTGAGCTGGTCGCGGTGGTCGTTCCACCAGGCATTGCGGCAGTGGTTGCAGCAGAAGGATTTCTGCCGGACCTTGGCGCTGTGGGCGAGGGGTTCGCCGCAGTTGCGGCAGAAGCTGCCCTCGGCGGGGTGGTTGCCCTTGGAGCGTTGGCAGTAGGATTTGACGGTGTTCAGCGGCAGGCCCAGCTTGCCGGCGATGGCGGCATAGGTCTGCCCCCGGTCGCGCATGGCGAGGATGTCGCGTTTCTGTCGGTCGGTCATATGACGGCCCCCTTTCGTACTCGGCCCTCCAGTTCGTCGGGCGTGATAATCATAAAGATGTTTTTGTGTTTCAGGGTTTTGCTCTGGGCGATTTGCTCGCGGATGCTGGCCTGGCGCTTGGCGTCCGGCACGATCCAGACGACGAGGGGGAACACCTGCTCCGCGCCGGAGCGGTAGTATTCCTCGTACTGCTCGCATTTTTGCAGGATGCGGCAGGGCGCTTCGGTGTTTAGGTCAATCTCGAAAAACCAGTGGTCTTCGTATTCCCCGTCGCTTGTGACGGCGAACATATCCGGCTTCAGGCTTCCGCGCCAGCAGAGGGGCTCGAAGTGCGCCGTGGTCAGGGCGACGCCGCTGATGGCGGACAGCTGCACGAATAGCTCCGTAACGGCGAGGGTATGTTCCACGAAACGGGGCGAGGGGTCGAAGCGCCGTCGGCGGGGTTCGTCGCCCTCGCCCGTATCGAGGTTGAGCAGGCGGGAGCCGCCGCTGGTCAGGCTCCACACGAAGTCGCCGGAACCTCCGCGCACGCCGCCGACACGTCGGGTTAAGGAAGAAATCAATTTGTCTTCCTGCAGCTTGGCGAGTGCCCGGTTGGCGGCGCGGGTGGCCGCCGCGGGGTTGGCGTTTTCGGTAAAATGGAGCCGGGTGAGCTGGCTGGTGGTGGCGAAGCGGCAGTCGCCCAGGGTGATTAAAACGGCCAGGTCGCGGGCGCTGGAGGCTTCGGCCATGTGCTCTAATTTGCGCCGGGACAGCCGGCGCTGGATAGGTTCTTCATTCATAAAATTCCTTTCAATTTCAGATAACCCACTTTCTGTAACCACGGGTTGGTTACAGAAAGAGTCATGTCCCTTAAATGGGATATTTTGTGTCGGTTCGGCTATATGTAAGGGTTTGCGGTTTTTGTTCAGGCGACCGAACCGTCAGGCGGTTCGTCAGGCGGCGCGACAGGGTTTGGCGCTTTTTTGCGCCGCCCAACAGGGGTGGGCGCGGGGCTTGGCTCCGGCGGAGCGTCCTGCTCCGGCAGTGGATTTTCCTCGCTTGTATGCCCTAGCTGCTGCATATATTCGGCTTCTATTTCCTCCGTGGGCTTGCCGTAGGCGGCCATGCTTTTGGCGCGCAGGTCGAAGATGTCGCGGGTGGGTTCGGGCGGCGGCAGGGTCTGGCCGGAAATCCAGCCGGTGCTTTTGCCGTTGTTCTGGAAGCTGGTATAGATTTGGTAGCGCGGCAGCTTCATGAAATCCTCCGGCGAAAGCTCGGGCGCCATGCCCGCGAAGGCCTTGGCGTCGGCGACGTTGAGGCCGAACACAATCTTGTTCAGGCAGTTCGCGTCAATGCCGGCGCGGATGTCCGGCGGCAGCTGTTCGCGGTACTGGTGTGCGAGGGTTAAACTGACGCCCAGCCCCCGCGCCTGCGCCAAGGCGTCGGATAAATCCGTGGGCAGGGATAAATAATCTTGCAGCTCGTCGATATACACAGCGACAGGGTGCCGCCGCTCCTGCGGAACCTTCGCCCGCGAAAGGGTCAGCGTCCACATCATGCTCACCAGCAGAGAGCCCAGCAGCCGGGCGGATTCGGAGCCGATCATGCCTTTGTTCAAAGGCACCAATACGATGCGCTTCTTGTTGAATAAATCGGCGAGGTCAAACTTGGGGCTGCTCTGCCCGAGGACATTGCGCAGGCCAGGGCGCAGGATAAACTGGCGCAGCTTATTCAGCACGGGGGCAATCTCCTTGCGGCGCTCGCCGTCCTTCATGGCGTTGAAGCCCGCCCAGTAGGAATCCAGCCCGATTTTATCCGACACCTGCGAGGTGATTTTCTTCCGGAACACATCGTCCGTCAGCATTTGAGGCAGCCAGAGCAGCGACGCGCCCGGCACCTGCGCCAGTGTCAGCAGCGCGGCGGACATCACGTCCTGCGACAAAATGCCCCAGTTCTCCGAAAAAACTTCCTTGAACACCGACAGGATAGCGTCGGCCACCAGCGTGGGGCTCTCTTTATATGAAAAGGGGTTGAAGCCCACGGGCGCGGGGTCGCTGGGATCGAGAATGACGACGTCCTTGTCGCGGTGTTCGGGGATGTGGCTAAGAATGTCATTGACGAGGTCTGCCTTGGGGTCGATGACCAGCACGCCCCTGCCGGCGTGGATGTCCGCCAGGATTTGATGCAGCATCAGGGTAGATTTCCCCGAACCGATGGGGCCAATAATATGGGTCTGGAGCAAGCTGTCCTTCGGCGAAATACTCAGCCGGGTGCGGCCGTCCATGCTCAGGGCAAAGGTGCGGTCGTTGTGTCCTTCTGGCGAGCGGTACCACGACGGCGGCAGGCGCAGCCGGGGGTGCAGGCCCTGCGAGCCGGGGAGGTCTTCCTCGCCCACGGGCAGCAGCATCAGGTTCGCCAGCTCTTTCACGGACATTTTCAGGGGAAAATGCCATGGCACATGCGGGTCGTTGAGCTTCATGGGGTCGATGCTGCCGGTGGTAAAGCGCACGCCGGCGGATTCCATAATGCGCAGGGCGGCAAGTACGCCGGTCATGCGCGCGCCGACAGCCGCCGGGGTCGCCGCCGTCACGCCGATGCGCAGTACGCAGCTGAAGCTGTGCTGGCTGATCTTCTCCTTGACGGAGGCGCGGCCTTCCGCCGAGGCGGGGCCGACGTTGCCGAAAGCGGTGCTGAGCCAGGAGGCGTAGGGGTCGTTGAGTTCGTGGGGCATGGGAGTCGGCGTAAAGGCAGGGCCCAGCACGATTTGCAGCACAACCTCCTCCGAGGGCTTCGCCTGGTTGATAGCGGCAAGGGCCGCACGGATAGCGGACAAGGCGCTGTCGATTTTCAGCGACAAAATGGGCTTAGAGATTTTCAACTGGCTGGCGGCGTCCACCAGTTCCCGCGTGCTTTCCTCGCATTTGTGGAACTGGATGTTTCCGTGGGGCAGCATGGACTGCCGGATTTTGCTGCCGTGGGCTTTTTCACAGCCCAGCAGATAACGGATGCGCTCGCAGTTGCCGCGGCATTCCCAGACAATCGGCCCGCGGATGCTGAGCGAGGCGATGTGCACCAGCATTTCCTGTACGGCTTCCAGCTCGAAGGGGCGCTGCCAGTTGACTTCCTGCCAGGTGAGTTCTTCAAAACTGCGGTCAATCATGGGCAGTACCTCAATATTTGGGCTTGCCTTTTTTGATTCTTAGGTAGATAATGGCCCCCAGGGCGACCAGTGCCGCGATGAGCAGCACCCACCATATTTGCAATAGGAAGCGTGCGCCAATATACAACAGCAGCGCAGCGCCGAAAAAACCGAATATCGCCCCCCAGAGTTTCTCCTTGATTTTGTCCATGGGTCATTTTGAGCCCCCTTTCAATCTTTCGTTCGGGACAGGGTAGCCGGGAATCGTCACGCTTTGCACCGGAGCCTCCAGGCCCCAGCAATCCCAGCCGGGCTGCCGACGCCGGGCGAACAGCTCCAGATACGGCCCCGGCGACATACGCTCGATGATGGGGAACTGCTCTTCTGGCTTGTGGCTGTGTTCCTGCAGCGGCGCGAAGAACCACGAAGGCTGCCGATGGAACTCCGTTGGCAGCTTGCCTTTGGTTGCAAACAGCAGATGCTCCGTTGCGTTGCGCAGATAATTGCCCAAAGTGAAGCGGGGCTTTATCCAAGTTAGGATACCCTTGGCCTCGAAGCCCCAGGCTTCCAGCGCTTCATAGCCGCGGCGCATGGTCCCGTTCGTGACCCAGAGCCAGCAGTGCGCGTTTTCATCCGCCAAATCCCTGACGGGCATGGCCTTGATCCTCTCCAGAGACATCAATCCGTAATGATTGATCGCTCCGTAGTTGCCCCGTTGGTCTATGTCCCACGGCGGGTCTACCAGGATCGTTTTATATTTCTTTTGCTGTGGCATATATTCTCCTTGCCAAAAATGGCGTTTAGTGATATTGCCACGGTTATACCCTGTTGACGGCTGTAGCGCAAGATGGTATGAAATAGGGATTTTGAGCGGCGCGACAGCCGCCAACAGGGTGGATTGCGCTCATAGTGTGTCATAACGCAATGCCGTGTAAAGTTTTATGACACATTTGGGCGGGTTAGTGGAAGCAACGCCCGCAGGCAGCCGCTGTTATATCCCCGCGCCCTTGCGAATCAGGGCTTCCAGCTCGCCGGGCAGGACGAACAGGAACAGCTCCTTGTGCTGGATGTCCGCGCTCTGGTTGATGCCGGACAATAGGCTATCCTTGCGCTGTTCGTCGGGGACAATCCACACGACCACAGGGAACGCGCCGCTGCCGCGCTGTTCGGCGCCGCTGTTGTAATAGTCCTCATACAGCCTGCACTGCTGTATGACCCGCGAGGCCGGTTCTTTGCCGGCGTCGTACTCGAAGAACCAGTGGTCTTCGTAATTGCCGTCCGAGGTGACGGCGTACAGATCGGGCTTCAGCTGGTGAACCACGTTGCCGGAGTCCGTAAAGCTGCGCCAGCAGTTCGGCTCCTGTTGCAGGTTCAGCACAGTGACGCCCGGCGTTCCGTAGAGGCGGATGGACAGGTCGCTTGCGGAAAAAGCATTGCCGGACAGCGCTTCCGGCCAGTTGAGGGAGAACCCGACGCCCATCCCGCCGAAACGGCGGCCGAGCGGCCCGCTGCTCTTCAGGCGGTTCATCGCGTGGTTCGCCGCGTGCCCGGCGTTGTCTGGGGAGGGGCAGTCCTGGAACCCAAACTGCCCCATGGAAGCAGCCATGCCGCAGCGGGAATTCAAGGCCTGCCAAACGGCCTGCTGCCGGTTTTGCAGGTTTTCGGCGAGGTTACCGAAATACCGGCCGGCATTGCGGGCGGCGGTCTCCTCCGGCGTTTCGACATGACAATCAAAGCCGCCGCCGAAGCCGCCAAGGTTATCCTGATAGAAGTTATCCATGGGGACGCTCCTTTCGTGAAGGCGAAAATGTTTTCTAGAATGGACCGCGCCGCGGGTGTTCCGCCGCGGCGCGGCGATGCGGGGGAAAGAGTCAGAAGCGGCGCCGGCCGGGTTTCGCTTCCCAGGTGAATTCGGAGCTTGGCGGGCCGGCGAGGGGCTGGCGCATCATGGCTTTGTAGCTGTTGAGAGCGGAATCTTTCATCATCAGCTCGGTCGCCATAAAATTGCCCAGCGCCGTATTGCTTTGCCGCGCCTGGGTTTCGGCCTCCCGCTTGCGGCGGTAGAAGTACACCGCCAGCACCAGCGCGCCCAGAAGAACGACTGCGGTAATAAGATAACCTTCCATGGCGTTCACCTCACCAATCCGAAATGACGCGGGCCGCAGCCACGGCATAGGCGTCCGCGATGAGCTTGTACCGATGGGCTCCCGAAGGTGCGATTTGGCACAGGTAGCCCTCCATCGCGGACAAAGCGCCCACGTTCTCCATGGCAGTGCTGGCCAGGATTGCCCGGCCCTGTTCCCACATGTTGGTGCAGCTGAGGGTATTGACGAAGTTGTTGCTGAAGTTGGACAGCCCGTAACTGCCGTTGCCGGAATAGGATGAGATGCCCGTGCTGCTACCGGAGTAGCGGGTCATTGTGTTGTTTGCCATAATGGTGTTCCTCCTGAAAAAATTATTTCGCGGGGATGAGGTTTTGCTTGCGGTTTTGAGGTTGCTGTGGTATAATTGAGATACTGGGCTTCGCTGGAGCGCGCTCGGGGAAGCGCCTGACGTCATCTAAAATTGTAACGGCGGGCAGGGTTAGAAACAATGGGTTTTATAGATGTCTAAATAGATGTCTAAGTGGACAAGAAAAAAGAGGCCGTCCAGCCTCTCTGTTTTATAGGTTTTGCTTATTCTTCGTAGAGTGTTACTCCAAGAGCTTCGAGTTTTCCCCTTACTTCATCAAGCCCCCTCCTACCGAGATGGCTAAACTGACCTATTTCACTATAACTAACGGGAAACAAATCGCCAACCTTGTTTATGCCATTTCGCCTAAGGATATTATAATACTTGTGGGTCAGGTTCAGCGTATCAATGCTTAGATCGGCCACTCCTTCAGGCTGTTCGTGCCCAATCGGTGGCGGCGGAGTCCCCAGAGCCAAGACACTGTCGGCCAGCGCAAGTATTTCAGGGGTTATTTCATCTCGTTTATTGGCTAAATCAAAAACCCTAGCTAGGTTTAAGATTGCGGTGCCAGCTTGTGCTAAACGCTCACGATTAGGCCCAGGCTGCTCTTCTGTGGAATCAGGGCTAACTTTATCTGATGCGATAGGATAAAATTCTTCCATAGTTGTATTGTACCACGTTTTTCGTAATCACCAAACTATCACCAACGAAGGGAGTATGCAATGATGCGCTTAAATTACATGGGCTATGAGGAGATCATCCGGAGCTACGTGCGAAAAGACGTTTCCCCGAAGCTTGGGAAGCGAAAGCTGGCCCTGTTGTTACTGGAGTCTGCCTTTGAAAATGAAAAATCCGTTGATCTTGATACGGTTAAGGTAGGCGGCAGTGATACGGAATACCGCAAGGGGAGGGCGAATATCTCTCCTTATATCTTGGCGCATTATTCTGACACAGACAAAGAAAAAGACAAAATAATCCACGACAGAGTAAAGCTACATTTTACGGATAAAGTCAAAGATCATTTGGTAAGCGATAAAGCAAGAATCGCCCAAATGGTTAGCCGCTTTCGTCTGCTGATACAAGAGGAAAAAGAAACCCAGCCGCTTCCTGATAAAGAACAAGAAGCAAAAAGGCAGGCAACGCTGGGCAAACTGCTGGAATTGGCCGACAGAGAGCCTTTCACAGATTTTTTGGCCGAGGCATTTATCTATGCGGTACATCAGCCGAATGATGAGGGAAAGTATATTCCCCCAAAGACCTCACCTCCTAATGCGGTTTATATCGACTCAGTAGACCGCCTCATTTCTTCAATGGAACAAAGCCTTTCCCGCAAAGCCCAAGAACTGAAAAGCGAGACGCTCGCTTCATTTATGCAGATCGCCGCATCGTGCATGGGATTAACGTCCGAAGCTGCTGAAAAATATGACAGCTATGAAGGCCCAATAGAAAACGGGGTTCCGCATGGCTCAAATGGTAAGGCTATATACCCGGACGGGCGCGTATACATTGGAGACTGGCGATTTGGTAAAAGGCATGGGCACGGGACGATAACGCTGGAGCATGTAAGTATCATCACTGCGCCGTGGCAGGATGATAAGACTCATGGGATGGCGATTATTCGCTTCTTAACAGAAGGTATGGAAAACTGGGAGTATAGGGTATCTTGTGTTAATGGCAAACCGCATGGGGAAGGTATTATGAAAAACGATGATGGAGAAACCAAAATCGTATTGCAAGTTGATATGGATAAAAGCATACGCATCTCACAAGGCGAAAGTAAAGACAGAAGAACAGAATGGGTTCTTACGCCGGATGGAGAACTTACGATAACAGATAGAGATGTTATCGAAGACGTCCATAGAGCGACAAGGATTCATGGTCTCTTCCACTATACCGGCGCGCATCCTTGCTTGAGAGACGGAACATTTTCAGTCAAATGTGACAATGGAGAAACAGAAATCAGCAAGGGAAACTTTTCCTTGCCTGATTTGGAGCTGTTCGGAAGTGGTGAAGTAACTTTTGCAGGACCATGGGGAAAACAACAATGGCACGGGATTTTTAGGGAAGGCAAGCTCAATGGATATGCCGACATAACATATGAAGACGGTAGGCGCTATGAAGGCTTTTTCGTGGATGACGACAGACACGGTTGGGGTAAACTGATTGATTCGGCTGGTAATCTTGTATATGCGGGCCAATGGAAAAATGGAAGACGCCACGGTCGGGGCAGCGTTACATTTTCAGATAAAAGCACCTATGTCGGGCAATGGAAGAAGGGTCGCTTTCATGGGCGGGGAGAAAGAATTTATGCGGATCAAAGCAAATATGAGGGCGAGTGGAGGCGCGGCATGGCTCATGGTAGGGGCGCTATGCAATACGCGGACGGCAGTTCCTATGTCGGGCAATGGAAAAAAGGATGTTACGACGGACTCGGAACCCGAACAGATACGGACGGCAATGTCGTTTATGTCGGCGTCTGGCGTTACGACAGAATATATGGAAGAGGCACATGCTACCGAACCGACGGGACAACAGCATTTATTGGTGAATCCATTGACAGAATCCCGCACGGGAGGGGGGCAGAATTTGACGAGTTTGAAGTCGTTGTCTACGAGGGTGAATACAATAACGGCCATTATAATGGCCATGGGACAAAGTGGTTTCCGGATGAAGAAAAATATGTTGGCCAATGGAAACAGGGGCAGCGCCATGGACGCGGTAAAATGATCTGGACGCATGGCGCATACACTGGAGAGTGGCAAAATGACAAGCCCCATGGCAGAGGGACATTTGAATCGACAGACGGCTGGGTCTATGTTGGCGAATGGGCGAATGGCGATGCGCATGGCTTGGGGATACGGATTGAAGCAGATGGCACAGAATTCAAAGGTCTATTTGAGCATGGAGAGTTTCGGCATGGCCGTAACCCTGATGAGGAAGCAAGTCTTTACAAGGACGAAAGCATGGTGACTGGTGTCCCCCATGGACATGGCGAATGCCTCTATCCAGACTTTCGCCTTTACAAAGGCACGTGGAAAGAGGGAAAAAGGCATGGTGCTGGAACTATGACATATCCCGACGGAACGACAATTCAAGGCGAATGGATAGATGATAACTTCGTTATGCCGGGCCGGGTCGTGATGCGTTATAGCAACGGAAGCTCTTACGAAGGAGGAATCAACTCAGAGGGAAAATTTCATGGCTTCGGAAAACACATAGAAGCGGGCGGGACCATTCGCGACGGGGAGTGGAAAGAAGGCACTTTTACGGGAAACGGCGAGGTTACTTATGAATCGGGTGCATATAGATTTGGCAATTGGAAAAACAATAAGCATGACGGCCCAGGCTTATATATAGCCGATAATGGCCAAGTGATGAAGGGGAATTGGTATGATGGAAAACTCAGCCCTGATGACTTTTTAATAAAAATCCAACCAAGCGGCGCTGCCTGTTTTGGCGAGATGAAGAATGGGTTGATGCATGGGCTTGGGAGAAAAATCACTGCAGACGGGGCAACTCTGGATGCCACATTCCATGCGGGAGAGATGGTTTCAAATGGTGATATGTACTTTATTCTTCCCGATGGCGAAAGCTATCAAGGGGGATTTGCGAACGGCAGACCCCATGGGCAAGGGAAAAGAGTTTTGACGGATGGAGAGACTCTAATCGGTTCATGGATGAAAGAAAAATTCGTCGGAAATGGCCACTGCTATATTGTAGTTCCCTGCAACCATATGTATCATGGACAGATGACGAACGGTTCTCGGAATGGTTATGGGGTGCTTACATATCTTGATGGAAGTGAGCCATACATTCAGAAAGGTATTTGGAAAAATAATGTTTTGGCTGGGAAAGGAGAGCTTATTTATTCTGACGGAATATCCTTTCGCTGTTTATTTCAAGATGGAATTGCTGTTGGGCTAGGAAATGTTACGTGGTCTGATGGATGTGAAGGAAAAGGTGAATATAAGGATGGGAAACTGACCTTCTACTCACAACAAGAGAAGGAAACAGAAAAAACTAACCAATAGTATATAAATATTACACCCCCTGCCCGCGCCCTGCTTATGGGGCGCGGGCTTCGCTGTTCGCGCCCGTCTGGCCGCTGAAAAGCCAAGCGCATGAGCCCTTGCATTCCCTCTCGTTTTTTGGGATAACCACCGTGTCGCACAGACACACCCCAAAAAATTTGAGAGGAGGCATTTATGTGTTTGAGGCGAAGAACTTTGGCATTGAGGTGGAATTCACGGGCATCACGAGGCAAGTGGCGGCAGAGGCGGTCGCACAGATTGTGCGCGGAACGGTAAGAGGGGGCTACAACTATGAGGTTGTGGCGCCGGACGGCCGTGTCTGGAAGCTGGTTTACGATTCCAGCATCACCGCGCGGCGTAAAGGTCCCAGCGGTCGCAGGATTACGGCGGGCGACGACTATAAGGTCGAGCTGGTCAGCCCAATCCTGAGCTATCAACAGGACATCGACACCGTGCAGGCGCTCGTCCGCAAGCTGCGCAAGGAGGGCGGGTTCGTTACGGACACCGCAGGCATCCATGTACACCTGGACGGCGCGCCGCACACCCCGCGAACCATCCGCAACTTCGTCAACATCATCGCCAGCAAAAACGACCTGCTCTACAAAGCCTTGCAGATCAAAGCGGAGCGTATGACCTATTGCAAGAAGATGGACGAGTATCTCGTAAAACGGATGAACACCGTCAAACCCACGACATTCGAGCAAATCGCTGAAATCTGGTACGCCAGATACAACGAAAACCGCGACCAGCACTACCACCGCAGCCGCTACCACTTCCTGAACCTGCACAGCTTTTTCCAAGGCACGCATACGGTGGAACTCAGAGGCTTTAACTCCGAGCTGCACGCGGGTAAAGTGCGCAGTTATATCGTGCTCGCCCTCGCTTTGAATCACCAGGCGCTGTCTCAACGTAACGCCAGCTGCCGGAAGGTTCAAGAGGAGAATGAGAAGTTTGCCATGCGCACCTACCTGAATCGGATCGGATTTATCGGCGACGAGTTCAAGAGCTGCCGGGAGCATTTGTGCGCTCATCTGGATGGATGCGGCGCGTGGCGGTTTGGCGAGGTCAACGGCAGGAGTGTACGGACGATCAGAACGGAGGATGACGAGAATGCGTGAGAAACGGATTATTTATCTGGCCTATGGGAGCAACCTGAACATCGCGCAAATGGCGCATCGCTGCCCGGACGCAAGGCCCTGGGGGACGACGCTTTTGCGGGGCTACCGGTTGACGTTCTGGGGCGCGGACAACCACGCGTACGCGACCATTGTACCGGCACAGGGCGAAACCGTCCCCGTGGCGCTGTGGAGCGTCAACGCGAAGGACGAACTGTCCCTTGACCGCTACGAAGGGTTCCCTCATCTTTACCGCAAGGAATTCGTGAAGGTACCCTGGGGCAAGCGCACAGTCAGCGCCATGGTTTACATCATGAACCGTGGCAAAGTCGGGTTCCCCAGCAAGTTCTATTTCGAGACGGTTTTCGAGGGATACGACGATTTCAAGCTTGACCCGGAGCCGCTGTTTCAAGCCCTGTGGGACGCCCAGAAAGCACACCTCAAGCG
>JAIRPV010000011.1 GCA_031256825.1 Oscillospiraceae bacterium | reverse complement strand
TCCCTTAGCCCATTTTTTCACTTCGGCAGCGGGCATACCATTGAGAGTTTTATCGTACGGCGCAATGACGTCATCCTCTTCAAGCAATCCATACTTGGGGGATAGTATGAATATCTTATCCGCTTTTATCTTTTCAGCATAACGGTATGCACCCTTGAAAAGGGGGCTATTATACATACATTTCGCAGGCGACGAAGGAACATCACACTTTCCAGCTGAGCATGAAATAAGAACGATTCGCATATCGTTATCTCCTTTTATCTTAGCTAAAAAACAAAAGCGAACGCCTTCCCGACGTAAACATCGGGTCGGGTTCGCATTTGTTCGGTTTGGCGGAGAGAGTGGGATTCGAACCCACGGTACCTTGCGGTACGACGGTTTTCAAGACCGTTCCGTTATGACCACTTCGGTATCTCTCCAACTTTTGTATTATAGCAAAAAACAAAAGGCGCGTCAAGCGTTTTTTGGGATTTTTCCGTTTTCGCCCTGCCGCCGGCGGCTATCGCCCAACGGCAATCTGCACTTCCCGCATCCGCTTTTCGTCGAGCTTATATTTTGCGGAAAACAGGAACAGCCCCGCCAGCGTCAGCACCGGGGGCAGCAGGAACATCATTACCGAAATGCCCGCGCGGGCCGCGGCGGGCTGCGTTTGCGCCGCGCCGTTGTAGCCTGTGACCGCCAGGCCCAGATACATAATCAGGCTTTGGATGGAATACGCGCCCTTTTGCAAAAAGCCTTTCATCGAAAACACAACCGAGTCGGAGCGGCGCCCCAGTTTATACTCTCCGTAGTCCACAATGTCGCTGAGCATCACCGTTTGCGAAACGAAGACGCAGCCCACGCCCATCATGCCCAAAAAGCCGAACGCCACAAACAGCGGGAACACGTTCCAGACAGCGCTGAAGACATACATGCCAAGATATCCGGCGGCCGAAACCCCCATCGCCAGCTTGATCACGCTGTTGCGCTTCATCCACTTTGTCAGCACCGGCAGCAGCAGCAGGCCAACCCCCTGCCCCCCGCCAACGAGCATGCCGAACAGCGACATCAGCAGCCCGTTGCCCAGCACCTTCTGAAAATAATAAACCGCCAGCCCGCTGACCAAATACCATCCCGTATTGGTCAGCAGCGAAACAAGCATGAACACCAGCAATTGATCGTTGCGCCGCAGGGTATCCAAAACGCTTTTCGCCGTGATTTTGTTCTGCGAAGGCGCGGCGCCTGCAATGGCCCGGATCTTCCCCGTGCTGAAAAACGTGACAAAAATCAGCCCCACCAGCGCGGCGGCGCACAGAATTGCCCAGCGGAAAAACCCCGCCGCGCTGAAGAGCCCTTTTTCCGTGTGCCCCAGCAGGGGGATCAAAATGGGGCTTAAGATGGTGATCGCGAACTGCCCCATGCCCGAAAAAAAGCGCGGAATGGTGGCGGCAATGTTGCGCTCCTTCGGATCGTTTGTCAGCGAGGGCACCATAGACCAGTAGGGAATATCCATCATGGTGTTGGTCATGCCCCACAAAACGTAGGCCACCGCAACGTAGGCCATCAGCCCCGCCCCGGAAAGGGCGGGCTTCCGGAACAGCATTGCCAGCACAAAACCGTTGCACAGCGCGCCCGTCACGATCCACCGCCGGTACTTCCCAAAGCGCGATCGTGTGCCGTCCACAATCGCCCCCATCATGGGATCGTTGATCCCATCCCAGATGCGCGCCGCGAATGTCATAACAGCCAAAAACGCGGGCGACAGCAGGAGGATATCCGTTAAATAAATGCTCAGGAACGAATAAAACAGCCCGTAGCTGAGATCCATTCCCAGCGCGCCAATCCCGTAGCCAATGTAATGTTTCCAGTTCTTCTTCATATAAAACCACCTTGGAGGAATCAGGGGACAGGAGGCAGGAGCAAACGGCGAAGCCTGATCGCGTCCCCCTAATTCCTGCTTCCTATTTCCTAATCCCTATTTGTGTTGAGCGCTTTGAATATGCTGCGGTTGGCCGCATAGATCCGCTTGTATATCTCGTAATACTTGTCATATTGCGCCTTATTGGCCGCGTTGGGCTGATATGTTTCCAAGGCGGGAATCAGCCGCTTCGCATCCTGCAAAGAGGGAATCACTCCCTTGCCCACAGCCACAAGCGCCGCCGCGCCCACGCTGCCAACATTCTGCGGGCTGGCCACGGTTTCCACCGTGCGGCCCAGGCAGTCGGCCAGCATTTGGCACAGCACAGGGTTGAGCGCCCCGCCGCCCACATAGCGCAGCGCCCGCGACGTCGCGGTCTTCTTCTCCTGCGTTTCCAATAACCAGCGCAAATGATACACCGTCCCCTCAACCACCGCGCGGATCATCTCCGTCTTTCCGGTATCCAGCGAAAGGCCAACGAACATCCCCCTCGCGTTGGGATCCTCAAACGGGCAGCGGTTGCCGTGCAGCCAGGGGGTGAAGAGCACCCCGCCCGCGCCAATGGGCGCCGTGCTGACAACTGCCATCAGATAGTCATATAAATTGGTATATACCGTTTCAAAGTCGCCGTGGCGCAAATCAAACTCGCGGTTGTTCAGGTACAAATTGATTTCGTCCAGCGCCAGGTGATCTTTGACCCAGTCCAGGCACTTGCCGGCGGTTTCCTGCTCGGCAAAATAATTATAAAGCCCTTCCTGCGCGCCAACAATCGCCGCAATCATCGCGCTGGTGTCCACCATGCTCTTGTCAACCACCGTGGATACCCAGCCGGATGTGCCAACATAAACATGCGTGTCGCCCAGCTCCACGCTCCCCGCGCCAACGCCAACCAGGCTCGCGTCGCCCCCGCCGCCGAACACAGGCGTGCCCGCGGCAAGCCCCAGTTCCGCCGCCTGCTCGGGCCGCAACTGGCCAACCTGCGCCGTGCAGGGCACAATTTCCGGCAGATGCTCCCATTTTACGCCCAGCATCTGCGCAATGCCCCGGCTCCACTCCCGCTTGTGGATATCATACAGCAGCGTCGCAAAGGCCGAGTCGGTGGTCATCACACACCGGCCCGTCATGCGCGCAATGATGGCTTCCTTCACATCCAGCCATTTATATATGTTCGCAAAAACCGCAGGCTCGTGGGCCTCGACCCACTTGTATTTCCAAACCGGATCTTTTACGCTGGCCGCCACAGCGCCTGTCTTTTGCAGCGATTTCAGCAGCCGGAACAGGTTTGCCCCGGCAATCTGCAACCCGAACGCCATGCCCTCCTGAATTTCCTGCGTGGCGCGCTGATCCATATAGCTGAAGGCGCGGCGCAGGGGAATCCCCTCTT
The DNA here is from genome assembly GCA_031256825.1 of Oscillospiraceae bacterium. GTDB lineage: Bacteria > Bacillota > Clostridia > Oscillospirales > Acutalibacteraceae > WRMQ01. The sequence goes on along the minus strand of JAIRPV010000011.1, from coordinate 8,135 downwards.
TGTCCACCAGCACCAGCCCCTGCATCTGGGAACAGAACGAAATGCCTTCAATGGCCTCCGGCTTTACGCCGGCCTCCGCGAGCGCCTTGCCGGTCGTGTCGCGCATGGCCTGCCACCATTCGTCCGGATCCTGTTCCGCGCCGCCGCCCGGCAGCACATAAAGGGGGTAGCTCTGGCTGGCCCCGCCCAGCAATTCAATGGTGTCCCCAATCCGGAACACGCAGGTTTTGACCCCGGTGGTGCCAATGTCGTAGGCGATGACATGCATGATAATTCCTCCCGATCCATGTTGAATTTGAATAAAATCGTTATCGCAGCCCGTTTTTCAAAAACTTCAACATCTGTTCCACCACAAAATCGTCGCGCCGGGCAATGTCTTCGCCGGCATAAATTTTCAGGCGCTCCGTGTGATAATCGCAGGCATAGCTGAATTGCAGCATCATAAATTGGCTGTGCAGCACAAAAGCAATAAAATCGGCGTCAATATCAGGGCGGATGTCTCCGATTTGCTGCGCCTCGCGGATCGCCTGGCGATAAATGCGCGCGGCGGAGGTTTCAATTTCCCGGGCGAACCAGGCCGCCAGAGCGGGGTCGTTTTGGGCCGCCGTGCCCGCGTAAAGCTTCATCAGCAGCGGATTTTTGCGCGACGAACGCTGGATTTCGCGCAAAATGCGCTCGGTTTTCACAATAATATCCACGTCGGTGTGCGATAAAATCTGGAGCAGCTGCTCCATCTCGGCAATCGAACTGCGTATCACATGCAAATACATGTCCTGCTTGTGATCAAAATATTTATAGAGCGATCCCACGCTGACCCCCGCCGCGCGCGCGATGGCGCTCATTTTGGCGTTCTCAAACCCCCGTAGCGCAAACTCTTCCCCCGCCGCGCGGAGGATGCGGGCCTGCTTTTCCGCAGGCAAATTCTGGAATGTTGACGTCATACTGTTTCCGTGCACCATCAATCCTATCGTAATCAGGGTTTCTGTCCCTATTATCGCACGTTGCGCCTGGAATGTCAAGCATTATTTGTGGCAGCGCCGCGCCAAATTCGCAAAAAAGCGGTCGCAGATAAAAAATCTCAAAAAATTTTTAAAAATTTCAATTTTGCTATTGCATTTTATGAAAAACATGTTATAATAAAGAAAAAAGCAGAGCGAGGAGATACTTATGATAACGGCAACATTAATTCGGCAGCTCAAGCAAAGCAATATCAGCAAAGATGGCACAAAAACCGGCTCCCGCGTCCAAAAAGTCTGGAAGTCCGCCACTGCCGAGCAAAAGGCCGCCGTATGCGAACTTTCCGGCAGCGCGAAGGCTACGATTTATCGTATCTTCAAAACCGGCGGCATTTCGGCAAAGCTCGCTCTTGCCCTGGGCAAGGTGCTGCGCATTGATCCGCTGTATCTGACCGGCGAAGTCGATGAACCCGGCGAGTATTCCGAAACGGACGCCACAGAACTGCTCGTGCGCCTGGGGTATAACAAGCTGCTCGTTGAGCAAGAAAAAGCCCAGCGCCGCGCCCAGCGCGAAGCCGCAAAGCTCCAGAAGGCGGAAGAAGAAGCCGCCGCCGCGCCCGCCGAAGGGGCCGCAGCCCCGGCGGAAGAAAAAATCCCCGCGCGCGAAGCGCCCGCCAACGAAATCGTAACCAACGAAGACATCCTGATCCTTCTGCAAAGCCTCGAAATCCGCGCCAAAGCGGGCATCCCCGCCGCGCGCGAGCTGCTGCGGCAGATTAAGCTGCTGCTGCTGGCGTAAAATTTACTCCGCAAAAACTTGTTCAAGCGGCCTTGCCGGCCGCTTTTATGGGTGTGCATAAAACAAGAAAAGAGAAAGGTTGTGTTTCCATGGCAAAAACCGCAAAACGGATGTTGAGCGTGCTGCTAGCGGCGTTGCTGCTTTGCTGCGCGCTGAGCGTTGGCGCGGCGGCGGAACCTGTCGACACCGCAAACGCCAAATCCATCGGTCTCATCATCCCCAAACTGGTCTCCCCCTCCGGCAAAACCTCTTTTATCGTCTCGGGCGCCAGCGTCTATTCCTTTACGCCGGCCCTCAGCGGGAAGTACCGCATCGCTTCGAACAGCCTGGGCGTCTATCCCCTGTATCAGCGCTATAACGACCTGTTCGGCGGCAACTACGAAACCCTGTTCCGCGTCATGTTCCTCATCGTTGACCTCCCGAACTATCTGCTGAATTTCTTGTTCAACCTGTTGCTCGAAACCATCTTCCCCAGCGGCAACCCCAGCATGAAGCTCTACGACGCGCAGGGGAACCTGATCGATCAGGCGAACGACGAAGGCTTCCCGCTGTTCAAGTGGAGCCGCCAGGATTATCGCAAAGCCGTTTCGCTCAAGGGCGGGCAAACCTACTATATTGTCGTCAACACCGCCAGCGACGCGATTAATATCCCCTATTTCATCAGCGTTTGGCCGTGGCTCTGATCCGCGGCAAAATAACCCCCGTCGGTTCGCCGGCGGGGGGATTTTATGAGTAAAAGTAGGCGTCGCCATGAACCAGCCTGTTCGCGCCGTGGCGGAATGCGCGCCGCGCGGCTGCCTTGTCTATGCGCAGGATTATCCCGGCGCGTTCGCCCGCGCCCCCCTCCTGGCCGAGGCCCTGGCAAAGCTCCCCGCCGATGCCGCCGCCTGGAGCCGCTGGGCCGGAGCGCCCTACCCGCAGCCGGGTGATTGCGTTACCGTTGTTCAGCGCGTGTTCCGCGAAAATGTCCCCGTCGAAGACGCGGACACCGAACTATTGTTCAACAGCGAGCGCGCGCAGATGAAGCCGGACGAATACCGGCTGCTGAAAGCCCTGGTGCTGCGCAGCGCGCAAGACGTGCAGCGGCTGTATGATTCTATTCCGGAAAAAAACGCCGCGCTCTTGCCGCCGCGCGCAACATTCTATGGGGAAGCCCCGCGCACCGCGCGCGAAATGCTGGCGCATATCGACATTGTCTCAGCGGATTACCCGGGGAAGATCGGCGCGAAAGCGCTCTGTGCCGCCGATCTGGCAAACAATCGCGCCGCGGCGCTTTCCGCAATCGAAGCCGTGCCCCGCTATTTTTTCGGCGGCGTTGTAACAGACAGCGCAGGCGAACCGTGGTCGCTGCGCAAGGTGCTGCGCCGCTTCCTCTGGCACGATCGCATCCATGCCCGCGCGATGTTCCGCCGGGCGGCCGCGCGCTGGGGCGCCGGCGCAATCGCCGATCCGTTTGGGTTCCTTGCGGCGTCGCCCCCGCATCTGGATATGGAAAGGAATTGATGGCATCATCAAAGACGACGGTTTTCTCTCCGCTGGCGTCGCCCCCGGCGGATTATATAACAGGGAACAGGTTCGCCTGCTGCTGTGCGTTCTGGCGCGGCGGCTGGCGCAGCCGCTGACGACGGCCCTGGCCGAGCAGGTGTTCGCGCAGGAGGGGCTGGCCAACTATTTTGAGTTCCACGCGGCCTTGCAGGAACTGCTCCAGGCCGGGCAGCTGCGGCTGAACCCCAGCGGGGAGCTGTCTGTGCCGGCAGCGTTCGTCAACGCCGTGGAGGAATTGTCGCGGGAATTGCCGCGCAAGGCTTGCGACAGGGCGGTGCACGCCACCGAGCGGTTGCAGGAAGAAAGCCGCCGCGAACGGGAAAACCACATCACAGTGTATCCCACGGCGGACGGCGGCTGTTATATGACATTTCATCAAGGCGAACACACGGATATGCTGATGAGCGTCACGCTCTACCTGCCGGATCGGGAGCAGGCCGCGCGCGTGCGCGCGAATTTTCTTGCGGATCCGGGCCGGCTCTATGGGGCCGTGCTGGGGGCGCTGGAAGGCTAGCGCCTCCTATTCCGCAATGGATTGCAAATAATTGTCAGCCAGCGCAATATAGGTGCTGGGCTTCTCCCGCGCGTATTGAATCGCGTCGGTTTCCCAGGCCTCCTGATCAATGCCCGGCCCAACGTTGTGCAGCTGCAACAGGCGCACCGCAACATAACAAACGCATTCCATCCGGAACTGGCGGTCTTCTTCCTTCCTGCCGCTGGCGCGCGCTTTCGCAATGGAATATGTTCCGTCCTTCGATACAATGCGCCTGACGTCCCGCGCGTCAATCGAAACAGACGGATACGCATCCCGGAACAGGTCGGCGCATTCTATGTCGAGCAAGGCCTGCAACACTTCGTCCTTTTCGTCGCGGGTTTTCAGGTTCTTCCACAAAGCGCTGTCGCACCGGGCAATCAGCTGCAAGGCGGTTCCCGGCACCCGTTCCCGTTCCATGTTCCAGTTTTCAGCATAATAAACCGCCTGATAGGCCGCAGCGGAAAGCGTCCTTTCATCGGGCTTTTTTATGCGCGGCTGCAACGCAATGCCGATCAAAAGGCAAACCAGCATCACCCCGGCCATCCATGTCGCGCCAAAATTCGCAACGGCGGCGCCGCCCGCCTTTCCGCCGCCTTTTCGCGCGGGGAACCGAAGCGGCGAGCGGGGTTTTTCTTCCAGCTCCTCCGCGCTGCCGCTGTCTTTCGAGCGATTGGCCCGAATCCCGTAATAGACCAGCGGGCCGCCCAGGCTGATGACAAGCATCGAAAACAGAAGGCTCGGGCGGTAAGACGTCATCCGCAGCGCAACCCAGGCAAGCACCGGCAGCACCTGCGCCGTCAGCTGGAACAGCCTGCTTTTCGGCTTCCCCAGGGCATATACCAAAAAAAAGAGCAAAAAATACAGGGCCAAAAAGGCGTGGTAATTTAAAACCAGAACCCTCGCGGTCCTTGTCTGCAATGATATGGTTTCGTTGAGCAGCGGCGCTGTCAGCAGCAGCAGCAAAAAAGGCCCAAACCGAAGCAGCCATTCTATCCAGGCCTGCTTCGCCGTGGGCGCGCGCGCCGCGCGCCGCTCCCGGTATCGCTGCGCAGCGCCGCTATACCAGCGGGGGGGCAAATCGTCCTCGCCGTGGGTATAGTGGTGCGGCGCAGCCTGCTGCGCGTCTTCGTCGCTGGCATAGCGGGGCTTCGTGTTGCCCGCGCCGCGCAGCTTCTCCTGATCTTTGAGCGGCTCCGCGTATGTGATTTCATCCGGAATAGCGCCTTCATCGGTGGGCATGGTGGGCCTCCTGCTTTATCTTCGCTTCGTCGCGTCAGCCGCCGTTTGGTTCTGCTGAACCCGGGTTTTTGATCCGCCGCCAGTATTCTTTCGCCGCCTGCTCGGTCTTGTTTTCGCCGAATTCGTAGTATTCCGCGTCCGCGAGCACGTCGGGCAAATACTGCTGCGCCGTCCAGTGGCCGCGAAAATCGTGGGGATAGCGGTAATTCTGGCCGGGCGTCTGCTGCTCCGCGCCGTCAAAATGCTTGTTTTGCAGCTGCCTGGGGATAGGGCCGCTTTTGCCCGCGCGGATATCTTCGGCCGCTCTGTCGTAGGCCAGGTAGGCCGAATTGGACTTTGGCGCGGTGGCGCAAAGCACAACGGCGTCGGCCAGGGGAATGCGCGCTTCGGGCAGACCCACCATCAGCGCCGCGTCGCAGGCGGCCTTCACAATGGGGATCGCCGCCGGGTAAGCAAGGCCAACATCCTCGCAAGCGCAAACCATGAGCCGCCGCATGGCGGAAGGCATATCGCCCGCTTCGAGCAGCCGCGCCAGGTAGTGCAAAGCGGCGTTGGGATCGCTGCCGCGAATGGATTTTTGGAAGGCCGACAAAATATCATAGTGCTCGTCGCCTTCCCGGTCGTATTTCATGGCGCTGCGCTGGGTCAGTTCCTTCGCCAGTTCCAGCGTAACAACGCGCGGCGCACCCGCCGAAGCCGACAAATAACATAGCTCCGCCGCGTTCATGGCTTTGCGCACATCGCCGCCGCAGGCCTGCGCAATCCATTCGCAAACCCCCGGTTCAACAACAAACGCTTCCCCCGTTTCGTCGCGCAAAAAGCGGAAGGCCCGCTCCGCCGCCGGAACGATATCTTTGGCCTCCAGCGCCTTGAACTCGAACACGGTGGAACGGCTCAAAATGGCGTTATACACATAAAAATAGGGGTTTTCCGTGGTCGAGGCAATGAGCGTAACCGCGCCGTTTTCTATGCATTCGAGCAGCGTCTGCTGCTGTTTTTTATTGAAATACTGAATCTCATCCAGGTAGAGGAGCACGCCGTTGGGCGCCATCAGCGTGTCGCATTTGGCAATGGCCTGCTTGATGTCGGCGGTGGAAGCCGTGGTGCCGTTGAGCCGCACGAACAAGCGGCTGGTCTGCCGGGCAATTATGCCCGCAAACGTGGTTTTGCCAACGCCGGAAGGGCCGTAGAAGATGAGGTTGGGGAGCTGCCCCGATTCGGCAATGCGGCGCAGCGGCTTGCCAGGGCCCAGAAGGTGCGGCTGCCCGACCATATCGCTCAGGGTTTGCGGGCGCAGGCGTTCGGCCAATGGTGCGGGCATGCGTTTTCCTCCTTGCAGTGATATCTTTCGCACCAATTTTGTGCTATTTTATCACATCTACATGTGACGATTTTTCTTTTTTGATTGCTTTGGATTGCTCCGCAAAATTTTTTTCGCAGTATATTTTTGTGCTATTATTTCGCGTTTTTGGGGTAATTTGCGAAATTCCGAAATTCCGGAATACTGGAATTTGGCTCTGAAAAGGGGTCAAAAAACGGTTCGCCATTCCGAAATTTCGAACTATCGTAAAATAGCGCACGCAGAAAACCTGTTCTGAATCCTGCCCCTGTCGTGGCAATTTGCCACAAAAATCGCTCCGCAAAGCTACCCATCGCCACAGGATTTCGTGCTATTATTTCACGTTTTTGGGGTAATTTACGAAATTCCGAAATTCCGGAATACTGGAATTTGGCTCTGAAAAGGGGTCAAAAAACGGTTCGCCATTCCGAAATTTCGAACTATTGTAAAATAGCGCACGCAGAAAACCTGTTCTGAATCCTGCCCCTGTCGTGGCAATTCGCCACAAAAATCGCTCCGCAAAGCTATCTCTCGCCACAGGAGACACGCTTATTATACCACAAGTTTCAGAAGAAATCAAGCCCTGAAAAGCCTTATTTGTTAGACAACACAGCCAGGCACGGCTGCAGCGTATGCAGACCGGAATGCGTCCAGCAGGGCGGGGTTGCGGGGGTTTGTTCTGCCATCAGGGCATTCCTCCTTTTGATTTCGGGCTCCTGGCCCAATATAAAAACACCGCCATCAAGACGGTGTTTTGTATGAAGTTGGGGGGCTTTCAGGTGGCTTAATACCACGCCTGCACAAACTTAATCGGCAGGTTGTTCTTTCGCACACATTCAGTTACTTTATTGCATGCCTTATGTGCATAGTATCCGTTGAAGTCGTCGGAGGACTGGCGCAGAACGGAAGTCTTTCCGTCAGCAAAAAGATATTCCACTTCGCCGGGAACGCCTTCCCCGTTTGGTGAATATGCATAAACAACATGGTCGGCATTCATCTCGCGCAATTCAAGTGAATTCATCGTAATCCCTCCCTTTGGTTTAATTGTTCCACATAGTGCGTATAATTATGCAGCGCTTCCGCTTGTTTGTGCGCTTCATAATAGGGCAACCCCTGCGCCATAAGGTCTTGCTCCAATTTTTCGTGCCGCAGCAACACCAAATCCATTTCTTGGATATTCTTGCCTTCGACAAGCCTTTGCCAAGAAACCGCCATGTCATAATCCGGGTCAAAGCGCTGTGGTTCTGCTTCGCCCAAGTCATACGCATTTTGAAATATATGGTTTTTGATATCGGTGATTTCTTCTGGCGAAAATCCCGTGTTCTTCGCAATGGCGGCAATGTCGGAGTCTCGCTTGCGAATCTCCTCATAATACCGTTTAGCGTGGTCATCCATGCGCCCCAAGTCATTGCGCGGTATTGCGCCGGATGCGCCAGTATATGCGTCAAAATCCATTTTCGCACCTCGTGCCTTTATTTTAACACTTTCGGGCGTTTCTGTCAAGCCTTTTTTGCTGTCAAGGAGTGGACAACTGCGCGTCTAAAGAAAATCGTGCAGGGAAAAGGGCACTTCGCGGAAGTGGTGCAGGTGTTTGCCTTCGTTGCCGGGCTTATGCTGTACGGGTTTGCGAAATTTGAGCTTGGCTTGACCGAACGCATTGTAGGCATCGACAAAAACTTCAATTACAGCTTGAAGTGTCTCTAATTTGCGGCAAAAGCAGCG
>JAIRPV010000003.1 GCA_031256825.1 Oscillospiraceae bacterium | reverse complement strand
GCCGCCGTCCTGGAGCGCTTTACGCTAACCGTCCGTTCCTTGTCCCGCGATACCGTCAAAAGCATTGCCGGCCGCGATTGGATTTTGTCTATGGGTTAATTGCGGAATAGTATTATTATAGCACATGCGTTTGGCGATTGCAAGAATAATTTCGTTTTGGCTGTGAAGCGATTCCGCAAAATCGCTTGAAATCGGCGCGAAAAAAGAGTATAATGGTACAGAAATTGGAAGGGAGCGATGTATATGAACCCCGAATTTTCGTATGACGAAGCGGAAACGGAACGGCGCTTGCATGTGCTGATAGCGGACTTTGACAGCAATGCTCACCGGAACAAACCGGCTTCTGGTCTGGCGTACCTGCCAAAAATCCGGGCGGCTCTGGAAGGAATACATGGCGGTCGAAGAATGACCGTGCCCCGCGCATTTTTTGCTTGACATCCGCACGATTTTCCTGTATCATATAAGCGTATCATTTCGCATAAAATAGGAAAGGAAGCAGCTGAGATGAAAAAGATCTTCACGGCGATGCTGGCTATGCTCTTGTTGGCGGTGCTGGGGGCGTGCGGAGCGAAAAACGACGACAGCGAAAGCGAGCCGCAAACCTATCGCGCCGAAACCGCGCAAACGATAGCATTGGATCAGCTAACCTTACCAACCATACCCGCAAAGGAGAACAGCACTGTGAAAACACCATGGAAACCAGGCGACAAATATCCGGTTATCACCATCACCATCGGCAATCTTGGCACTTTCCGGGGCGGCACAATTACGGCGGAACTTTATCCGGACAAGGCGCCGAACACCGTAAACAACTTCATTTCGCTGGTGAAAAGCGGCTACTTTACCGGGCGGGTCTTCCATAGGGCCGCGCCGGGCTTTATGATCCAGGGCGGCTCGCCCAATGGCGACGGGCTGAGCACCGGCTTCCCTTACGCAATTCCGGGCGAGTTCGCCAACGCGGGCTTCGCGCAAAACGACCTCAAGCATACCCCCGGTGTGCTCTCTATGGCCCGCATGGGCGCGCCTTATGGACAGGATCCCACGCCGTTTTACCACACGGCCTCCTGCCAGTTCTTTATCATGCATGCCAATTATCCGAGCCTCGACGGCGACTATGCCGCCTTCGGCAAAGTGACCAGCGGCATGGATATCGTGGATCGCGTTGCCAATCAGCCCGCCGATGGCAACATGATTCTCCTCGAAAAACCTGTGATCACCGGCATGACAGTCGAAACCTTCGGCCTGGATTACCCCGCGCCGGAAACCGTGGCCGCGCCGTGACGTATCCGGAAGCATTGCGATACATCCACTCGCTGGAGCGCTTTGGCATTGTGCCGGGGCTTGAGCGGGTGGCTTTGCTTTGCCGCGCGCTGGGCGATCCGCAGCGGCAGGGCCGGTTCGTGCACGTGGCGGGCACAAACGGCAAAGGTTCCGTGAGCACAATGATGGCAGAGATTCTGCGCGCGCAGGGCCTGCGGGTTGGCCTGTATACCTCACCGTATGTGACAAATTTCCGCGAGCGCATGCAAATCAACGGGGAGCTGATCCCGGAAGAAGATCTTTGCTTCTGGACAGAACGCTTGCGCGGCGCCGGTCTGCCCGCCACGGAGTTCGAGTTCGTAACGGCGGTTGCCTTCGCGTGGTTCGCCGCGCGGCAGTGCGACGTCACCGTGCTGGAAGTAGGTCTTGGCGGCCGCTGGGATGCGACAAATCTCATCGAAGCGCCGCTTTGCACCATCATCACAAAAATTGCCCTCGATCACACCAAAATCCTGGGGGGAACCCTCGGTAAAATCGCCGCTGAAAAATGCGGCGCCATCAAGCCGGGCCGCCCTGTGATAACCAGCTGCGAGCAGCCGCCGCAGGCCCTTTCGGTCATCCAAAAAACGGCAAGCGAGCGCGGCTGCGAGCTGATCGTCCCTGCGCCCGAAGAGTGCGAAATCAAAACGGCTTCGTTGTTCGGTAGCGAGGCCGCGCTGGCCGGCCTGCCGGTGCGCGTGCCCTTGCTGGGGCCGCACATGTGCCGCAACGCGCTGATCGCCGTGCGCGCCGCCCGGGCGCTGGGCGTGCCGGATTCTTGTATTCAGCGGGGCATCGCGCGGGCGCGCATGCCTGCCCGCATGGAGGTGCTGTCGCAATCGCCGCTGATTTTGCTCGATGGCGGACACAATCCCGACGGCGCGCGGGCCCTTGCGGCAACCATCGACGCACTGCTCCCCGGCCAACAATTTACAATGATCAGCGGCATGATGGCCGACAAAGATGTGGCCGAATATCTCCGCGTTTTGCGGCCATTTGCCCGCGCGTTCATTGCCTGTCAACCGCAAAACCCGCGCGCTTTGCCCGCCCGGGAACTGGTCTCTCTGGCAAAACAGGCTGGATACGAACATGTCGCCTGTGCCAACAGCACGGAGCACGCGCTGTGGTTGGCCGGGGAGTCTGACTTGCTGATTTGCGGCTCCTTCTATCTGGCCGGGGAAGCAAGGCCGCTTCTGCTGGCCTGGTAGCGCGTAGCCCGCACCCCCGCCGCCCGCCTGACATATACTGTAAAGAGAACGATAACAGGAGCGGGGGCTGAAAAAATGGAGCACACCTATTATCCCTGGGAAACGCGGGAAAGCGGCGCAGAAGGCCCGCAGGGGCTTGCGGAACCGCTTGCAGATTCCATGCCAACGGCGGAAGCGGCACCTGCCGCGCCCGAATATGTGGCGGCGAGAGCGGGGGAGGGCGCAGTTTTGCTGCGCTGGGGCAATTCCGGCGGCGCGGAAGGTTATTTGTTGCTGCGGGGCGAAAACCCGGCCCGGCTGAAGCTCGTCGCGGCGGTGGAAGAAACTACATACATCGATCAGCAGGCCGGCGCGGCAAATACCTGGTATTACGCCGTGCGCGCCTATAACAGATTCGGCCAGAGCGCCCCCGCGCTCTCGCCCGCTGTAAAAACAAAAGATGGGGGGGCCGGCGAGCCGCCCGAGTCCAGGCTCACGGGCAAACGCCTGCGCTTAAAGCGGCCCGCAGGGCACGAGGAAACTTACGCGGAGCGCGAAACCGCAAAAACCGCGCCGCCCGCCGCGCCAACGGCCCTGCGCGCGGCTGCGCGGGGCACGTGCCTCATCGGGCTTTCCTGGGAACACAGCGAACAGGGGGTGGAATTTCGCATTTATCGCAGCGAAACCCCCTGGAACAGCTATGGCCTGATTGCGGAAACAAAAGAAGCCGCCTATCTCGACACGGTGCCGCGGGCTGACGCCAAATACTACTATTTTGTTCAGGCTGTGCGCGCAGGCGCGGCGGGCGAAGCCAGCCCCATGGCGGAAGCGCACACGTTCCCGAAACTGCCTGCGCCCGAGCCGCCGCGCGGCCTGCGGGCCATTCCCGCCAACGGCGGCGTGGAACTGCAATGGCAGCGCGGGCGGGGGGCCGCCGCCTATGCCGTTTACGCCAGAGAATTGCCATCCGGGGAGTTTTGCCCAATCGGGCATACGCCGGATCTGAGGTTTTTCCATGAAGCGCCTGAGCCAGAAGGAAGCCGGGAATACCGCGTGCAAAGTTACCACGATACCGGGGCCAGCGAGCCTGTGGCAGTTAGCCTGACGCGGTCGGCGGGTCGTCGTTCGCCGCTATTCGGCCCGGCTGTCTTTCCTGCCCAAGCCGCGCCGCGGCGTTTTCCGTCGTTCCCAACGCCGAACCCGCCCTTCCTGAAAGAGGTCGCCCAACGGGCCGCAGGGCATTGAACAACAACCAGCCGGAAAGCGCTCCGGCTGGTTTTCTTGCTGGCCTGCTGCGGAATTTTTCCTTGCATTCCCCCAAAAAATCTGTTATAATAAATATCAGACCCGCAGCGAAGCGTGATTTCGCGAAGCGATAGCCAATGCCAAATCGCCGCTGCGGGCATGCTGTTAAAAACGCCAGTATTCGATATTGGCCGCTTAAAATTGCCAACATTTTCCCAGCGCCTGATATCCATAAGGAGGCAATATGTCTGATCAAACGCGCACGCGTCTCATCTTGGCTCTATTGATTTGCTCCGCTGTCCTTGCCGTCCTCGGCGTTCTTCTCATCCAGCTTGCGCGGCGTTAAGTGCAGCCCCTCTTCGGCAAAAATTTCCATCAGCTCTTCTTTGGTGTGCAAGCCAATCATGGCGCGGCGCACTTCGCCGCCGACGAACAACAGCAAAGTGGGCAAATTCATCACCTGGTAGGAAATAATCGTGCGGAATTTTTCTTCATAGTCCTCGTCGGTTTCCTGGCGCTCCCGATCGGTGTTGAACATGCAAAACTTCATCTGCCCCTGCAGCTGTTCGCTCAGTTCCACCAGAATGGGCCGCTGCATGCGGCAGGGCATGCACCGTTCGCCATAGAAATCTACCAGAACAGGGATCTTTGCGCCGACAACCTCGGCGTCGAACTCTTTGGGCTTGACTAAAACTGGCATGGCGTTTCTCCTTTATATGAGGTAAAAAATAGCTCTATCTACAATCTATGCGCGGGAGGGCGAAAATGGAACCAACAGATTTTGACGCGTTGATCGTGGGCCACGGGCCGGCGGGCTGCTCGGCGGCGCTGTATCTTTGCCGGGCGGGCATGCGCGTGGCGGTGATTGGCAAAGACCGCGGAGCGCTGGGGCGCGCGGAATTGATCGGGAACTACTACGGTCTGCCCCAGCCGGTGCGCGGCAGCGATCTGGTATCCATTGGCCGCCAGCAATGCAAAGAGCTTGGCGCGCGCATGCTCAAAGACGAAGTGCTGGCGCTGGAATGGCGCGAAGATGGCGTTTATGAGGCAACCCTCGCCGAAAGCGGCGCGGTGAGCGCAAAGGCCGCGCTCCTTGCCACAGGCAAAACCCGGCGCGCGCCCAATATTGAGGGCATACGCGAATTTGAGGGCAAAGGCGTCAGCTACTGCGCCGTGTGCGACGCATTCCTCTACCGGGGCCGCGAAGTTGCCGTTTTGGGCGGCGGAGCCTACGCAAAGCACGAGATGGAAGAACTGCTGCCGCTGGCCAAAAAGATAACGCTGTTGACCCACGGCGCGGAGCCGGAGTTCGATCCGCCTGGCGAAGTTGCGGTGCAAACAGCAAAATTGCTGCGCCTGCACGGGGGGGAACTCCTCACTGGGGCAGAGCTGGAAGGCGGGCTGACGCAGCCCCTGCAGGGGCTGTTTGTGGCGCTGGGCGCCGCTTCGGCAGGCGATCTTGCCCGCAAGCTTGGCTTGCCGCTCAAAGACGGGGCCGTTGAAGTGAACGCCGCGCAGGAGACCACACTGCCGGGCTTGTTCGCCGCGGGCGATTGCACAGGTTCCTTCGCGCAGGTTGCCTTTGCCGTGGCGGAAGGCGCCCGGGCCGGAATGGGGATGATCCAGTTCCTGCGCAACTGAATCTTACTTTGCGCTCAGCGCCTCTTCCAGGGCCAGCGACAATTGATCCGGGCACGAGGTGGCTTTGTAGCCGCAGCGGGTGCCTTTGAATTTTTCAATCACATCTTCGGCGCGCATGCCCTCAACGAGCTTTGATATGCCGGTCAGGTTCCCCGCGCATCCGCCGTCGAACCGCACGCGGCGGATGATCCCGCCATCCAGTTCGATGGAAATGCCGCGCGCGCAAACGCCCCTGGGCTTAAATTGATATGTCATGAAACCACTCCCTACTTTTGTTTATTATACCACGCGCGCGCGGAAAATGCAAGTGATTTCTATTATGGAGGGCGCTTATGTCCCATTATTTCACAGATGACCCGGCTTTGCCCGATGATTTCAGGCAGTTCCCCTACTATTATGGCGATATTCCGTTCACATTCACCAGCAACAGCGGGGTGTTTTCGCCCGGGCACGTTGACCCGGAAACGGATTTGCTGATCAAAACGCTGCCACCGCTTCGCGGCAGTTTTCTTGATTTAGCCTGCGGCTACGGACCCATTGGAATCGTTATGGCGAAGGCAAACCGCCTATTGGTGACGATGAGCGACGTCAGCGAACGGGCGCTGCGCTGCGCGCGGTCCAATTGCGCGGCAAACGGCGTAACAGCCGAAGTCAAGGCCTCTTTTTGCTTTGAACGCATCCGGGAGACTTTTGATACCATTGCTCTCAATCCGCCCATTCACGCGGGGAAAGAGGTGACCCATCGCATGTTTGCCGAAGCCCCGGCGCACCTGAACCCCGGCGGAGCCTTTTACGTGGTCATGTTGGAAAAGTATGGGGCAAAAAGCGCGCGTGGCTGCCTGGAAGCAGCCTTTGGCAACTGCGAAATAGTATATCGCAAAAAGGGGGAGTATGTTTTTTGCTGCCGGAAATGATCGACGGGCTAACGGCCTGGTATGACGCCAACAAGCGCGAGTTGCCCTGGCGCGAGCCGCAACCCAGCGCTTATCATGTGTGGCTGAGCGAAATCATGCTCCAACAAACCCGCGTGGAGGCTGTGAAGGGGTATTATGGGCGCTTTTTGGAGGCTGCGCCAACTATCGCCGCCTTGGCGCGGCTTGATGACGACCGCTTGCTGAAGCTCTGGGAAGGGCTGGGCTATTATTCGCGTGCGCGGAATTTGAAGCGGACGGCACAGATTTTAATGCGCGAACACGGCGGCGTTTTGCCCCGCGATCCCGCCGAACTGATCAAGCTGCCGGGCATTGGGCTTTATACGGCGGGAGCCGTTGCGTCGATTGCTTATGGCGTGCCGGCGCCCGCCGTTGACGGCAATGTGCTGCGGGTATTGGCGCGGGCGGAGGGCGATTTCAGCAACATTGCCCTGGAACAGACGAAAAAGGCCGTTGCCGCGCGGCTGCTGTCTGCCATGCCAAAACATGCCCCTGGGGCGTTCAATCAGGCGCTGATGGAACTGGGCGCGGTGGTGTGCCTGCCAAATGGTGCGCCGCGCTGCGGGCAGTGCCCCTGGCAAAACAGCTGCGCCGCCCTGCGGGAGGGCCTGATTGGCCAGCTGCCGGTGAAATCGGCAAAAAAGCCCAGGGCTGTGATCGAACGCCGGTTGTTCATTTTGCGCTGCGGCGAACGTCTTGCCCTGCGGCGGCGGCCCGAACACGGCCTGCTGGCGGGGCTTTGGGAATTGCCCGAGGCGTTCGCTCTGCCCGGGGATCTGGTTGTTTCGCGCGAAAGCGCCGGCTCCGCCGTGCATATTTTTACCCACCGGGAATGGCATATGACCGCCGAGCGCGTGGTTTTGTCCGGCAGAATCGAAGGCTTTTCGTGGATCACACAGGAAGAACTGGAACGGGAGTTTGCGCTGCCCAGCGCGTTTTCGGGCTTTCGGGCCGCGCTTTTTGCTTGACACGCAGCGCGAAATCGCGTATAATAAATCGGATATTTTATTTTACTACAGATTGGATATATCGCCATGCGCCTGACCGCCCTGGAGATTCACGGTTTCAAATCATTTCCCGACAAAACCCGGCTGGAGTTCGGGCCGGGCATCACTTGCGTGGTGGGGCCAAACGGCTCCGGCAAAAGCAACGTTAGCGACGCGGTGCGCTGGGTGCTGGGGGAGCAGAGCACCCGGCAGTTGCGCGGCGCGAAGATGGAGGACGTTATCTTCAGCGGCACCGGCACGCGCCGCTCGCAGGGACTGGCGGAAGTGACGCTGCATTTGGACAACTACGATTTTAAGCTGAACAACTGCGACGAAAAAGACGTTTCCGTCACGCGGCGGCTTTATCGCTCGGGCGAAAGCGATTATCTGATCAACGGCAAATCTGTGCGCTTAAAAGATGTGCACGAACTGTTTATGGACACGGGCCTTGGCCGCGACGGGTATTCCCTCGTAGGGCAGGGCCGCGTGGCCGATCTGATGTCCTCCCGCTCCGAGCAGCGGCGCGACATGCTGGAAGAAGCCGCAGGCATTTCGCAATCGCGCTACCGCCGCGCGGCGGCGATACATAAATTGAACCAGGCGGAAGAAAATCTTCTGCGCCTGCGGGATATTTTGCTGGAGCTGGAAGGCCGCGTGGAACCGCTGCGGTTGCAAAAAGAGAAGGCGGAAAAATTTTTGGCGCTTGCCCAAACGCGCAAACGCCTTGAGATTGGCCTGGGGCTGCACACCATACAGCAATCTACCGCCGCGCTGCGCGAACAGGAACATAAGATCACCAGGGCAAAAGCGGAATACGATGCGGCGGGCGCGCAGCTGGAAGAAGTGGAGGCGGCGCTGGAAGAACTCACGCAAAAGGCGCAGACGCTGACGCTGCAAATGGAAGAACTGCGGCGCGGGGCCGCCGCGCAGGAGGAACAGGCCGTGCGCCAGGAAGGCGAAGCCGCCGTTCTTGAAAATACCATCGCCCACAATCGCCTTGCGCTGGAGCGACTGGAGCGCGATCGCAGCCACGCAACCGATACCCAGCAGCAATTGTCGGCCGAAATCGACGCGGCGCTGGAAGAGATCACCGCCCTGCGGCAAGAAATGGCCGCCCGGCGAACTGGCCTTTTGGATTGCGCCAAACAGGACGAGCAGGCCAAGGCGCAGCAAGCCGAGCTGGAAGGCCAGGCGGCGGCCCTGGCCCGCGAAACCGCAGAACGCACCGAGCAACTGGCCCAGCGGCAAATTGCCCAGTCGGCGGCGGATTCGGGGATTGCGGAGCTAAACTCGCGCATGGAAAGCATTCGGCGTTCGCAGGCCGGCCGGCAGGAACAGACGGCTCAGCTGGAAGCCCAGCGGGAACAGGCCGCGCGCGCCCTAGAAGAAAGCCGGGCCGCCGTAGATGAACTGCAAAACAAGCTGCGCGGCTATGAACTGCGGCAGCATAACCGCAGCGAAAAAGCCGCGCAGGCCCAGCGCGCGCTGGAAGAAACGCGCGGCGCGCTGCAGCAGACGCAATCGCGGATGAAGCTGCTCGAAGATTTGGAGCAGAACATGGAAGGTTACAGCGGCAGCGTAAAGGCCGTGATGCGCGAAACGCGGCGCGGCACGCTGACAGGTCTCCACGGCACGCTGTCGCAGCTGATTCATGTGGAACCGGACTACACGCTGGCGGTTGAAACGGCGCTGGGCGCGGCGCTGCAATTTGTTGTGGCCGAAACGGAGCAGGACGCGAAGCGGGCCATCGCCCTGCTGCAGCGCAGCAACGCCGGGCGGGCCACTTTTTTGCCCCTCAGTTCCGTGCGGGGGCAGCAGTTCCGGGAATCAGGCCTGGAACGCTGCCGCGGCTTTATTGCCATGGCCGACACGCTCGTTGCCCACGATCCGAAATATCAGCAGCTGATATCGGCGCAGCTCGCCCGCACGGCCGTTGCCGAATCGCTCGACGACGCGATTGCCCTGGCAAAGCAATACCAAAACCGTTTTCGCGTTGTCACCCTAGATGGCCAGGTGATTCACGCGGGCGGCTCGATGACGGGCGGTTCGCGCGCGCAGGGCGCGGGGATTCTCAGCCGGGCCAACGAAATCGAGAAGCTGAAACGGGCGCAGCGGGAAATGGAAGGCCAATTATCCGAACAGGCGGCGCAGACCAAGCGCCTTGCCGAAGCGGCGGCGGCTGCCCAGGCCGAAGTGCTGGGGCTGCAAGGCGACATCGCCCGGGCGCTCGAAACGGTTATCCGGCAGGAAAGCCAGGTCAACGCCACGCTGGCGCGGATGCAGGATGCGCAGGTTGCCGGGGCGGAATTGCAGGCCGAGCTGATTTCATCGGCGCGGCGGTTGGAACAGCTGGAGCAGGCGCGCCATATGGGCGACGAAGAGGCAAAACTCCTTGAGGAGCAGCGGGCGCAGCTGCTGGCAAAACAAAACGAGATACAGCGGCAAAGCGCGGAACTTGCGCAGCGGCGCGCCGCCATCGGCCAAACAGAGGCCGCGCTGCGGCTGGATCTGCTTTCCACCGAAAAGGATGTGGAATCGCGCGAAGAGCTGGCCGCTTCTTTGCGGCAGCGCAGCCTGAGTCACGCGGGTCGCGGGCAAGCCCTGCTCGAAGAGCAGTCGCAGCTGCAAAGCAGCAACGAACGAACCGCCGCGCAGATTGAACAGCTGAACGCCGGCATTACCCAGCTGCGCGAACAAGCCGCGCGGGCAAGGCAGGCGCTGGCGGCGCTGGAGCAGGAGCGGGAGGAATTGCAGGGGCGGGCCGAAACCCAGCGGCAGGAGGAACGGATGCTGCTGGGGCAGCGCGAAAAACGCGGCGGCGAACTGGCCAGGCAGGAAGAACGCCGCGCCCAGGCGCAGCAGGCGCTGGACACGGCGGCCAACAAGCTCTATGACGAATATCAGCTGAGCCCCCGCCAGGCCGAGCTGCAGGGCTTTACCCTCGACGACCCCGCGCAGGCGCTGATTGACCTCAACGACGTTAGCGCGAAAATACGCAGCCTCGGCAATATCAATGTGGACGCGATCGATGAATACAGGGAAGTTGCCGAGCGCTATGCCTTTTTAAAGCTGCAAATTGACGACGTAGAGCAGAGCCGCGAAGAGCTGACGAAGCTGATTGCCGAACTGACCCAGAAGATGAGCGAACGCTTCCGCGAACAATTTCATAAGATCAACCGATATTTTGGCGAAACCTTTCAGGAGCTGTTCAGCGGCGGGCAGGCGGCATTGGAACTGGACAACCCCCTGGATATGCTCGAAAGCGCCATCGAAATCCGCGTGCAGCCCCCCGGCAAAAACGTGCAGAATATCGATTTGCTTTCCGGCGGTGAAAAAGGCCTTTCGGCCATCGCGCTGCTGTTCGCCATTTTAAAAACCACCCCCTCGCCCTTCTGCATCTTCGATGAAGTGGAAGCCGCCCTCGACGACGTCAATGTTACCCGATACGCGCGCTACGTGCGGCGCATGACAAAGAACACCCAGTTTATCCTCATTACCCATCGCCGCGGCACGATGGAAGAAGCCGACATGCTCTACGGCGTGACCATGCAGGAAGAGGGCGTTTCTAAGCTGCTCGAGATGAACACCAAAGAGATTGTGGGCAAACTGGGGATCTAACATGTTCGGGATAGAAAAGAGAGGCCAAAACGGCCTCTCTTTTTTGCGCGGCAGGGCGCCTATGACAACAAGATTTTCGCGGATCTGAAAATAATATGATTGTCCCTGGCAGGTTGGCGCATATACTGTCCTATCTTAGCTTAGAAAGGTGACTGTTATGCTGCAATTTCTGCTGGAAGCCCTCACGAGCCGTTTTCTTCTTTTTGCGCTGCACCTGAGCAACACCGGAACGTTCCCTCCCCCGCTGAGCGCCGAAGAGGAGCAGCAATGCTTGCTGGCCTGCGCCGCAGGGGATTCCGCCGCCCGCGACAAACTGATAGAGCACAATTTGCGCTTGGTGGTGCATGTGATTAAGAACATCTATCACAAAAGAACAGCGCTTTTTGCGGGCCTGCGGCACACCGAATACCGTGCAGGACAAGCCTTTTTGGTATGCTTACACGATTTGGCTGGCAGAGTAAACAAAAAAGCTCCTGCTGAAAGCAGAAACTAAAATGTGCAAGTCCCTGTGTTATTTGTAGTGGTGCGAATAAAGGGACTTGAGGAGAAACTCCATTCACACTTTTATTATAACATTTTCTTGCGAAAAGTCAATGCTTTGCGCGGGTTTTTTATTTTTTTGTAGAAAGAGGAATCACTATGTTTGAGCAACTTTCTGATTGGTTGCGTTGCTACATCGCTAGCCACAGAAAACCCTTCAGCGAATATATTCATCGAACCGATCTGTATTTGCCGGATGGTAGTATAGATGAAGTGCAGGTTCTACAAACAGCGCAGGAACACGCACAAAGGTTATGCGAATATTTTTCCGCTGAGGCAATCGCCGAACTGTGCAATCATCTAAAGTCAGACAATCTCCTTGCAGCGGCAACATGGCTGTGTCTGTACTTTTGTGTTGTGATTGAACGCGGCGTACCACATTTTCTCTGGTTGACCGCGGACGAGCCATTGTTCCAGCGATATGTCCGCTCTTTGGCACAAAATATTGCTGCCTGCCAACAAACAGTTTAGATTGACCCGCCTGCGGGTTGGCTAAATCAAATTGCACGGCACAAAGCAATTCTGCGCGTCAATCGGCAACGGCTCATCGCACATGCACACTACACCACCCGGTCCGGTTTCAATTGAGGCCTTTGCCAGCACGTCAAACTTTTTTACTTCGCGACGGTCCGGGCTGGCGCTTTTCTTGATTTCGAGCGGATGAACGCAGTTGTTTTCCTCAACGAACAGATCAATTTCTTTTGCGTTCGCGTCCCGGTAATAGCTAAGATTGGCCGCCGTTGGCGCAACAGAGTAGTGTTTTAACAATTGCAGCACAACGTGATTCTCAAAATAATGCCCGCTGGCCGCGCCGTTCATCAACGCGTCCGCAGTCAGCCAAAGCGAGAGGTGCGCCGCCAAGCCGGTATCGCAAAAATAGAGCTTCGGCGTTTTTGTCAGCCGCTTGAGCCGGTTATTGGCGTAAGGCCGAAGAAGATAGACAATTCCAAGACCCTCAAGAAGTTGCAGCCACTCTTTTGCCGTGGGCTGCGAAATATCCGAGGCCTCCGCGAGGGTTCTATAATTCACCTGCTCGGCGGTCAGCGCGGCGCAGGCGGTTAAAAACTTGCCGAAACGCAGTGTGTCCGTCACGCCGCCGACCTCCGTGGCATCGCGCATAAGGTAAGTGTTCACATAGGAATTATAGTATTCCTGCCGCTGCTCCGGGTCAGCCCCAAACACCTGCGGCATTCCGCCCTGCCAAATGTGCGCGAACACGTCGTGAATGTTGTTTTTGGGCATCGCCTTTTGCCGCTCACGCAAGCAGGGCAACGAAAAATCCAATTCGTTTGCGAAGGAAACGCCCAATTTTTCCTGCACAGAAAGCCCGTAAAGCGTTAAAATCCCGATGCGCCCAGCAAGGCTCTCGCGCACCTTTTTCATCATCTTGTATTGCTGCGAGCCCGTGAGCCAAAATTGCCCAGTCATCTCGTTTTCGTCACACAGCAGCTTGATCTGTGCAAACAGCTCCGGCGCGTACTGCACTTCGTCAATCAGCACGGGCGGCGGGTAGGTCTGGAAAAACAGCGCCGGATCGTCCTGCGCAAGCTGCCGCGCCATGAGGTTGTCGAGCGTAACGTAAGTTCGGCCCGTGCCTTCGGCAAGGTGCCGCAGCATGGTGGTTTTCCCCACCTGCCGCGCGCCTGTGACTAGCACAGCTTTAAAAAACGCGTTCATGCGCAGAAATTTACGTTCCATCTGTCGTTGCAAATAAATCATGATCGCACCTCAAATATATGATAATATAAAGTATAGTTTATTTTATCATAAATTATGCGCTGCGTCAAGAACAATTTCTGCCCTCATAGGACAATCCACGCGCGGCATAAAATGAAAAGCGGGAAAAGAAGGGGGAATTGGCATGGACAACTGCGACCGGGACGTCATTGCGGCGCTGCTGAAAATTGTGCGGGAACACGCGCTGATTCCCGAAGGGGCGTATCATGCCGCAGTAGAAAAACTGAATTGCACCTTTGACGGCGCGCCCGCTTTGCGCTATGATAGAGAAAAAACAGGCAAAGGAGCGCAGAGTCATGGATATTCGCAAAGCGCGGGATGAAATTTACAGGGGCGTCTCTATTTTTATGATGTGCCTGCGGGTCACGTTTTACGCCCGGGTTTCCACCGACAAAATGGAACAGGCGGGCAGCCTGGAAAACCAGGTGCAGTATTTCACGGAATTGATCCAGAAGAACACCAACTGGATTCTGGTGCCGGGCTATGTGGACGACGGAATATCGGGAACAAGCACGGTCAAACGCGATAGTTTCAACCGCATGATTGCCGACGCGCGGGCGGGTAAATTTGATTTTATCATCACGAAAGAAATTTCGCGCTTTTCGCGCAACACACTGGATTCCATCCAGTACACGCAGGAATTGCTGCGGCTGGGCGTAGCGGTTTTATTTCAAAGCGACAACCTCAACACCATCGATTCAGACAGCGAATTCCGTTTGACGGTTATGGCGGGCGTGGCCCAGGACGAAGTCAGAAAACTGTCTGAAAGATTAAAATTCGGCTTTCGCCAGTCTATCAAAAACGGCCGGGTTTTGGGCAATGACAAAATTTACGGTTACGACAAAGAGCGGTGTGTTTTGACGATCAATGAGGAACAGGCGCATGTTGTGCGGCAAATTTTTGAGATGTATGTGAATGAGGGCATTGGCCTGCGCAAAATTTCGCAGCGGTTGTGGGAACAGGGTATTACCAGCAGCCAGGGCAACCCGTTCAACATAACGACCATGAAAAACATTTTGCTCAACCCAAAATATAAGGGCTGGTATTGCGCAAACAAGTCCAAATCCCTCGATTACAAAACCCACCAGACGGTGCAGCTCGATGAAAGCGAGTGGATCATGTACCCGGATGCAAGTATTCCGGCGATTGTAAGCGAGGAATTGTGGGATAAAGCGAATGCACAAATCAAAGCGCGCGGCCAAAAATTCAAAGACAGCGGGGCGGTTACCAGCACGGTGTATGCCTACAGCGGCAAAATCATTTGCGCTGAACATGGCACAAGCTTTCACCGTGTGGCACTGAAATCCAAAAGCGGCGATCGGGAAATATGGCAATGCAAAACATACAAAACACAGGGGATTACCGCCTGTTCCGCGCCGCAGCTGCGCACGGAAGAACTCGATTTGATCATGGCGCAGATTTTCGATACACTCTATCAAGACAAAACAATTTTGATTGATTTTGTGGTTGGGTTGTTGCAATCCATCGAAACGCAAAAAGCCGAAAGCCCCGCGCAACTGCAAAAAGAAGAAACCCTTCTGCGCCGCAAGAAAGATAAATTGCTGGAACTGAGCCTTGACGGACTGATCAGCAATACAGAATTCCGGCAGCGCAATGATGAACTGAATGCGCAAATCGCCCAATTGCAGGAGCGCATCTCAACAATTGAACACAGCAAATCACAAGCACAGGACTGCGAAAAAATCCAAATGCTGCTGGAGCAAGAATTGGCATGGAGACCGAAACCCAACAGCCGCCTTACTACAAGTATTCTCGATAAAATCATCGTCCACAACACCGGCAACCGCCAGCATATTCAGCTGGATGTGCACCTGAAAATCGGTGAAATATTACCCATGGAGTGGGGCGGAAATGCGGCTTTATTTTGTGATAAATCATTAAGAAATATTACGCCAACTGCATCGATCAAGACGATCTGATTTCTGTTGGCACCATTGGGCTAATTAAGGCAATTAATACCTTCAATGCGGGCAAAGGCACGCGGCTTGCAACCTATGCCGCGCGGTGCATTGATAAAACAACCACCTCATTCCGGCTCTTTTTGAGCCAAAAGAGGGCGTTCAGGCTCCTTTTGATGCAAATTGGCAGCTGCGCGAGAAAATCAGCGAGAGTTTGTTTATCCTCATGCGCCACTCGAATGAGCGGCCAGTTTATGCGCCCCTGTTCATCTATACCATTCCGTTTCTTCGTCCAAAGCAGCTTTCGCAGTGCGAGAAATTCAATCTGCGTTATCCCTCGCCTGATTTGCTAACCACAACAGCGGACAAGCTGCGATATTATCGCTATCAAAAAGCGCTGTTGCAGCAGGATGTGGCTGACTATGCAGGGATTGACCGCAGTACCTATATCAGCTATGAAGATACAAATCGTGACGCTTACCCGCCGGACAAGCTGCGCATCATAGCCGAGTTTTTACAAGTCGATATTATCAATTTGTTGGACGGCTACAATCAATTCTTGATGGCACAGGGGCAAAATTTGAAAGCCCTGCGCAAAGAGCGACACATGACCCAGACAGAGCTTGCAAAGTTACTTGGGGTGAATGCTGGCACGGTGAAGAAGTGGGAGCGAGGGGTGGTGAGCATGAGCAAGGAGAAGTGGGAAAAACTCTTGCAAATTGGGGGATAGTGTGGTATAATGGAGAAGATAGGAAAACATATTATGTTGCCCTTCAATCCGGATGATGGCGGTGAGAAGTTTGAGCATGTATCGCTTGCGTTCTCTTTATGCTTTGTTGGATGGTTTCCATGAATTGGAAAATCAAGAAATTTACTTCGCGCCATATGATGAACTCAATGATCCTCTAGAAGGCTCCGTTGAGATGTTTTGGCATGGAGATGCGATTGTGTGGAAAAACTTATTTCGCCATTACCTGCTTTGTTTATATTATCAGTTTGTAATGGCCACAATAATAGGAAAAGACTTTTGTAATGAAGATTTTCCAATAATGATTTCAGAATTTGGATCCGCTGAGGGCATAATAAATATATTTCAAAACATTAAGAAGCAATTTTTTGCGCGGGAAGCTATCCAGAAACTGATTCAGTTTCTCTCATCTCGCGTGTCGAATATAAAGCAACAAGAATTAACATTTTGGTTAAAGACTATTCAATGCTTTGCATTTTCTTGCGTGGTTTCGGCTTGTAATAAAGCGGGACTTTATGAAAATAATTCCATTTTATCTCTCTTGAGCAAGTTTGATGAATTGGATCGATATTCAGAGATTTTGGATATAACACCTCCAGATGTTGATGATTCCGAGGTGGTATTTCAATATTTCAATCAAGGGATTGACCAGACAACTACTTTGCTGAAATTAAAAGCAGAAGAAGC
>JAIRPV010000002.1 GCA_031256825.1 Oscillospiraceae bacterium | reverse complement strand
CGAAAAACGTTTGAAGCGCATGTGCTTGAACTGGGCAAAACCGTTGATATATCAGAGAAAATCAAGCCTAAGGGGTGGGAAATTCTCCCGAAAAGATGGCGTGTGGAACGCACTTTTTCATGGCTGAATTATAGCAGAAGGCTCTCGAAAGACTACGAAATCTCGACAAAATCTGAAGAGAATTTCGTCTTTTTATCGCATATTCACACCCTGTTGCGAAGGGTGTTTTGAATTCTTTGCGTATGGGTTCTTAAACTTGTGCGGCAATTCGCGGCCAAAATACCGCGCGCTGATTTCTTTGGCCAGCCCGTAGGTTTCGATGCAGCCGGAAGGGCAAATTTCCGCGCCCTGGCAGGCCGTGACCGTGCGCACCCGCGGCCCGCACACCCCGGTGTTTACGCCGCCCATTTCCAGCCGCGCCTTGACGCTTTCCGCGTCTTTCAGCTGAATAAACGGGATCTCAACCCCTTGGCGGCTGGTGAGATGCACATAGCCGCGGCCATATTGTTTGCTGATTTCAGCAATCGTGAAAAGCTGTTCGGCGGTCACGTTGCCGCCCACCACTTTCAGGCGCAGGCTGAAGTGATGTTTTTGCACCTGCCGCATAAACCCGCCGTTTTTCAGCGCCTTATAATCCGTTGCCATTGCTTGCCTCCCCTGCTGCCTGTTGAAAATCTGCAATCAAGTTTTCCGCGTCCTCCAGACCCACGCTGACGCGAATCAGATCGTCAAATACGCCGGCGGCCTGTTTTTGCGCCGCGTTCGCCTCCCGATAAATAGTAGAAGCCGGGTGGATTGCCAGCGTGCGCACGTCGCCAATATTGGTAGCGATTTTTACCAGGCGCAGCCGATTCATCAGCGCGAAGGCGTTTGCGCGGGAGCCAGCCCGCAACGTGATAATCGCGCCGACGCCGGGGTAATTGACGCGTTGCGGCCCGTATGTTTTCCGCAGCGCCTGCGCAAGAGCGGCGGCGTTGGCGGCGGCGCGTTCCATGCGCAGCGCGAGGGTTTCCAGCCCGATATAGGCTAGCCAGGCGTTCTGCGGCGCAAGGCAGGCGCCCATACTGTGCCAAATCCCCTGCCGCAAGGTTTGCAGCTCCCTGAGCCGCAAGGCCACGACCACGCCGCTGATGGCGCTGCCGTTGCCTGTGATATACTTGGAAGAAGAGTGCACCACCAAATGCGCGCCCAGCGCCAGGGGCCGCACAAGGGCGGGCGTCGCCGTGGTGCTGTCCACCGCAAGAAGAATGCCGCGCCGCGCCGCGAGTTCCGCCAGCCCTTCCAGATCCGCGACTTCCAGCGCGGGGTTGCTGATATATTCTGTGAAGATCAGTTTTGTGCGGTCTGTTAACAGCGCAAGCACCTGCTCCAGGTTCATTTGTTTCGCAAAGCGCGTGTGAATGCCAAAGCGCTCCAAATGCCCGAGCAGTTCCAGCGTGCCGCCAAAAAGCCCCGCGCAGGCAATCAGTTCGTCGCCCTGGCTCAAAAAGCCCAACAAAACGCTTGCGACAGCGGCCATGCCGGAAGCGCAGGCCACCGCGCCCGCTCCGCCTTCCAGCTGAGCGATGCGCTGCTCAAACGCCAGAATGGTTGGGTTTTGCAGGCGCGTATAGGCAAACCCCGGCGCTTTGTTCGCAAACACGTTTTCCAGCTGTTCGGCGGATTCGTGCGCAAAGGCCGACACCTGATAAATGGGCGGCAATGTGGCGCCCGTTGGTTCAAACGGCGGCTTGCCCTGCAACAACTGTGTGCTGAATTTCATCCATCCCACCTCCGGGTCAATGTTAGATTCCGCGCTTCGCCCAAGGCGGCGGGGCTGTTTTTTCTGTTGGCATCCCGGGCCATAGGGCATTCCCCCTTTCGTCAAATGGCACGCCGAACGCTTGCTCCAGCAGATCTCTCCCAAAAAGAGTTCCCTCGTGCAAAACCAATATATCGTCGCAAAAGCGCAGCGCCAGCGGAATGTCGTGAATCGCCAGGAGCACGGTTTTGCCCTGCCGCGTCTGCGCCCGCAGCATCGCCATGATCTCCAGCTGCACCTTGATATCGAACGCGGCGGTTGGCTCATCCAAAAGCAAAACAGGCGTGTTCTGCGCCAGGGCCAGCGCCAGATACGCTTTTTGCCGCTGCCCGCCTGAAAGCGCGGTCAAGCGCCGATCGCGCAGATTCCAGCAGCCGCATTGCCGCAGCGCTTCTTCAACAATCGCCCGGTCGCCGCGCGTGAGTATATGACGCCGGCTCAGCCAGGGGTAGCGCCCGTGCGCCGCCAGATCCCACACCGTGATATCCGGCACGGGGCGACTCTGCGGCAAAAAAGCGATGTGGCGCGCGCGCTTTTGCGCAAGAAAATTGCGGAACGATTTTGCCTTGCGCGGGCTTCAGCAACCCGGCCGCCAGCCGCAGCAGCGTGCTCTTGCCGCCCGCGTTGGGGCTAAGCAGCGCCGTGAGCGCACCCTCGCTCAGTTGAAACGAAGCATCCCGCAGCACCGGCTGATTGGAATACGCAAAGCCCACATGCAAAAATTCAAGCATGACCAGCCCTCCGTTTGAGCAGCAGCCACAGCAAAAACGGGCTGCCCAGGAACGACAGCAAAATCCCCGCCGGAAGCTCGTAGGGCGCAAAAAGCGTGCGGGCAAGCAAATCGCAGAGCGCCACCAGCGCAGCGCCCAGCAGCGCGCAGACAAGAACAAGCCGCCGCGCGTTTGACCCGGGGAACAATTTGCGCGCGATGTGGGGCGCAAGCAGACCCACAAAACTGAGAAGGCCGCAGACGCTCACCGCCGCGCCCGCAAGAATGGAACTGAGCAACAGCGCGGCAATCCGCACGCGCGGCACGTTTTGCCCCAGCGATTGCGCGGTTTCGTCGCCCAAAGCAAAAACATCCAGCTCGCCGCCCAATAAAAGCGCGCAGGCCAGCGCCGCCAAAATCAGCCACGCGGCCGGGCTGAGCGTTTGCCAGGCCGCCTGGGCAAATCCGCCCAGCAAAAAGCTCTGGTAGCCCGGCAGCGCTTGGGGAAAAACATGGTGCAGCGCGTCAATCCCGGCGGAAAGCAGGGACGAAACCGCAACGCCCGCAAGCAAGATGGTTCCCCGGCGCGATCCCACGCGGGCGCTCAGGGCATAAATCAGCAAAGAGGCCAGCAAAGCCCCGCCAAAAGCAAATACGGGCCGCAGCGCAACCCCTGCCGGGAACCATACGCCGCACAGCGCGATCAAAAGCCCCGCGCCGGAGTTCACCCCCAACAGAGTGGGGCTTGCCAGCGGGTTGCTCAGCAGGCATTGCGCCAACAGGCCGCTCACCGCCAGAGCCGCGCCGCAAAGCAAAGCGGACGCCGCGCGCGGGGCGCGGATTTGCGTTACTATCAGCCGGCTTGCCCGCGCCGGGCCAAGCGCCAGAGCCGCCGCGGCCAGCAGAACAACCAGCAAACCCAACGGCAGTATTTTAAGCGTAAATGAGGTTCGCAAGCGTCTCGTAGGCCTCCCCCCAGCGTTCGTTTGGTTTATAATGGAACAATTCCTTTTGCAAAACGACCCACCGCCCTTCCAGCTGCCCCCATACAGGGTTTTGCGCCTTCAGTTCCCGGATTACGATTTGTGCATCCGCTTCCGTAATGCCTTGGGGCGCCACGAGGATAAACTGCGGGTTTTCCTGCGCAATCACCTCCAGCGAAAGCGTCTCGAGCAGCGACGGGGTTTTGTCCGCAAGATTGACAGCGCCAAGATCCCGCAGAATTTCCCCTGCAATGGTGCCCTCGGATTTCACGTTCACACCGGAACTGTTTGCCCGCAGCAGCAACACCGTCGGCTGCGCTTTGCCCCTCGTCTGCGCGCGCACGGCTTCCACTTGCGCTGTTGGCGCGTCAATCAATGGTTCGCGCAGATCGCTGCGCCCGGTGAGTGCCAAAAAGCGCTCGGCCAGCCGCGTGTATTGCGCGAAGGTGTCCGCCGTGTCGTATGCCGTTGCGACGCCCAGCCGCGCCAGGTTTTCTTTTAGCGCCAATTGCGCTGCAATATCCGGCGTGGCGATGACCAAATCCGGATCCAGCGCGGCAATGGACTCCAGATTGGGGCGCAGCAGCGTGCCAACGCTTTTGGCGCCGCCCACCGGCAGGGCGCGCTCGCTGATGGCGTCGTCCGTGACCCCCACAAGCGTGCCGCCCGCCTTGAGCCACAGATCGGCATAAGAGGCATAAAGGCAGACCACGCGCCGGGGCGGTTGCGCTGCGGGTTCCGGCGCGGTCTGCCCGCAGGCCGGCAGCAGCAGGAAGCCCAGCAGCAATAGTAAAACTTTTTTCATTATACCCAATCTCCTATCGAATTAATATGATTATACCAGCTGAGCCGGAGCCTGTCAAGACTTTTATCAAAAATAGCAATTTAGACAAAAATTATTCCTGTAGGAATAGTATGTTTTACTTCTGTGGGGGTTGACAAAGCAATTTAAATATCATATAATCATATAGTAATACTATGAAAAGGAGAACCATATGGGCAGAAGCAAATTCCCTCAGGAAGGCGCCGCGCGCAAAGAAATTCTGCGGCAGCTGGACGAATACCAGCAAGCGGACGGCGACTGGAAGCACGGAAAAACCTGGAGCCTGGTGTATGACGCCGGGGAGGAGGTCACCAGCCTGGCGCAGGAGGCCTATCTGAAATATTTTCATACCAACGGGCTAAACCCCTTTGTGTTCCAGAGCCTCAAGCGCCTGGAAACCGAAACGCTCAGCATGGCGGCGGATTTGTTCCATGGGGATGAGGCCGTTGCGGGATCGCTCACCAGCGGCGGCAGCGAAAGCATTCTTATGGCGGTAAAAACCTACCGCGACGAAGCGCGCGCGCGCAAGCCGCACATCACCCAGCCGGAAGCCGTGGTACCCGTCACGGCGCACGCCGCCTTTGAAAAAGCCGCGCACTACTTTGGCGTTAAGCTCCTGCACGCCCCGGTTGACGACACGTTCCGCGCAGACATAGCCGCCGTGGAACGGCTCATTACGCCCAACACCATTTTTCTTGCGGGCAGCGCGCCGCAATATCCCCACGGCGTGATCGATCCCATTGCGGCGCTTTCTGATTTGGCGCTGCGGCACAATCTGCGCCTGCACGTGGATGCGTGCCTGGGCGGGTTTACGCTGCCGTTTATCAAGGAACTGGGCGGCGCGGTGCCGGCCTTCGACTTCGAACTGCCGGGCGTGAGCAGCATCTCGGCCGATCTGCACAAATACGCGTTTGCAGCCAAAGGGGTTTCCGCCGTTCTGTACCGCGACGCGGCGCTGCGCGAGCACCAATACTTTGCCTATGGCGACTGGCCCGGCGGGCTGTTCATTTCGCCCAGCGCCACGGGCACGCGCCCCGGCGGCGCCATTGCTTCGGCCTGGGCGGCGCTGAAGTTCCTGGGCCGCAAGGGATATCTCGAACTCACGCGCGGCGTGCTGGATTCCACAAAAAAGCTGCTGGATGGCATCCGCGCGATCCCGGAGCTGTTTTTGCTGGGCGAGCCGCCCGCAGGCATTTTTGCCTTTGGCTCCCATGCGCTGAATGTCCACGCTCTGGCGGACGCCCTGGAGCACCGCGGCTGGGCGATCGATCAGCAGGTGAACCCTGCCTGCCTGCATTTTATGGTCACACCGGCGCACGCGGGCGTTGAGGAAGCGTTTTTGGATCACTTGCGCGCCGCTGTGGAACAGGTCAAGGCCCAACCGGAGTTGTTTGCGCAAGGCAGCGTCGCGCTCTACGGAATGAAAGCGCAGGTACCGGATCCCTTGATTGTGAATCAATTCATCAAAAGCGCCTACAGCCGATTTATGACCGAAGGCGGTCAATTCAGCTTTGAAGGGCTGGTGTGAACCATGCAAACAACGGAAAAAGCGCAAACGCTTCCGCGCGCGCAAACGCCGGAAGAAGCCGGCGTTTCTTCGCAGGCCATTTTGGATTTGCTGGACGAATTCGACAGGAGAGAATTCGAGCACCACGGCCTGATGATATTGCGGCACGGCAAGGTGGTCTTCGAACAGTATCGAGCGCCCTATGCCGCCGAAATACCGCACAGCATTTATTCCTTCAGCAAAAGCATCGCGGCCACGGCGGCGGGCTTTGCGGCGGACGAAGGCCTGTTTTCGCTGGACGATAAAATTGGGCAATATTTCCCCGAATACCGGCCCAAAAAGAAAGCGCGCTATTGGGATCAAGTCACGCTGCGGCACGTGATCACCATGACCTCGGGCCTGGCCTTTGATGTGTTTCACCAAAATTCCGCGCCGGACTGGATCGGGGATTACCTGCACTCCCATCTGCGCGACGAGCCGGGAACGATCTTTCATTATACAAACGAGTGCGCCTATCTTATCAGCGTGCTCATCCGGCGGCTGACCGGCCAAACCATGTGGGAATACCTTACGCCGCGCCTGTTTGAACCGCTGGGGATGGAAACGCCTTTCACGGAAACCGATCAGCAGGGCAACCCCGGCGGAGGCTGGGGCGTCATCTGGAAGCTGGAGGACAGCGCGAAGTTTATTCAGTGTTACCTGGACGGCGGCAGGTGGCGGGGCAAACAGGTGATCCCGGCTTGGTGGGTGGCCGAGGCCACGCGCAAACAGAGCGACAACAGCGGCAACGTCAAAGCGGATTCCAACCGGGGCTACGGCTACCAGTTTTGGATGTGTCAGCAGGAAAACGCCTTCGCGGCCCGGGGGATGTTCTGCCAGCAGGGGTTCTGTATGCGCGACTACGACGCGGTGTTCGTATATTTTGGCGCGGACGCCGACGAGCAAAAGCCCTTTGACGCAATCTATCCGCACTTTCCCGGTGGATTTTTTGAAGAGAAGCGCGAAGCCGATCCGGCGGCCTTACAGGAACTGCGCAGGCGCGAAGCGTCGCTGGCGTTCCCGCCGCCCCCGGTATCCAACCGAATGCCGGAGCTGGAAGAAAAGCTCAACGGCAGCATGATCAGGCTGCGAAAGCAGCGGCTCTTAAATATCGCGGGGTATCCGCAGGGGCTGCTGCCCATGACAGTCAACCAGATGTGCGTTGACCGCGCGGGGAATATGACCGACATCGCGCTGGAGTTCGGCGAAAACGAGGCCCGCTTTTCGTGGCGGGAAGGCCATTGGCGCAACAGCATCCCATTGGGCATGGATGGCCGATACCGGGTAGGCAAAGTTACGCTTGCGGGGTTTCATTTCGACGCCTATGCTTACGCCGAATGGAAGAGCGGGAACACGCTTTATCTCAATATCCGGCCAATCCAAACTTGCGTGAGCAATTCCTTCCTGATTCGCTTTCGCGGCAGGCGCGTTAAAATCACCCCGCGCAGCACGCCCACGTTTCAGAGCATTGCCGCAAACCTTTGCAAACTCAGCTTCGCGTATCTGAACAACAACCCGCTGATGTGCCTGGTGTCGCGGTTTGTGTTCGCGGCCGCGCCCTATCTGATGGAAGGAAACTTTTATGGGCGGCTGAAAAATAGGCGGATTAAAAGGAGAAGATGATATGGCATATCCGGCAATCGCGGCGGCGCAGGCGCTGCCGCCGCAAAAAAGCAAACTCAATATCAGCCGAACGCTGGCGCTTTCGCTGCCCTACGCCTGGCTTTCGGTACAAATTTCCATGATGGACGGCGGGCTGCCTGTGATATTAACCGCCGCGCCCGAAGCGGGCGGCCTGGGGCTCGGGTTCACGGCAAAGGGCGTTGTGATGGCGCTGGACAATATCCTTGGACTGTTTTTGTTGCCGTTGTTCGGAGCGCTTTCCGACAAAAGCCGCGGCAAGTGGGGGAAGCGCACGCCGTTTATTCTGCTGGGGGGCGTTGGCGCCGTGGCCGCCTGGGCGGCGGCGGGGCTGGCGCTGGGGCTGCACGCGAAGTGGCTGTTTCTGATTTTGCTGTCGTCCGGCCTGGCGTTCATGCAGCTGTCCCGCCCGGCCAACCGGGCGATTCTGCCCGACTTTACGCCCACGGAACATCGGCGCACGGCCAACGCCCTGACCGAAATTGTGAGCATCATTTTCACGGCGCTGGGGCTTGTGCTGGTGATGCTGTTTTCTCCACGGGGGTATAACACGATTTTTTATGCAACGGTGGCCTCCATGCTGCCCCTGATGCTGCTGTTCCTGTTGCTGGTGCGCGAGCGCAAATGGGAACCGGAGCAGCAGCAAGAAGAAAGCGCCGCCGGGCAGGGCGCCCCGCGGCGCACAAGGATCATTTTTTTGTGCAGCGTTTTCTTCTTTTATATTTCTTATAACGGCCTGATTTCTTCGCTTTCCAATTACTCGGTCGATGTGCTGGGGCTTGACCCCGCCCGGTTTGTGCTGCCGCAGGGGCTGACCATGCTCATGGCTTGCTTTGCGGCGGTGCCCGCGGCAAAGCTGCAAAAAAAGCTGCCGCGCAAAACCATGCTGCTGGGCGGAATCGGCGTGATGACCGCCGCGTTCGCGGTCGCCGGGTATCAGCGGGGGCTGACGCCCGCGATGTTCGCTTGCTTTGCTCTGGTGGGCGCCGGGTTTGCGGCGGTCATCGTCAATTTGTACCCCTTCCAGCTGGAATTGACCCCGCCGGAAAAGATCGGTTCCTCCACCGGCATTTTTAACACCGTGATGACGCTGGCCATGATTGTTACCCCCATCGCCAGCGGCGCGCTCGCGGACTGGAAGGGGCTGAAGACGCTGTTCCCCTATTGCATCGCCGCGCTGATCATCAGCTTTGCGCTGCTGTTGCTGACACCTGAACGAAAGAAGGCGCAATCATGACCAACGAAGAAATTCTTGCCCTGGATCGGCAATACAACCAGCACCCATGGCTGCCGGGGGAGACCAACGCCCTGCCCATTGCCCGCGGCGAAGGCATTTATTTTTATGATGGCAGCGGCAAACGCTATACCGATATGTCGTGCCAATTGAGCTGTTCGAACCTGGGGTTTTCGATAGAACCCATCAAGGACGCCATCAAGGCGCAACTGGATCGGTTCGCTTATGTGGCTCCCGCGCATGCGTTTGAAGCAAAGTCTGTGCTGGCGCAAAAGCTGGTGCAGCTGGCGGGCGGCAGTTTTGCGAAAGTGTTTTTCACCTGCGGCGGTTCCGACGCGAACGAAGCCGCGCTGAACATGGCCCGCACCGTAACCGGCCGCCAAAAAATCCTCTCGCGCTACCGCAGCTACCACGGCTCAACGCTGGGCAGCGGCAATATTTCGGGCGATCCGCGGCGCTTTGCCCTGGAAAACCCCGCCGCCAACGGCTTCCTGAAGTTCTATGACCCCTATATTTACCGCAGGGGCGGCACGGCGGAAGAATACCTGGCCCAGCTGGAAGAGCAGATTCTCTACGAAGGCGCGTCAGAAATCGCGGCGGTTTTTGTGGAGCCTGTGACCGGGGCCAACGGAGTGATTATCCCGCCGGACGGCTACCTGCAAGGGCTGCGGGCGCTGACAAAAAAATATGGCATTCTGCTCGTCTGCGACGAGGTGATGGCGGGCTTTGGCCGCACGGGAAAGGCCTTCAGCTTTCAGCATTGGGGCATTGAACCCGATATCATTGTGTTCGCCAAGGGCGTCACCTGCGGTTATGTGCCGCTGGGCGGGGTGATTGTCTGCCGGCAAATCGCGGATCATTACCAGAACAGGGTCTTCCAGTTCGGCCTGACCTACAGCGGCCACGCGCTGGCGTGCGCGGCGGGCGCCGCCACGCTGCAATACTACGAAGACCATCACATTTTTGCGCGCGTAACCGAACGGGGCAAGCTGCTGGGCGCGCTGCTGGAAGAGCAAAAAGCAAAGCACCCCTGCGTGGGCGATGTGCGTTACCTCGGCCTGTTCAGCGCGGTTGAACTTGTTAAAAACCGGCGCACCAAAGAACCCCTCGTGCCCTATGGGCAGCCGAACCAGACCATGCCGCGCATCTTTGCGCTGCTGCGCGAACGCGGGTTTTCAACTTATGGGCGCGAAAACAACATCAATATCACCCCGCCGCTGATCATAACGCCACAGCAGCTGCGGGAAGCCTTTGCCGCGCTGGACGAAGTGCTGTCAATCATAGACAAGGAGGTGGAGGGATGAACCGGGCGCTGCGCATCTTAGACGCCATCAAGCGGCAAAAACCTGTGATCGATGTGGAGCGCGGGCTCTATTTTACGCGGTCGTTTCAACAGACCGAAGGGCAGCCGCTGCACTTGCGCTGGGCAAAGGCGCTGCTGTATTACGCCCAAAACGCGACGGTGTATCTTGATCAATGGCAGATTCTGGCAGGCCGGGCGGGCAAGCCGGGGCGCTACGGCATCCTCTACCCGGAACTGGACGGCAATATTCTGGGCGAAGCTGTGCGCAGCCTGCCCAGCAGGGCTTACTCGCCCTTCGAAATTTCGCCGGAAGACGCAACCATCATACAGGAAGAAATCGCGCCCTATTGGCAGGGCAAAACTTACCACGAGGCGCTGGCGAAAGCGCTGCCTCCCGACACATTCGCGCTGACCTATCACAGCGATTTGTCGTCGCGATTTCTCGTCAACGAAACAAGCTCGTTCCGTTCATCCATTCAGTGGGTGCACGATTACGAAATTGTGCTCAAGAAGGGCTTTCAGGGCATCCGCCGGGAAGCCGAAGAACAGCTCGCGGCGCTGGACCCCAACAGCCCGGCGGATCAGGCGCAAAAGCGGCCTTTCCTCGAAGCAAGCATTTTAACCGCGCAGGCGATTGTGCTTTGGGCCAACCGGCACGCCGATTTGGCGGCGCAGCTTGCGAATATCGAACCCCTTGCGGCCCGCCGCGCGGAGTTGCGGGAAATTGCGCAAATTTGCCGGCATGTGCCCGAACACCCGGCGCGCAATTTCAGAGAAGCCCTGCAAAGCCAGTGGTTCGTCCAAATGTTTTCGCGCGTGGAACAGAAGACCGGAACCATCATTTCCAACGGACGGCTCGATCAATATCTTTGGCCCTATTATCAGCGGGATACCGCGCACGGCAGCCTGACGCAAGCGCAGGCGCAGGAACTGTTCGAATGCATGTGGGTGGCCATGGCGCAGTTTGTGGATCTCTACCTGAGCGAAACCGGCGGGGCCATCAACGAAGGCTATGCCCACTGGGAAGCCGTAACCATCGGCGGGCAGACCCCCGAAGGGCGCGACGCAACGAACGACCTGACCTATCTGCTGCTGAAAAGCAAGCGCGAATTCCCGTTTAACTACCCCGATTTGGCCGCGCGCGTGCATACCGGCAGCCCGCGGCGCTACCTTTATGAGGTGGCCGAAACCATCAAAGAGGGCAGCGGCTTCCCGAAGCTGATCAACGACGAAGAGGTGGTTCCGCTGCTGCTGAGCAAGGGCGCGGCTTTCAGCGAAGCGTTCGATTACGCCGTATCCGGCTGCTCCGAATGCCGCATGCCCAACCGGGACACCTTCACCAGCCCCTGCGCTTATATCAACTTTGCCGCCGCGCTGGAACTGACGCTATACAACGGCAAACTGCTGAAGTATGGGGAAGAGCAGCTGGGAGAGAAGACAGGCGACCATTTTTCTTCTTTTGAAGAATTCCTCGCGGCCTTCCTGCAACAGCAAACGCGGTTCCTGCGGCACGCCTTTTTGCAGCAATACCACATCATCCGGCTGCGCGCGCAGCATTTTGCCTCGCCGCTGGGCAGCAGCCTGCACGCCCTTTGCCGCGAACATTGCGTCGACCTGCACCAGCCGCACATCCCCGGGGGAATTGATCTGGGGTATTTTGAGTATATCGGCTACGCCACGGTGGTAGACAGCCTTGCGGCCATCAAAACGATCGTTTTTGAAGAGCGCCTGTGTTCGCTGGACGAACTGCGGGCCGCCCTGCGGGCGGATTTTGTTGGCTTTGAGGAATTGCGGCAAACATTGCTTTCCGCGCCAAAATACGGCAACGACGACCCCGGCGCCGATGAAATTGCCCAATTGCTCGATCGCCACGCGCTGGAGTTCAGCGCGCGGTATTCCAGGGAGCTGGGCGTGCGGCTCGATTTGCGCTATGTGCCGTTCACGTCGCATGTGCCGTTCGGCAAGGTGGTCAGCGCCACGCCTAACGGCCGCAAGGCCTTTGCGCCTCTTTCGGATGGCTCCAGCGCCAGCCAGGGCGCGGACGTCAACGGGCCAACCGCCGTGCTGCTTTCGAACTTTGCCAGCAAAAACTACGGGCGCAACGAGCGCGCGTCGCGCCTGCTCAACATCAAGCTCAGCCCCGGATGCGTAGCGGGGGAAGCCGGGACGGAAAAACTGGTTCGGTTCATTGAGGGCTGGCGGGATCTGAAGCTTTGGCATGTGCAGTTCAATGTGCTGAATCAGCAGACGCTCGTTGAGGCGCAAAAAAACCCGGAGGAGCACCGCGACCTGCTCGTGCGCATTGCGGGCTACAGCGCCTATTTCACCCAGCTGACAAAAGAGTTGCAGGACGATATCATCGCGCGCACGCAGCACGACGCCGTCTGGGAAACAGACTACCAGATATAGGAGACAGCATGGGAATCATCTACAACATGCAGCGCTATAGCCTGCACGACGGCCCGGGCATCCGCACGGTGGTATTTTTAAAGGGCTGCCCGCTGCGGTGCCGCTGGTGCTGCAACCCGGAATCGCAAAACCCGCTGCCGGAACCGATGCTGAAAAACGGGCGGCAGGAAACCGTAGGCTACGAGGCCAGCGCGGAAGAAATACTCCGCGCCGTGCGGCAGGACGAAATATTCTACCGCAAAGGCGGCGGCATGACGCTCAGCGGCGGCGAACCGCTGCTGCAAGGGGATTTTATGTTGGAACTGCTGCGGGAAGCCGCGCGATACCACATTCCCGCCGCGCTGGAAACTTGCGGCCACGGCGACTACGACCTTCTGCGCGCGGCCTGCGGGCTGCTGGGGTATCTGCTCTACGACGTGAAATCGCTCAACAGCGCAAAGCATAAAGCATACACCGGCGTTGGCAACGAACGCATTCTTTTGAATCTGGCGCGGCTTTGCGAAGAATTCCCCCGCTTGCCAAAGCGCGTGCGCATGCCCGTAATCCCCGGCTTCAACGAAGAGGAAGCGCAGGAGATTATGGCGCATGCAAAACAATACCCCAACACCAGCTTTGAGCCGCTGCCGTATCACGCGTTCGGCGTGCCAAAATACGCCGCTCTGGGCAGAAATTATTCCTTGTAGCGCAATCAACGCATTCCTGGCGCGCGCGGAACATATAGTACTATCAGAAGCGCAAAAAGACTTTTCCGGGTTGGTGTGATATGGCAAATATCAATTATATTTGCAAAAACCGCATAGTGCCTACGCTGGAGCAGCGGCTGAGCGTATCTCTTGGCGAAAACGGCGAAGCCATGGTGCGCGCGGATCGCTTTGATCCATGTATCCTCATGCGCCCTTACGGCAAAGATATGGCGCCCTACACCGGGCAGTTGATTTATGTGCGCGC
This sequence comes from Oscillospiraceae bacterium, assembly GCA_031256825.1. Taxonomy (GTDB): domain Bacteria; phylum Bacillota; class Clostridia; order Oscillospirales; family Acutalibacteraceae; genus WRMQ01. The sequence goes on along the minus strand of JAIRPV010000002.1, from coordinate 5,094 downwards.
GGGCGTCGCCCGCCGGCTGGCTGCGGCAAACCGACAGTTAAAGCCCTGCGGGCTGACGCTGCTGGTGAACTATGGCTACCGCCGGCCGGAAATCCAGCAGCAATATTTTGATCAGTCCCTTGCGCGCGTGAAGGCGGAACGCCCGGGTAGTTCTGAAAGCGAAGCAGAGCGCCTTGCCGATCATTATGCGGCGCACCCACAGGCGGCGGGGCATGTGACCGGCGGCGCGGTGGATTTGACCATTGCCAGGCGCGGCGTGCCGCTCGACATGGGGGCGCAGGTGGATGATATCGCGGCCGCCGGGGAGCTGATCCAAACCTTTTCCCCCCGTATCACGCCCGCGCAGCAAAAAAACCGCCTGCTTTTGCTGCGTGTGATGACCAACGCCGGGTTCATGCCGTTTTTTCACGAATACTGGCACTTTGAATACGGCGACCGCGAATGGGCTTTTTTATCCGGGCGGCCCTGCTCGCTCTACAGCCCGGTGCAATTCCGCTCGGCGGGTTAACCGGAGTCAGCATTCCCGCCGCAGATTGACGCGCTCAACCCTAAGCTCGCCAATGCGAACGTTTGCCGGGCAGCCAGGCTGTTCTCCCGGATTCTCCGGCTCTTGCGGCTCTTGCGGCTCTTGCGGAATCACGGGGAACTGCGGCATTGGCAGGTCGATGATCGGGCCGGTTGGTGAGCCTACGGTGTAACTGATGTCATAGTTGTTATACCCTTGTTTAAAGGGGGACGTCCAGTTCGTGGCTTGCACATGCTCGCTATAAAGCGCGTCGTCCTCCGGTTTCCGGTTAAAGCTCCACTGCGCCTGATTGCCGGAAAACACCACGCCCTCGCCAATATACACGTTCCCCAGCCAGTTATAAGACGTGTCGATGCCGCCGCCGTTGAGCGTTGCCGTATTGCCTGAAATTTCGCCGCCCGTGGCGTTGAGCACGCCCAAAGCGCTTTCCATTGCAATACCGCCGCCCTGCACGGCGTAGTTTCCTGAGATTTTTCCGCCGGAGAGCGTGAAGATACCTTCTCCCACCAGAACGCCGCCGCCTCGCAAGTCGGCCTTGTTGCCCGAAATTCTGCCATTCCGCATCAAAAAAAGCGTGCTGTGAATGGCACAAACGCCGCCGCCCCCCTCCAGAGCGGTGTTATCCGAAATTTCACCGTTGAGCATGGTGATTTCGCCTTTATTATAAGCTTCAATGCCGCCGCCGTAGGAAAGGGAGGCGTTGCCGGTGATGGTTGCGCCGTTGATGGTGAGCTTGCCAACAGTGACCACGCCGCCGCCGCTGTAGCACAGATTGTTGCGCAGCACTGCGCCTATCCCCAGCAGAAGCGTTCCCTTGTTAAAAATCAGCGAGCCGTAAGGAGCCTGGGCGTTTGCCTTGTCACCGTCCAGAATTATGCTGAAAAGCGCAAACCGGCCGCCCGGCTCCACTACAAATAAATCTCCCGTGGTTCCGTTGCCGCGTTTGAGGGCGTATTGCTCCCCCTGCGCGCCCGCAAGGGTAACGGTTTTGCCCGGGGGGATTGTGATAGTTTCGAGGATGCTGAAGGGGGACGCCACGATGACGACAATCTCTTCTTCCTCGTCTTGCAGCGCGGCGACGAGATCGCCATAGTTATTTGCAGTCCATTCTGCCATGTCAAAATTCTCCTTTTATTTTTTGTCTGCCGCCGTTTTCGCCCGCAAAAGGGAAAACGGCGGCGTTTTTTTGCGGGTGTTAATAGGTGGTGGTGCCGGGCGGCAGCCCGCCCGCGTCGCGCCACGAAACTGGCTGGCAATAGCACTTCATCGGCTGCTGCCGGCCGTTCCCTTTCATTTCGTAGGTTGTGGTTCCTTCCGGCAGCCCGCTCGGCCACCTTTGATCGGAGGGCACACAGAAGCATTGCAGGGGGCGCTGCGGCGGCCGGTGCTCCGGCCTGGGCGGAATTGGAATCGCGCCGCCCACTGGCTTGCAAACTTTATACACCTCCGGCACCAACGGCGCCCACCAGGGGCATTCCGGGCGCGGATCTTTTCCGGGGATTGGCATTTTTGCTCACCTCTTTTTTGTTTTTTCATAGGTAAAACGCCTATGTGGAAGCGGTTGCGCTCCCACTCTCATCCTACGGGATAAGCGGCGGGATTGTGCGGATTCTATTTTTCGAGCAAGCGGCGCAGGATGTTCAGGTTGGCCTGCCGGTCGCGCACCGCCGCAGAATACGAGGCCCAAATGGTTGCGGAGATGGCTTGCTGGCGAAGCGTTTGGCAATACTCCGTATAAAGAATGGAATCTTTTCCGTTGAGCCAGGCAAGGGCGGCGGTTGCGCCAAAGCCAATGCTCTGCGTTTGCCGCCCGCGCTTGAACTCGGCGCGCTCCAAAAAAATCACCTCGTAATTGTCATACGCTTTCAGCAGAAGCTCGATTTCTTCCAGCAGCAGCTTTAGTTTTTTTGCGCTTTGCCAAACGCGCCGATGAAGAAAAGCGGAAAGCTCAAAGACCTGGCGCCGCTGCTGCGCCAGCGCGTCTTCAATGTCCTCTTTGCAAAAAACATGCCGCACGGTCGTCTCTTTGTCCCAAAAGCGCGGCGTGAGCAGCAGCGGGGCAAGTTCCTGGCGAACGCGTTCTTTTTCCGCGTCTGTTAGGGTGAGCGTTTGCTCAAAGCGTTCGGGGGGCAGGACGCCAAACATAGGGATGCTTTGAAAAAGATAAAAGGATTGATCCGGCAAAACGCGCACATGCTTGAGCTGCTCGCTGTTGGCTTCCCAAATATGCGGAATGCCCAGCGGCTTGGCAATGCGCTGGTAGCTTTGCATGTGCTCTCGGATTGCCTGGATTTGATCCGCGCCGCGGTGGATGCGGGTTTCCAGATAACAAGGTTTTTCAAAGCACAGCTGCACCACTTCGCAGGCCCACTGATCGCCCACGGTGATCATCAGGATCCGATCGGTTTCCGCGAATTCGCCCCGCCAAAAGTATTGCACATCCAGCGTTCCCTGCAAGCCGAAATAAAGGCACGGCGGGTACCAGTAGAGGCTGTTCACGCTGTTGCGCGCGGCGCAAAGCGTAAGCTGCGCGCGGTGCCCGGCCTGCACGAACGAGCGGTAATGAAATGTCATTGCGCGAACAAACGCTTCGCTGGTGGACAATAATTCGGGGCAGCGGGGCACGCAGACCCTGATGATTTGGGGCTGCGGCAGCGTTAAGATGGCTTCCGAAAGCTCCAGAATCGCCATATGCATGGCCTGCAACCCCCGGGGATAAAAAAAGGCCCCTTCCGTGGAACGAACTTCCTCGTGCGCACCGCATATTTTTTGCTTCATCTGGTTTTGGCCGGTGTTTTTTTCGCACAAAAAACGCGCCAGCAGCGCGCGCGTTTCCGCTTGCGTTTCGCAAGGCTCAAAAGGATACCAAAGTTGCAGGATTTTTGGCAAAAGCGGGATTTGCGCGCCGTCTTCCGCCTGCAAAATCACATCCATGGCCTTTTCCAGCGGCGGGTGGCCGGGAATAAACCGCCGCTTGCCGTTGCGCCAAAGGCTGAGCGTGCTCCGCATGACGCCCGCCGCTTCAAATGCGGAGGAAGGAATTCGCAAAAAATCCACCAAAAAATCAAAATTCATGGCATTCTCCCTGTCCTTTCGAACCGTTAATTCCTACACTTATGTTTATGCATTTGCTTGCTGACAATATCAACAAATTGTATGCAAAAATTTTTTCGTAAAAAAATGCGGCCAAAATTACTGCTTTTGGCCCGAACCGCGTCGATAGCATGTCCAAAATGAACGCATAAGATTGTAACAGAGCCACGCAAAATGGCTCCTCCGAGGAACAAGCAGAACGCAGAGCGCTCGCATAAGAAAATTGAACTATCTTAACAAAACAAGGAGATAAATTTATGGCGAATATAAAAACACGCGCCGAAGACCCATCGGATTGCTGCTGCGCCGCAAAATGCGGCCCCATGTATGCCTATGTAGCCGACGCCGACGACAATACACTTAAAGTGATTAATCTCAACACCGGAGAGACGAGCGCCACTGTTAATTTGAGCGGCACGCCCGGCGAAGTGGTACTGGACCCCGCTTACCGCAAAGCGTTCGTGATCGCTGGCAACGGCATTGACGTGTTGAATTTAGACACAAACCAGGTGATCGATCATATTCCGCTCAGCTTTACCCCCAGTGATCTCCAGCTGAACCCAAGCAACCACGAACTTTATGTCACCAGCAAAGTGGGCGACAGCCTTTCCATTATTGACGCCGCGACGGACGCCGAACAAACCACTTATGTGGCGGGCAACTATGGCGACAAAATGGCGCTGGATCCCAACACCAATACGCTTTACACGTTGATGGGAAGCCCCAACAATTCCAACGTGATAGCAAAAACAAACCTCGACACCGGAACAATTACAACTTTTACAACCTCGTATCCTGTGAACGACGTAGCGGTTGACCCCAAAACGGGCGATGTTTGGGTCGTTACAACGCAAGGGGTTGGCGTGTTCTATAGCGACGGCACCACCGCCCGGTGGGATCTGCCTGACAAAGCGGCGGGCGAAAAACTGATTATGGATTCAAGTAATCACATGCTCTACGTGCAAGACGCGGATGGCAATCTGTATCCCATCGATCTGTCGCAAGCCTCCCCCGCGCCGGGCGCGGCTCTTGCCGCCAACAGCGTTGTGGATTCCCAGGTCAACCCCAAATGCGGGCTGATTTATCTTTTGCAGTCCGATGGCAGCGTTGCCATTCTGGATCCCGAAAGCGGAGACGAACTGCCCCCAGTTGAGAACGTGGCAACAACACCAGCCGGCCTGGCGGTCAGCGATTGCGGCGATTTCTTTATGGGTCTGCCCGGCGTGGCAGGCACGACCGGCCCCGTCGGCCCAGAAGGCCCAACCGGTCAGCGCGGCCCTCGCGGCCCAGAAGGCCCAAGCGGCCCAGTCGGCCCAAGCGGCCCAGAAGGCCCAACCGGCCCAGAAGGCCCAACCGGTCAGCGCGGCCCTCGCGGCCCAGAAGGCCCAAGCGGCCCAGTCGGCCCTCCCGGCCCAGAAGGCCCAAGCGGTCAGCGCGGCAGACGCGGCGCAGACGGCCCAACAGGCGCCGGCGGC
>JAIRPV010000042.1 GCA_031256825.1 Oscillospiraceae bacterium | reverse complement strand
ACAATCAGCTCGCAATCGGGATACACCGCGCGCAGCAGCAGCGCCGCGATATAGCCCACATTGCCGTCGCCCCAAACGCCAAGGCGCTGCCGCCGGCCATGCGAGAAGCGCCCGAAACGATCGATGGCGTGCATGCATACGCTGATGAGTTCCAGGAAGGAACAGACCTCGGGGCTGACGTTCTTTGGCGCGCGCACCAGCCTGTCGGCCCCGCAGGCCACATATTCCTGCAAAAAGCCATCGTAGCCGCTGGAGCGGAAGCGGCTGGTTGGCAGATAATTTTCGGCAATAAACTCGTCTTGCTGCGTGGGAATATTGGGGCAGGGGATCACCAGCTCCCCGGGTGCGAACCGCCCGGAAGGATCGAGCACGACTTCGGCCACACACTCGTGGATCAAAGCCATTGGCAGCTTTGCCCGGAGCACCTCGGGCGAACGATTGCCCTGGTAGTAGCGCTGATCGGCCTTGCAGATGGAGAGGTAGCGGGGCCGCAAAAGAACCTCTTCGCGGCGCAGATCCACATCCTGGCAGGCGGCTTCGATCATGCCGGGGGCTGTTAGCCGATAGGCGACGGAAATCATTTTGGTATCCCTCCCCCGGCGCTTTCTATCCCCAGCAGGGCATTGGCCACCTTCAAATCATAGGGGTAGGTGATTTTGATGTTGTGCGTTTCGCCCTGCACCAGCGCCACGGGCACGCCGCGCAGCGCGCAAATTTTGCAGGCGTCGGTCAGCGCGGCCTCTTCTTGCGCCGTCAGGCTTTCTACCAGCGTGCGCAGCTGCGCGCAGCGGAAGCTTTGCGGCGTTTGGCCCTGAAACATGCTGTTGCGGTTGGGGATTTCCGTGATCAATTTGCCGTCTTCGCTGCGGACAATCGTATCCGTTGCGGGGATCACCGTATCGCACGCGCCGAACGCTTCCGCCGCCGCGATGTTGTCGGAAATAATCCGATGTGTGACGAAAGGCCGCACAGCGTCGTGCGTGATCAGGATATGATCGTCGCCGCCGAAGTTCTCGCGCACATAATGCAGCGCGCAGCGCAGGGTGCCGCTGCGGCTTTCGCCGCCGGCAATGACCTGCACGCCATGCCCCTGCGGCAGGTGCTCGGCAAGGATGTCGTTGGTGTAGCCGATCCACGAGGGCGGTGTGAGCACGACGACGTGCTCCACGGCGGGATGGACCCAGAATTTTTCGGCGGTGTGCACCAAAATTGGTTTTCCACCGATGGTCAGGTATTGTTTTGGCGTAGCCAGGTTGCCCATGCGGGCCCCGATTCCCCCCGCCATTATGGCTGCGATGATCATAAAGCCGCCCCTTTTCTATTTTTTCACCATCGTGTCATATAAGTTGCAGACTTCGTCCGCCGCGCCCTGCGCGATGATTTTTCCGTGATCGAGCAGAATGGCCCGGTTGCAGAGCTTGCGCACTTGCGGCGTATTGTGCGAAACGAAGAGCACCGTTACCCCGCGATCGAACATGGACTGGATTTTTTTTTCGCTTTTTGCGCGGAACTTTGCGTCGCCCACGCTGAGAACTTCGTCCACGATGAGCACTTCTGGTTCCACAGCGGTTGCGATGGAAAAGCCGAGCCGCGCGCGCATGCCCGAAGAATAGTTTTTCACCGGGGCGTCGATAAAATCCTTGAGTTCGCTGAAGGCAATGATTTCTTCGTAACGTTCTTTGATATACGCGCGGGAAAAGCCCATGGTCGCGCCATAGAGGAAAATATTTTCGCGGCCCGAATAATTCATGTCGAACCCCGCGCCAAGTTCGAGCAGGGGGGCGACAACGCCGGAAATTTCAACGACGCCCGTTGTTGGCTTCATTACGCCGGCGATGACTTTGAGCAGCGTGCTTTTGCCCGCGCCGTTAAAGCCCAGCACGCCCAGACGCTCACCGCGCGCCACTTCGAACGAAATATCCTGCAATGCCCAGAATTCGGTGTACTTCACTTTGTGCCGGAGCACGCGGATGACGTATTCCTTCAGGTTATCGATTTTTTCGCTGTGCATGTGGAACATCATGCTGACGTTTTCCACGCGGATGGCGGGTTCGGTCATAGCCGCTTCTCCGATCTTTCTGGCGTTTTATCACGGGGGATCTTGCGCGTTTTTTTCAGATATAGAGGATAAACCGATCTTGCTTCTTCCAGAACAGCAGCCCCCCCAGCAGCAGCAGCACCAGGGAAAAGCCGAGGGCATAAAGCAGGCTGATGTAACTAAACAACTGCCCGCGCAGGACGCAGTCGCGGAACATTTCCACAATGTGGTAGAGCGGGTTGGCCTTCAAACACAGCAGCATAATGCCGTCGCCATTGAGGCGCTTCAGGGTATAGAACACGGGAGTGGAATAAAACAGCAGCAGGCAGAACACGTCGTAAAGATACTCCACATCCTTGAAAAACACCGCCAGGGTGGATAAAATCAGGCCAACGCCCGTGCTGAGCAAAAACAGCACCAGCAGCGGGACGGGAGACAGCAGCGCGTACCAGGTGAGCGAGGGAGGGGGATTGGAAGGGCTTTTGAGCAGGCTAAAATAAACGATGAACCCCACCAGAACCACCAGAGAAATCAAAAAAGTGATAAAGTTTGAGATGATATTGGACAAGGGGTAGATATACTTTGGCACCCGGACTTTTTTCAGCACGGAGGCGCTGCCGGTGACCGAGCGCATGGCTCGTTTTGTGGACTGGGAATAGAATTCATAGAGCAGCCGCCCGCAAAGGACATAAATGGGATAATTGATGACGCTGGGATCCGGCTTGAACAGCTTGCCGAAAATAAAAACCAGAACAAGCGTTGTCAGCAGGGGCTGCAATAAGGTCCAAAAAACGCCCAGCACGGAGTTGCGATACTGGATCTTGATGTTCTTCGCCACAATTTCCCGCAGGAGATAGCGGTAGTCACGCAGTTCTTTCAGGAACATGGTTGCTTCTTCCTTCCTTCCCCTTGCGCCATTTCCAGAAATACTTGAACATGCTGTCAATCTGGATCAGCATCAGCCGCAGATTTTTTTTGCTTTCCCGCTTCCAGACGTGCCGAACGACAGCGTCCGGATAATAGAGCACCTTGCCTTCCTTTGCGAGGGTGCGGGTGATGTCGCAGTCCTCAAAATAGAGGAAATAGCGCTCGTCGAACCCGCCGATTTTTTGCAGCGCTTCGGTGCGGATCAGCATGAAACAACCGGTGGCGTTTTCGATTTCGAAGGGGCGGCCGCTTGCCATTTGATCTTGCATGGCATATTCGGCCAATATTTTTTTTGCAAGATTGCCGTGCCGCAGGCGGCTGGCGATCAGATAGCGGAGCCGGGGGTTGCGCTTGCCCAGAATTTGATCCTCCTGGCTTTCCGGAAAGACGATCCGGGGCGAAAGCATAACCACATCGGGATGCTCATCCATATAGAGCGCCATAGCGGTGATGGCGTCTTCCCCCAGTTCAATATCGGGGTTGATGACCGCGTGGTACTTGCTCTTCAAACGGCTCAACACTACATTATGCCCTGCGCCGAAGCCCACATTCCAATGGATGTGCAGCACCTCCGCCAGCGGATCGATGTTTTTAACGAAGGCCGCCGTGCCGTCGCGGGAGCTGTTGTCGATGACATACAAATGGAACGGCACCCCTTTTGTTTGCTCCCGCACGGTGCGCAGGGTGGCTTCGATGGTGGACATGTTATTGAAGGTGACGATGCTCCCTGTTACGGTGTAGTCAGACATTCGCAACATCCTATCGTTTGAAATATGAACGGGAAAGCGCTCTCATCACAGAGAACCGCCATTTTAGTTTTTGTAAAAGGCTGGAGCCGTGGCCGGTCTGGGTTTCGGCGTGCCTGCGATAAAGAAGATAAGGCTCTGCGACCCAGCGGACAACCCCTTGCCCCCGCCGCTGCAATTGCTCCGCCCGCAGGCCGATCCACTGATCGTGCATGGGGATGTGTTCGGGAAACGGCAAAAGGTAGGGCAGCAGCGCCCGGTTAAAGGCCATGCAGCAACCGGTATAACCGTTGCGCAGCAGATTGTGCCCGGGTCTGGCCCCGTTTTGCCGCCAGAGCGAGTCGTTGGTGATTTGCAGGCGCGCGTCCGTTACTTTCGCGTTATGGTGCAGCAGCGCGGGAAAATTCTGCCGAAGCTGCGCCCGCGCGCACGCGAGTTTTCCGGGCAGCCAGACGTCATCCTGATCGCTGAGCACCAGAATGCCGCCCCGGGCCTGCCCCAGCAGAAATTCAATGTTTTTCACCACGCCCTGACGCGGGCCCGCCAGATAGTGGATACGCGGATCGCCGAAGGACTGCACGGCCTCTTTTGTGGCGGCGTCGCCAGCCGGGCTGTCGTCGCTGATCAGCAATTCATCCCCCGGGTGCAGCTGCGGCAGGATAGAGGCGATCTGCTCCGCGATATAGGCTTTGCCGCAACAGGCCGCCAGCAAAACCGAAACATGTGGATGGCTCATAGATCCAGCGCCTTCATGGTTGGGAACAGCTGCACATCCCGAATGGTATGGCTGTTGGTCAGGAGCATGACCAGGCGGTCAACGCCCACGCCAACGCCGCCGGTGGGCGGCATGCCATATTCCAGGGCCGTCAGGAAATCTTCGTCGGTATGCTGGGCCTCTTCATCCCCCTGCGAAAACAGCTTTTCCTGCGCTTCAAAACGGACGCGCTGATCGATGGGGTCGTTCAGCTCCGAATAGGCGTTGGCATATTCGTGGCCCAGAAGGAACAGCTCGAAGCGTTCCACATGATCCGGCTTTTCCGGCTTGCGCTTGGTCAGGGGAGAAATTTCAACGGGGTGATCCAGCACAAACGTTGGCTGGATCAGCGTTTTTTCCACATAAGTTTCGAAGAAGAGGTTCAGGATATCGCCCTTTCCGTGCCGGGCGTGCACTTCTATGCCCCGCTGCTTTGCCAGCGCTTTTGCCTGCTCAAAATCAAGCGCGTCGAAATCGACGCCCGTTACCTGCTTCACGGCGTCGAGCATCGTCACGCGCGCAAACGGCTGCGCGAAATCCAGCTGCGTGCCCTCATAGCTAAAATCGAGGCGCCCCAAAGCGGCTTGCGCCGCCGCGCGAAACAGGCCCTCGATCAGATCCATGATGCCGTGGTAATCCGTATGGGCCTGATATAGCTCCAGCAGGGTGAACTCCGGGCTGTGGGTCGCGTCCACGCCTTCGTTGCGGAACACTTTGCCCATTTCGTACACGCGCTCCAGGCCGCCCACAATCAAACGCTTCAGATATAGTTCCAGCGAAATGCGCAGGAAAAGATCCTCGCCCAGCGCGTTATGGTGCGTCACAAACGGCCGCGCGGCCGCGCCCCCGGCGTTGTGCACCAGCGTCGGCGTGTCTACCTCAATGAAGGCGCGATCATCCAGATACTGCCGGATTGCTTTGTGGATCGCCGCGCGCCGCCGGAATGTTTGTCCCACCTCGGGGTTCACAATCAAATCGAGATAGCGGCGGCGATAACGCGCGTCGGTATCTGTCAGGCCATGGAATTTTTCGGGCAGCGGCAGCAGCGATTTCGACAACAGGCGCATCTTTGCCGCGCGCACGGAAATCTCGCCCCGCCGCGTGCGGAAGACCGCGCCGGTGATTTCCAGCAGATCCCCGATGTCCCATTTTTTATATGCGGCATAGGCTTCTTCGCCAATGTCGTTGACGCGCACGAAAACTTGTATGCGGCCGGAGCTGTCTTGCAAATCAATAAAATTGGCTTTGCCCATGTCGCGCCGACCCATCATACGCCCGCAAAGGGAGACTTCTTTGCCTTCAAAGGCCTCAAAGCCCTCTGTAATGTCCGCCGCGTGAGCGGTTTGATCGGCGGTAGTAATATGAAACGGGTTTTCGCCGCTGGCTTGCAGGGCCAGCAGCTTTTCCAGGCGGATCTGGCGCAGCTGGTTGGCGTCCTGAGGCTCCTGCTGCACAATCGTTTCGTTGGGCATGACAATGCTCCTTACTTCGATATATTCAGAATCTCAAACTTGATGATCCCGCTAGGGACTTCAACTTCCACGATTTCGCCTGCTTTGTGGCCCAGCAGGGCTTTGCCCACAGGGGATTCGTCAGAAATACGCTGCTCGTCGGGGTTGGCCTGCGCCTTGCCGATGATTTGAAACTCCAGTTCTTCGTCATAAGTCAGATCGCGCACGCGCACCAACGCGCCAATGCCGATGACGTCGGTACTCAAGGCTTCGGCGTCGAGAATCCTGGCGTTTTTCAGCTCGTCTTCCAGGCGGGAAATTTTTGCTTCCATGATCGCCTGTTCATTCATGGCTTCGTCATACTCGGCATTTTCAGAAAGATCGCCGAACGAGCGGGCCTCTTTAATTTTTTCCGCAATTTGCTCGCGCCCTGTGGTGCGAAGATAATCCAGCTCCTCCGTTAGCTTTTTGTAGCCTTCGGCGGTAAGGAAGGTTTGGTTTGCCGACATATACACTTCTCCTTTTTCGCGTGAAATATAAACACACAACAGCCTGCTCCGGCCAATGAATTGCCAAAGCAAAGCGCTTGCATATTTTTCTAACAACTAGTATACACGATATTTCAGGGAAAGTCAAGAGGAGTTTGGTGGGCCGTGCAAATCATTTTTCGCGATGTATCGCAAAAAAAGGCCTGTTTCTGACTTCGCCGGCATGCCAGAACAGCGAAAAGCGTTTGGGCGCGGGCCGCCTTGCTTCACAAAAACAAAGACCGGAGGCGCGGTTTGCCCCCGGCGCAACTGCCCGCCTGCTGCGAAAAAGACGCTCGAACGCGGAAATTAAAACGACGCAGCCACAAAAGGTGGCTGCGCGGATTGTCTGCGGCGACTGCGCCGCTTGGCTGGGATGGCTGGAATCGAACCAGCGAATGACGGAGTCAAAGTCCGTTGCCTTACCGCTTGGCTACACCCCAATGGGAACAAGAGAGGGGTCAGGGCAACGCCCGACCCCTGAATGGGGTGGATAATCGGATTCGAACCGACGACCCCCAGGGCCACAACCTGGTACTCTAACCAACTGAGCTATATCCACCATACTTTTTTATTATAACGGATTTCAGCGGACTTGTCAAGTTTTTTTTGCAAAGGGGCGCGGGCGGTGGGCAAACGCGATGATTTTCTTTCTTCAGCGCATTTGTCCGCCGCCCGGCGCATTTTTTCCTTGACATTCCACTTTCGTTGTTGTATACTTAAATTATCCACAGACAATTGGGCTGATTGGAAATTTCGTCAAGAAGGGATATCATAACATGAAGAAATTACTGAGCCTCCTCCTTTGCCTGGCGCTGCTGGGCGGCTTGTTCACGGTCTGCGCTTTTGCCGAGGGCGAAGGAACGGGGGAAGAAACCACAATTGCGGCTGAATCGGACGCCGAGCAGCCAGCGGAAGAACCCGGCCCCGCCGACGAAGCCCCCCCCGCGCCAGCCGAATCCCCAGCGTCCGCTGAAAATCCAGCGCCCGCTGAATCCCCCGCGTCCGCCGCGCCGCAGTCGGCAAACACAGACGAGATTGTTGCGGACTACAAAACAAAGTATGACGACGCCCTGCAAGCAGCGCTCAACGGCCTTTTGTTCGTTACAGACGGCGCAAAAGCCTACACGGGCAGCTACAACAAAGAGACATTCCTCAACGCTGTGAAAGAAAAACTGGAAACCCTGCCGGAAGCGGCGGCGTTCAGCGCCTACATCGCCAAAACGGCGGATCTGGAAACCCTCTACAACACAGACAACGGCGACAGCCTGAAGAAAGAGCTGGATCAGTTGATCAGCGCCTTCAGCGCCGCCGCGAAAGACAAAGCCTTCGGCTTTGCGGAAGAAACGGCGAAAACACAATGCTCCGCTAGGTATAACAGAAACATCATAAAATACGCAAAAGTATACGAAGCGCGCAAAGCGGTGGTGATTGCCAACACCAAAGACCCGTGGGAATACGGCCCGAGCTATACAAAGGCGGGCGCCGCGAAGCTGATTGAAGCAGCCAACGCTTTTATTGGAAACGATAAAGTAAAAGGCTACCTGGCCAAAGGCTGGTTTTACACCGCGCGCACCGCTTATGTCAATGCCATCATTGCCGTCAACGCTTCGCTGTATCAGCTGAAGGTAGTGAAGCCCTGTATCTGGGAACGCAACAATACCTGGTATTTTGTGTTCCGCTATTTCTTCTTCGGATTCCTCTGGATGAAGTTCTGACCATCTGCGCAGCAAAAAGCCCCTTGCCAACCGGCAGGGGGCTTTTCCGCGCGCGGCGTTACCCGCGGTTCATTACCGCGAGGGGATCAACGATTTTGCCATCTACCGTGATTTCCATGTGCAGATGGGTGCCTTCCGCCGATTCGCAGGGCACCTGCGCGATAACGCCGATGCTTTCGCCCTGATCGACCCACTGGCCGTACTTTGGTGTGCTGCCCTCCGAAAGGCCGCAGTAGCGGGCGACAACGCCAGCGCCGTGATCGATTGTGACAACAATACCCCAAAGAGGATCAATCGCAACTTTTTTGATGGTACCAGACTGAATCGCCACAACGGGGGAGTCCAGATCGCCCGCGAAGTCAACGCCGTTATGGACGCGCCAGTCGCCCATCGTCGAGGACTTCACCATTTCGCCGTCGCTGTAATCCTTCTCAATCGCGGTTCCGAAGGGCAGCACAAAATTCCCGGTATAGGGGGCATTTTCGGGCTTGGTGGCGGCGGGCTTTGTTGTGGTAGGCTTTGTTGCGGCGCTGCCCCGGGTGTCGGGCACATTTTTTGCGGGATCGTTGGCCGCCTGCGTTTCAGGCAGGGGGCGCGTGGCGTAGTTTTCCCAGTTGATGGTGCTGCGCTCGGTGGACTGGGCAAGGTAGGGGTTGTGGCGCAGGGTGCTGTTGACCGAACCCCATACGCCCGCGCCCGCGGCAATCACGGCAAGGGTCAGCGCAAGATAGAATCCGCCGCCTTTTGGGATTTTCGGCAGACGCAGGCGGCCGCGGTTGGTTTCGTTCTCAAATTGCATGGCAAACATCCTTTCTAAAATTCAACGCTCCCCCTTATTTTGGGCGGTTGGGGGAAGGTTTATGCAGAAAAAGAAGATGCGCTCAGCCCGTAATTTTATCAACTCTTCATAAATTTCCCCTTGACATTCCGTTCGATTTGGGGTATACTGGACAAGCAAACTAAAATAAGGAAAGCGAGGCGGCAATTTATGTGCGACAAATGCAAAAAGGTACTAAAAATCATAGGCATCATCGCGGCAATCGCGGCGGCGGCGGCGGGCGTTTATTTCCTGGTGAAAAAATTGCAGGAAAAGAAAGAGAAGAAGGCCGATGACCTGGAGTCCTTTGTGTCCTGCTCCTGCCTGGACGATGAGCCGATTGTGCTGGAAGATAAGGCGGAATAATGCCTCTGACGGGAATGAGAGGGAGGGAGTTAGGGGAACTGTGCAGGTTCCCCTAGCTCCTGATTGGCGTTGAACTATTATTTTTCCCGGGGCTTTGTTGCAAGCGCCGCCAGCAAACCGCAAAAAACGGCAAGGCCCGTGCCTGCGGATGCGGCGGAAAAAGGCCCTGTCAGGATCCCCGGCCAGCCCAATTCGCCAACGGCCTTTTTGACCCCGCGCACCATGGCGAAGCCAAAGCCGCTCAGCGGCACCGTTGCCCCGGCGCCGGCCCATTCGGCAAAGGGTTCATATAGCCCCACGGCGCCCAGAACCGCGCCCGCCACCACCAGCAGCACCAGAATGCGCGCCATGGTGAGTTTTGTATAATCCAGCAGCAGCTGCGACAAAAAGCAGATGGCTCCGCCGACAAGGAAGGCTTTGAGCAAAGACCAGATGATATTCATACGGCAACATCTCCCGAGGTGATACTATGAATTATGATACCCTGCCCGAGGGCTTTCAATGCGTTCGCACGGTGGATCTGAAAGACAAAAAATTGGCGCAGAAATTGAATTTGCTTGCTTTGCCGGTTTTTTTGGGGTTGGTGGTTCCTATGATCTTTCTTGTGCCGCCGAACCTGGCCGCGTTGCCGGAAACGATATCGGGGTTGTTCCGGTATTGGCTGTTGCTTCTTTTTTGGCTGGTAGCTTTGATCGCCCTGACGATTTTGCACGAACTCATTCACGCGTTCGCCATGCGGCTGGTGGCCAAAGCAAAACCCGGCTTCGGGTTCACAGGCCTTGTGGCGTATTGCAACTGCGAAACAAAATATATTTGTAAACGGCATTATTATGTGATCGCCCTGGCCCCGTTGGTCAGCATAACGATACTTCTGGGCGTTGCCTGTTTTCTCCTGCCGCCCGCGTGGTTCTGGTTTAGCTATGGGGCGCTGGCGGCCCACGCTGCCAGCGCAATGGGCGATGTATGGATTTGCACGCTGTTCGCGCGGCTGCCGCCGGATATTTTAATGATTGATCGGGGTGCGAAAATGGACGTCTATTCGAAGCGGGGGCCTGCGGATTGAGCAGAAACTACACCATCGGGATCGTTGGCCTTGGGCTGATGGGCGGCTCGCTGGCGCTTGCACTGCGCGGCTTTCGCTGCGCCCGGCTGTTGGGAGCGGATCAGGATGATCTGGTTTGCCGCAGGGCGCAAGCCGCAGGGGCCGTGCACGAAGCCACAACGGACACGGGAGCTGTTATCGCTCAGGCGGATCTGCTGTTCTTCTGCGTCTATGCCCACCATATCCCGAATATACTGGAAGAGTACGCGGCTCTGCTGAAACCGGGCTGCCTGGTCAGCGATATCTGCGGCGTCAAAGGGCCGCTCTACCAAACAATCATGCCGCTGCTGCCGGATGGCGTGGAGTATGTGGGCGTACACCCTATGGCGGGCAAGGAGCGCGACGGCTATGAAAACGCCGAGGCCGGGCTTTACCGGGGGTGCGGGTTTTTGATTACTCCAACGCCGCGCAGCACCCCGGCGGGCATTGCCCTGATGAAAGAGCTTGCGGGGCACATCGGCGCGGCGCGCATGCGCGTGGTGGAACCTGCGGAACACGACGCGATCATCGCCTATACGAGCGACCTGATGCACATTGCGTCGGCCTGCCTTTGCGCGCACCCACATGCCGGCGCGCAACCCGCCTTTATGGCAGGCGCTTTTCGGGACTGCACGCGCGTGGCGGATATCAATGCCGACGCCTGGGCGGAACTGCTCATGGACAACCGGCGCAACACCATCGCTTCGCTGGATCAATATCTGGCCGACTTATCCGATCTGCGCGCGGCATTGGCCCAAAAAGACAAAGCCTTTCTGCGGGAACTCCTGCACACCGCCGGAGAGAACAAGCGGGAACTGGGACACAGTTGAGCAGGCAGGAAGGAGGAGACAGGAGGCAGGGCTTCGAGGAGGCAGGAAGGAGGAGGCAGGAGGCAGGGGGTGCGGCCCCTGCGCCCTGATTCCATCCCCTCAGTTCGCGCTAGTCCTTACATTCAAACGAATGGCAGCAGGTGCTGTGCTCGCCGGTTACATTCTTGGCTTCGGCGTGCACGTCGATGTTGTCCAGCGTGCAGCACTCCTCGCTCTTGCAGTTGTAGCGGCACTGCTGCACATTGCAGGCAATGTTCGGATTGTATTTGTCTTTGGCCATGTTGGATCCCCTTTCCTTCAATTCTTCGGCTGACTTGAGTTGCCGTCCATAGTTTGCGCGGCAGCGCGGAACGCATGCGCGCCAAATATTACCACACACAGGGAGACCGTTCATGAAGCAATGCAAAAAAGCGTTTTTGGCGCTGACGGCGGCGCTGTTCCTGATCCACGCGGCGGCTGCCCCCGGATTTGCCGCGCAACAGGCGGCAGCCGCGGAAGAGAAGCCGGCTGCTGCGCCGCCGATCGCGGATACCATTCAAAAAAATCTGCCGCCGACGCTCGATCTGACAACCAAAAAGCCGGAAGAAAAGCCTGTGAAACCAGCGACCATCACCAAGCTGACCGATCAGCAAAAGGTGCTGCTGTGCAACCTTGCCAACAACAGCAGCAATTACGAGCGCAAAGCGGGCGAGGAAGCGAAGACGCTCAACGAATGGTTGAAAGAGCGGTTAAAGCCCCGCAGTTTTCGGGAGGAGATCCGACAAAGCGGGCTGGGCGACTGGCTGGTGATCAAAAGCGTCAATCAGGATATCACAAACGGCTTTTGCGGCACGGCCGTGGAAGACCCGAAGACCGGCGCGCGGGTATTCACCTATTGCGGCATCGACGGCAATCAAACAATGGATTTGCTGGACAGCCTTGCGACGATGTTTTTAGGCGACTCGCCCCAGCGGCATGTGGCGCTGGATCTTTACGAAAGCTGCCGGGATCCCAAAGGCAATAATTATTTGTTTGGCCTTTCAAAAGGCGGGGAGCTTGCGGCGGAAGTCTATGCGCTGTATCACAAACAGATCAAGCGGCTGTTTTTGCTCAACCCCCTGCCGATAGACGCGAGCAGGCTCAGCGGCGAGCAGCGCGCGGCGTTCCGGGGAAACAAAGTGGATGCGCTTGTTTGCGACGGCGACTTTGTTTGGATGCTGGGCGACGCGCCCTGGGAAGTGCGTTTCATACGCAACAACCGCGAAAGCAAAAGCTTCACGGGCGGGCATTTCACCAAATCCATCGCGTTCAATGAAGATGGCAGCACCATACCGGAACCGAACCCTTACCGCGACTACCCGCTGCAAAAGCAGGCGGGGATTTTGGCGCAGTCGGGCGCCGCGCTGTTGCAGAGAATTCTTCGCTATGTTCTGCCGCCATTGGCCGGCGAAGCGTGAAACATATAGATGAAAAGCGAAGCAAACGAGACGAAAATCAGCGCCGCACGGCGGGAACGCAAGCAGAGAAAGAAGGCGCAACGAGATGAAGATACAAACGGATGACGTCAGAAAAGCGGCGCGGCGGGTTTACCAGCAGACGCTTTCCTGGCAGGGCTGGGGGCTGCAGCAGGCGCTGCTGCTGCAAAGACGCTTTCAGCCAAAGGCAAGGGGGCGCGAGCGCTTTGTGCCAACCTCTTATGGCCTTGTGCGGGTGCTGGAATATGGCTTTGACTCCCCGGAGCCGCAGCCCTTGTTTGTGGATTTTCATGGAGGCGGGATTGTGATTTATACCGCCGATCAGGATGACTGCGTCAATACCTTCCTGGCGCGGCGCTGCAACATAAAAGTGGTTTCTATCGACTATCCAAAGGCGCCCAAAGCGCGTTATCCGGCGCCGCTGGAGGCCTCGTACCAGGTGATTCAATATTATTGGAACAACGCCGAGCGCCTGGGCGTCGATCGCTCCTGCGTGGGCGCGGGGGGCTATAGCGCGGGGGGCAATCTTGCGGCGGCGTTGCAGCTGATGGCCCGGGAGCGGGGCGACGTTGCGTTCGCGTACCAGATTTTGGTTTACCCAGGGCTGGACATGACGATATACAGCCCGGAGCGCAAA
The DNA here is from genome assembly GCA_031256825.1 of Oscillospiraceae bacterium. Taxonomy (GTDB): domain Bacteria; phylum Bacillota; class Clostridia; order Oscillospirales; family Acutalibacteraceae; genus WRMQ01. The sequence goes on along the minus strand of JAIRPV010000042.1, from coordinate 67,128 downwards.
GGCCCCGGCGAGGCCGCCCCGCCCAAAACGGCGCAGCTGATACGCGAGTGCTGCAGGGCGCTTGGCGGAAAGGCTTCCGGTGGCTCCGTGCCGCGGCGCGTCATGGAGATTTTTGGCGCGTGCTATTATGGCGGGGACCCGGAAAAGGCGAAAGATCCGCTGATTTCGCCGCTGTGCGCCGAGCCGGAGCAGTTCCGGGGGCAGCCGCCGGCGCTGGTGATAGTCTGCGGAAAGGATTCTTTGCGAGCCGACGGCGTGCGCTACGCGGCCCGGCTGCGGGAAGCGGGCGTATCCGTGCGGCTGCTGGAATTCCCGGCCGCCACCCACGGCTTTGTGATTGAAGACAGCCATCCCGTTACACGGAAGGCCCGGGAATTGATGGCGGAGTTCATCAGCGGGTTGTGCAAAAAAGAAGAACAGGTAATATGCAGCGGAGAAAACCATAGCATGGGAAAGGATGGATCAGTATGAAGCAAATCAAACGCAATGCATTGCCCGCGCTGGCCGTATTTTTGGCCCTAGCCCTGGCCGTAGCGGCCGTTGGCTTTGCGGCGGCGCCGGAACCGCCGCTGTTCGAACGGCTGAGCGATCAGCAAAAAGTGGCGCTGCAAGTCATAGCGGATCACGAAGTGCCCGGGCAAACGTTCCAGACGAATGTGACATATTATGACGCGACAGGCGAATGGACGCTGCGGCATAGCGGACTGGGCAATCTGCGGCTGGTGAAGTGCGTCAACGACAGCGACGATTCCGGTTTTTTTGGCTATGTATACGAGGATCCGGCCACGGGTGCGCGCGGGTTTTCGTTTCGGGGGATGGAGGATCCGAAGTTTATCGCGCGGGCAACGCGGGATATCATTGACTGCGGCGGGCAGATGTTCGCTGTGGATACGGCCCAAAGGCGGGAAGCGCTGGCGATGTTTGAGGAATGCCGGAACAAAGACGGGCTGAACTATCTGTTTGGGCATTCGCTGGGCGGCGCTTTGGCGGCGCAGGTGTTTGCGGAATACAACGAACAAGTGCGGAGCCTCTTTCTTACCAACGCGTTTCCGCTCAACGCGCAGCTGCTGACCGAAGCGCAAAAACAGGCGTTTCTTAGCGACAAAGTGGAGGCTTTGGTCATCGACGGCGACATGGTCTGGCGGCTGGGCGAGGCGCCCTGGGCCGTGCGCTTTGTAAAGAACAACCATACCGACGACGAAAATTTTGTGGGCGGGCACCTGCTGCATTCCATGGCGTTCGACCAGGCGGGCAGCGCCATCCCGGAACCGGCCCCTTATCAGGAGTATCGGCTGCAAAGCGCGCTGGGACTGTCGACGCGGTGGCTGATCGGCTTTTTCCAATCGCTGACGGGCGCTATCCCCGAAAAGACGGCGCAGCCCATTCGGCAGGGCTACGAAAAGGTACAAGTTTTCATTGACAAGCTGCTCAATAACTGATAGAATAGATTGGGATCAAATTTTAAGGAGGTAAGTCAATTGTTGGATCAGAAAACCATGGCGTATCTTAACATGTACGCCATTCTGGGTACGCTCGAAAACCTTTGCGAGCTGGACCCGGAGGCCCGCGCGCTCATGACAAACAAAAAACCAATATCTTTGGCGTTCGACGTCAAGGACGGCCCGAAGGCCACGCTGACCTTCAGCAATGGCCGCGTGCAATTGCAGCCCGGCGTCGCGAAGAATTGCAGCATCAAAATCCCCCTGAGTTCCTGCGAAAAGTTCAACCTTGTCATCGAAGGCAAGGCGACCCCGATTCCCGTCAAAGGGTTCCAGTATATCAATTTCCTGCTGAAGGACTTTGACGCGCTGACCAAATTGCTTGAAAAATATCTGCGCGCCAGCGAAGAGGATTTGGCTGACCCCGTGTTCTTTGAGCGCAGCACGCAGCTGATGTTCTATGTCATCAGCGTGGCCCTGTCGCAGATCGGCGACTACGACGAAATTGGCAAGTTCAGCGCGCACCTTTGCCCCGACGGCGACGTGCAGTTCAGCATTAAGGACTGCGTTGGCGCGACCATCCACATCAAAGACTGCGTGCTGAGCACAGAGAAAAAGATGCCCGCGAACCCCCGCGCAATCATGGAGTTTGCAGACCTGAAGCTGGCCCGCGCGCTGTTCGACGGAAAAGTCAACGCCCTTGCGTGCATTGGCAACGGAACCATCGAAATGCACGGCATGGTCAATATGATCGACAACCTCAACCGCATGCTGGACCGCGTCGCGCTGTATCTGGCATAGCAACAAAACGGCGGAAACCCAGAATAACTTAGGAGGATAATTATGCAGCCATATACTTTTACAAAAAGCCGCGAGTGGTTTGACCGCGCGTGCAAAGTGATCCCTTCGGGCGTTTACGGCCATTTGGGCCCCGCCGAAGGCAACTTTATCCCGGTTTCCAAATGGCCGCTGCTGGGCGCGAAGGCCCAGGGCGCTTACTTCTGGGATGTGGACGGCAACAAGTTCATCGACTACATGTGCGCCTACGGCCCGAATGTGATGGGTTACAACGACCCGGATGTGGACGCGGCGGCGCTGGAACAGGCAAAGATTGGCAACTGCACCACTTCGCCTTCCTATAAAATGGTGGAACTGGCGGAACTGATGGTGGATACCGTGAAGAGCGCGGACTGGGCCTTTTTCGCCAAAAACGGCGGAGACGTGACCACGGCCGCGATCATGACGGCCCGCGCCCATACGCACCGGAAGAAGATTGTTTTCGTCAGCGGGTTTTATCACGGCGTGGCCCCCTGGACACAGAAAGTGGATTACCCCGGCGTTGTTCCGGAGGATGTGGCCAACAACCTGTATATCCCCTGGAACGACATTGCGGCATTGGAGCAGGTTATTGCCGAAAACGATGGCGAAATCGCCGCCTATATCGCAACGCCCTATATGCACGGCAACTATCTTGACAACGAACTGCCCGCGCCCGGCTATTGGCAAAAGGTGCGCGAGCTTTGCACAAAGAACGGCATCGTGCTCATCATCGACGACGTGCGCGCCGGGTTCCGTTTGGCAACAGAAGGCTCCGACGCGTTTTATGGCTTTGAGGCCGACCTCATCACATTCTGCAAAGCCATTGCCAACGGCTGGAACGTCAGCTGCCTTTGCGGCAAAGCGTTCATTAAAGATTCGGTGAGCGCGCTGAGCTATACTGGCTCCTATTGGATGAGCGCCATTCCTTTCGCGGCGGGCATTGCCAATATCACTAAGATGAGGAAACTGGGGTTGCCCGCGATTTTGCGCGAGAAGGGCCTGAAGGTAACCGAAGGCTTAAAGGCCGCGGCTGCCAACAATGGGTTCAACCTGGTGGTTTCGGGCGAGCCCGCGCTGTTTTATCTGCGCATTGCCAACGACGACAGCCTGTTCCTCCACCAGGAATGGATTGCCGAAATGGTGCCGCGCGGCATTTTCCTGGCCGGGCACCACAACCACTTCCTGAACTACGCCATTTCCGACGAAGACATCAACCACACCCTCGAGATTGCCGACGAGGCATTTCAGGTGGTTGCCAAGCGGCACCCGGAAATTTTCTAGGAGGAGGGGAACGAGCGGTGTTTGATTTTTTCTCCCATGCCCCAAACCCGGTGGGTATTTTGTACCAGTGGCTGGATGCGGTCTTCAGTTCGTTCGGCGGCGATTTTGAGGGCCTGATCGTTTCCTTGTCCGCGCCTACGCTGGAACGTTTCTACGGTCACCTTTCGCAAGTCTATAATGCGCTGCTCATCACGTTGCACCATCTGTTTCACTGAACCGCCAGAAGGGGAGGGGGACCATGAGCAAAACGCGCAAGCGGCTTCTGGTGATGGTTCCCCTGTGCTTGGTGCTGCTGTTTGCGGCGGGCGTCTTTGTCGATTGCGAATTCGAAGGCGTGGGCTGGTTGTTCGCGCAGAGCGACTCAATTTTGTAAAGGAGGCCTTCCCATGCAATTTTATCCCCAATTTTACCGTTGCCCGCACTGCGGACAGGTCATCAGCGTGCTGAAGGACGCGGGCGTGCAGATCATCTGCTGCGGCGCGCCAATGCAGAAACTGGAACCCAACACCGCAGATGCTTCCCAAGAAAAACACGTGCCGGTGGTCAGCCGCGAAGGCGACATCGTCACCGTAAAAATTGGCGGCGTGCCGCACCCCATGCAGGAAGACCACCACATCGAGTGGATCTATCTGCACATGGAAAACGGCGGGCAGCGGCGCATTTTGGCCGTGCCCGGCGCGCCGGAAGCAAAGTTCTGCGTGGAGCAGGGCGCGCCGCTGGAAGTGTTTGCCTACTGCAACCTGCATGGGCTATGGAAAGCGGCGGCTTAAATCGCTGGCGACGGCGAGAAGGTTCGAGGAGGTTCCATGAAAACAACGAAACGGATTCTTGCGCTCCTGCTGAGCCTTGTGCTCTGCTTTGCTGCGCCCGCTGCCGCAGCGGCCGATCGTGTTTGGCCCACCAAAGAATTCAAAAAAGCGAAAGCTTGGTGGCTTTCGCCTGCGGCATTGAACGCCTATGTTTGGCTGATGGCCAAGAGCATTGGCGATCAGGGCAACAGCGACAGTTTGCTCGTGCTCTATCAAGGCCAATTGGTTTATGAGCATTACAGCAAAGACAATAGCGCCGCAACGCGCTTTCCGGTCTATTCCGTTACCAAAAGCGTGGTTTCCGCGCTGGTGGGCATTGCCGTTGGCGAGGGGAAAATCAAAGGCGCCGATCAAAAGGTGATCGATTTTTTCCCTGAGGCAAAGATTGCTCCCGGGCAGGAATGGAAGCGCGATATGACCATCGAACACCTTTTGACCATGACCAGCGGCATTGTTTGCGATACGGAAGAAAAGTGGGAGCTTGTTGAGGGCGCAGGCGTAAAAGACAGCGCGCTTGCGGCGTTTGAACTGCCGCAAAGCAACGCGCCGGGCAAGAAATGGGCCTACGACAGCGCAGCGCCCACCATTTTGCTGGGGATTGTGCAGCGCGCCACAGGCCGCGACGTGCTGAGCTATGCCAAAGAAAAACTCTTCGGCCCGCTGGGCGTCACCTCTGTGCAGTGGTCGGCCACGCCGGGCGGGCTGCCCCGCGGGGGCAGCGGTATTCAGATGACCGCGCGGGACATGGCGCGCTTCGGATACCTCTATTTAAACAACGGCCGCTGGGAGGATCAACAAATTATCCCGGCCAGTTGGGTGGCGCAAACCCCGCCCAAGAGCCACCGGCCGCGTGCCTATGGCTACCTGTTCTGGCGCAACCATCTGGATGCGCTCGGCTCATCCTATGGCGCGCTGGGGTATCAGGGGCAATACATCTGGATTGCCCCCGCGCAAGATATTGTTCTGGTGCGCACGAGCCTGGGAAAATGATAAAACAGGGCGGGCTGGGAAAAGAACGGCGATGTGGGCGACACGGGCTATGTCTGCTTTTTTGAGCGCTACAACTGCCCCCGCTTCACCGGCTCGGATGAAAAGGGCCGCGTGATTCTGGATTATGGGATCTATGTCCAGTAGAAAGAGGTTGGCCGTGAGCAAAAAATGGAAAAAACGATTACTCATCCATCCGCTGATCTGTCTGCTGTGCGCCATTGCCGCCGGGTTTATTTATTATGCGTTCGAAGGCGTTGGCTGGCTGATTCTCATCTTTGACAGAGCCGACCGCACGGACATGATGCAGGCGGAAACGTATACGGATCCCAACGGGCTGGTTTTGCCCTACCGCATTTATGTGCCGGAAAGCGGCGGCGCGGAAGAGCCATATCCGCTTGTGCTGTTCCTGCATGGTTCGGGGGAGCGCGGCAGCGACAACCGCGCGCAAACCGGAAAAAACGGCGTGATGCAGACGCTGCTCAGCGAAGAAAATCGTGCGGAATACCCCTGTGTTGTGCTGGCGCCCCAATGCCCGGAGGAGCAATGGTGGTCGGATGCGGGTGTTCCTGCGGCGCTGATGGGCCTGCTGGAGCGCACAAAAACGCGGCATCCCATCGACCCCGCGCGTGTTTATATCACGGGGCTTTCTATGGGCGGCTTCGGCACATGGAGCATGCTGGCGGCCTACCCGGATTATTTTGCTGCGGCCATCCCTGTTTGTGGCGGCGGCGCACCGGAGCAAGCGCCGCTGTTCCACGAGATGCCCATCTGGGTGTTCCACGGCTCGAAAGACAAAATTGTGAACCCGCAGGATTCGCGCGATATGGTCAAAGCGTTGGAGGAGGCGGGCGCAAAAGAGGTGAAGTATACCGAATATCCAACGGAAGGGCACCAAAGCTGGGAAAAAGCCTGGCGTGAGATCAATTTATTCCCCTGGTTATTCAGTCAAAGCAAAACCGATTAAAATTTAAATTTGGAAAGGCGTGAAACCATGGCATTAACCAAACAGGAATGGGCTGCGCTCGAAACAAAAGCCAACGAGCTGCGCAGCCTCACGCTCGAAACCACCCACTGGGCGGGTTCCGGGCACATCGGCGGCGGCATGAGCTGCCTGGACATGTTGACCATCCTCTACTACAAGTACCTCAACCTCAGCGACGATCCCAACTGGGAAGACCGCGACCGCTTTATCCTTAGCAAGGGCCACGCGGGCATCGCCTGGGCCCCCGTGCTGTGCGACAAAGGGTACAACGACCCCGAACAGCTCAAGACGTTCAACCTGACCGGCTCCAAGATGGGCATGCACCTGGATTCGAACAAAGTCCGCGGCGTGGATGCTTCCACAGGTTCCCTCGGGCATGGAATGCCGATTGCCGTGGGCACGGCACTGGCGGCGCGGGTATTGGGCAAGAAGTACTGGACATATTGCATTTTGGGCGACGGCGAATGCGACGAAGGCGAAATTTGGGAGGGCGCGATGAGCGCCGCGAATTTTGGCGTAACAAACCTGATCACGTTCGTTGACCGCAACAAGTGCATGATCGACGGCCCCACGGAACAAGTGATGAAGCTGGAACCCTTTGCCGACAAATGGGCGGCGTTCGGGTTCATCGTCAAGGTAGTGGATGGGCAAAACCTCGATGAGCTGGACGATGCGATTGCTTTTGCCAAGGCAAACGACACAGGCAAGCCCGTTGTCATCATTGCGGAAACCACCAAAGGCGCGGGCATCAAGAGCATAGAGGGCAACTATATCTGGCATTACGGCGCGATGGGCGAAGATATGTATGCGCAGTGCAAGGCCGATCTGGCGGAAACCTACAAGGCGCGCATGGCGCGCGCGGAAAAGGAGGGCAAGTGAGATGGCAAGCGGACTGACTTATACCGCAGTGGAATCGACAGCGTTATCCACTGCCGAATATTACGGCAAAGTAATGTGCGAACTGGGCGCGGAACATCCCGAAATTGTGGCGCTGACCGCCGACCTGGGCAAGTCCACAAAAATCGGCGTGTTTGGCGACGCGTTCCCCGATCGCTTTTTTAATGTTGGCATTGCCGAACAGGGCATGTTCAGCATGGCGGCGGGCTTTGCGAAAGCGGGCTGCGTGCCGTTCGTCAGCACGTTCAGCGTTTTTGCGGCGCTCAGAGCCGCCGACCAGGTGCACGCGGACATCTGTTACCAGAAGGCCAACGTTAAGATCATCGCCACCCACGGCGGCACGAGCTTTGGCCAGGCGGGCAGCACCCACCACGCGATTGTCGACTTCGGCGTAGAGCGCACGTTCCCCAACATGACGTTGATCTGCCCGGCGGATGGCATGGAAACCGTCAATGCCGTGCGCGCGGCTTACGAAACCCCCGGCCCCTTCTATATTCGGATCAACCGCGGGTTCGACCGCGTGGTATATGACAGCACCGACTACGGCTTCCAGCTGGGCAAAGCGCGCGAAATGCGCCAGGGCACCGATATCACTGTGATTGCCTGCGGCTCCTGTGTATTCCAGGCGATGCAGGCGGCGGATTTCCTGAAGAATTCCGATGGCTTAAGCGTGCGCGTGCTGAACATGCATACCATTAAGCCGCTGGATGTGGAAGCGGTGCAGAAGGCGATTGCCGACACGCGGCGTATCATCACCGTGGAAGATCACAACGTCATCGGCGGCCTGGGTTCGGCTGTGGCGGAAGTGATTGCCGACACGGGCAAGGGCTGCGCGTTCCAGCGCCTGGGCTGGCAAGACAGCTTTAGCACCATTGGCCTGCACGAAGATCTGATGAGCATGGCCAGCATCGATTCCAATGGCATTATCGAAGCCGTGCGCGCGGTGATGCACAAGGACTTTGAGGTGGATGACAACTGGGATGACGAGGTATAAGCAGGGGGCGGGCATGAAATCATTTCCGCGCCGGGAACTGCTCTTTTATCTGTCTTTCTTTGCCTTTCTTGTTCTTTTGGCCTGCTTTTTTACGCCGGCTCCCGACGACAGGCTCTGGGCCACCAGCTATGGCCAGGCGTTGTTTGAGCGAGGGTACGCGAATTACAACGGCAGATATCTGGGGAATCTGAGCGCGTATTTTTTCCTGCGGATCCCGTGGATTCTGCCCATTGTCAAGGCTCTGGTGCTGACCGGCGTTTTGTGGCTGACACAGCGCATTACGGGCAACCGCGACATGCGGTTCCTCTGCCTTTGCGCCGTTCTATTGCTTTTGCCCGGGCCTCTGTTCATTCAGGATTTCGCTTGGACAACGGCATTTCTCAACTACGAAGTTCCCGTATTATTGCTGCTGTGTTTGGTCTATCTGGTGTTTTGCGCGCAAAAACGAGCCTGCTGGCTGGTTGCCATTGCGGCGCTGGGGTTTGCGGCGCAGCTGTTCATGGAACACTACACCCTGTTTGCGCTGGCGTTTTCCGCTTACGCTGTGGTGCGCCGCAAATACAGGCGCTTTTTGCCGCGCACGCTGACCTGGTTTTTTTCCGCGGTGGCGGGCGCTGTGCTGATGTTTAGCAACGGCAATTATCTTCGGGTGCTTCGGCGCGAAAGGGGCTACCAGCGCGTTTCGCTGAATTTTGTTGGCGGATTGTTGCGCGTTATGGGGAGCTTTGCCGCCGCCTGTTTGCCCATATTGCTTACGATTGCAGTTTTGCTGATTCTGTTGCGCCGCCGAACCCCCGGCGTGTTTGCAAAACTCCCGCGCAGCCTTGCGGTGTGGCGCTGTGCGGCCATTCTGGTGGTGCTGAATGCGCCGCTGATTCTGGTTTATCCGATGGGTCCGCGTTGCTTCAGCCTTTCGGCGGCGCTGCTGTTGCTGATGACGCACAAGCTATTCATTGCCGTTGCGGGCGCTGGCGGGGCGGATGATTCCGTTGTGCCGCCGCGCGGAATGCGGGCGCTGGCCACCGTGCTTGCTCTGACGATGGCGCTTGATTTGGCGGGCTACCTGGCTGTGGGCGCCGCGAACCGCGCGAAAGTAGCCCAGGTGCGCGCCCAGGTGGCGCAGGGGAATCATTCCGTTGTGCTGCGGCACACCCCAATGCGCTTTTTGGTCAACGCGCTGGATCAGGAGCCGATCAACCCAAACATCCTTCGAGGCTTCCTCGAATATTATGAGCTGCCGGAGGATGTGACGATTTCGTATCAATAAATCCGACAAGGAGGTAGTCCCATCATGGAGCAGGATACCCTGTACAGTTATAAGATCTTTCTGAATGCGGCGCTGCCGCTGGTGAAAGTCATCGCCAACGATATCCCCGCACTGCGCAAAAAATTCGAGAAGGCGCACTGCATCTATCAGGTCAGCGCTCTGGCGCCCGAGCTGCCCGGCGGCAAGGTGGCCACGCACTTCACCGTCAACAACGGCGAATGGAACGTCTGCGCCGACAAAGTGGCCACCAACGCCATGGTTGAGCTGGAGTTTAAGAGCGTCGAGGCGTTCGTGGCGTTCTTTAAGGGCAAGATGAGCCCGGCCACACTGCCGAAGATGAAGGGCGCGCTCAAACATACGGGTCTCTTCCTCGCGTTCATGCAGGTGTTGCTGAAGATGAGCGGCCTGCTGGGCGCGACCAAGCCGCCCGAGGACGAAGAGACCAAGGTGCTGCTGGTGAAGGCGTTCTTTTACCTGCTCAGCAGCGGCATCAGCTGTCTGAATAAAAATGACCACGAAGGCGTAAAAGCCTGGACGGTTCCAAGCCCCGACCGGGTTTATAGCTGGGCCGTGGATGGGCATCCCGAAGTGGCGGCCTATATTCGCATCAAAGCGGGCAAAAGCCGCGCGGGCCGCGGCGAATACAAGCGCGCCATGCCGTTTTTTACCCTGCGTTTTGATTCGCTAGACAGCGCGCTGGGAATCCTCATGGACATCGACGACATGATGGAGGCAACGAAAGCCGGCCGGCTCATTATGGATGGCGCGCCCGAATTCGGCGCGCAGCTGGGCGATTTTATGCTGCAAGTGGCGGCCTACGCAAAATAGCGGGCAGCAGATTGCGCCGCTGAACTCAAACCGCAGCATAGGGGAGGAAGCGCTGATGACAACCGGCATGCTTGCCTTTTGGCTGGTTCTTCTGATCGCTTTCGCGGTCATAGAACCCCGGCGGGCGGCGCGGCTGAGCCTTGCCCTGCAAAACATCAAAAAGCGCCGCGAGAAAGGAGAGAGCTCTGTGAACGAAGCCCTGCAAAGCTTTGTTGGACGGGAGTGCATTATCAAAACGCTGAATTACTCGAATTCCACGGTGATTGGTATCGTCACCGCCGTGGATGGCTGCTGGATGACGGTGAAAACCGGCAAGGCCGGTGAAGAAAACATCAATATGATCAACGCGGAGCACATCACGCGCATCCGCGAATATCCCAGGGACAAACAGGGAAGGAAAAAATCCTTCTTTATCGATTAACAGGGCGGCCCGGCACAAACCGCCGGGCCGTTTTGCTTTAGGAGGAACCAGATGCAGACAATTCCCTTCCGCCTGGAAACAGGCGACAAGAACTATGGCGAGGCCTACCTGCCGCAAGAGTTTCAGGGGCGCATGCCGGTGATTTTGCATTGCCACGGCGGCGGCATGGGCTGCAATGGCGGCGTTTGGGGGCTGGGAGAAACGGTGCGCGGCGTCGCTCTGCAAAACGGCATGGCTATGGTGACGTTCGATTGCTACGCAGGGGGCAAAACGGGCGGAGACTACGGCAAGATGACATATGCCCGCTGGGTGCGCAACGCCGGCGATGTGTTCGACTGGATTCAGGCGCAGCCCTGGGCCGATCCGGAGCGCCTGGGCGTGCTGGGCTTCAGTTGCGGTTCCACCGTGGGGCTGCGCCTGGCCGCGCAGGATGCGCGCGTAAAATTTGTCTGTTCTGTGGGCACATGCGTCAGCGTACACATTGGCATGTGGCAGGGCGGGGTTGATAAATGCTTCGGCGATCACATGGAAGCGCTGCTTGCGGGCGAGCGCAGAAATTTATTCGGCGTTGAATTTGAAAAAGACTTTTTTATCGATTGCCTGCGCAACGGCGCAGTGCATGCCTTGCACGACGGAAAAATCACCTGCCCGGTGCTGTTCTTGCAGGGTCTGCAAGACAATGCCTACCGCTGCGCCGACGCGCGGCTTGCGTATGATCTCATGCGCCGCAAACACCTGCCCTGCAAGCTTGTCGAATATCCCGAGGGCACGCACGGGTTAGAAAATGTTGCGGAGCAGGCGGCGACAGATTTGTTTGAGTGGATCACAGAAATACAAGTTTAGGCGGCCAAAAATGAACAAACACTATAAAACACTGGAACTAGACAAGGTGCTGGCGCTGCTGGCTGAAAAATGCGCCTGCGGCGACGCGAGGGAGTTGGCGCTTGCCACGGAGCCGGAACAGAACCTGAAGCTGGCGCAGGCGCTGCTCAACCAGACGCGCGACGCGCACACGCTGCTGGCGCGCTTCGGCGGCCCGGCGTTCGGCGGGCTGCTCAATGTGAACAACGCCCTGCACCGCGCGCAGGCTGGCGGCACGCTGACGCTGCGGGAATTGCTTGCCATTGCGCAAACGCTGCGGGTGCTGCGGGGGATTGTTGCCTGGCGCGAAGGCAGCGCGGGCGTGCCAACATGCCTGGATGCGCTCTTTGGCGGCATTTCGCCCAATCATTTTTTAGAGGACGCCATCGCCAGCGTGGTGCTTTCGGAAGACAGCGTCGCCGATCACGCTTCCCCTGCTCTGGCCGACATCCGCCGGAAAATCCGGCAGCAGGAATCCAATGTGCGCCAACGGCTCGAACATCTGACCCGTTCGTCGCAGTACTCGAAATATTTGCAGGAAAGCCTGGTCACCATGCGCGGCGGGCGCTTTGTTGTGCCGGTAAAAGCGGAATTCCGGGGCGAAATCGCGGGGCTGGTGCACGACGCTTCTTCCAGCGGGGCCACGGTGTTCGTGGAACCCATGGCCGTTGTGGAGGCCAACAACGAGATCAAGGTTTTGCAGGGTAAAGAGCGCGAAGAAATCGATCGCATCCTGGCGGAGCTTTCGGAGCTGGCGGGCGGATTTTACGATCCAATCAAATACAGCTATGAGTGCGCCGTGGAGCTGAATGTGATCTTCGCCAAAGCGCACCTGGCCTACGACATGAAGGCTTCCGCGCCCGAACTGAACGACGGCGGCATCATTTGCCTGAAAAAAGCGCGGCATCCGCTCATCAGCAAAGACAGCGTTGTGCCGATTGACATATCCCTTGGCGAAACATTCAGCGCTCTTGTGATCACCGGGCCGAATACGGGCGGCAAAACGGTGACGCTGAAAACGCTGGGGCTGCTTACGCTCATGGGCATGTGCGGGCTGATGCTGCCCTGCGCGGAGCACAGCAAAATAGCGGTGTTCCGGCATATTCTGGCGGACATTGGCGACGAGCAGAGCATTGAGCAGTCGCTGAGCACCTTTAGCTCTCATATGATCAACATCATCTCCATTTTGGAGGAAGCCGACGCCGGCGCGTTGGTATTAATCGACGAACTGGGCGCGGGTACCGATCCTGTCGAGGGGGCGGCGCTGGCCACGGCGATTCTGGAGGCGCTGCGCGGCAGGGGCGCGAAGCTGGCGGCGACCACGCACTATGCGGAACTGAAGGCCTATGCGCTGCAAGCGCAGGGCGTAGAAAACGGCTCGTGCGAGTTCGACGTGGAAACCTTGCGGCCCACTTACCGGCTGCTGATTGGCGTGCCGGGCCGTTCCAACGCGTTCGCGATTTCGGAGCGGCTGGGCATGCCCAACGATATCGTAAACCGTGCGCGCGATCTTGTCAGCGGCGAGAATACGCGGTTCGAAAACGTGATCGGCGAATTGGAGCAGCGGCAGAACCTTGCCGCGAAGGCCCGCGAAGAGGCCGATCGGCTGCGCTTGCGCGCCCAGGAAGCATTGGCCGAAGCGGAGCGTGCCAAAGAAGAAGCCGCGGCAAAACAGGCAAAGGCCTTAGCGGATGCAAGGCTGATGGGGCAGGAAATCGCGGCGAAAGCCAAGCGAGAGGCCTACGCGCTGCTGGGGGAACTGGAACGGCTAAAGAAAGCCAAAGAAACCAGCGACGTGGTGGAGCTGGCGCGCCGGGCACGATCGGCCATGAAAAAAGGCCTGGAAGCCATGGACGAGGCAACGCGGGCCGAAGCGCCCGCAGAACCCGATGACGAGGGCTATGTGCTGCCGCGCCCGCTGCGCCTGGGCGATCCGGTGCGGCTGGCGGATCTCAAAATTGCCGCCACAATCACCCAACTGGCCGACAGCAAGGGGCAATATACCGTGCAGGCTGGCTCTATGAGCATCCGAACGCCGGAAAGCAATCTGCGGCTGCTCAACGAGCCGCGCGCCGCCGGTTCGCTCCCCTTATCGAGGAAAGCGCGGCCTTCGCAGGAGGAACCGATACAGTTGCATACAGAAGCGGCGGCAAGGCTCGACCTGCGCGGCCAGACCGCCGACGAAGCCGCGCTGGAGCTGGATCGCTTTGTTGACGCGGCGCTGCGCTCCGGGCTGCACGAATTTACCGTGGTGCACGGCAAGGGCACGGGCGTATTGCGCGAAACGGTGAAGCAATATCTGCGCGGTTCGCAATACGTAAAAACGTTCCGCCTGGGCGGGCTGGGCGAGGGTGATACCGGGGTAACGATTGTGGAACTGAAATGATTGTTTCGGTTCAGGAATATCAGCAGCAAACGGAGGTTGCATGAACCTGCAAACCAGCATCCAATACCTGAAGGGCGTGGGCGAAAAGCGCGCGGCGCTGCTGCGGCGGCTGGGTATCCACAGCGTGGGCGATCTTCTGGCCTATGTGCCCCGCGCCTACGAGGATTGGCAGACGGTATACCCTATCGCGCAGGCGCCCATTGGCGTGCCCTGCTGTGTGCGCGCCGTGATTGATCACGCTCCAACGGAGCACATGCTGCGCGGGGGGCTGACGCTCTACAAAACCCATGCCGCCGACGAAAGCGGCGTGCTGAGCCTTACGATTTTCAATAGCGGCTATCAGGCGGAAAAACTGCGGGAGGGTACGGAGCACCTCTTTTATGGCAAGCTGACCGAAACCTTTTTCGCGCGGGAGATGAGCGCGCCGCAGATTGCCCCGGTGGGCGAAGCCCGCCTGCGGCCTGTGTATCCCCTGACCGAGGGGCTCTCGAGCCGGGGGATTGAACGGCTCATGGAGCGGGCAATGGAATTGACGCTTGCGCAAGTCAAAGAATTTCTCCCGGAAAGCATGCTGGAAGAATATGGGCTGATTTCTCGGCAAGAGGCCTTGCGAACCATTCACCGGCCCGGCAGCTGGGAAGAAATCGAGCGGGCGCGGCGGCGGCTGGCATTCAACGAGTTGTTCTTATTACAGATGGGGCTGGCGCTGCTGCGCCACAGCCGACAGAAAGAATGCGCCAAAGCGCTGCCCCCCGAGGCGGCTGACGAATTTTTGGCGCGTTTGCCCTTTGTCCCAACAAAAGCGCAGACCAGGGCCGTTGGCGAAGCCGCGGCGGATATGGCAAAAGCGGCGCCCATGCGGCGGCTGCTGCAAGGCGACGTGGGTTCGGGGAAAACGGCGGTGGCTGCGGCTTTGCTGCACATGGCGGCGGCGGGCGGCGCGCAGGCGGCGCTCATGGCCCCGACAGAACTGCTGGCGCGGCAGCACTACGAGACGCTGACCGGGCTGGGCCTTGCGCCCGCGCTGCTCATCGGCGCCACGCCCGCCGGAGAAAAAAAGCGGCTGAAGGCGGCGCTGGCTGCCGGTGAGCTGCCGCTCGCCGTTGGCACGCAAGCGCTGCTGCAAAAGGATGTCGCCTTTGCCAACCTTGCTTTGGTGATTGTGGATGAGCAGCACCGGTTCGGCGTAGAGCAGCGCGGCCAACTGGCGGCGCGCGGCGAAGCTTCCCAGGAACCGACGCAGGCGGCCGGAAACGCTTGCGGCCCGCATCTGCTGGTCATGTCGGCTACGCCCATCCCGCGTTCCCTGGCCATGGTGATTTACGGCGAACTGGATATCTCTGTCCTGGACGAATTGCCGCCCGGCCGCACGCCTGTTGAAACCTACTGTGTTGGCAGCGCGCTGCGCGATCGGGCGTATCAATATGTGAAAAAGCATCTCGATCAGGGGCGGCAAGGCTACCTCATTTGCCCCCGGGTGAGCGAAAGCGAAAAAAGCGAAACCGCCGCCGCGCAGACGCTCTATGAGCAGCTGCGCAACGGCGCGTTCGAGGGCTATCGTGTGGGGCTGGTGCACGGAAAGCTTGCGCCAAAGCAGAAAGAGGAGGCCATGGCGGCCTTCGCCGCAGGGCAAACCCAGCTGCTGGTTTCCACAACGGTGGTGGAGGTTGGCGTGGACGTACCCAACGCCGCGATTATGGTGATCGAAAACGCCGAGCATTTCGGGCTGCCGCAGCTGCACCAATTGCGGGGGCGCATTGGCCGGGGAACGGCGCGCAGCACCTGCATTTTGATATCCGACGCGCAAGGCGAAGAGGCGCAGGCGCGGTTCGCCGCAATGAAAGAGACCAACGACGGTTTCGAGATTGCCCGGCGGGATTTGGAACTGCGCGGCCCGGGCGATTTTTTGGGCGCGCGGCAGCATGGTCTGCCGGAATTCAAGCTTGCCGATATCGCAACGGACGCCGCGTTGCTGCAAGAAACCCGCGAAGCCGCGCAGCGCCTTTGCGCCGAGGATCCGGGCCTTGCCCAGCACAGCGCGCTGCGCCGGGCCTGCGCGAAGCTGCTGGAAGCGTCGGATTAATCCGCAAGGCCGCTTTGCGGCGCGCGCTTCGGTATCACAAAGGTTTCCAAGTCCGTCACAATGTCGTTCCCGTCTTTCCCGATCGACACATCCTTCGCGCGGATCTCAATTTCGTCGCCCCGGAAGGTCAGGCGCGAACAAGAATATCGCGGCACACCATTTTTCAGCGTCAGCGGGCCGAAGCCAACGCCTGTGCCGCCAATTGTGCCGTAGCCGCCGTCTTCCAGCCGCCGCAGCTGTTTATTTGCGTCATGTTCGGTCAAGCGATAAGCGTGGCTGTGCCCATGGATAGACAACGCCACGCCAAGGCGCAAAAGTTCGGCTTGATAGCGGGATTGAAACGACGAATCGCCTTGCTGCTGCGCCTGCGGCAGGGCATTCCAGGCCTTGTGGTAGGCAACGTCCGTGCTGTCGCTGACAAAATCGCTGTCGTGCGACAACACCAGGCGATAAGCGCCTTCCGGCGCGGGTTCCAATGTGGCGAGCCAGTCCAGCTGATTCGCAAAATAGCCCATGGCCTCATAAGCATCCTCGTGCTGCCAGCTGTCGCTGTACCACTCGGCTTCGGCGGAATCCAAAACCGTAAAAATATAGTTGCCGCGCGTCACCTCATAATAAAAAGCAGGCAACCCCAGATCCGCCCACAGGCGTTGTTCGTCCATTTCGTTCGCGCGCACCTCGTGGTTGCCCCGCACAAAAATCGCGGGCACCGTGCCGCCGAACGAGGCGATGCTGCCGCCGCCAATAACGTTGCGGATCACGTCGTCTTCGTTGAGATAATAGTCGCAGTAGTCGCCCAGCAGCAACACCAGGTCGGGCGCTTCCCATTGCGCGGCAGCGCGGCGCAGGGTTGGAATCTGCTGGTGCCAGTCGGAATATGACATAATTTTGGGGTCGGCGATGTCCCGCCCGCCCTTGAATTTAATTTTTTCTGAAATCGCTTTTCCGTAGCTCAGGCGGCTTTGATACGCGCGGACGTCCTTCACTTCCTGCGCTTCGATGGTGTAGGTGTTGTTTTCCAGTTCCTCCCGGGGAACCAGCACAGAATGAATCTTTCCCACGCGCTTGACCACATTCTCTTTTGAACTGATGATTTTGTCCTTGTCCTGATAGCGGTAGCGCACCGCGCCGTAGCTCGGCTTGTTCGTTGCGAACACGACGGAATAACTTCCCGTGCCGGTATCCAGCACCAGCGGCCCCGCAACAATCCGCAGCGGCTGCAAGTGCAGGGCGGGAATCACCATGCACAGCAAAAACGCCGCGCTCAGGCCAACCGAAAGCCCCCGGCGCAAGCTCTGTTTTAAGCGCAGCGCGGGCCAGGCCAGCAGCAAAAACGGCACGCCAACCAATGCCAGCGCCCAGGGCAGCAAGCGGGGAACATAATAGGCAAACGCTTCGGGCCGGGCAATGACGGAAGAAATGTAGTTGTCCAGCTGGAACACTGCGCCAAACAGCGACGACAAACCAAACAGCGCGCCGAAGACAATGTTCGCTTTTCTCCCGCCCCGCCGCGTGAAAAAGCGCACGGCATAAAAAATAGTAAACAGGGCGTTGAAAATCATGAAATACCATAAATATTGGGCAAAGCCCGTGAGATTCAGCTCGTGGTCAATATAGACCCAGCCCACGCGAAAAGAATTTTGAAAAACCGGCGCGCTCACGTTGATCAGCGTGAACACGCACACCAGAATTGCCGGGAGAGATTTGCGCTTGTGCTCATTTTCCATTGGAACGATTCCTTTCTCCTTCTATTTTCCACATCACCTGCGCTGCCGCAAGCGATAGGATAACCAAAATCGGGATCAATACGCCCACCTGCAAGCCCGGGGCAAACACCAGCACCAAAACGCCCGCCAGCACGGGCGTTACGGCAACGCGCCAGTGCTTGCCCAGATAGCCCGCCAGCAGCGCGCCAAACAACGCGGGCAGCACCTGCTGAAAAGCCGTTGCGGCGAGGGAACCCTCCGCTGTCAGCAGCGGCAGAATCGGCGAAAACAGCAGCACGCCCAGCGCGATAATGACCGTTGTGGCAATGGCGGAAGAAGCCACGGCGATGGTTGAAATTACCTCGCCCTCTTCGGTGTTGGCGCGGGCGCCGGTTCCTTTGAGCGCCGCTATCGCGCACGGCAATTTCAGGTTGGAGATATTCCCCGTAACAAAGGCCAGATAGGCTCCTCCGCTGCCAATGATTGGCCCATAACTCAGGGCCTCTATGACCGCCACCGTCCAAAACATGGGGAGCACCCCGGCCAGACCCTTCAGCAGCCCCGAAAGCGGCGGCCAAGCATCCAGATGGAGCGTGATTGCCAGGGGAACGCCCATCATGAACACAAGGGAGGTAACGCAGGAAACGCGCCCCCAGGTGTGAACTTTGTCGAAATAGCTTTTTTCAGCTTTCATCTCAACCCCTCCATTCCAGGAACGCGACGCTTGCGGGCAAAATATGCGCGTAGACCACCGCCATGCCCATGGCCGCGAACATGCTCAGCGGCATGGCAAACGGCTCCGCCCACTTCCAGCCGCGTTTGCGTATCAGCAATTCCAACAGCACCATAACAAGAACCGCAGTGGCAAGCGTCAACACCGAAAGCACCCCCGCGCCGTCGCCCGCGCGGTCCGCTTCGCCTTTTCCCGCGATGGCGCGCGCCACAAACGCGGCAATCAGCCCGATGAACGCCGCGGCGCTCATCAGATCGGTCCAGGCGGCCTTGCCAACGGCTGCTTTGCCGATTTTTGCCTGGATCTTCTTGAGGAAAAGCGGCAGCAACACCAGCGGGAACACGCTGCCGATGGTCATCACCCAGGCAATGGCCGAAAATGCAGCGGGGTCATCCACGGGGACATTTAGCCCGCCGGGAAGCCCCAGCCCGCTGGCGGCGGCCGCGGCGGCCGTTGCCTCGTAGGAAAGGTTGCCGATAACGCTCAGCCGAATCCATGGCAATACCAGCCCCAGCGAGTTCGAGAGCGCCAGCACCGTGGCCGCTATGGCCAAAGACGGCGCAACGGTAAAAAGCACGCTGGAAGTTACCACGCCGCGCAGCGTTTGCGCGGAAATGCCGATCTCGCGCCCGCGCCTCCACGCCTTGCGCAGGAAGAACAGCGACTGCACCGTAACGAACACAACAACCGCCCCGCCCAAGGCGTACATGAACGCGCTTTGTTTAAAGTCCATCTACAGCAACTCCTTTTATGATTTGCATATTTCTCCAATAAAATCGCAGGTTTTCTTGCTCAGAAAAAATAATGATAACCCCGTCCTTCGCTCCGGCGAACGGGGTTTCATTCTCTTCCCCAATTTCGTCAAAAAGTCCCTCCCGCCGCCCTTTTTAAACATTATACACCGTCGGGCGGGCGTTGTCAACACCATTTCGCTGCGGGATCATTCCCATTCCTGCCCATCCCCGCGCAGCAGGCGTGTTCGGCATATGCGCGGCGCTTCGCCGCCCAAAGCTTCCACCAGCAGCGCCGGGTTCAGGTTCCGTTCGCTCCCCGCCGCCAAAACGCAGCCCAGCAGCGCGCGGTCGTTCCCTTGCGTCAGCTCATACGAAACCAGCAGCGGGGCCAGCGCAATCTCTTTTTCCACCTTCCTGTGCCCCTGCTTGCCCATCTTTTTGATGGTCAGCGATCCTGCGGCCATCGCCTGCCTTGTTGTTTCGATATCCTTGCAGACAAACGAAATTTCATACTCCGCCGCCGCAATCTCGCCCGCGCCGCACCAGGGTTCCCCCGCCCGCAGCACGCGCAAGCCCCCGGGCAGGGCTTCGTTCATGCGCCGCACAATTTCGTCCGGCGGCATGGGTTCCAGCAGCCGCAAATCAACAGCTTCGCGCAGAGCCTCCTGCCCCAGCGGCAGCGGCAGCGGGAACGACAAATAGGGATGCGGATGGAAGCCTTCGGTATACCAGAGCGGCAGCGCCGCCCGGCGCACCGCGCGGGACATGGCGCGCATCAAATCCAAATGCGAAATATAAATCGCGCGCCCGCGTTTTTCAAATGTCAGGCGGACAGGGTGCATGGCCTGCTGCATATGGTTTCCTCTTTCGGTATCATAGAATCGCCGGGGCCTGGGGCGCGTTCTGGTTCGTATTCAGCCCTGCGCCTCATAGGTGTGCTTATAAAACTTGCGGTTATCCATGGCCCAGATTTTGCTCGTGAACGCCCCCGGTTCCACGCCCGCCAGCGCGGCGCTCACTTCGTTGACGCGCGCGTCAAGCAGGTCGATTTCGCTGAGCACTTCGGCCTCGAGGAACATAGGCCGCATGGCCGCGCCAAACTCCGGCTCGCCATGGTGAGAAATCAACATATGCTGCAAGAGGATCAGCAGTTCGTCCGGCAGCTCCAGTTCCCGGGCCTTTTGCTCCAGATAGACCGCGCCGCCCACCAGATGCCCTACCAGATTGCCCTTCAGGGTATAGCCGGAAGCCAGGCCCGTCGGCGGCACGTCGAATTCCGTTAGCTTTTCAATGTCGTGCAGAATCACTCCGGTGTAGAGCAGTTCGGCGTTGAGCTGCGGATAAAGCGGCGCAATCGCCCGCGCCAGGCGCAGCATGCTCAGCGTATGCCAGAGCAGCCCCGCCCGCACAGCGTGATGCAGCCGGAAGGCCGCCGGCCAATAGAGCAGCTGCGCGCGCCGCTCTTCCAATATGGAAAGCACAAGCCGGCGCAGGTCTTGATTGACAAACGACTCTGCCGTCAGAACAATCTCCGCCAGCATATCCTCCCCGGTCTCCGGCGCGGAAGGCACAAAATCCTCCATGCGCACGTCGTCGCGTTCGTCGGCCCGGCGCAAGCGCTCGACGCGGAACTGATCCTGCCCGTTATAGACCGAAACCGTGCCGCGCACTTTCACAAGCTCGTTGGGCGCAAAATTGCCGTGGGCTTCGGGCCGGTAATCCCAAAATTTCGCGGTGATTTCCCCGTCCGCATCCATCAGCAGCATGTCAAGGTAGGGCAGCCCTTTCTGGGTTGTTTTTTGTTCGGCGGTTTTGATCAGGCAATAGCCCTCCAAGGCCCCTGTGGCGTTGTTGACGCAGGTAAAATTCATAACGCTCTCCTGTTCCCATAGTTCTTTTTCTTATTATACCTGACGCGGGCTAAAAATGCAAGCAATATATTTGGCGCGCCGCGCGTTACAACCCAAGGCAAAACTTCAGCAAGCCTGTCGTAGCTGCGCGAATCGTGTTGCGGTTCTGGCAGAAGAAGCTTTGCTGGGAAGCCCCCGCTTTTTCGTGCTTGCATTATTTGGCAAAGTGTGCTATAATGGGCTAAAACGCAAGAAAGGTTGTGCTTTCATGCATAAACTAGCCCCTCTGATCAAAGATACGCGGGCAAAAATCTACCGCACCACCGCCATCCTCTTCCTTGTGCAGCTGTTCGGCGCGCTGGGCGCGGGCTTTTTCTTCGTGGTGCAAAACATCCTCGGCGTGCAGCACATGCTCGGCGCGCTTGAGCCAGCCAACGAGCGCATTTTATGGTTCATCCTTTTCTGGGGTACCGATTTCTTTATGATATCCCTTTCGGCTGTGCTCTGTTATCTTATCGCGGGGCTGCCGGGGCTGGCGCCGGGGCTGGCGCTTTCGGTTTATTTCGCCCATTTCGCCTCCGGCACGCCGATCCACGCGCAAGAGGGCTACTTCGCTTTTTTCGCTGCGCCGCTCAATAACGGCGGCGGGGTCAACATCGGCTATTTGGGCTATTTTGTTATGGCGCTGTTTTGCGCGCTGCTCATCAAATTTTTATATGCGGGCTGGCACAACGCAAAGATATCGCTGGGCAAAAAGCTGGATCAACCGCTCCAAAAACTAGGCTTGGCCAAAAAGCTGAATCTCACGGGCGAACAGCTGCTTGAGCAGGTGGATCTGATTGTGCTGGTCTTGATCATCCCTGTGGCCAGCGCCGCGCTGACCTTTCTTTTGGTGCGCTACGGCATCCAAAAACCCTTCGGCGCGCTCGGCGTTTGGGCGCAGGAGGCGTTGTCCTCTCTTGCGCGCAGCCACATCCCGCTCACAGGCCTGCTTATGGGCCTGATGGTCGGTTTCGACGTCATTGGCCCGCTTTCCATGGCGGCGTTCGGCGCGGCCTGCGCGGCGTTTTACGCGGGCGACGCGCGGCTGCTGACCATCTACGGCGCGTGCTTCATCGCCTTTGGCTGGTGCCCGTTGTTTATGACGCTCTTAGCGAAGCTGCGCCGGCGCCCCGCTCTGGATAACGACGATTTTAATCTGGCTGTCAGCGGGCCAATCAACGCGTTTTTCGAAAACGTAAAGCTCACCGTGGCGTTCAGCATGCCTTTCGCGCTGCGTTCGCCGCTGAGCGTCATCCCCGGGCTTATGGCAGGCTGCGGGTTCACCGGCCTTGTCACCGCTGCGGCCGGGATTGTGAACACATCCTACCTCACGGAACTGCCGAAATATGGCACAGGCATGACAATGACCGAACTGCTGCGGCGCGGCGAAATTTATCTTTCGTTTACGCTGCCCCTGCGCTCGGGCGATTGGCTCCGCTGCCGCCTGCCGCTGTTCTTCCTCATCTTAGCGGGAGGCCTTGTTGGCGGGCTGGTGATGTTCCTGCTGCGATCGTTCCAGGTGAAGGGCCAGCTGCGCCGCGGTACTTATGTGGAACCAACGGGCGATATCGTTCTGGAAATGCGCGGCCTGGCAAAAAAATTCGCGCAGCGTTGAAACAGGCAAACCAAAAGCGCCGCCCCTCCGCAGAAGGGCGGCGCTTTTTTGCGGTCTCACTTAGCGAACAACGGCGTGCTCAAATAGCGCTCGCCCGTGTCGGGCAAAATGGCCACGATGACCTTGCCCTCGTTTTCCGGCCGGGCCGCAACCTGCGCGGCAGCCCAGAGCGCCGCGCCCGAGCTGATGCCCACCAGCACGCCTTGCGCGGCGGCCAGCTGCTGCGCCGCGGCAAACGCATCCTCGTGCTTGGCGGTAATAATTTCGTCGTAGATATCCGTGTTCAGCGTCTTCGGTACAAAGCCCGCGCCAATGCCCTGGATTTTGTGCGGCCCCGCTGTGCCGCGGCTGAGCACCGGCGAATCAGCCGGTTCCACGGCAACGATCGTTAAGTCGGGGTTCTTTTCCTTCAGGTATTCGCCCGCGCCTGAAATGGTGCCCCCCGTGCCAATGCCCGCCACAAAAATATCCACATGGCCCTCGGTGTCGTTCCAGATTTCCGGGCCGGTGGTCGCCTTATGAATCGCCGGGTTGGTGGGGTTCTCGAACTGGCTGGGAATAAAGCTGCCCGGCGTTTGGGCATGCAGTTCCTCCGCTCTGGCGATGGCGCCTTTCATGCCCTTGGCCCCTTCTGTCAGCACAAGCTTCGCGCCGTAGGCCGCCAGAAGATTGCGGCGCTCCACGCTCATGGTCTCGGGCATTGTCAGGATAATTTCGTAGCCTTTGGCCGCGGCAATGCTGGCCAGGCCAATGCCCGTGTTCCCGCTGGTGGGTTCAATGATAATGCTGCCTGGTTTTAGCTCGCCCGCCGCTTCGGCCTGCTCAATCATAGCTTTGGCAATGCGATCTTTCACACTGCCCGCCGGGTTGAAGTACTCCAGCTTTCCCAGAATGCGCGCGCCGAGGTTCTTGCCCCGCGCGTAGCCATCCAGGGCCAGCAAAGGAGTGTTGCCGATGAGTTCCGCGATGGATTGGTAGATTGGCATGGTGTTCCCCCCTGTCGTAATGCTGTTATATGGTTTGTTAAGAATACGCGTTTTTGCTCAGAGAGCGATTATGACTGGATCGCGGCAAAGCCGTGTTCCAGATCCGCGATGATGTCTTCAATATGCTCCGTGCCCACCGAAAGGCGCACGGTGTTGGGCAGAATGCCGCCTTCGCGCAGTTCGTCTTCGCTCATCTGGCTGTGCGTGGTGCTGGCCGGATGGATCACAAGGCTCTTCTGGTCGGCAACGTTGGCCAGCAGCGAAAATAGTTCCAGGCTCTCGGTGAACTTCTTCGCTTCTTCCGCGCCGCCCTTGATTTCGAAGGTGAAGATGGAGCCAGCGCCCTTCGGGAAATAGCTTTGATAAAGCGTATGATCGGGATGCTCCGGCAATGACGGATGATTCACTTTTATGACCTGCGGGTGGCCGGCAAGATATTCCACAACCTTCAGCGCGTTTTCCACGTGGCGCTCGACGCGCAGGCTGAGCGTCTCAAGCCCCTGGATAAACAGGAAAGAGTGGAACGGGCTGAGAGCCGCGCCCGTATCGCGCATGAGCGTGGTGCGGATTTTCAGAATATACGCCAGGTTGCCGCAGGCCTGCGTGAACACCACGCCGTGGTAACTCGGGTTTGGCTGCGAAAGCCCCGGGAATTTGTCGTTCTGCGCCCAGTCGAAGTTGCCGGAATCCACAATCACGCCGCCAATGGCCAGCCCGTGCCCGCCAATGAACTTGGTTGCGCTGTGTACCACCACATCAACGCCGTGCTCAATGGGCCGGTAAAGATAAGGCGTGGCAAAGGTATTGTCCACGATCACGGGGATGCCGTGCTTGTGGGCAATCGCCACAACCGCCTCTACATCCACTACAGTGGAATTCGGATTGCCGAGGGTCTCGAAAAAGATTGCCTTTGTGTTGGGCCGAATCGCCGCCTCAAAATTCGCGGGGTCGCCGCCGTCCACAAAGCTCGTCTCAATGCCGATGTCGTGGAAGGTGTTCTGGAACAGGTTGTAGGTGCCGCCGTAAATGCGCACGTCTGAGATGATGTGGTCGCCCGCGCGGGCAATGTTTTGCACCGCGTAGGTGACTGCCGCCGCGCCCGAAGCTGTGGCCAAAGCCGCCGCGCCGCCCTCCAGCGCCGCAATGCGTTTCTCAAAAACGTCGTTGGTGGGGTTCATCAGGCGCGAATAGATATTGCCGGGCACCGCCAGCGCAAAGCGGCCCGCCGCCGTAGCGGAATCCTTGAACACATAGGAGGTGGTCGCGTAAATCGGCACGGCGCGCGCGTCGGTCGCGGAATCGGGCTGCTCCTGCCCCACGTGCAGAGCCAGGGTCTCAAATTTGTAATCACTCATTCTTCAATTTCATCCTTTCCTATCGGTATAGTATGATTATAGCACAAAATTGGCAACTTGTCAAGGGGTTTTTTAAGAAAATTTTTTGTGCTGCGCCCGGCGGGTTAGCCGGTTGCCGCATCCAGTGCGGTCAGCGCCCGCGCCGCCAGGCGCTCATAGCGTTCGCGTTTGTCGCGGATCTTCTCATCCAGCGGCGGCAGCAAGCCAAAACTGGCCCCCATCGGTTCAAAGCGCTTGACGCCCGGGTCGCTGATGTAGCGGCTGAGCGCGCCGAGCATGGTGGCGGCGGGCAAAACAAGCGGCGGTTGGCCCCGCAGCGCGCGCGCCGCGTTGCGCCCGGCCAAAATCCCGCTCCCCGCGGATTCCATATAGCCTTCCACGCCGGTGATTTGCCCGGCGAACCATAGTCCGGGGCGGCTTCGCGCCTGATAATCCGGGCCCAACAGGCGTGGGGAATCCAAAAATGTGTTGCGGTGCATTACGCCAAAGCGCACAAATTCCGCCGCCCGCAGCGCGGGAATCATCCCAAACACGCGCCGTTGCTCGCCAAAGGTCAGGTTCGTCTGGAACCCTACCAGGTTGAGCAGCGTGCCGCCGGCGTTTTCGCGCCGCAATTGCAAAACCGCCCAGGGGCGGCGGCCTGTGGCCGGGTCGCGCAGCCCCACGGGCTTCATCGGCCCGAAGCGAATGGCGTCGCGCCCGCGCGCGGCCAGCACTTCGATGGGCATACAGCCCTCGTAGACGTCGAAGTCGTGCAGCCGCGCCCGCTCAGCGGAAACCAGCGCCGCCTCAAAGGCCTCGTATTCCTCCCGGTTCAGCGGGCAATTGAGATAGTCTTCTTCCCCGCCGTTCCCGTAGCGCGAAGCCGCGAAGCAGTGCGTCCGATCAACGCTTTCCGCTGTAACAATGGGCGCCGCCGCGTCGTAGAAGTGCAGGCCGCCGCCGCAGAACCGCTGGATATCGGCCGACAGCGCGTCGGAACACAGCGGCCCTGCCGCTACAATAACAGGCCCTTCGCAGGGCAGTTTGGCGATCTCTTCCCGCCGCAGCCGGATCAGCGGCTCTGACGCAATTGCCGCCGTGATTCCCCGGGAAAACCGATCGCGGTCAACCGCAAGCGCGCCGCCCGCGGGCACCCGGCAATCTTGCGCAACAGCCAGGCTCAGCGATCCCAGCCGCCGCATCTCTTCCTTCAGCAGGCCCGCCGCCGAACCCAGCCGCTCCGCTTTCAGGGAATTCGAGCAGACCAGTTCCGCTAAATCCGCGTTGGTGTGCGCGGGCGAAAAACGGGCGGGTTTCATCTCGCTGAGCACGCAGGGGATCCCCGCCCGCGCCAGTTGCCAGGCGGCCTCAACGCCCGCAAGGCCGCCGCCGATGATGTGGATCATATCCGGTTTCCTTTCTGATGCCCTCCCGCTATTTTTGCCGCTTTTCTTTCCAGAAAAAGTATAATTTGCGCGGCCCCCTTGACATGTGCGGCGTTTCCTGCTACAATTAAGATAAGAAAATACGCGCGCAAAGGAGAAGATGGCTTGGAACAGATCGCTTTCACGCCCGCTCATACCAACCGCAATGTGTTTGACCTGAAAAAGTCTGTGGAGTTCTATCAAGAGGCGCTGGGCTTTTCTGTGGCGCGCCGCCACGAGGCCGCAGACGGCAGTTTCGCTCTGGTATTCTTACAAGCCCCGGGCAGCCCCTTCCAGCTGGAGCTGACCTGGCTGCGCGGCATGGAGCGGCCCTATGCGCTGGGCGACAACGAAATCCACTTTGCCGTTGCCACCGACAACATGGCCGCCGCGCTGGCAAAGCATACGGCCATGGGCTGCGTGTGTTACGAAAACCCCGCCATGGGCATCTATTTCATTGAAGACCCGGATGGCTATTGGACGGAGATTGTACCAAAAAAATAGGGAGACGTTTATGAAATATATTTTGGCCTCCGGTTCCCCGCGGCGCAAAGAGCTGTTGGCGCTGGTTGGTCTGCCGTTTGGCGTGTGCGTGCCAAAAGTGGCGGAAATCATCGCGCCCGATTGCCCTCCGGAACAGTGCGCGGAGGATCTTGCCGCGCAGAAAGCCGCCTACGTGGCCCGCCAGTTCCCGGATGATTGCGTGATTGGCGCGGACACAGTTGTTGTGGCGGGCGGCGAAATTCTGGGCAAACCAAAAGATGCGGCGGATGCCGAGCGCATGCTGCGCCTGCTGTCCGGCCGGGAGCACGTGGTGATCACCGGGGTTTGCCTGCGGTTAGGCGAACGCGAACGGCGCTTCTCGCAGCACACGCTCGTCCGCTTTTATGCTTTGGGCGGCGAAGAAATCGAAGCGTATGTCCGCACCGGCGAACCCATGGACAAAGCCGGGGCCTACGGCATCCAGGGCAGGGGCGCCCTGCTGGCCGAAGGGATAACCGGGGATTACTTCAATGTGGTGGGCCTGCCTGTCGCGTTGCTCGCAAGAGAACTTCGGCAGTTTATCCGGAAGGAGTAAGGGATGTATTTGCATTTGGGATGCGACACGGTCATCCGGCAGCGCGATGTTGTGGGTATTTTCGATCTGGACGCCACCACGGTGCAAAAGGTGACGCGGGAGTTTCTTCGCGCGGCGCAAAAGCGCGGCGAAGTGGCTGCCGTGGGCGAAGAGCTGCCAAAATCGTTTGTCCTTGCCGTGCACAAAGGCCGCCAGGCGGTTTATCTGGCAGCCATGGGTTCGGGTACCCTGCAAAAGCGCGCGGAAACGGCGATTCTTTCGCCTGTCCCTTGACGATCCGCAGCGCTCATGACGCGGCGGCGGCCGCCGCCGCGCTATCCGCCTGCATGCAGTCAACCGCAAGCGCAACGCAAAGGCACAGCAACTCGTTTTCGAGCCGGGGAATGTCCAGTTCATAGGAGTCGCCCCACGTAAACCAGTGCTTCGACATGCGCATAATCGTCTCGTTGCCGTTGAACAGCTCATATTCGTGCGCGGAAAAATTGCCTTCCATGCGCCATGGCAAGCCTTCCAGGTGCAGCCGTCGTTTCAAAAAAGAAAGTTCAGACGCCAACAAATAGGTATTGCCGTCTATCTCAATGTAGTACTTCGGCAGAAAGCTCCAGTTTTTGCGGTGAATAAAGGCGGCCTCCCGGCCCTCTGTGTCGCAAACGTGCAGCTTGCGCCCCCAGCTGAACAGCTCCCCCTGTGCAAACCATCGCTCAGCGCCGTCGGCGTCCCGAACGGCAAACTGATCCCGCCAGGAAAACACCTTTTGCTTGATATAAAGTTTCATGTTACACCCCGATCTTATGTCAAAATATGCAATCAATAACGGAGGTTCCCTATGACCATTGACCGCGAACTCATATCGTACCTGGAATCCCTGGCGCGCATCCAGCTCAGCGAAGAGGAACGCGCCGCTACGGAAGTGGATTTGCAGAGCATTATCAGCTATTTCGATCAACTCAACGCCCTGGATACTGAAGGCGTTGAGCCGCTGTCGCATTCGTTCCCCGTGGCGAACGTCACGCGGGAGGATGTTGTGACGCCTTCCATCGAGCCGGCGTTGCTTTTGCAAAATGCCCCGCGCGAAAAAGACGGCTGCTTCCTGGTATACCGGGCCGTGGAATAGGTTCCCGTCAGCCGCGCGGCTGCCAAAAAAATTATCTGCGGCGCTCTGCCTCCAGTGCAACTGGTGCCGCTGACCGGGCTCGAACCGGTACGCTGTTGCCAGCATTGGATTTTAAGTCCAAGGTGTCTGCCAATTCCACCACAGCGGCGCAGGTGATATTCCTATTATAGCAGATATCAACAGGGATTTCAAGTGGGCAAAGGCAAAATTCCACAGCCGGTTTCAAAAAATTTAAGCTCTTTTTGCCGCAGACAGGGCTGTTTTTGTTTGTTCGCGAAAATGGCTCCGCAAAACGCCGCCAAACAGATAGCTCCCGCCGAATGATTGCTGTTTCAGCGGGTCTATCTGTTTTGTTTTTGCGTTATAATAAGCATATCACCTGTGGCGAGGCAAGAATTTTGCTGAGAAGCTGCCGATGGCGAACTGCCCGCCGCAGGTTCGATATCATAAGCACAAGATCAGTGGCGAGGGATTGCTTCGCGCAGCAGTCACCAGTGACGAACTGCTCGCCGCAGGCGCTTACCGCCCAATTTCCCGGCAAAGCTTTTTGCGCTGCTGCACCGTTTCCCATGTTGGCGGTTCGCCGCGCCCCGCCGAGAAGGGCAGGGTCGCCTGCGCCTCAAAGGGCGAGGTGATCTCGATTGCGCTGCCTTCGCTGCGGGCCACAGCCTCCAGCACTTCCAGCACGTGCAGCGTTTGCAGCGCGGCGCTGGCGCGTGGCGCGCGTCCGGTGCGCATGGCCTGCGCCATATCATAAAGCCCAACGCCGCGGCTGTTTGCGCTGAAGCTGTCGTAGGGCGAGTCAATGGGAATCCACTTGCCGTGGCCCCAGTTTTGCTTCGCGCCGGCCGAATTGCGCTCCCCAATTTTAATTTTGATTTCCCCGCCAAATTCGTTTGGGTCTGGCACAATCATATTGCCGCGTTCGCCATAGAGTTCAATATGGTTCACGCCCGGCATGCTGTAAACGTCGAACGTGGTAACCAGCGTTGCAATGGCGCCGCTGCGAAAGCGCAGCAGGGCCGCCTGATAGGTGGGCACAGTGACGTCAATTTCTGTTCCGCTGAGCGGCTGGCTTGTAATCCAGCGTTTGGGGTAAGTTGCGCGGGCCATCCCCACCACGCTCTGCACCGGCCCAAAAAACTGCGTCAGCGCCGTAACATAATAGGGGCCCATGTCGAGCATCGGCCCGCCGCCAGGCGCTTGATAATAAAATTCCGGATCGGGGTGCCATGTTTCGTGCCCGTGGCAGATCATATGCGCTGCCGCCCCCACCGGCTTGCCAATCACATCCGCTTCGAGCAAACGGCGGCAGCCCTGCACGCCCGCGCCCAAAAAGGTGTCCGGCGCGCCGCAAAGCATCAGCCCCCTGGCCTGCGCCAGTTCCAGCAGTTCTTTGCCCTGCGCGAACGTGGCCGCAAGGGGCTTTTCGGTGTAGACCGGCTTGCCTGCCTCCAGCGCCGCTTTCGTCACATCGTAGTGCTCCGCAGGCCGCGTAAGGTTGAGCACAATATCAACTTGCGGGTCGGCGAACAGCTCGTGCATGTCCCTGTAAATTTTGGGGATATGATATTTCGCCGCCGCGCGCGCCGCTTTTTCGCGCAGAAGATCGCATACGCCAACAACTTCAATGTCGTTTGCGAACATGCCATGGAAGTTTTTCAAATAGATTCCGCTGATGTCGCCTACGCCGACAAAACCGACTCTCATTCTCGCCATTGGGGGTGTTACCTCCTCCTCAGAATCCGGGGGTCAGAATAGCGGGTCGTCAATACATTTTTGCGTCGTTCAAAAATCGTTCCGCCGTCAGTCCTTCGGCCTTTGCGGCTTCCCTGCCGCCCGCCGCCCAGAGCATTCCGCGGCGCAGCAGTTCCTGCGCCGTCGGCGCCTGATCGAACAAATCATCGTGATGCCCCAGCGAAAGATAAAACACCCGCCCTAGGCCCCAATATTTCGTCCAGGCAACGGGCATGTCAACCGGCCGGTTCGCGGCATGGTAATAGGATACCAGGGGGAAGCGCGTGGTTGCCAGCACTTCCACCGCGGGATCCACGTGCAGATAGTAGTGCTCCGTGCAAACCGGAAAATCCTCCAAGCCTTCCGTCAATGGCGAACCCGGTACCAGATTTACCGTGTATGCGATCTGGTCGCCGCCCGGATGGCTGACCCACTGCCCGCCGGTCATGAACTGCCACTCCGTGTCGTTGCGGAACGCGTCGCACATGCCGCCGTGGCAGCCCGCCAGCCCCAGGCCCGCGCCAACCGCCTTCGCAATCGCCCGCGAAACTTCGCCCGGCATCTCGCTCATGGTAACCGCCGCAAACAGCAGCTCATAGCTTGCAAGCTCGTTCAGCGGCAGCCGCTCTGCTTCGTGGAAAACATCCACGCGGAACCCTTCCGCTTCCAGCAAGCCTTTGATTCGCCGGGCAACCTTCTCCGGTTCGTGGCCATCCCAGCCGCCCCAAAAAATCAGAGCCTTTCGCATGGGCAACGCCCTTTCCATACACTTTACTTGAATAAAATATAACATGATTCGCGGATCAATGCAAGAGAATTTCGTAAGATATTCTGCCCCGGCGCCGGCGCAATTGTGCAATAGGAAAATTCAGTGAATAATGCGCGGCAATTCTTACAAAAAATGCCGCGCGTTTTGTATTCCGAAGGTCGTCGCACTACAATATATTGGGGTTGCGCCGGTCAGCGCTTCCTTTATCTGTCACAAAGAGGCGATTTCGCCCCTGGCCTGCCATCTCACTTCCTCATCACCCGCATCGCGTTCAATATGGCAATCAGGGCAACGCCAACGTCCCCGAACACAGCCTCCCACATCCCCGCAATGCCGAACGCGCCAAGCAGCAGAATCGCGCCCTTGACCGCCAGGGCGAACACAATGTTCTGCACCACAATCCGTTTGGTGAACTTCGCAATCGCCATCGCGTCGATCAGTTTGGCGGGTTCATCCGTCATCAGCACAACGTCGGCCGCCTCAATCGCCGCGTCCGAGCCAAGCCCGCCCATGGCAATCCCCACGTCGGCGCGGGCAAGCACGGGCGCGTCGTTAATGCCGTCGCCAACAAAAGCGAGCTTGCCTTTGCGCCGCTTTTGCCGGTCAAGCAGCTCCAGTTGGTCAACCTTGTCGCCCGGAAGCAGCTCCGTATACACCTCATCCAACCCGAGTTCGGCGGCAACCTCCTCCCCAATCTGCCTGTTGTCGCCCGTCAGCATAACCGTTTTGCGGATGCCCAGTTTTTTCAGCCCCGCAATGGCCGCTTTGGCGTCCCGCTTGAGCTCGTCGGCAATCAGCACGCAGCCCGCGTAGCAATCATCCACGGCAACATAAACTTTTGTGCCCGTGCCGCCGTTTGGCAAGTAGTCCACCTGCGAAGCCGCCATCAGCGCTTCGCTGCCGGCCAAAACCGTCCGTCCGTTGACGTTCACGCGGACGCCGCGGCCCGCTATTTCAGTGTAATCCGAAAGGCAGCGTTCATCAACCGCCTTCCCAAAGGCCTCCCGAATAGAAACCGCAATGGGGTGGTTCGAAAAAACTTCCGCGCTTGCGGCATATTCCAAAACCTCCGCTTCCAAAAATCCGTTTGCGGGCGCAATCTCCGCCACTTGAAACACGCCCTTTGTCAGCGTCCCCGTCTTATCGAAAACAATGATGTCCAGGGCGTTCAGCGCTTCCAGATAGTTGCCGCCCTTCACAAGAACCCCCCTGCGCGAAGCGCCGCCGATGCCGCCGAAAAAACCGAGCGGGATAGAAATCACCAGCGCGCAGGGGCAGGAGATCACCAGGAACACCAGCCCTCTGTGCAGCCATTCCGCCCAGCCGCCAAAGCCCAGAATGGGGGGGATCACCGCCAGCAAGGTGGCAAGCCCCACAACAACGGGCGTATAATAGCGGGAAAATACCGTAATAAAATTCTCTGTCGGCGCTTTGTTGGCGGAAGCGTTCTCTACCATGTCTATGATTTTTGATACGGTTGATTCACCGAATGTTTTTGTCACTTTCATGGTGAGCACGCCGCTTTGGTTGATGCAGCCGGATAACGCAACATCCCCCGGACGAACACTGCGCGGAACGGATTCCCCCGTGAGCGCCCTTGCGTCAAGCATGGATTCCCCGTCCAGGATCACGCCGTCGAGCGGAATCTTCTCGCCGGGCTTCACCAAAATGGTTTCGCCAACAGCGACCGTTTCGGGGCCGACGGAAACAAACCCGCCCTCCCTTTTTACCGTGGCGGCGTCCGGCCGAATGTCCATCAAGTCGGCGATTGATTTCTTCGAGCGGCGAACGGCCAGGTTTTGGAACATCTCCCCCACTTGATAGAAGAGCATAACGGCGACCGCTTCCGGGTATTCGCCAATCAGGAACGCGCCAATGGTGGCAATGCACATCAGAAAGTTTTCGTCAAACACCTGCCCTTTGGCAATGTTCTTCGCGGCTCTCAGCAGCACCTCGCCGCCCAAAACAAGATAAGCGGCAATCAGAATGCCAAGTTCCACATAGGCGTTCCATTGGAGCAGCGCGCCAACAGCTATGCCAACGACATAAATTGCCGCGCCAACCAACAGCCGGATCAGCTCTTTCTTGCTGGAAGCTTGCGCCTGCGGCGCGCTCCCCTTGAGGCTGACGATAATATCCGGCTCGTGTGCCGCAACAATTTTTTGAACGGCGCTTTCCAAGTCGCCCGCGTGGCTTCCGTCCAGGGTCAGCGACAGCGTTTCTGTCATCAAGTTCACTTTTGCGCCGGCAACGCCGGCAAGCCCCAGCACTTCTTTCTCAATTTTGGCGGCGCAATTGGGGCAGTCCAGCCCCTTGAGCATCATGATTTTTTCCATCTGCGATCCTCCTTGTTGTGTTATTGAACATGTATTCAACTAAACGGGCGATGAAAGGAGCGTCCCCCTGCGTTTCCATCTGTTCTATTCCCAGATATGCTCGAACCCTTTGTTGAGGATATCTTCCACGTGCGAATCCGCCAGCGAATAGAACACCGTCTGCGCTTCTTTCCGGAATTTCACCAGGTTCGACATTCGCAGCGTTTTGAGCTGGTGCGAAACGGCCGATTTCGTTGCCCCAATCAAAACGGCAAGGTCGCAAACGCACATCTCGCCCTGTTCCAGCGCGTGAAGCAGTTGCACCCGCGTCCCGTCCGCGAATATTTTAAACAGGGCCGCCAGGTCAATGTATTGCTCTTTTTCATACATCTTTTCGCGGACGCGGTTGACAACGTCTTCGTGAATAACGTCGCAGTCGCAAAACAGCGGCTTCTCCTGCTCGCTCAATGGAATCCCCTCCTTGTGATTGGTTGAACAACCTTTCAACTACTATTATATGCGCTTCCCACGCATTTGTCAATAGAAAAATTAAAAATTTTTCTGCAAAAACAGGCTGCGTCTTCCCGCCCGCTTCGAGCAGCCCCTCCGCGCGCAAAAAACCGCCCCCCGCCAAATGGCGAAGGGCAGTCGGTGTTGCTTATTTGTCCATCCAGATCCAGCCGAACAGGAGCCATTTAAAAATGAAGTTCCAGAACGAACTGCGCTCCCATATGGGATACTTCACCAGGTTGGCCTTGTGCAGCGCGGCCTTGACAGGGATGGGAAGGTTCATCCCCTTGAGGTAAGTTTCCACATTCACGCCGAACCCCTGCAATTTGGTCAGCAGGCCAACGACGGTTTCGAGCTGTTCGTCGGTCAGGCTGGAAAGATCGAAGCCCTTCAGCGCCTTCTCCACATTTTTCTGGTTGTTGACCGGGTTCTTTGCGGAAGTGTCGGTCAGCGCGCCAATGACCTTGTTGATTTGCTTGACATAGTCGTCAACGAAGCTGTCCAGATTAGAGGAAGCCGAAGCCGCCTGCGCGCCCGCAGCGGAAGCCCCGCAAAGCAATAGCATGGCCAAAATAACACTGATAACCCTTTTCATTTCCCTCATCCTTTCCAATCGTTTGAAGTGGTTTCTATTATACACCCCGGCGCGGCGTTTGTCAAGTGAAATAAATTGCCGCGTTTGCCCCGCGCGTGGCGCAAATATCACTTGACATTTTCGGCTCGGCTGATTATAATAGAAGCAGAACATAATTGGAAAGGAGGGCTGGTCCATGGTGCTTGCCCAAATTTTGCAGGATCTTTTCACAACCTTTGGCATTCCTGCCGTAACAGCGGATCCCTTCATCAATTTCATCAAAGGCATCGCCAGTTTCTTCCAGAGCTTCAAAGACTACTTCGCCGCCTGGAAGGATCTGACCGAGACGCTGGGCAGCCTCTAATCGCACGGCGGCAAAAAAATGGCGCAAGCGGCAAAGCCGCCTGCGCCTGGGTTTGTTTTTTCGCTTCCGCGAAAGCCCTCAGTCGTTCACCACGTTTTGCGGTGCGCCGCGCAAAAACGCCCGCAAATTTTCCGCCGCAATTTGAAGCAGCCGCGCGCGCGCCTCTTTTGTGGCCCAGGCAATGTGCGGGGTGATAATGCAATTCGGCGCCGTCAGCAGCGGGTTGTCGGCCCGCGGCGGTTCCGTCGAAAGCACATCCAGGCCGCAGCCGCCCAGGCGGCCTTCCCGCAGCGCGGCCGCCACATCCCCTTCATTCAGCACAGGCCCGCGCGAGGTATTGATGAGCCAAGCGCCGGGCCGCATCTTTGCGATCGTTTCGCTGTTGATCAGCCCCTGCGTCTCGTCTGTCAGCGGGCAGTGCAGGCTGATCATATCGCTGCCGCGCAGAACTTCGTCGAAGCTGGTTTCGCGCAGCGTGGGCGAATGGGTTATTTCGGCGCCGTTCGCCGGCCTTCGGCACACGAGCGCCCGCATCCCAAAGCTTTGCGCAATTGCCGCCACGGCCCGCCCAATTTGCCCAAAGCCAACAATGCCCAGCGTCTTCCCCTCCAGTTCCGTCAGCGGGGCGACCGTATAGCAAAAATCGCGGGAGCTGGCCCAGCCGCCCGCGCGCACCGAATCGCTGTGCGCCCGCGCGTGCATGGCAAGCTCCAGCAGCAGCGCGAACGTCATCTGCGCCACGCTGGCCGTGCTGTACGCGGGGATATTTGTCACGGGCACGCCGCGCGCCCGCGCCGCCGCCAGATCCACCACATTGCAGCCGGTGGAAAGCAGCCCGATGTATCGCAGCTCCGGCAGCTGCTCAATGATATCCCGCGAAAGCACCGTTTTGTTAGTCAGCAGCAGCTGCGCCCGCTCCGCGCGCTCGATCAAAAGATCCGGCGGCGTGCGGTCATAGACTGCAAGCTCCCCCAGCGCGGCAATTTCGTCCCAGCGCAAATCGCCGGGGTTGGCGGCAAAGCCGTCAAGAATAACAATGTTCATGCGTTCCTCCCGTCAGAATCTGTTCGCGCCGGCCGCACAGGTTCTTACCGAATCAAAGACATAACCGCCGTGGTGAGCACGCCCAGACCCATTAGCGCCGCCAGCGCCAGCGCAATCACGCGAACCGCTTTTTTGCTCATACCCCAATTCCTTTCGTCAATAAAACTTGAACCTTTCTTGCTTTTTTGCATAATTCTCCTGCCGCTTTTCTGCGGTAAAAACAAAATACCCGGCCTCTTCCTGCGTCAGGGAGCCGCCGAAAATCGCGTCCAGCTCGTTTTGATACCAGTCCTGCCGTCGGCTTACGAGCATCATCCGGCCGCCCAGCGCAAGGTGATGAAAGGCTTTCTCGAGCAACATCTTCGGCGCCGAAACGTCTTCGTGATAAGGCGGATGGCACAAGATCAGCGTATAGCCCGTTTCGTCAATCCCCGCAAAATCGTCGCTTTGCAGCACGCGCGCCCCCGCCGCCCCGTTGATCTGCGCGTTGAGTCTTGTCAGCCGCACGGCCAAAGGGTTCCCGTCCGTCATGGTAACCCGCTCTGCGCCAATGAGTTTCGCGGCGGTAATCCCCACCGCGCCGTAACCGCAGCCCAAGTCGAGAACCATGTCTTCCGGCAAAAAGGCGGCCCGCCGCAGCAATGCCCGTGTGCCCCGGTCAATGTCGTGCGGCGAAAAGAGCGTGTCTGCGGTCTCAAATTGCAGTGGGACGCCCAAAATGAGGGTTTCAAACATGGCGGCGTCACCTTTCCATGTGTTGTTTCCCGCGATCCCATCCAGTCGCGGCTATCGGTTTGTCCAAAATTTCCGATCCAAACTGCGGAACTGAATCGCTTCGGCCAGGTGCTGTGGTTCCATTTTAGGGCTGCCCTCCAGATCGGCAATCGTGCGGGCCACGCGAAGAATCTTGTCGTATGCCCGGGCGGAAAGGCCCAGCGTCTGGAACGCGCCCTCGAGCAGGCGGCGGCCCGCTTCGTCGAGCCGGCAGAAGCGGCGGGTCTGCGCGGCGCTCATCTGCCCGTTGGCGTGGATGCCCTCGCTTTCGAGCCGCTCCTGTTGCAGCTTGCGCGCGCGGTTGACCCGTGCGCGGATGGCTTCCGAAGGTTCGCTTGCGTCGTCGGATGACAGCCGCTTAAAATCCACCGGCGGCACCTCGATGTGGATATCGAGCCGATCGAGCAGCGGGCCGGAAACCCGGCTGAGATACCGCTGCGCCGCGCCCTGCGGGCAGGTGCAGCGGCGGGTGGGATGCCCAAAAAAGCCGCAAGGGCAAGGGTTCATCGCGCACACCAGCATCACCGTGCAGGGATAACTCACCGTGCCGGACGCGCGCGAAATCATCACCGAGCCATCTTCCATCGGCTGCCGCAGCACCTCCAGGGCATTGCGGTTGAATTCCGGCAGCTCGTCCAAAAACAATACGCCGTTGTGGGCCAGGCTAAGCTCCCCGGGCCGGGGAATGCTCCCTCCGCCGGAAAGGCCCGCAGGGGAAACCGTATGGTGCGGCGCGCGGAACGGGCGCGCCCGAATCAACGAAATATTCGCGGGCAGCTCCCCCGCCACAGAATAGAGCTTCGTGGTGTCGAGGCTTTCCGCCTGAGTCATATCCGGTAAAATCGAAGGCAGCCGCTTGGCCAGCATGCTTTTGCCCGAACCCGGCGGCCCAATCATCAGCACATTGTGATTGCCCGCCGCGGCAACTTCCAGGGCGCGCCTTGCCTCGCGCTGCCCCTTTACGTCGCTAAAATCCGGCAGCGACTGCATGGTCAGCGCAGAGCCTTCCAACGGCACGGCCGCTGCGATTTTTGCCTGCCCGCGCAGGTGCGCCAGCAATTCCCGCACATGCGTAACCGGGTATACCTGTATGCCTTTTACAACGGCGCTTTCCGGTGCGTTGGCCGCCGGAACAAAAATTTCGGTCCAGCCCGCTTCCCGCGCCTGAATCACCATGGGCAGCGCGCCGTTGACGCGCCGAACGGAACCATCCAGCGAAAGTTCGCCAAAAAAAGCGGTTTTTTCCATGCCGCCGCGCAGCTGCCCCGAAGCCACCAATAGCGCTACCAGCATGGGCAAATCATAGATCGGCCCTTCTTTGCGGCGGTCGGCCGGGGCAAGGTTAACGGTGATGCGGTTGACCGGGAACTCGTAACCGCAATTCTTCATCGCGGAGCGCACCCGGTCGCCGGCTTCTTTTACCGAAGCGTCAGGCAACCCCACCACGTCGAAACGCGGCAGGCCATTAAAACAATCGGCCTCCAGCTCCACGCAGAAGGCCTCCATTCCATAACATCCGGTGCTGTTGATGCGCGCGAACACAGCGCTCCCCCCTATCGCGTCGCCCCATCCAAAATCCCCTGCCACGCTTCAAAATAGCGCGCGCCGAATTGATACAGCGCGTTGCGGCAAAAGTGAATGGTATCGTTGTGCAAACGATGAAACCCCTGCTTATTCGAGGGCAGGCCGTCGCTTTCCACAAAAGCGGCGCGGGCGGTGTTTGCCGTCACCGTTCGCAGAGCCGAAAGAATCGGCGTGCAGGTTTGTTTGTTGGCCTGGCGCCATTGCGGCACAAATCCCCCCGCCAAAAACGGCAGATCCGGTTCGCCGCAGGCCGCCCGCACGCCCGCCACCAGCCCGGCAAGGTGCCGCTCATAATCCTCCCGTGCGGTCTGCAATTGCGCGTCGGTCTCGCCCTGATGCCAAAGCAGCGCGGTCACCCGCGCCCCCTGATCCAGTGAAAGCGCTTTCTGGATCATCGACAACAGGTTCATGTACAAAACATCCTGCGGTTTCCAGTGATTGCTGCCAAAACCCGTTGCGCTTACGGCGGCTTTCAGCAGCAAAATCTTGCGCCCCTCGCCGAGGTACCCCCGTTGCGCGTATTCCCGCGCAAAGCTCAGGCCAAGGTGCCCCCGGGGCAATGCGCGGCGCAGCAAGAGCGCCCGGTATGCGGCGGGCAGCTCCTGCATTTCCTCCGCCGCGGGCAAAATCATGTGCGCCCGGCAAGTCATCATCAGGATGCGCGGATCCGGCTCGAACGGCCGCTCCGTTTCGCCATAGCCGCACCCTTCCATATTGGATTGCCCCGCGCAGATAATGACGTCGTACATACCCCATCCCCTCCTCTTTTTGTGACAATATCACGCAACGGCAGTGGCGATTTGCCACTGTTTGGCTGCGTATCTCAATGATAGTTCGCCGCCTGCTTTGTGAATATTTTTCGCGTCAGCGGCGGTAATTTGCAATATTCCGAAATTCCGGAATACTGGAATTTGGCTCTTCAGAGGGGCAAAAAAACGGTTCGCCATTCCGAAATTTCGAACTATTGGTACGAAGCGCCGCAGAAGGCTGGCTGGGATAGCGTGCGTGTTGTGGCGACTTGTCACCGAAAAATGCGCCTCTCCGTCTTCCATCTCAGCCAACCCTCGCCGTTCATTTTGTGAATATTTTTCGCGTCAGCGGCGGTAATTTGCAATATTCCGGAATTCCGGAATACTGGAATTTGGCTCTTCAGAGGGGCAAAAAAGCGGTTCGCCATTCCGAAATTTCGAACTATTGGAATTGCGCGGTCTATTCCCCAAAGACCATCAGCAAAAACCCGGCCATGACCGCCGAGCCAATGACCCCGGCAACGTTTGGCCCCATGGCGTGCATGAGCAGGAAGTTGCCCGGCAGGTATTTCGCGCCTTCGCGCTGGCTGACGCGCGCCGCCATGGGCACGGCCGATACGCCGGCGGAGCCGATGAGCGGATTGATGCGGCCTTTTGTGATAACATACATCAATTTGCCCAGCAAAACGCCGCCTACGGTGGAAAAACTGAACGCCAGCAGCCCCAGGAAAATGATCAGGAGCGTCTTTTTCGCAAGGAACGCGGTTCCGATGGCGGTTGCCCCCACGCTCACGCCCAGCATGATTGTGACAATATTCATCAGCGCATTCTGCGCTGTGTCGCTGAGCCGATCGGTCACGGCGCACTCGCGCAGCAGGTTGCCGAACATCAGCATGCCGATGAGCGGAATGGTGTCGGGCAATACAAAAGCGGTCAGCACAAGCACCACAACCGGGAAAATAATGCGCTCTGTTTTGCTCACTTTGCGGGTTTGGGCCATTTTGACTTCCCGCTCTTTTTTGGTGGTCAGCAGCTTCATAAGCGGGGGCTGAATGAAGGGGATCAGCGCCATGTAGCTATAGGCGGCAATGGTTACCCCCGGCAGGATGTGCTGGGCCAGACGGGATGTCAGATAGATGGCCGTGGGGCCGTCGGCCCCGCCGATGATGCCGATCGAAGCCGCTTCCTGCGGGGTGAACCCCAGGAGAATGGCGATAAAGAACGCCATAGAAATGCCAAGCTGCGCCGCCGCGCCCAAAAGCAGGCTGCTGGGGTTTGCCAAAAGCGGGCCAAAATCGGTCATTGCGCCGATGCCCAGGAAAATCAGGCAGGGGAAAACGGAGCTTTTTACGCCCATGTAAAAAATGCGTATGATGCCCATATCATACCAATGTTCGCCTGCAACGGCATTGGCGGGATCGAACAACCCAACAGAATCGTGGAAAATTGGCGAGCCCGGCAGGTTCACCAGCAGCATGCCAAAGGCGATGGGCACCAGCAGCAGCGGTTCGCAGCCCTTAAAGATAGCGAAATAGAGCAGCAAAAAGGCCACGCCGATCATAACGAGATTCTGCCAGAGAAAAACGCTTTCCCCGGTTTCCAGGCTGACCGTGAACAGCTGCGCGATCCCGGAGGATTCCCACAGGCCACGCAGGATATCAATAAAATTCATACGCACCTTCCTCCTAAATGACCGCCAACAGGTCGTCGGTATTGACTGCCGCGCCCTTTTTGGCGGGCAATTGCTTCACAGTGCCGTTGCACGGGGCCGCGATTTCGTTTTCCATCTTCATGGCCTCGAGGATCATCAGCACTTGCCCGGCCGTTACGTTTTCGCCCAGGGCAACGTTGACCTTCAATATTGTGCCGGGCATCGGCGCGAGAATCTGCTCCCCCTGCGCGGCAGCCGGGGCCGCAGCAGCCGGGGCCGCAGCAACCGGAGCGGCTGGGACCGCCGGCGCCGGAACTGCGGGGGCGGGCAGATCGCTGACAGAAAGCAGCTTTGCTTCGCTTTGTTCAACCGAAACCTCGTAATTTTTTCCGTTGAGGGTGATCCGATATTTCATGGTCTATTCCTCCGCTAACTTGATGGACTCAAACTTCAAATGCTCCAGGGGGATGCCGCTTTGCTCGGCCACGATGGCCATCAGCACGGCGGCGGTTTCTTCGTCGGTATCGAAGAGGCTGACCTGCGGGACATAGGGCGCGGGCGGCGCGGCGGGCTCGGGCAGCGGTTCTGCGGCTGTGCCCGGTTTTTTGCGGCGCTCGGCCCAAATAATGCTTTTTGAGAGAGCAACAATCAAGACGCTGAGCAGCGCCAGAATGCTCATAACAACCGCCATGCCAACGACGGCGTATTTCAGCGCGCCAGCCCAATCGAGGCTCGTGATCTGCGCGCGGGCAGCCAAAAATTGCGATGGCATACGATTCCTCCTAATCCAGCTTCTTTACGGCATAGCTGTAGGTATGCTTTTTTGCTTCGGCGCGCTGATCGAAATACGCTTCGGCCTGCGCGGGGAAGGCGATGTAGCTGAGCACGTCTTCTTCGCTTTCGGCGCGGCTGCCCAATTCCGCGCGGGCGCGCTCCAGCCCGGGTTCGAGCAGATCGGCAAAGCGGCATGTGACAGGCTGTTCGCCGCCCAGTATTTTTTCTTGCAGCGCCGGGTTTATGCTGCCCGGCGCGCGGCCATATTCGCCGCGCACGTAGGCGCGCACCTCTTTGCTGACGTTTTTGTAGCGTTCGCCCGCCAAAACATTGCTTGCCGCCTGCGCGCCCACCATTTGGCTCATGGGGGTGACCAGGGGCGGATAGCCCAGATCTTCGCGCACGCGCGGCGTTTCCCGCAGCACTTCGTCAAGCAGCTCCAGCTTGTTTTGCGCCGTCAGCTGCGCCACGAGGTTGGAGAGCATGCCGCCGGGGATTTGGTAGATCAGCGCGTCCGGCGACGTGCCCATGACGGTGGGGTTGAGCGTGCCATCCTTCAGGAACTTTGCCAGCACAGGCTGGAAGAAATCGCTGACTTCTTTTACTGCCGCGTCGTTCAGATTCACTTCGTAGCCCATTTGCCGCAGAGTGTAGACCATGGTTTCGGTCGCGGGCTGCGATGTTCCGCCGGAAAAGGCCGAAATGGCTGTGTCGATGACATCCGCCCCCGCTTCCACGCTCTTGAGCAGCGTCATGAACCCCAGCCCGGTGGTGCTGTGCGTGTGCACAACAACGGGCACGTTAACGCTTTGCTTGATTGCGGAAACCAGATCGAAGGCCTCCTTCGGCCCCATGATGCCCGCCATATCTTTCACGCAGATGGACTGCGCGCCCATGCGCTCCAGTTCCACAGCCAGTTTTGCGAACGCCTCCAGGGTATGGATGGGGCTGGAGGTAAAGCACAGCGTCCCCGAGGCGTGCGCACCGCACTTCAGCGCTTCATCCAGGGCGACTTCAATATTGCGCAGGTCGTTGAGCGCGTCAAAAATACGGATGATATGAATCCCGTTTTCTACGCTTTTGCGCACAAAAGCCCGCACCACGTCGTCGGGATAATGCTTATAGCCCAATAAATTTTGGCCGCGCAGCAGCATTTGCAGCTTGGTGTTTGGACAGGCCGCGCGAATGTTCCGCAGCCGCTCCCATGGATCTTCGTTGAGATAGCGCAGGCAGCTATCGAAAGTTGCGCCGCCCCAGCACTCCAGCGAATAATACCCCGCGCGGTCGAGCGCGCCCAAAATCGGCGCGAAATCCGCGAAGGGCATGCGCGTGGCGATCAGCGACTGATTCGCGTCGCGCAATACCGTTTCAGTGATATATACTTTTTTTGCCATAGTCGTCCTCCTGAAGTTAGTTATGAAACTTTAGCGCGGCTGCTTTTGTGCAGCACAAGCAGAACAATGCCTGCAAACAGCGGCAGCGCAAAATGCAGCGGCGCACTGAAAGCAATCAAAGGAAATTGCCCAAGGTTTGCGCCAAGGGGCTGCTGGGGTTAAGGTTCCGGCTGCTCCGCATGACAGCGCGGACAGGTCACAGGAATCTCTCTCTTTCAAGTAGAATCGCCAAGACGTTTTGTGAAAACCCGCAGGCCGTTCCCTTCATCCACCTGGCCGGAATCGGAATAGCCCAGCGCTTGCCAGAAGCCGCCGGCTTGCGTGGTCAGGTAAACATTCCGCGCGCCGGATGAAAACAGGGTTTGCTCCATTTGGGCCACAAGGCCGCGGGCAAGCCCTTTGCCGCGGGCGGCCGGATCGACATAAACTTCCCGGCAAAACCCCCAGCCGGGGCGCTTGCACCAGTCTTTGCCCTCGCCGTCAATCTGCGCAATCAAAAACCCGGCGGGCTTGCCGTTGCTGAGCCCCAGCCAAACCCAGAACTCGCCCTGCGTTTGCGTATTGGCGATATGCTCCGCCAGGTTTGGGATATAAGCGGGCGGCACGACGTTGTCAAGCTGGGCGAAGTGATCCGCGAGCAGCTGCGTAAAGGCCTTGCGATGGCGGCGGCGCGAATAGGGGATAATGTCGCTCATAGAGCACCTTCCCTCACAGAATTGTGTTTGTTTAAAAATCCAGCTTTTTTTCAATATACGCCGCGAGGGCTTCGATCGGCAGCCGGATTTGTTCCATTGTGTCCCGATCGCGGATGGTGACGCAATTGTCGTTCAGGCTTTCAAAATCATAGGTGACGCAAAGCGGCGTGCCGATTTCGTCCTGGCGGCGGTATCGCTTGCCGATAGAGCCTGTGTCGTCGTAGTCGCAGGCGAATTTTTTCATCAGCTGCCGGCAGACTTCCTGCGCGGGTTCTGCCAGCTTTTTCGACAGCGGCAGCACGGCGGCTTTCACTGGCGCCAACGCCGGATGCAGGCGCAGAACCGTGCGCACATCGTTCTTTTCGGCGTCCACCGTTTCTTCGTCGTAAGCGTCGCAAAGCGCCGCGAGGAAAATGCGATCCACGCCCACGGCGGGTTCCACGCAATAAGGGATATAGTGCTCGTTTTGTTCCTGATCATAATAGGTCAGGTCTTGCCCGGAAGCTGTTTGGTGAGCGGTCAGATCGAAATTGGTGCGGCTGGCGACGCCCCAAAGCTCGCCCCAGCCGAAGGGGAAGAGATACTCGATGTCGGTTGTGGCGTTGCTGTAATGCGACAGCTTTTCTTTTTCGTGATCGCGCATACGCAGATTTTCGGGGGTCAGCCCCAGCGAAATTAAAAAGTCGCGGCAGAACGCGCGCCAATAATCGAACCACTCCAGCTCCGTGCCCGGCTTGCAGAAAAACTCCAGTTCCATCTGTTCAAACTCGCGCGTGCGGAAGATGAAGTTGCCCGGGGTAATTTCGTTGCGGAAGCTCTTGCCCATCTGGCCGATGCCGAAAGGCAGCTTGCGGCGCGTGGTGCGCTGCACATTGCGGAAATTGACGAACATGCCCTGGGCTGTTTCGGGGCGCAAATAAATTTCGGAGGCGCTGTCGTCCGTTACGCCCTGGTGGGTTTTGAACATCATATTGAACTTGCGGATGCCTGTGAAATCGTTTTTGCCGCAGTTTGGGCAGACGATGCCGCGCTCTTCGATATAGGCCGTGAGCACGTCGTTGGGCAGGCCGTCGGCGTTCATATCGATCCCGTTTTCTTTGTTATAGGCCTCCACAAGATGATCCGCCCGGTGGCGCATTTTGCAGGACTTGCAGTCGATGAGCGGGTCGTTGAAGTTGACCACGTGCCCCGAGGCCATCCAGACCTGCGAATTCATGAGGATGGCGCAATCCAGCCCA
The DNA here is from genome assembly GCA_031256825.1 of Oscillospiraceae bacterium. Taxonomy (GTDB): domain Bacteria; phylum Bacillota; class Clostridia; order Oscillospirales; family Acutalibacteraceae; genus WRMQ01. The sequence goes on along the minus strand of JAIRPV010000042.1, from coordinate 22,280 downwards.
ACGTTATAGGGGCTTTCCTGAATGAACTTGCGCCACCAGGCTTCTTTGATGTTGCGTTTGAGCGCCGCGCCCAGCGGGCCGTAATCCCACGCGTTGGCAAGGCCCCCATAGATTTCGCTGCCGGGGTAAACAAAGCCGCGCCCTTTGCAAAGCGCAACGATCTGATCCATGGTCTTTTCTGTCTGCTTCATGTGCCGCTCCCTGAACTATTTGGATTCGAGGTTTGTAGCCGATTCAAAACCCCATGTTATTATAGCCCGAAAGACGGAGGTTGTCAAGGGATCCGCAAGAAATTTTTGCGCTGGCCGTTCAGGGGGAAGGCGGGGAGCGCTCGCCGAAAATGACCCAAAAAATTGACAAACGGTTTGGGCTTTTATTCTGGTTGCCAATTTCTGCCCTCCGGCATATGATAGGAACAGGCGGGGCTGCGCGGCAGCCCGCCATGGGGAGCGAAAACAAGCGGCAAAACCGTAACCAGTGGTGACGGCGGGCAAGCGCGACGACAGCCTGCCGTCCGGGGATAGCCACTGGCAGGCAAAGCGGGGGGAACCCCTGCTTTGCGGGGCAGCCGCAGGTGATAAAGCAGGCAGCGGACCCGCTGCCGGTTTCAAAGAAGCCGCGCAGCGCGCTGCCTGCCCCAGGGAAGCTCCTCATAGAGGCCAACATAAACCGCCGCCGGCCCCGCGGCGGCGGGCGACCACAGATTGGCCCCGTAATCCCCTTGCCCCCTCATCCCTTGATGGCGGCGTAGATTTTTCTGTTAATCCCTGCGCCCCCTAACCCCTTGCCCCCTAATTCCTAATTCCTAATCTGGAGGAGTATCTATGATTTGCAACAACACCTTCCGCAAGCCATGTTGCAGGGTGAATACGCGGCCGGCCAGAGTGCGGTTCCAGGCGATAGACCCGGACGACAGGCCCATCTGCGGCTCGGTCTACCGCCTTGCCTGCGCCAACGGCAAATATCTCAACGGCATCACCGATTCGTGCGGCTACGTTACATTCTGCGGGGTTTTGCCCGGCAGCTACGAACTGACCCAGATCGCCGTCCCCTACGGCTTTCTGCCCGACGGCGCCACCCACAATGTGGAGGTGCTTGACCAGAACTGCGTAAAAATCGACGGCCTGCCCATGCGCTGTTTCCAGTCCGTCAACCAACCCGATCCGAGCGTTGCGCCGCCCCAGGCCGCGCCGCCTGTGATCAACGCGGCCGGCGCCGCCACGATCACCATCACGGGCGAAGGCACGCCCGGCTGCAAGATTGAGCTGTGCTTCCCCGAAGGCATCAGCGCCTGCACCACTGTCCGCCGCGACGGCACATGGAGCATCGACGTGCCGGAAGATTGCATGCTCGAAGAAAACGACGTGATCAAAGCCACGCAAAGCTGCGAATGCCAGCTGGCAAGCGAGCCCGAAACCATTGTTGTTGGGCCTTAATTACCATTGGGGAAAAAAGCGGCGCCTCCGCCAGAACGGGGGCGCTGTTGCTGAGGTAAAAAATCTCAAAAAATCCACAACAATTTTGAAAGACCCCCTATCATTTTTCGTTTGTTTGTGTTATAATAAGATGTTAAAAGAAAAAACAGGGGAGGTTGGCGGAACAATGGATGAACATATCGCGGGGCGCAACGCTGTGATCGAGGCGCTGAAAAGCGGCCGGCCCGCCGCCGCCCTTTTTCTTGCCAAGGGCGAAACGGGCGGCTCCGTTGGCGCGATCCTTGCGCTGTGCCGCGAACAGGGCGTGGTCGTAAAAGAGACGGACAGGCAAAAGCTGACGAAGATTTGCGGCAGCGAGCACCATCAGGGCGTTGTGCTCAGCTGCGCGGCGCACGCGTATGCAGCGCTGGAAGATTTGTTTGCCGCGGCGCAGGCGCGGGGCGAGCCGCCGTTTTTTGTGCTCCTGGACGAAATCGAGGATCCCCACAACCTGGGGGCGATCCTGCGCACGGCGGAAGCCGCCGGGGTGCACGGGGTGATTGTGCCCAAGCGCCGCAGCGCGCCGCTGAGCCTGGCCGCTTCAAAAGCCGCCGCCGGGGCGATGGAATACGTGCCGGTGGCGCGGGTGCCGAACCTGTGCGCGGCGATGGAGGAACTTAAATCCCGCGGCGTTTGGATTTACGGCGCGGATATGGGGGGTGCGCCCGCAAGGGAGCAAAAGCTGGACGGGCCTGTTGCGCTGGTGATTGGCTCCGAGGGCCGGGGCCTGGGCCGCCTAGTGCGCGAACGCTGCGACAGCCTGTTGTCGCTGCCCATGCGCGGGCGGATCAATTCCCTCAACGCATCTGTTGCCGCAGGGATTTTGCTGTATGAGATGATGAAGTATCGATAGATGATGATGTGACAGGGGGTGTGGCTTTGCCGGATCAAGCGCAAACGCCGCTGGAAGATTATCTTACCAGACAACCCGGCTTGCAAGAACTTCTTGCGGGCCTGGGCGGCGGCGTGTCTGGGGAGCCGCAGCATTGGTCGCTGGGCGACGTTGATCGGCTCCTGGCCGAGACATTCGGGGATCGGGAACTACAGGAGACAGGAGACAGGAGGCAGGAGGCAGGGGAACGACAGGAGGCAGGAGACAGGAGGCAGGAGGCAGGGGAACGGCAGGAGGCAGGAGACAGGAGGCAGGAGGCAGGGGAATGGCAGGAAGAACCGGAAGCGCCGCCTGCGCCGGGAGCCATTCTGACGCCCGAAGAAGTCTGCGGCCCCGCGCCGGAACCCGACTCCATGCGATTTGATTTGTTTCAGCCGCAGGACCAGACCCGGCGCGTGCCGCCCGTTGCAAGAACCATAGAGCGGCCCGGCGTTGTGCTGCGGCGAGTGGATATCCAGATGACCACGGATCTTTCGCCCGTGCCGCGCGTGGTGCCCGCCGATGAGTTTTTGCGTCGCGCCGCGCCGGACGGCGCCTTCCCTGAGGGCGAAGACGTTCCGGAAGGGCAGCAGCGTCTCCCCGGCTTTGAGGAGGAAGCCGCGCGGAAACTGAGCGAAGAAGAACTGCGCAAACAATTAGAAAAGAGCAGGGCAGAACGCACCAGCCAGTTCCGTTCGCTGCGCAGCTTGGCCGAACAGATGGAGGCCCACGGCGACACAGGCGATGTTTCGGCGCTGGGCGCGGCGATTCGTCAGGCGCAGCTTCCGGAAACCGGCGGGGGGAAAGGCGCAAAAGAAAAAGGCGCAGGAAAAGCGGCGGAAGAAGAGCTTCCGCAGGTGGAACCGACGAAGCTGCTGGGGGTGGAATACCGAGACCCTGCCGAGCGGGATCAATTGTTCCGCACGCTGCGGCAAACGCGCGGCCGCCGCGCCACAACAACCGCGCTGCTTGGCGGGCTGACCATCGGGGCGGCCGTTCTTCAGGTGCTGCCGCTGTTTTTTGCGGATCCGGAGCCAACGCGCCTGAGTTTTCTGTTTGGGCAGGCAATGCTGCTGCTGGCCGGGCTGTTTTTGAGCGGCGGCGATCTGCTGCGAGGAACCAAAGCCCTGCTGCGCCGCGCGCCCAATAGCGAGAGCATGCTGCTGCTGGCCGGCGTGGCTTCTGCTGCGCAGGCTGCCGTGCTGCTGGCGCGGGGCAAAGAAACGGCGGCTCTGCCGTGCGCCGCGCTGTTTTTGTTCCAGGCGGCGGCGCATTCGGCCGCGCGCCTGTTGCAGGCCGGTCAGATTTGCGGCAACTTCCGTTTTGTGGCTTATACCAACAAAGAACGCCTGTACGCCGTGCGATTGATAGAAGAAAGCGCCGCCGGGCAGGGGGAAACCGCCGTGCCTGTGCCTGTGCGCATGCCGGGCCATTTTATGCGCGAATCGATGCGCGAAACGGCGGTTGACCAGATTTGCTCCTGGCTGCTGCCGCTTTCGGTCGGCCTGGCCGCCGTTGCGGGCGTTAGCGCGGGCGTTGTGGGAAAATCCGCTGTTGCGGGCCTGAGCGCCGCCGCGCTGGCGCTTTGTTTCAGCATGCCCGCCATGGGGTTGCTGACCTTGATGGGCCTGCTGGCCTCGCATCAAAAAGGGCAGCGGGAAAACGGGGTTGCCATCCTGAACACGGACGCGGCGGAGGCTTGCGCCGGGGCGAGCGCCTTTGCGCTGGATTCCGCCGACCTGTTCCTGCCCGGCGGGCGCATGCACGGCTGGCGCGAATATTGGCAAGTGCGCACGGACGAGGTGCTGCTTTATGCCGCGGCGGTGGCGATTGCTTCCGGCGGGCCGTTGCAGGCTGTTTTCGAAGGCGTTGTGGAAGGGGACTATGCCGTGCTGCCCGACGTACATGAGCTGACGTATGAGGATCGCATGGGCCTGACGTGCTGGATACACAACCAGAGGGTATTTTTTGGAAACCGGAAACTGCTGGAAAATCACGGAATCACAGTGGCGCTCCGGGAGCGCGACGAGCGCGCCTACGAACACGACGGGCGCAGAATCATCTATTTGGCGGTAGAAAAACGCCTGACGGCCTTTTTTGTTGTCAGCTACAAACCGGACGCCTCCTTGGAACAGCCGTTTCAGGCGCTGGAAAAAGCGGATATTTGGGGCAGAATATGCAATAGCGACCCCGTTGTGACGGCGGAAAACCTGAACGCCGCCTTTGGGGTGAAGCAAACGGCGGTGCTGCGGGCCAAAGCCACCGATCTGCTGCGCGGCTACATGCGCACGCCGCGCAAAAGCGAGCCCGCAGGGGTTTATCACACCAACACGGCCCGCGCTTTTTTGCGGGCGGTAACGGCCTGCGTGGCATTGAAAGCGGGCGTTCGCCGTTTGCGCGCCTTTCAGCTCATCGGCGTGCTGACCGCGTTTTTGCTGCTGCTGGTGTTTGCCGCCACCAACCAGATGGACGCCGCGAACAGCCTGATCTTCATTGGGTTCGAGCTGATCTGGACCGCCATAACCTATACCGCGATAAGGAGTTAAAGCATGGATTATCATCACAGCGGCAGTTACCGCAACATTCCGGCGAATCCGGGCGGCGCGCCGCCCAACGCGCCGCCGCGCGCTATGCCGCAGTACTATGACTACACAAAAAAAAGCAGACGGCCGCGCCGCCTGCCTGTGGTTGGCTGGGCGGTATGCGCCGCGGCGCTGATCAGCTTTGCCGTGTTTTCTCTGGCGCCTTCCACAGCCTGGTTTGGCCGCAAGGTGATCGACAAGCCATACGACGACGGCGGCTATACCTATACCGGCACGCTGCACGCGGGCAAGTTCAGCGGCGGCGGCAAAGTCAGCTTTTCGGACGGCAGCCATTACGAGGGAGATTTTCTTGACGGCAGCTTTCAAGGGCAGGGGAAATTTACGGGCACAGACGGCTGGAGCTACGAGGGCCTGTTTGAAAACGGCCGCCCCACAACCGGTATTTTATACACGAAACAGGGCGAGCTGAACGTTGATTTTTCGCGCGGGGAGATTGCGCTCCATAACGCCGAAGCCTTGAAGCTGTGGAAATACAGCGGCGGCCTGAGCGCGCGCGGGCAGCGCGGAAGCGGCGTTTTCACATTCCCCGACGGCGCCAAATACGCGGGCGAGTTCGCCAACGGATTTGCCGAAGGGCAGGGAACGTATACCGACGGCGACGGCAAGGCGCTTTATACCGGCGGCTGGGCCACAGGGCTTTATTCCGGCGAAGGGAAATACGCCGCGCCCGACGGCTCCTTCCGGTACGAGGGCCAGTTTGCCAACGGACAATTCAACGGCGAAGGGACCGTTACCACAAAAGAGGGCAAGACCATTGCGGGGACATGGAAAAACGGGAAGCGGGTGAAGAAAGCTTGAGCAACGCGGGTGCTGCCAACAAAAATCATATTCGGTGGTTCAGCCTGGTGCGGATTGCGGGGCTGGCCATGGTGCTGTTTTATCATTTTTTTCGCGATTTTATGCCCGGCGGCTTTTTGGGCGTGGACGTCTTTTTCACATTTTCCGGTTATCTGATCACTTCGCTGATTGTTGCGGAATATGATCGCCGGGGCAACTTCCGGCTGCTCCATTATATCAAACGGCGGTTCCTGCGCATTTTTCCGCCGCTGCTGCTTTCGGTTGTGATCACGCTGCCCGCCGCGCTGCTGATTGCGCCGGATTTTACCGGCGGGATTGGGCGGCAGATTTCTGGCGCGCTGGGTTTTGTGACGAACTACTTCGAGATTCTCGGCGGCGGTTCCTATGAAGCGCAGCTGCTGCCGCATCTTTATGTGCACACCTGGTCGCTGGCGCTTGAAATGCACTACTATCTGCTGTGGGGGCTGCTGTGCGCGGGGCTTATCTTTCTGACATGGGCGGCCATCCCCGATGACAAAAAGCGCCGCCGTGCGCTGCGGGTTGTGCTGGTGGTTTTGTCGTTGAGCCTGGCGGCGCTTTGCTTTTGGCGCATGCGCGCGCTTTATACCGTCAGCGCGGCTGCCGCGCCGGACGCCGTTGACCCTTCCAGGGCCTATTTTGACAGCACTTCCCACGCCTTCCCCTTCTTTATCGGCTCGGCGCTGGGCGCGCTGTTCGGCATGAAGCTGGACACCAGGATCTCCGCGCTGCTCCGGCGAAAAGCGCGGGAGTTTTTTCTCCCCCTGCTGGCAACGATCGGTTGCTGCGTGATTGCGCTGTTCGTTATGGGGTTTGTGTTCCATTTTGATCGGCCCGGCGCCTACCGCTTCGGCTTCCTTCTGGCTTCGCTGGTCACAGGCCTGCTCATCTGCGCGATACGCGCGCTGCACGAAGGCGCGCCGCCGCACCTGAAAGAGCCCCGCGCCATGACGATACTGGCCGATTTATCTTACAGCGTATACCTGTTCCACTGGCCGCTCTATATCGTCTTCAGCGAAACGCTGAAATGGAACTGGCTGGCGGCGCTGCTGACGGCCGTGCTGAGCTTTTTCTTCGCCGCGATTGTTTATTATGGCGTTGAGCCGCTGCTGCGCGGCAAGCGGCCCTGGCAGGAAAACCGGCTGGTTATGCTGTTCTATCCGGCTGTGGCCGTGCTGCTGCTGGCGTGCCTGGCGGGGAGCGCCGCAGTGTTTGCCCGCGCGCCCGTGGTTACGCAGATGGAACAAACGCTGCTGGACGGAAAACTATACCAGAGCGGGGAGGATATGGCCGCTTTGCACCAGCAGGCCGCCGCAGTCAACCCCTCGCCTGTGGAGCAAAACCGCGTACTCATTCTGACCTATCCCGACGCTACCGCCTATGAGGCGAACGAGTCCTGGACGCCTTCGGTGCCCCCGGCTTCCATTGGCGGCGGCGTTACGTTCATTGGCGACAGTGTTTCGCTGGGCGCGAACCGCCTGCTGACGCAAACCATACCGGGGCTTCATGCCGACTCGAAGGAATCGCGCAACATGGCGGCGGGGCTGGAGCTGTTAAAAACGCTGGCCGCCAACGGCGATCTGGAAGAATATGTTGTGATATCGCTGGGCACCAACGGCTACGGCGCCTGGCAAAACCAAGTGGACGGCATGGTGGCCGCTTTGCCCGCCGGGCGCAAACTCATTTTTGTTACGCCGTTCATTGGCAAGCCCCGCAAGGGCCTTGCGTTCGCCGAAATCGCGGCCTATTACCGCGCCTTGCCCGAACAGTATCCGTTCATTACCGTGGCCGACTGGGCCGAGGCCATCGGCCAGCGGCAGGAATTGCTGGCCGCCGATAAAATTCACTTTGGCAAAGTGCAGCAATGCAGCCAGATGTATGTCGACCTGATCCTGGAGGCTCTTTCTGAAGCGAAAGGGAAGCCGGGGAAGTGAGGAGACAAACGGCTGCCGGATCCGATGAAAACAATCACAAAGGAGAAAGAACGTTGCAACAACAGAACCTGCGCAATATTGCCATCATCGCCCACGTGGATCACGGAAAAACAACCCTGGTGGACGAGTTGCTCAAACAGAGCGGCGTTTTCCGCCAAAACGAAACCGTGGCCGAACGCGTTATGGACTCCAACGATCTGGAGCGCGAGCGCGGCATCACCATTCTTTCTAAAAACACGGCAATCCATTACGAAGGCGTAAAAATCAATATTGTCGACACCCCGGGGCACGCTGATTTCGGCGGCGAAGTGGAGCGCATCATGATGATGGTCGATGGCGTTCTGCTGCTGGTTGACGCGTTCGAGGGCTGCATGCCGCAGACGCGTTTTGTGCTGAAAAAGGCGCTGGGGCTGGGCAAAAAGGCCCTGGTGGTGGTGAACAAAATTGATCGCCCGGGCGCGCGGCCTGTGGAGGTTGTGGATCAGGTCATTGATCTGTTCATTGAGCTTGGCGCGGAAGAAGAGCAATTGGAATTCCCCGTCGTCTATGCCTCCGCGCGCGACGGCTACGCCTCGCTGGATCCGGATGTTGGCGAAGGCGACATGCGCCCGCTGCTCGACGCGATTTTGCGGGAAATTGCCCCGCCGGAGGGCGACCCGGACGGCCCCCTGCAACTGCTGATTTCATCGCTGGAATACGACGACTATGTGGGGCGCATCGGCGTAGGCCGGGTGGAACGCGGGCAGGCGCGGCGCAACCAGATGGCGGCCCTTTGCAGCGAAGAACTGCCGCAGGGCCGCGCCGTGCGCGTGTCGCGCCTATATCAGTTCGAGGGGCTGCGCCGCGTTGAGGTGGAGCAGGCCGCTTTGGGCGATATCGTTTGCGTTTCGGGCATCGAAGGCATTACCATCGGCGACACGCTCTGCGACCCGGAATGCCCCGAGCCGCTGCCGTTTATCGTTATTGACGAACCGACCATTGCCATGAACTTTATAGTCAACGACAGCCCCTTTGCCGGGCGCGAGGGCAAATTTGTCACCAGCCGCAACCTTCGCGACCGGCTCTTCAAAGAAGTGCAGACGAATGTGAGCATGCGGGTGGAAGAAACCGACTCCGCGGATACATTTAAAGTTTCTGGCCGCGGCGAACTGCACCTTTCGATTTTAATTGAAACCATGCGCCGCCAGGGATACGAATTGCAGGTCAGCCGCCCGAAAGTGATCACCAAACTGATTGGCGGCAAGCTGCACGAACCCATGGAACTGTTGATTGTTGAGGTGCCGGAGCAATACGTGGGCGCCGTGATAGAAAAACTTGGCCAGCGCCGCGCCGAGCTGGAAAATATGGGCGCGCGCGAGGGCGGCTCAACGCACCTGGAGTTTAAAGTGCCGTCGCGCGGGCTCATCGGCTACCGCACGGAGTTTTTGACCGACACGAACGGCAACGGCATTATGAACCAGCTCTTTGCCGGCTACGCGCCCTGGAAGGGCGACATCGCCGGGCGCGACCGCGGCTCGATTGTCGCCCACGAGGCGGGCGAGAGCACGGCCTACGGCCTGTTTAACGCGCAGGAGCGCGGGCGGCTTTTTTTGGGCGCGGGCGTGGAGGTTTACGCCGGGATGATTTGCGGGGAAGCCGCGCGCGGCGAAGATTTGGTGATCAATGTTTGCAAAAAGAAGCAGCTGACCAACACCCGCGCGGCGGGTTCCGACGATGCTCTGCGCCTGACGCCTGCAACGCTCCTCAGCCTGGAACAGTGCATGGAGTTTATCCAGGACGACGAACTGCTGGAAGTTACGCCGAAGAGCCTGCGTTTGCGCAAGCGCGAACTGAGCAAAGAGCAGCGCATGAAGGCGGCAAGCAAAAGGAGCGGCTGATCACTGCTTTGGATGGGGCGAATCTGGATGAGATGAAAAGATGGGATGAAAAGGAAAGCATCGGTTGGCTTTCGCTGTTCTTTCGTCGATTTTCATTGACAAACCCAAAATGTTAGGGTATAATGGGTACATGCAGAAAAACGACATAGTTGAACTGGAAATTTCCGGCGTAACGCTGCAAGGCGACGGCATCGCGCGCCTTGACGGCGTTGTGGTGTTTGTGCCGGGCGTATGCCCCGGAGACGTGGTGCGCGCGCTGATTCTGAAAGTCAAACCCAACTGCGCCTTTGGCAAATGCCTTGCGATCCTTTCGCCCGCGCCCCAACGCGTGGACGCCAGCTGCGCTGTGTTCCCCCGCTGCGGCGGCTGCGCGTTCCGCTGCCTCGCGTATTGCCTGGAGCTGCAAATCAAAGAACAGGAAGCGCGCGAAACCCTGCGGCGCATCGGGGGGATTGAAGCGCCGGTCAGGCCGATTCTTGGCGCGGCGCAACCGGATCGTTACCGGAACAAAGCGATGATGCCCCTTGCCATGGATGCGGACGGGCATATTTGCGGGGGATTTTATACCCGCGGGAGCCACCGGGTGGTGCGCGCGGAAGATTGCCAGTTGCAGCCGGAAGCGTTTTTGAAGCTATCCGCAGTGGTTTGCCAGTGGGCGCAGGACTACGGCTGCACCGTTTACGACGAGACCACGGGCAAGGGCTTGCTGCGGCACATTTATCTTCGGCAGGCGCAGGAGGGCGCACAGATCATGGTGTGCCTGGTGATCAACGGGCAGGGCGTGCCCCGGGCCGACGTGCTCATCAAACGGCTGCGCGCGGCGCATACGACGGTGAAAAGCATTTTGCTCAACCACAACACAGACGACACCAACGTGATCCTCGGCGCGCGGGAAACGCTGCTTTGGGGCAAGGAATATATCAGCGAAATGCTCTGCGGGCTGAAGTTCGCGCTGTCGCCCCAGGCGTTTTTTCAGGTGAATCCGGCGCAGGCGCAGCGGCTATATGCCCTGGCGGGGGAATATGCCGGGCTGACCGGCACGCAGCGCGTTTTGGACTTATATTGCGGCACGGGCGCCGTTGGGCTGACGATGGCCGCGCGCTGCGCGGAGCTGGTTGGCGTGGAAGTGGCGCCGCAGGCGGTTGAAAACGCCAAACAGAACGCGCAGGCCAACGAGATTGCCAACGCGCGGTTTTTGTGTATGGACGCGCAAGCGGCGGCGCGCAGGCTTGCCGCCGAAGACTGGCGGCCCGACGTTGTGCTGGCCGACCCGCCGCGCAAGGGCTGCGAACCCGAGCTGCTGGAGACCATCGCCCAAATGCGGCCCGCCCGCATGGTTTATATTTCCTGCGACCCGGCTACCCTGGCCCGCGATTTGGCTCTGTTGGCCCAACTTGGTTACACGACCGAAGAGATTACCCCCGTGGACATGTTCCCCCGCACAGGCCATGTGGAATGCGTGGCAAAACTGACGCGGACAGCGTAATTCACAAACTTCAAAATCAAAAGGAGGCCTATTTATGCAACGTTTGCGATCGCTCTTTTTGACGCTCATCCTTTCGGTGGTGGGCGTTGTTGGCGCAGGAATGGTTCCTGCCGCGGCAGAAACGGCCAAAACCTGCCATACCCAATACCCCATTTTGCTCGTGCACGGCGCGGGCTTCCGCGACAAAATTCTGTTTACCAGCTATTGGGGCCGCATCCCTGCGGCGCTCGAAGCCCAGGGCGCGCAGCTGTTTTACGGCGGCACGGATATCTGGGGCAGCATTGAGCAAAGCGCCGCCGTGCTCCAAAAAACGGTCGACGGCATATTGGCCAAAACCGGGGCCTCGAAGGTCAACATCATTGCCCACAGCAAAGGCGGAATTGAGGCGCGCTACATGATAGCGTCGCTGGGCATGGCCGATAAAGTCGCGTCGCTGACGACCATCAGCACGCCCCACCGGGGCTCCAAAACGGTGGATCTCTATCTGGGCTGGCCAACGTTTCTCCAAAAAGCCGTCGCCGTTCCGCTCAACGCCGTGTCGTTCCTCCGGGGCGACAAACGCCCGGATTTCTATCGCGGCGTGCTGGCGCTGGGTACGGAATACATGACGGATTTCAACCAAAAGAACCCCGACGCGGCAGGGGTTTATTACCAAAGCTGGGCGGGCGAGATGACCGTGCCCGGCAGCGATTTGATCCTTTTCCTCACCAACCAGGTTATCAACAAAAGGGAAGGCCGCAACGACGGCATGGTGACGGTGGAATCCGCAAAGTGGGGCAACTTCCGGGGCGTTATCCGTTCCAACGCAACGCGCGGCGTTTCGCATATTGATGAAATCGACGGCCGCCGCATGAATTTTCCTGCCGGCGCGGGGGACGGATATAATGACATCCGCGTGTTTTACATGGATCTGGTCAGGGATCTGAAAGCGCGGGGCTATTAACCCCCTCTTTCAGCGCGAAAGAACAAGCCGCCCTCTCTTTGGAAAGGGCGGCTTTGCTTTTTTGAACCATGCGCAACGGCTTATCCCAAAAAGTCTTTCAGCCGTTTGCTGCGGCTGGGATGCCGCAGTTTGCGCAGCGCCTTCGCCTCTATCTGCCGGATGCGTTCACGGGTTACATTGAACTCGCGCCCCACTTCCTCCAGGGTGTGCGGGTGGCCGTCTTCCAGCCCAAAGCGCATTGCCAGCACCTTTTCTTCCCGCGTGGTCAGCGTTTTCAGCACATCGCCCAACTGCTCTTTGAGCAGCAGCATGCTGGCTTTGTCGGCCGGGGCGGGCGCGTCTTCGTCGGGAATAAAGTCGCCCAGCAGGCTGTCTTCTTCTTCGCCGATGGGGGTTTCCAGGCTCACGGGTTCCTGCGCCACGCGCATGATTTCGCGCACGCGCTGCACATCCATTTCCAGCTTTGCCGCAATTTCTTCTATGGAGGGGTCGCGGCCATTTTCGTGCAGCAACTGCGTATTGGCCTTCTTCACTTTGTTGATTGTTTCCACAAGGTGCACGGGGATGCGGATGGTGCGGGCCTGATCGGCAATCGCGCGGGTGATGGCTTGCCGGATCCACCAGGTAGCATAAGTGGAAAACTTGAACCCCTTTGTGTAATCGAACTTGTCCACCGCTTTAATCAGCCCCAGGTTCCCCTCCTGAATCAGATCGAGGAACTGCATCCCCCGGCCCACATAGCGCTTGGCGATGCTGACCACAAGGCGCAAATTCGCTTCCGCCAGCCGCTTTTTGGCATAGGCGTCGTCGTCAGAAATGCGGATGGCCAACTCAATCTCTTCTTCCGGGGTGAGCAGCGGCACCCGGCCAATCTCTTTCAGATAGACTTTCACCGGGTCGTCGAGCAGTTGGTTTTTGTCGTCGACGGGCAAACTTAAATCCACGTCTTTATTGGGTTCCAAATCGAAGTCAAGCGTCAGATCGGCGAAGTCGTCGATGATCTCCACGCCTTTTTTCTCCAGTGTTTCGTAAAGCGAGTCCAGTTCATCCAGATCCACTCCCGCATCCAGAAAAATTGCGTCAATCTCCTGCGCGGTGAGCTTGCCTGTGGCCAGGCCCTTATCAATCAGCGCCTTCACCGCGCCGCCGGTAGCCGGAACTGGTTCCGGTGCTTCCGGCGGAAGTATGGTTTGATTCTCTTCCATATTATGTCCCTCCATCGTGTCTTAATTGCGCAAACAAATCCCGGTAGCCATTGTCGTCCAATGCCGCCGCGTCAACGGCGTGCGTGCGCTTTTCCCGCAGCAGGGCTTCCAGACAGCCCTCGAACTCGGCAAGCGGCCGTTCCAGCGCCCGGCAGGCGATCTTCATGCGTGTGGCCTCGTCCAATTCCTGGGCGGTCAGCATTCCGGTCAGCAGCTCCGTATCGATTCCCAGCCCGGCTTCCAGCCGCCCCAGCAGCTTCGCTGCCAGTTCCCGGTTGAACGGCGTTACAAAGATCCCCGCGTTTAGTTTGTCCCGCGCCTTCGGGTAAAAATCGGGCCAGAGCTGCAACAGCCCGAGGATCATTTCTTCCGCCCGCGCTGCCGCGGGCCGCTCGGCCCGGCGCGGATCGATGCGCAAACTGCGTTCCTGCTGCACGCGCGCCAGATTGCGCTGTTCCTGCCGCTCCTGCTGCCGCTCGGCGCGTTTGCGGCTGAGCGCAATTTGCGACAGGATCGCCGTTTTGCCAACGCCCAGTTCCTCCGCCAGCCGTCCCGCGTAGATATCCTGCGCGATGCTGCCGCAGCGGGCCAATATCTTTGCGCATTCATTCAGATAGGCGTTTTTTCCGTTGGGCGTGTCCAGTTCCAGCCCGCCCCGCGCCCGCAGCAGCTGATATTCGATGTCGTTCGCCGCGCCTTCCAGCAATTGCCGGAACCGTTCCGCGCCGTATGTCCGGATCATTTCGTCGGGATCTTTTCCGCCGCTCGGGCGCGCCACCTTGAGCTTCAGATTGGTTTTGGACAACACACGCAGCGCCCGTTCCGTGGCGGCCTGTCCGGCTTCGTCCGCGTCGTAGCAGAGCGTCACCTCCTCCGCGTAGCGCGACAAGAGCTGCGCCTGCTCCGCTGTCAGCGCCGTGCCCAGGCAGGCCACCGCCTGCGGAAAACCCGCCTGATGGAGCGCGATCACATCCATGTAGCCTTCCACCAGGATCAGGCTCTTCGCTCCGGTGTTTTTGGCAAAGTGCAGCGCGAAAATGTCGCGGCCTTTTTTGTAGGCCAGGGTATCTGATGTATTGATGTATTTCGGCTTGCCGTCATCCAGCACCCGCCCGCCGAACGCCACCACATTCCCCCGCAAGTCCAGAATCGGCACCATCACGCGCCCGCGGAACCGGTCATAATAATGCGTCTTCCCCTCTTTTTCGCTGCGGGTGACCAGGTTGGCTTCCGTCAATTCGTCCGGCGTGTAGCCCTGTGCGCGCATATGCCACAGCAGCGCGCCCCATTCCTCCGGAGCGTAGCCCAACCCAAAGCGCGTTACGGTTTGCGGGCTGAGCTTTCGCTGTTCCAGCCAATATTGCAGCCCTGCCCGGCCCTGCTCTTCCCGCAGCTGTGCGTGAAAAAAACGCGCGGCCTCCCGGTTGGCTGAAAGCACGCGCATGCGGCGCTTTGCCAGCCCGTCGTCGTAGTGATCCTCCGGCAGCTGCATGCCAACGCGCTGGCTCAGCGCTTTTACGGCCTCCAGGTAGTCCAGCCGCTCCATGCGCATCAGGAACGACACAGCGTCGCCCCCCGCGCCGCAGCCAAAGCAATAAAAGGAGTTGCTATCGGGATAAACGGCAAAGGATGGCGATTTTTCGTTGTGGAACGGGCACAGGCCCATCAGCGTCCGCCCGCTGCGCCGCAGGCTGACATACGGGGAGATGAGCTGCTCTATGTCCGCGCGGCTTTTTAGTTCCTGTAAGTAACTATCCGGGATAGCAATGGCTCTCTCCTCCTTTGCCAAAACAATGGTTGCGCCGCTATGTGTTCCGCCGGGCGGCGCGGCTGCCCTCAGTTGCGCAGCCCCCAGCCCTTCGGCACAAAGCAATCCCCGAACACCTGCACGGCAAATCGGTCGGTCATGCCCGCGATATAGTCCACGGCGGCGCGCTCCGGGCCGTCGCTTTCCATGATATCGTGGTATTCGCCGGGCAATTGATCCGGGCGCCCTGAAAAATATTGATAAAGCCAGATAACCATGTCAATCGCCTTGTGTTCTTCGCTTTTGCAGACGGGGTTGGTGTAGACGTGCCCGAACATAAACGCGTGCAGCAACTCGAACCCCGCGTTGATTTCCGGCGGCAGGCAAATCAGCGCGCGGGAGCCGGGCGCGAGCGCGGGTTGGCTGGCTTGCACGCAGGCGCTCACCAGTGTGTTGAGCCGCATGGATTTGCTTGTGCCCAGCGTTTGGTGAACAGACGCCGGAATGTCTTCCTCCCGGATGACGCCCGCGCGGATCGCGTCGTCGATGTCGTGGTTGATATAGGCCACGCGGTCGGCCAGGCGCACGGTTTGCCCTTCCAGGGTGTCCGCCGGCGGATCGACGGTGTGCCGCACAATCCCGTTGCGCACTTCGTAGGTGAGGTTCAGGCCGCAACCGTTTTTTTCGAGCTTATCCACCACGCGCAGACTTTGCTCATAGTGGCGGAATTCAGGCGACCAGCATTGCTGCAAAGCCCGTTCGCCCGCGTGCCCGAAGGGTGTGTGGCCCAAATCGTGCCCCAGGGCAATGGCCTCCGTCAGATCCTCGTTGAGCCGCAGCGCGCGCGCGATGGTGCGCGCAATTTGTGAAACTTCGAGGGTATGCGTCAGCCGGGTGCGGTAGTGATCGCCTTCGGGCGACAAAAAGACCTGCGTTTTGTGCTTGAGGCGCCGGAATGCGTTGCAGTGCAGGATGCGGTCGCGATCGCGCTGGAACGACGTGCGCAGGCTGCATGCGGGTTCTTCCCGCTGGCGGCCGCGGGAGCAGTCTGAAAAGGCCGCGCGCGTGGCCAGCGTTTGGTGTTCGCGCGCGCACAATTGCTCGCGTATGGTATCCGGCACAGCGATCCCTCCCCTCCTACTTAGATATACGCAGAAAAAGGCCGATCTCCTGCAAAAAAAATAAAAAAACCGCTTGACAGGCGGCAGCATGCGGAATATAATAGGATAACTCGGCGGTTCCAAACCGGCTCCCCCTTTTCACCCAACTTTCATGTTTCCCCCATGACTTCTCCATCGTGGTGTGTTATACTATCAGCAGAAGGGAGGCGGAACGCTGATGTTTCATATTTTATTCGTTGACGATGAGGACGCCATTCGCGAGGGCTTCGCGGAGTATGCCGAGTTCCTGGGCTACGACGTTACCCAGGCCAAAGACGGCATGGAAGCCGTGGCGTTATGCCGCGCGCGGGATTTCGACGTAATTGTCATGGACATCATGATGCCCCGCATGGACGGCTTTACCGCCTGCAAAGAAATTCGCCGGGAAAAAGATATCCCGGTGCTCATGCTGTCCGCGCGCGGCGAAGAATACGACAAACTGCACGGCTTTGATCTGGGCATCGACGACTATGTGACGAAGCCGTTTTCGCCCAAAGAACTGCTGGCGCGTCTGAATGTGCTTGTCCGGCGGAGCAAACCTGCAAGCCACGCCCAGCCGCCCAACGAAATCCATAAGATCGACGGCCTGGTTATCGACATGACCGCCCGCACGGTGGAGGTGGACGGCGCGCGCGTGGAGATGACGCCAAAAGAGTACGAGCTGCTGTTTTATCTGGTGCGCAACCGCAACATTGCCCTCAGCCGCGAAAAGCTGCTCAGCGCCGTTTGGGGTTACGATTTTTTTGGCGAAGATTCCACAGTCAATACCCACATCAAGGTGTTGCGCCAGCATTTGGGGCCGTATGAAACGCATATCGTAACCATTCGAGGGGTGGGATATCGGTTTGAGTAAGCAAGGCGCAGGGCGCAGGCGCCGCCCTCTTGTGCTCCAAAGCTGGCTCTGGCTGACCGGCTTTTCCGTCTGCATTTTGGCTGTGCTTTTGGTGCTGCAATTCGCCCTGTTCAATTCTTTTTATTACACTGTGCGCCGGATGGAACTGCTCCGCACGGGCCGCGCGATTGTGCAGGCATATGAAAATCAGAAAGATTTCAGCCGCGATCTTCGGCAATATGCCCTGAACCGCAACCTGCGCATTTTATTGGTTGACGGTGGCGGCTGGATTTTGGGCAACTACGACGGCTTCGGCACGCTGTTCAGCATTAACGGCGGCCGAATGGAATCATTTTCGCAGACCGAGAAAGAACTTTGTTATACTGTCAGCGATCGGCAGGGCGGCCAGGTGGTCTACATTGCCCGCGTTACGCCCAGCCCCAGCGGGGAACGGTATCTCTATGTCACCAGCCCCATCCCGCCTTCCGACGCGACGCGTTCGGTGATGGCCGCGCAGTTTTTGCTGATTACGGCGGTTTTGCTGCTGTTTTCTGCCGGCACCGCATGGCTGCTCAGCAAGCACATTTCCCGCCCCATCCTGCGCCTGACCGATTCCGCGAAGGGCTTGGCCAAAGGCGAATTCCGGCCCGCGCTGAAAAAAGCGGATTATGCCGAAATTGCGCAGCTGAGCGACGAGCTGCTGCGCGCCACGCGGGAACTCACCAAAGCGGAGCAATACCGGCGGGAACTGCTGGCCAATGTGTCTCATGACTTAAAAACGCCGCTGACCATCATCAAGATGTACGGCGAGATGCTGCGGGATGTTTCCGGCGACAACCCCGAAAAGCGCGCGGCTCACTGCGCGAAGGTGATTGAGGAGAGCGACCGCCTGACCAGTATGGTCAACGAGCTGCTGGAAATGTCGAAGCTGGAGCAGGCCGACGAAATTGCCATGGCCCCTGTCCGCCTTGATCTGCTTTTGCACGAAACCGCTGATCGTTTCCACGCGCTGCGCGAGCAGCGGGGCGTTGCTTTTGCGCTGGATATTGCCGAATCTGTGACGGTTCCAGGCAACGCGGCGCTGCTTTCCCGCGCGGCTTATAACCTGATTGCCAACGCCCTTAATCATGTAGGCAACGATCAAACGGTGTGGATCCGCCTGATGGCCGACAGCAAGGCGGCCCGGGTGGAGGTGGAAGACCACGGCACGGGCATTCCCCCGGAGGAACTCGAACACATTTGGCAGCGCTACTATAAATCTTCGCGGCCCCATCAGCGCGACACCGCCGGCAGCGGCCTTGGGCTTTCCATCGTCCAAACGGCTCTGCGCCTGCACCACGCGCGCTACGGAGTGGAAAGCGTGGTTGGGCAGGGCAGCGTGTTCTGGTTCGAGACGGGGGTGGAGCAGTGAGCGGCGTTCCCTACAAAACCATCTCTGCCCCCGCGCAAGCGGAAATGATAGTCAAAAAGTCGCGCTTTATCGCAACAATCATCCCAGCTGCCTCACCGGAAGAGGCGGCCGGGTTTGTGGATGAAACAAAACGCCGCTGCTGGGATGCGAGCCACAACGTTTGGGCCTATTACCTGCGGGGCGGGCAGCGGCGGTATTCCGACGACGGCGAACCCCAGGGCACCGCCGGGCTGCCCATACTGGATGTTCTGCAAAAAGAGGGGATTGAGAATTGCGCCGTGGTGGTCACGCGCTACTTCGGCGGCACGCTGCTCGGCGCTCCCGGCCTGGCGCGGGCCTATGCCGGGGCCTGCAAGGCGGCAATCGAGGCGGCGGATCTCGTAACAATGGCGCAAACGCGGCGGCTGCGCGTGGTTTGCGGGTATGATTTTTATCGCCGCCTGCAAAGCCTTGTTCTGGCCTGCGGCGGCGCAATTATGGAAACGGAGTTTGGGGAACTTGTCAAAATGACGCTGAGCGTTGCCGCTGATCGCGCGGAGTTGTTCGGGGCAAAACTGGCCGACGCGAGCAACGGCACGCTTCAGGCGGAATGCGTCTGGGAAGGCTGGGCCGCTATATCCGGTGCATCGAGTTAAAAATCTCCTCGTGCTGCAATTTGATTTCCAGCCCGGATTGCAGCCCCAGTTGCCGCAGATCGCGCGCGGTCTGCTCAAACTGCGCGGCGGCTTCTTCGCCCATGTCTACGATCATGATCATGTTGAAGAACCCCTGCACGATGGTCTGCGAAATATCCAGAATATTGATCTGCCGCGCGGAAAGAAAGGCGCAAACTTCCGCAATGATCCCCACGCGGTCGCGCCCGAGGACGGTGATGATGGCTTTCATGAAAACCTCCAGGTGTGTTGTTGAAGTCGGACAGAATTTGGCGCCAACGGCTGCTCATAGGCGGCTATTGCTTTTTCAGGATCACCATCATCATCTGGTGAGGGATTGTGAAACATTCCGGCAGCGTTGCAAGGTAGGCCAAGTGCCCCGCCTCGAACGCGGCAATTTGCTCCCGGGACAAGTTGGAAGCGCCAATGCCGCGGCAGGCCAGCATGCGGCCATGCCAAGCCGCGCGGCTAAAGGGCACGTCTTCGCAGTAAAGCGCCCCCGGCAGGACTTCAAACAAGGGCGCGGCCCAGCGCGGCACAGGCAGCGACAGCATCTTCGGGAAGTTTCCGCCCGTCCAGTTGGGGTTGTATTTCAGTACCAGCCGCTCGCTTTCCGCAACAACGCCGGATTCCTCCACCAGCCATGTCATGCTCAAAATGGCAAAACGCCCGCCGGGTTTCAGCGCCCGGTGCACTTTTGGCAGAAGCGCCGCGCGATCAAAATAGGGAAAGCACTGGCAGGCTGTGGCCGCGTCGAACGTTCCCGGCGGGAAATCAATTTCCTCTGCCGGGCGCACGAGATACGCAATGGGCAGGCCCGCTGAAAGCGCCCGCGCTTGTTCGATTTGTTCGACGGAAATATCTACGCCCGTAAAACGCGCGCCGGCCGGAGCCATGGCCCGGGGTAAAACGCCTGTGCCGGTGCCCAGATCAAGCACATGCTGGCCGGGCAGCCCAATACCGAACTCGCGCAGCCGCTCATAGAACGAAGCGGGGTAGATATCCCGGTATTTTGCGTAATCAACCGAAGCACGCTCCCAGTCGAAGGCACAGCCATTGTCGATATCGGGATGGCGGTACATAGGATACCTCCTGACGCGCAATCATGGTGTGGATTTCTCCACGCCATAATTGCGCAGGATATGGGGCTTTGTCAAACGCTTCAGCGCAGTTTTGCCTTCAATGCCTCCAGGCAGTCTTGCAGTTCTTTCGGCGCTTTGCCCTCAAATTTCGCGTAGAATTCCGCGATGCCTTCCGCTTCCGTCTGCCACAGCGCCGGGTCAACTTCCAGCATGGCCTTCAGGCTTTCGGCGCTGACTTCGCTCTCGATGCCTTCCAGGTTGACGTCCTCCGCCCGGGGCACAAAGCCGATGGGGGTTTCAACCGCGCCGACCTTGCCTTCGCAGCGGTCAAGAATCCAGTCGAGCACGCGCAGGTTATCGCCAAAGCCGGGCCACATAAAGTTGCCCTCTTCATCTTTGCGGAACCAGTTGACGTTGAAGACTTTTGGCGCTTTTTCGGGTTCCAGCGCCGCGCCGATATCAATCCAGTGCTGCCAGTATTCGGCCATATTATAGCCGCAGAACGGCAGCATGGCCATGGGATCGCGGCGAACAACGCCAACCGCGCCCGCGGCGGCGGCGGTGGTTTCAGAGGCCATGGCAGAGCCGACGAACACGCCGTGGTTCCAGTCGCGCGCCTGATACACCAGCGGGGTGAGCTTCGCGCGGCGGCCGCCGAAGACAAACGCGGAAATCGGCACGCCCTGCGGATTCTCGAATTCTGGGCTGATGCACGGGCAATTTTTTGCGGGGGCTGTGAAGCGGCTGTTGGGATGCGCGCCTTTTTCGGCGCTTTCTTTGCCGTTCCAGGGGTTGCCTTTCCAGTCGATGGCGTTTGCGGGGGGATTTTTGTCGAGACCTTCCCACCAGGCGGTATTGTCGTCAAGATTCAGCGCTACGTTGGTGAAGATCGTCCCGCGCCGCGTGGCCTCCAGGGCATTGGGGTTGCTCTTGGCGTTGGTGCCGGGGGCCACGCCAAAGAACCCGTTTTCTGGGTTGATGGCATAGAGCCGCCCGTCGGCCCCCTTCCGGATCCAGGCGATGTCGTCGCCTACGCACCAGACTTTATAGCCCTTTTTGCGGTAGCTTTCGGGCGGAATGAGCATGGCCAGATTTGTTTTGCCGCACATGCTCGGGAACGCCGCGCAGATATAGCGGACTTCGCCCTGCGGATTTTCGACGCCCAGAATCAGCATGTGCTCCGCCAGCCACTGCTCCCGGTAGCCCTGATAGCTGGCGATGCGCAGCGCGAAGCACTTCTTTCCCAACAGCACGTTCCCGCCGTAGCCGGAATTGACGCTGATGATTGTGTTATCCTGCGGGAACTGGCAGATATAGCGATCTTCTTCCACAATGCCGCAGCGGCAGTGCAGCCCGCGCACCCAGTCGTCGCTGTCGCCCAGCGCTTCGAACACCGGCGTGCCAACGCGGGTCATAATGGCCATATTCAACACCACGTAGATGCTGTCGGTCAGTTCCACGCCCGCTTTGCTGAACGGCGAACCGACGGGGCCCATGCTATAAGGGATAATATAAGCCGTGCGGCCCTTGTAACTCCCTTTCGCGATGCCTTTGAGCAGCGCATAGGCCTGTTGCGGATCCATCCAGTTGTTCGTTGGCCCGGCCTGCTCTTTCGTGGGCGCGCAGATGAACGTTCTGTGTTCCACACGGGCCACGTCGTTGAGCGCCGTGCGGTGCAGGTAGCAATCGGGGAGCAGTTCATCGTTGAGCTTTTGCAGTTCCCCGCTGGCAAGCGCTTCGGCGCGCAGTTCGTTGAGCTGCGCTTCGCTCCCGTCGATCCAAACAATTTTTTCTGGCTGCACCAGCGCCAGCTGTTCTTCCAGCCAAGCGAGTATGGTTGGATTTTTTGTCAATGCCATGAGTCAACCTCCTTAAATTACATAGTCTAAAATTAATTGTATCATAAACGAACGAATTTTGCAAGCGAAATTCGAGAAAAAATTCATTTCAGCTGGAATGTTTGGATTTTTTGCAGGATTTTTTGCAGGGAATGAAGTTGTTCTTGCAAAAGCGGATGCTGCGGGGAACCTCTTGCAAAAATATGAAATATGTGGTACAATAAATACCTAATACTATCCCCCGACAAACCTATAGACAACAGCGCGAAGATGTGGTATAATAGCAGAGGGTGAAGAAAATGAAAGTATACCACATGAGCGAAGCGGAATATGAAGCCGCAAAGGCG
>JAIRPV010000016.1 GCA_031256825.1 Oscillospiraceae bacterium | reverse complement strand
TCCCATTGTTCGTCCGTCAAATCCGTTGTGTATCCCATCTTCTTTCCCCCTTTTTCTTGCTTTGTTTCTCTATTATATCACTTCTTTCTCGCCTTGTCAATTCTTTGCGTATGGGTTCTAAATTTGGCGTCACCGGCTGCATGAACAATTGCCTGAAAGCGGAAGAAAACGATCTGGGCGTGAAGGGCGGCTATGCCATTGCCTGGGACAGGGAAGCGTGCACGCTGTGCGGCGTTTGCGTCCCCGCGTGCCGCGAAGGCGCGCTTGCCCAGGCAGACGGCGCAATTTTGCTCGACAGCGCAAAGTGCAACCACTGCGGGCGCTGCGTTAAAAGCTGCCCGTTCGGCGCTTGGCGCGGCGAGCCGGGCTACGCGTTGCGCTTTGGCGGAACCTTCGGCAACTTGATTGCAAAGGGCGAGGCGTCTCTGCCGCTTTTGCGCACGAAAGAAGAGCTGTTCAAAGCCGCCGACGCGGCGCTGGATTTTTTTGATGCCTACGGCGCGCCCGGCGAACGCTTCCGCGTGTGCATTGAGCGGGCGGGCTGGGATTTCTTCAACGCTTATATACGGGAGGCAGTGTATGGCTGAATTTTTGGACATTACGGACGTGGTGTGCCCGGTGACGTTCGTGAAAACGAAGGTTGCGCTGGAAGAACTGGAAGTTGGGGAAGAACTGGAAATCCGCATGAACGAAGGCGAGCCCGTGCGCAACGTGCCCCGCAGCCTAAAGGAAGAGGGGCATCAGGTGCTGAACCTGCGCGGCAACAACGACGGAACCTATACTTTATTGGTAAGAAAGGCGGAAGACTGATATGACAATCACAGTTGCGGGCGAAAAAAAGAGCTGCGGCGCCGGCTTGAGCATTGCGCGGCTGATTGCGCTGGAAAACGTGGAAACCCCGGAATATGTGACAGTTTCGCTCAACGACGAGTTCGTGGAGCAGGGCGCGTTTCAAAGCACCGTTCTGCACGAAGGTGACAGCGTGGAATTCCTCTATTTTATGGGCGGGGGACAAATTTGATGGCTTTTACAAACGAACAGCTGGAACGCTATTCCCGGCACATTCTGCTGAAAGAAGTGGGCGTAAAAGGGCAAAAAAAGCTGCTGGGCGCAAAGGTGCTGATCATCGGCGCGGGCGGCCTCGGCGCGCCGGCGGCGCTTTATCTTGCGGCGGCGGGCGTGGGCACGATCGGCATTGCGGACGCGGACGTTGTGGATCTTTCGAATCTTCAGCGCCAGGTGATTCATACCACGCCCGACCTTGGCAAAGAGAAAGTGCTTTCGGCAAAAGAAACCATGCTGGCGATCAACCCGGAGATTCATGTGAACGCCTATGATCAATTCGTCAGCGCAGAAAATATTCTTGATCTCATCCGCGATTACGATTTTATTTTGGACGGCACGGACAATTTTCCGGCAAAATTCCTGATCAACGACGCGTGCGTGCTGGCGGGGAAGCCCTTCAGCCACGCGGGGATCCTCCGCTTTCAGGGTCAGCTGACAACCTATGTGCCGGGGGCCGGAGCGTGCTACCGCTGTATCTTCCAGGAACCGCCGCCGCCGGAAGCTGTGCCCACCTGCAAGCAGGCCGGGGTGATTGGCGCAATGGGCGGCGTGATTGGCTCCCTGCAAGCAATGGAAGCCGTGAAGTATATCCTCGGCCAGGGCGATTTGCTAACAGGCGCGCTGCTGACCTACGACGCACTGAAGATGGAGTTTCGCAAAATCAAAGTGCCAAGGCGCAAGAGCTGC
Organism: Oscillospiraceae bacterium; assembly: GCA_031256825.1. Taxonomy (GTDB): domain Bacteria; phylum Bacillota; class Clostridia; order Oscillospirales; family Acutalibacteraceae; genus WRMQ01. The sequence goes on along the minus strand of JAIRPV010000016.1, from coordinate 4,321 downwards.
CCGGTCTGCGGCGAAGAACCCTCAATTCAAAAGCCATTTGATTACGAACAGGCGGTGTGTGAACTTTGTCTATCCAACTAAAGCAGAGCGATTTCGACGCCATCGTTGCCCATGCCCGCGCGCAGCTGCCCAACGAGGCCTGCGGGCTGGTTGCGGGGTTGGAGGGGGAAGTCAAAAAAGTGTATTTTTTGACGAACATCGACGCAAGCCCGGCGCATTTTTCGCTCGACCCGAAGGAGCAGCTTGCGGCCCTAAAAGCCGCGCGCGCGGCAGGTTGGCGGTTGTTGGGCAACTGGCACAGCCACCCTGCAACGCCCGCCCGGCCCTCGCCGGAAGACATCCGGCTGGCTTATGACCCAACGGCCGTGTATCTGATTCTGTCGCTGGCGGAAAACGAGCCGGTGCTGAAGGCCTTTGCCATACAACATGGCGGCGCTGGCGAGGTGCCAGTTGTTGTGCGCCAATAGCTCCCAAGCTTTCAACTTAAGAGATCCGCTGTCGCGCGCGCATGATCATTTGCCGCCAAAAATGACTTCGCGAACAGGATCGCTTGTCAAAAGAAATGTGCCGTTCAGTCACGCTTTGGGGCGTTTTCACAAGATTCCGAAATTTCGGAATACTGGAATATGGCGCTGCAAAGGGGTCAAAAAACGGTTTGCCATTCCGAAATTTCGAACTATTGTAAATGAGCGCACGCCGAAAAGCCCTTCTGATCCTGCCCCTATTGTGGTGATTTACCACAGAAAATCATTTCGCAACATGGCGCGCCCGTTCAAACAAAAAGTGGGTCTTCCCAAAAAAACCGCGCCCCTTCTTGGAGCGCGGTCGGTTGGGTTTATTCTCGCTTTTTCCTGCTCAGCCAGGCCCCGGCGGTTGCCAGCAGCATGACGCAGAACGCGGACAGGGGCAGCGCTGCGCTGTCGCCGGTTTTCGGGTTTCTGCTGGGCGAAAATACCTCGTTATCTGGCGTGCCTGGCTCCGAGCCGGGCGGGTTTTCCGGCGGCGGAACGTAAGTATTTATTATGTTCCAGCCGTCTGCTTTTGCGCTGTAGTTTTCCACCGGCACTTCTTCGACGTGATACTCGATCACATTGCCGGCTTTGTCGCGCTCCGGCGCGGTGAAGCTGTAGCGCCAGCGCCCCTCTTCGTCGGGTTTTACGGTTTGCTCTTCAACCACAAGGGCGCCGTGTTTGAGCAAAATTGTAATCGCGTCGGGCAGCGCGGCCTTTGGATCCGCCGAGCGATCCCAGGTTTTTTCGCCCTTGATTTCAATCGTTGGCACGCCGATGTAGCGGTTGAACTGCATCGCCATAACGGGCAGCCCCAGGGCAATGCCGCTGCCGAAGAGCAGCCCGGCGGAGGCCCAGCCTTCCGCCAGCAAATCGTCCTCGCGGATGTCCCAGACGGCCCCGAAGGGCAGCGCGAATTTTTCGCTGGTTTCGCCCGCGCGCAATAAAATGGTCTGCGGCGTTCCGTTGATGGTCACGGTGAAGCGGAATTGGCGATCGCGCTCGCTTTCGGGCACGTCGCCCAGCACGGATTTGTGGACGGTGAGCCAGGTTTCGGGCGGCGGGGGGAGCGGGGGAGGCGGATCGGGCGGCGTGGGATCCGGTGTGGGATCGGGCCACTCGGGCGGCGGGGGATCCGGGGTGGGATCCGGCGGGATTACCTGCCAGGTATTGGTGAATTTCGCGGCCACGCCTTCGAATGTCAGTACGCCGTGGTGATTTTCGCTCGCGACGGCGTAGCCTTCAGGCGGTTCTTCGGTAACGGTGTATTCCGTGCCGATGGGGATGTTGGTGAATTGCGCGGTTTGGCCGTGCTTTAGACAGAACCGCCCGTCTGCCGGCAATGCTTGCGCCGTTGCGCCGTCGACGGAAAACACGTAGCTGCCGGGCTGCGAAAACTCGGCTTTAAACGCAAAATCGAGCGCCAGCTGCTCCGGCGTGAGCGGCGATTGATCGCTGTTTTGCAGCTCTTTTGTGACAGTTATCGCTCCTTCGAGATGATAGTTGAACGCCTCAACAAAGATGGGCTGCAACGGGTTCATCTCTTGCGGAACCGCGAACGGATAGGCGTTGACCGGATCGCCTTCGCCATTTTGCAGGTAATCGTAGCCGTAGGCCGGCGCGGCCTCAAGGAAAAAATACTCGCCCGGCTCGGTCAGGCGCGGCGCTCGCACCAACCCTTGCGCGTCGGTCACCATGCGGCTGCCGATTTGTACATCGCCCTGCGGCGTTTTTTGGAACAGATAAAATTCCGCGCCCGCCACGCGCCCGCCCGCCTCGCCTTGCAGGTTCAGCGAACGTTTGATCAGTTCCACTGTGGCGTAGCTGCGCCGCGCGCTGAGCACGCTGGTTTTGTGCAGCTTCGAGCCGCTCCAGGCCAGAGCGGGCTGGATGACGACTATCAGCGCCAAAAACAGCGAAAGCACCGGCAGCGCCAGCGTTACGAACAATCGTTTTTGTTGCTTTTTTATGCCCATTGTGGTTCACGTCCTTTAAGGGATATGGAGCAGGTTCCTCGGGGAGAAAGCGCCCTCGTCCCCCCCGGCCGGGGGCGCTTTCGTTTGCGCGGGTCAGGGCGTTGCGGATAGCTGACGGAAAGGCGGATTTATCGTCTGCACGAAGGTAGTGGAACAATCTGTTGTTCCGTTGCCGTACTGACCTTGCATATTATTTCCACAACACCATAGATAGCCGTCTTCGTCGACCGCATAGGAAGTCCGATACCCTGCGCCAATCGTGATGATTTTTTTGCCGCCAAAGGTATTGATCTTGACAGGCGTGGATGCCTCATCGTAACTTCCAATTCCCAACTGGCCTTGGCGCGCGGCGCTGCCCCAAACCCAGAGCGTTCCGCTTTCGGTCAAGGCCAACACATGCTCGTCTCCGGCGGAGATCATGACAACCTTTTCGCCGTCAAAATCGCAGGCCGGTTTTGTGGGCGTTGAGGCACTTGGCCAGGTTGCGAAATTATCTCCCATCGCGCCGGATTCGTTATTGCCCCAACCATAAACCGTGCCATCTTCCGCAATGGCAAAGCCGTTGTAAAAGGACTCGTACACTTTTTTGATCGGCTTGCCCTCAAACAATGCCTGATCTAGCTTAATTGGACTGAGACTATTAATGCCGTTTATCATGTGCCCACCACTATTAGTGTTGTCGCCCCAAACCCACACGGAGCCGTCTGCTGTGGCCAAAATAGAGTAGAGATCTCCCGTGCAGAACGAAACGATTGCCTGACCATCAAAGTCGCAGGGCACTTGCACCGGGCGGTTTCTGAAATCGGTTGTGCCGTCGCCGACTTGGCCGCAGTCGTTAGCGCCCCAAGCCCAAAGCGTTCCATCGTCTGCGAGCGCAAGAACATTAGAGCCATGAAAGCTGCTGATTTTGACGATTTTTCGCCCACCCAGTGCAGACATGTCAATCATAGCGGGACTGAGTCTCGGGGCTGTCGCGGCGACCCCATCGCCCAGAAGTCCAGTATAGTGAGATCCCCATGCCCAAACGTTGCCGTCTTCATCCAGCGCGAGTGCGGAATAATTCCCGCCTGCGAGCATTTCTACCTTTCTTCCGCCGAAGTTGGAAGCATCTAAGTGTACGGGGCTGAGCGCGTTATTGGTCGTTCCGTCGCCCAGCGTGCCCAAATAGTTGAAGCCCCAGCTATAAAGCGTTCCGTCGTTAGCAATCGCATACGCGCTTGTTGAGAGGTTGTAGAAAATGCTGTTTTCAATCTCCGGAACAATGCGAAGCTTTTGCGTTGGCGGCGTTGGCGTTGCGGTCGGCGGGAACAGTTTTGGCTCGATGGTGGGGTCCATGCCCTGCCAGGGGGCGTCCTGCAGCGTCGGGTCGAGGTCGGCGTGGAGGGCGTAGTAGAAGTTGAGCGGGTAGGCCACGCCCGCGGGGTCGTCGCCGTTGGGGCTGGCCACGAGGGTGATCTCGGTGGTGTAATCGGTAGTTTGGGTCTGCGGCGCGAGCGGTTCCATCCAGTAGGCGTACATATTTTCGGTTACGTCGTCAATCAGCCAATAGGGGCCTTGATCGATGGGGTCGCCGTCGCTCAAAAAGCGCACGTCGCTATCGAACGCAATTTCCACATATTCCCGGAAGAGCTGCGAGTTCGCGCCGCTGGCGAGGTCTGACGCGGTGCCATCCCAAAGCGCTGGCGTGTAGTCGCACTCTTCGGTGTCGCCGTCGAGATGATAGTCGCCGGGGTAGGTCGTGGTGTCGGACGAGGGCACTGCCGCCATGGCCGAGCCGGCCACCCAGTCGTCGGCGATGTGCTCCACGACGTCGGTCGTTTTGGTGACCATGAAGTT
>JAIRPV010000027.1 GCA_031256825.1 Oscillospiraceae bacterium | reverse complement strand
CCGGCCGCGATTGGATTTTGTCTATGGGTTAATTGCGGAATAGTATTAGCCAAAACTCAGCCAACGAAAGGCACCCCCTGACCGAAACCATGCTTTGCATCTTCAAAACCACCAACCCCGATGAGGAACTGGAAGAATCCACTTCCGAACCTTGGCGCCGCTGCGATCTGCCGCTGTGCTTTGTAAAACTGGGCGACAACATTGCTATAGGAACGCCCTGGTATAACGCCGAAACCGCTGGTGCGCCCACCAGCGTAAGCATTTAAGAAAAGGGGGAACGAATATGTCTTTGCAGGGCCAAACCAACCTGCCCTACTTCACATTTTCCGACGAAGAAATGCTGGAGTACCTGAACACCGTTGACCCTTTCCTGCTCAAATATGGCTTGCAGCCCAGCAATCCCGGCGGCGAATTTCACGAGAAAGAGCTGGAACTGCTCAACCGCATCCACCGCTACGAAGAAACCTTCGGCCCCATGGCCGGGCGCGACGACGACGCGGGCAAAACCCACGAAAATCTGAAGCTCATCTATGGCACCGCGGAGCCAATCGATCTCTTCACCGACGTTGTGCACCAGGTGCGCGATAAAATCATCACCCGCATGCTTTCGGTCGAAGGCCTGACCCGCCTGTTCAACATCAAATATTTTTCCTACGAATGGCTGATGCACATGGAAATCTACGATGACAAACAGGAATTCAATCATTACCGCGATCACTTTATCCACCAGGTGAAAGACGCGTATTCCATGGTGCGCCTGCTCGCGGAAGTGCCCAACCTGGAACAGCGCCTTCTCCGCGACTTCATGCAGTCCAACGTGAACATCAACGCCTACCTCAATAAGCAGGCCGATCGCATGGCGCACCATATGGAGCACCAGCGCGACTGGCTGCAAATCTATTTGCGGCTGGCCGAACTTCGCTGGCTGGAAAACAAAAACGGGGAACAAACAGAAGAAGACGCCGACGGCGCGCTTGAACAGAACAAGGCCGCGGCGGAGCGGATCATCAACCATATGGAGACCGGCTGCTATTCGAACCATCCAAGGGAGCGCCGCATGTACGAGCGCCTGATGGAATATGCCCGGAAAGAAATCCTGCGCGTCACCATGTACGAAGCCATCGTGATGGCCGGGTTATTTCACGATCTCGGCTACCCCATCGCGTATACCCTGCGCAACAAAGAAAACCTGTCCGAGATGATCCCAACCGCGCATTTCTTCATCGAAAGCCTCGATCACTTTACAGAAATCAACGGCATGCTGTCCGGTTCGCTGCTGTTCCGCGTCGTGGAAGCAACCGCCATCCGCGACGCCGTGGCAAAAAAAGTCCATGGCGCGCTGTCTGCGCTGGCGTTTTTGCTGTATTTTTACGAAAACGGCGCGATCCAGCGCATGGATGCGCTCGACAGCGCAGCGATTGAAGTGGCGGCGCTGATGATCTTCGACCATACGCTCCGCTATACCGTTATCGACGACGACCCGGCGGCCTTCCGCTACCATCGCGGGGTGTATTACCGCAACCCCCTGTCCTTCCTGCTGCGCTTTGTCGACGACATCCAGGAGTGGGGCCGGGTATATTTCAATATCCGCACCAACCGCAGCCTTCGCATCTGCCAAAGATGCCATATGCCAATCGTAGAATGCAAATTGGCGTCCCTGCGCAGCGACGAAACCCAGCCCCCCGCCGTCTGGAGGCGCGGCCTCGAAGACGGCCGCTGGTCTGGCCTGAGCGATCAAATCTACCTTTGCGGCTGCGAAGAAACGAACCCTCCCCAATCCATCTCCGCTCTTTGGGAGCGCAAGCAAACGCAGGCGGAAACAACCGGCCTTCCGCCCGACAACGCCTTCTTTCTGCTGCAAGATATCGCGTACCGCAAAATCAACCACGTAAAACACTGCTACCGCATTCATTTCTACCGCGCCTCCTACAACGAAGAGCGGCACGACCCCACCAACTTGCTTTTCCTGCCCAATTATGCGGACGACCTGACCGGCGAAGGCCCTCCGATCGGCCCCCTCAACTACGAAAAGCCCCCCGATCGTCTGCTGCTGCATATCGAATACGATCCGTTCAAAATGCTGCAAATGACCATGGTGCAGCCCGATTTCTCCCGCTACCGCAGCTCCGAGCTAAACAAAGTGCGCAAGCTGCTGCGCAACCAGGCAAACTTTATCCATGTCGGCCTATATGCCCTGACCACCAACAACCCGCTGATCCTGAAAACGCGGATGCTGGAAAATTTTCTCACCGACTGGTATACCCGCTTTGCGAAAGCGGAAAAGCTCTTGGCGCAGCTGAAAGACGAAACTTATCAGAGCACGTCGTTGCAAAACACCCTGATGCAATTCATTCTGCCGAATAACGGGAATTTAGTGGAACCTGATTTCAACACGCTGGTGAGCGAGCTGCTGAGGCTGCGCAACGCTGTTTTGGCGTGGCTGCATACGAATCAAAACCCCACACCCGACCTGCTGGATACACCAGGCGTCTCCGATGTGTTGTCAGGTTCTTCGCGATGGGCAGAAATAGAGAGACTTCGACCAGAGATCGAAAGACTCGAAACAGCACTCCCGGGGCTTTATGTGGACCAGGCAGCGGCCTTTCAAAACGAAAATAACGATGCAATAATCGAGCTGAGCAGGCAAATCGCAAACGACGAAAGAAGCCTGAAAACAAGCAAGGAAAACCTGGACAAAAAAGAGACCGCCGCCAAAAACCTGCTGCTGCGCATCTTTATGCTTTTGGCCGAAAACCCGCGCTGGCTCGTTGGCGACGTGGAGCACATCAAAGTGGGCGATCCCGATCTGGAAGCGCTGCACAAAGAAAACGACAACCTTATGCGTCTGCTGGCCAGCCGCCGCTACGAGCCGCACCGCATTCTGCTGGGAACCAACGAAAATTTCGTCGCGCTGCTCCGGTTGATCTACACCATGCGCTCTCGCTGCTACAACGCCGAGCGGCTGCAGAGCTATACGCTCCATAACAATTGGCAATCAGAAAATGAAGATTACCGGCGCTTGCGCGACTGCATCTGCGAGCAGGTGGCTGAAGGCTGCGAAAACTCGGACTACCGACGACACATGGCCGCCCATCTGGATTTCTACGCAAATCTGTTCTACGTGGCAAAGTATTACTGCGCCGAAGGCGCTGCAAAAAAGCAAATCCAAGAGAAGATTGCCGAAGTTATGAAAGATTCCCTCGTCAGCAACTTCATTCATCGCGCCACCTTCGGCAGTTCCCTGCGCGAACTGGTGATAAACTACTTCGAGCAGGAATGCAGCCATCCGCATTACCATGAGTGCGCAAAAGGCTTCCATGCCTTCCCGGAAAGCTACTACGACACCTACAAAATACCGGCTCCGCTCATCAACGCCGTGGATTGTTACTGCCGCAGCCAAAACTACGCCGATCGCAAAGTCAACAGCGGCAGCGATATGCTCGATCTGCATTCCGATTTGTATATGTTCTTCCGCATCTCGTTTATCTGGAGCGAACGGGTCAGCCTGTGAAGCCCTCCAAAAACCCCCAGCCCTCCCAGCTATAAACATGCTCGCGCGCGGGCGTTGGCGCAAAATCTTCCGTATACCGCCCCTCCTGCGCATACAGCACAGCCCCCGTCGCAACGGGGGTTTTTTTGCCGTTGAAGCGCAGCTCAAACGAATAGAGGGGCCGCGGCAGGTTCGAAGAACACCAAAGCGCTTTCATCGCGCCGCCCTTGCGCGTATAAAGGAACAGATGGCACCGCACAGCGGCGGAGTCATGTTCCATGCGCGCCGGATGCCGAGCGCCGAAGCTGTAACTTTTCCATACCGTAAACAGGATGTCCTCCTCGCCGTCGCCGTCCACGTCGCCCAGGCGGAAATCCTCCACATACCAGCTTTCCGGGCTTTGCCAAATCAACCGCTCTTCTTTTCCGGCAAGCTCGTAGACCCGCAAAACGCCGCCCGCCAGGCGATAGCCGCCGGAAGAATCTGCCCGTGCGGTTTCCGGCCTTGCCCGGCGCAGCGCCAAAAACCGCTGGAATTCGGCCGTCTGCTGCGCAGTGGTTTCCGCCGCCGTTGTGGCCGCGGGAACCGCAGGAACCGCCTTGCCCGCCTCCCGGCAGGAGGCAAGCAAGACGGTCAGCGCAAGGAACAAGAGGGGGAGCGTTTTTTTCATGATCAAGTCTCTGGCGAATTGCTCTTTATGTCTTCGAGAAAGCGGCTCTTCGCGTCGCAGAGGAACGCGCTCTTCCAGCTGGCATACGCCGGGATATCGTCGTTTCTCAGCCGCTCGTGCCATTGCGCGTCGGTCAGGCGCTGATCGGGCGTTACCGTGAACTCATAGTGGGAATACACCACGCCGCGCGCAAGCACAACCTTGCCCCCGCGCGGGAAGGCAACATAAATCTCCTTCGCGTAACCCGTGGCTTCTTCCAGCGCCGCCGGGCCGGTTTCCGTGTCTGGGTGGGTGGCAACGTCGGCCACAACAGCGTCCGGATGCTCCCAAAGGAACTGTTCCTGGCCCAGCCCGGTGGATTCCATTTCATCTTTTTTCGCCGTCTGCCAAATATGCTCCAGCTCGCCGCCATAGGTGCGGATGAATTCATATTCCGCTTCCGTGCGCTCTTCGTTCTTCAGCTCCTTTTCCGCAATCGTGGTCAGCTGTCGCGCAATGGTTCCCAGCGTCGCAAGGGCTTCCTTCGCCTCGTCGGTCAGCAGCCCGCGGCTTGTCAGCCCGTCGATCATCTGCTGCACCAGCGCCGCCAGCCGCCCAAACACCACCGGGCTGGGCTCCACATAGCCGCGGTCGTCCGGCGGGGGCGGGGGTTCTTCGCCGCCTGCTCCCATCTCGCCCATGGGCTGCTTGGAATAGAGCAGCGTGTCGTGCTTTAGCTCCGTCCAGCTGCCCTGGAAGGTGTTAAGCTCCTTGCGCAGCCAGGCGTTGCTCTGCATAAAAAACGGATATCCCCTGTCCTTTTGCTCGCCCGCGAGCGGCCGCAGCGCGTTCAGCCAGCCCCAGTAGAGGTTCGAAGACCATGTCTCCGGCGGCAGGGCGATGATCTCTTCCTGCACTTTTTTCAATTGGCCGGCGTATTGGGGGTATTGGCTGGTGGCCCAGGCAGGCCCGGCTTCGTTGTATTTGTCCTGGCTGTCCTTCAGTATGGCCTCCGCTTCGCCGGAGCCAAGCGCCGCAGGTATGTCAAGGGAATTGGGCAGCATGCGGTTTTTTACCTCGCGATCCATCAGGCGCTGGAAAATTGCCGCATCCAGCGTGAAGCGCTGCCCCATGAACCGCAGCCCCGTGATCGCCTCGTCGCGGTTTTCCACATCAGCATAGATGGGCGTGGAGTTGATCTGCGGCGGCTGCATGCGCTGAATTTGCTTCAGCGCGGCGGCAAATTTCGTTTTGTCCGGCAAAGCGGAAGCGTCGCCCAGTTGGCCGCCATAAATGCCCTTAACGGCTTCTTTGTATTGATACGGCGTGATGTCGTCGCTGTCGCCCACAAAAAACGCCGTTGGCTCATACATGTCGTTCCAGGCCTTCTGCGCCGCCGCGTCGGCGGCCAAAGCCGAAGTCAGCAGCAGCGCGGACTTCACCTCGTCCTCATACTTCGAGCGGAAGGTCAGCTGGCCATACCACTGCATCGCCTTAAAGTATTTTTGCAGCGTCTCCGTCTGGGTGTAGTGGCTGCGCGGCACAAACTGCGAATAATCCACATTGTATCGTTCGATTTGGGCGTCTTCGTAGGTTTCGCCCATGTTGATCACAGGCGAAGCGGCAACGCCGGCGTGCGCTTCCACCAGCGCCAGCTCTTCTTTCACCAAATCCGCTATGCCGGAGGGAAGGCTCTCGTTTTTGTCGCCCAGCAATTGCAGCGCCACAGAAAAATACGCCGCGTTGCGCAGAGCCGCGTTCTCGAAAGAGGTGCCCTTCAGCTGCTGATACTGCGCCGCGGCGGCGTCGCACATGGCGGCCGTCAGCTTGCGCAGCACGGCGAACAGCCTGTTCTGCTCCAAATCTTTGAGCACATAGTCAAACATCAGGTGGAAGGTATGCAGCGCGGAATCGGTCGTCAGAAAACTGGGTATGTAGTTGTAGCGGTTGTCTTCATAAACGCTGAAGTATTCGCGGCGGCTCTCGTTGTCGCTGACCGCAAACCCATTTTTCTCAATCAGCGCGGCTGCCCCGCCGGAAAGCGTCCCGCCGGTGTGGTACCACCAGTAAACATCCTTCTGGTCGTCATTTTTCAGGAACTGCGTGCGGTTTTCAATATTCGCCAGGTTCGCTTCCACGGTGTAGGCCGGAACCTTCGGTTTTACCGCTTCGGCGTCGTAGGGTTCATACGCCGCGAACATGTTCGCGTAAGCCGGTGCGCGGAACGGCCCGTCCGCCTGCTGCGGCGTTTCCTGGGTCGCGTCGTCGGTCTTGGGCACAGGCGCGGTGCAGGCGCACAGCGCAAGCAGCGCCGCCGCCAACGCCAGCGCAAATATGCGTTTTCCGGGTTTTACCATGTCAACACCTCCATAATCTTTTTTCGCTATGGACAGTATAACACGTTCTCCCGGGGGAAGCAAGGAACATTTTTGTTACGATTCGGCGGCCGCCGCTAATCACACCTGCGGTTGTTTTGATCCCAGGCCTTCCCAAACCGCCCGCGGGCCAGCATTTCCTCTGTCACAAACCGCTCGCCCGTCCAGGCCGCGCCCCAAACGTTCGCCCAACCCTCGCAGTAAAGCTGGTAATAGCTGATCTTGTTTTTCTCGCGCCATTTCACCAGCGGCGGCAAATTGCACCAGAGAATCGAAGGCAGCGCCACAACAACCCAATAAAGCGGCCCGAGCACAATGGATTGAACGCAATGCCCAAACTCGTGCACGCGGGTGTCGTGCGCCCAGCCGTCGCCCCGCGAAGGGTTCATGAAAATAAACTTGCCCAGCGAAACGCCGCCAAAGCCCGGCGCTTCGATATAGGTAACAAACGCGCCGTTCCAGCGCTCGTGCCTGTGCCCGCCGCGCAGCAGCAGGTAGCCCAGCCCGCCAACCAGGTTCTGGCTCAGGCCCCAGGTCCAGTGCAGCACGGTGAAGAGGATCTGTTTCGGTTTCATTTGTGATATTTCCCTCCGCCCATCAAATTGAATGCCCGGTAGATCTGTTCCAGCAGCATGACCCGCGCCAGCTGGTGCGGAAATGTCATCGCCGAAAGCGACAACCGCAAATCGGCGCGCGCTTTCAGCGATTCGTCCAGCCCATACGAGCTGCCAACAAAAAAATTCACAGCGCCCTGCCGCCCGGCCTGCTGATCCAGCCACGCGCCGAACTGCTCCGAGCTAAGGTGTTGGCCCTCCACGCAAAGCGCCGCGCAAGCCCCTTTCGCCGCGCGCGCAAAAACGGCCTTCGCTTCCAGCGCCAGCGCCTGCCGCACCTGCGCGGGGGAAGGGTTCTCCGGCAGCGGTGCGGGCGGCAGCGCCGCTACCTCCAGCTTGCAGTATGCCCCCAGCCGTTTGGCGTATTCCTCCGCGGCCTGCCGCCAGCAAGGTTCTTTCAGTTTGCCCAGGCAAATGATCGTCACGCGGAGCATGCGGCGCCCTCCGTTTTCTTCTCTCTTAGAACAGCGCGGCTAGCTCCGGGCCACCATTTCCCCATATTCCGCCTTGCATTTCGCAATGTAGGCCCGCACTTCTTCCAGCGTCGGCATAAAGCACGAGCAGCCGTGCGCGCCCACCAGCAGCGAAGCCGATGCCGAGCCAAGTTCCAGGCAGTCCATGATCTCCCAGCCCTCCAGCAGGCCGTAGAGAAAAGACGAAGCATAGCCGTCGCCGCCGCCAAAGCTCTTCAGGGCTTTGACCGGGAACGGTTTGATGCTGAAGCTTTCCCCGCCGGTGTAGGCTGTGGAACCCTGTTTGCCGTGCTTGATGACCACAATTTTGGCGTTTTTGGCTTGCCAGTGCGCGGCGCTTGTCTGATCCGTTCCGTCAAGGCCCAGCAGCGATTCGGTCAGGTCAAACTCCTCGCGGCTGCCCAAAATAACGTCGGCGGCTTCCGCCACGCGGGAATAATAGATTGCGGTTTCGTCGCGGCTGACCCAGTTGTACGGCCGGTAGTCAATGTCGAAGATAATGGGCGTGTTCGTCTTGCGCGCCAGCGCCGCGGCCTTCAGCGCGGCTTCGCGGCTGGGGCTTTGCGCCAGCGACGTGCCGGAAATCAGCAGCGCCTTCGCGCCGGCAATATAAGTCTCGTCAATGTCGCCCGGCTCCAGCGCCAAATCCGCAATGTCGTTGCGATACATCAAAATAGAGCTTTCGTCCGGCGTAAGGATTTCCGTAAACGTCAGCCCCAGCTTTTCGCCGTTCGTGCAGCGGCGCACGCGGCTTGTGTCAACGCCCTCGCGCGCAAACTCCGCGGTCACATAGTCGCCAAAGCGGTCGTCGCTGACGCGGCAGAAAAAGCCGCATTTTTTGCCCAGCCGCGCCAGGCCAACGGCGATGTTCGCCGGGCTGCCGCCAAGGTATTTCTTGAATGTGGTGCTTTCCGCCAGCGTCTGGAAATAGTCCACGGGGTTGAAGTCAATGGCCGCGCGGCCCAGCAAAACCAGGTCGAAGGGGCGGGACGGGTCGAAGGGGATCATCATAGGGTGCCTCCTTTATCTTGCTTATATGTGGTAATTTTAGTCGCAATGCGCATCCCGCGCCGCGCCGCTTGCGCAGCTGCCAAACCAGAGCGCGCAGGGAAACGCCATGTGTCTTTCCTCCTTATATTTCTTCAAAATATTTCTTCAAACCACCGCAGCAGTTTTTTCGTGTTCTCATACACCCCGGCGGCCATGGCCGCGCTGAGGGCAAAATAATCCCCGGCTTCGCCGGTTCTCGCCGCCTGATACAGCGCGGCAAACCCCGCCGTGGCAATGTTCACCTTGCAAATCCCCAGCCGCGCCGCGCGGGCCAAATCTTCCTTCGGAATCCCTGTTCCGCCATGGAGCACCAACGGCGTATCCGGCAATCTGCGATGTATTTCGGCCAAAATGCCAAAGTTCAGCTTTGGCTTGCCCCGATAAAACCCGTGGGCGTTGCCAATCGAAACCGCCAGGCAGCTGCAGCCGGATTCGCGCGCGAAGCGCTCGGCCTGCGCCGGGTCAGAAAAAAGCGCTTCGGCTTCGGGTCCGCCCTCGCTGCCCGCCAAAACGCCGATTTCGCCCTCAATCCAGGGCGCGGCAATTCCCCTTGTCCGGGCAATGTTCTCTTCCAGCGGCAGCGCCGAGCCGTCGAACATAATCCCCGTGAAGCCATACCCAAGCGCCTGTTCCATCACATCCGCGCGTTCGCCGTGGTCAAGCTGCACAGCCACAGGCGTCTTCGCCCGCCGCGCGGCCTCCGCCATCAGCGGCCCCATCAGCGCCAGGGGCGAATGCTTGAGGCGTTTTTCGGCAATTTGCAGCAAAACGGGTCTGTCCAGCTCTTCCGCCGCGCGCAGAATGCCCATCGTCATTTCCATGTTCCCGGTATTGAATGCGCCAACAAGCCGCCCCGCGCGGAACGCGGGCAGCAAAATTTCTTCGGGAGATACCAGCATAAAAAAACCTCCGCGCGCAGCGCAAACAACGCCGCGCCATTCCGACCGCGCTAATCCAGCAAATCTTCCAGCCCAAGCCCCGCCGTGCGCTCCATGCGTTTCACGGGGAAGCCCGCCGCGCGCAGCTCGTTGCTCAGATCGGCCGACTTCGACGCGCTGAACCAGGGGATGCGCTCCCGCTCAAGCAAAGGGAGTATGCTTTGGCGGAATTCCTTTGCCGCGTCGTCGAACATCAGCAAAATCGGCTGTTCGGGCAGCGGAATCTGCCGCCGCAGCGCGGCCACCAATTCCTGCTCGCTCAGCGCGGTGTAGCCCTGTTTGGCCAGCCACGCCAAATCCGTCTGCACATCGCGCGGGCGCAGCGCCGTCGGCGCGCCCGTTGCGCGGTAGATCAATAAAGGCAGCGCCGCGCCGCGCGGCGTGTAGGGCGCGCTCACCGTAACGCTCTTCGTGCCAATGCTGATGAGCGCCGTGACCAGCAGCAGCGCGCAGATGCAAAAAAACCGGGTCGCCTTTGTGATTTTGATCACCATGTTTGTCACACTCCTGCCCTTCGTTGCGTACTATCTTATGCAGGGGCGCGGCGGTTTAGACATTGGATAACCCACGTTAGACATTCGACGGCGCAGCGCGGCGCCATCGAATGTCTGCATTTCATATCTTCCTGTCGTTTAAATGATCCCTTGCGCCAGCATAGCGTCGGCAACCTTCAGGAAGCCCGCGATGTTGGAGCCTACCACAAAGTTGTTGGCATACCCATATTCTTTGGCGGCGTCCGCGCCGCTGTGATAGATATTCTCCATAATGCCCTTCAGGCGGCTGTCTACGTCTTCAAAACTCCAGCTCAGGCGGGCGCTGTTCTGGCTCATTTCGAGCGCCGAAGTGGCCACGCCGCCCGCGTTGGCGGCCTTGCCCGGCCCAAACAGCACGCCGTTGGCAATCAGGTATTCCGTCGCGTCGAGCGTTGTGGGCATATTCGCGCCTTCGCCAACGGCAAGGCATCCGCTCGCAACCAGGGTCTTCGCGTCTTCCAGGAACAGTTCGTTCTGCGTGGCGCACGGCAGCGCAATGTCGCAGGGAACAGACCAAACGCCGCGGCCTTCCTGGTATTTGGCGTTCGGGCGGTAGGTCAGGTAATCTTTGATGCGCCCGCGCTTGATCTCTTTGATCTCTTTGATGGCCGCCAGATCAATGCCTTCGGGGTCATAAATCCAGCCGGTGGAATCGCTGAGTGTCACCGCCTTGCCGCCCAGTTGGGCCAGCTTTTCAACGGCATAGATGGCCACGTTGCCGGAACCGGAAAGCGTGACGGTTTTGCCCTCAAAGCTCTGTCCGTGATCCTTGAGCATTTCCGCAACATAATAGACCAGGCCGTAGCCGGTGGCCTCCGTGCGGGCCAGCGAGCCGCCAAAGGTCAGCCCCTTGCCCGTCAGCACGCCTTCGCTGACATTCTTAATGCGCTTATATTGGCCATACATAAAACCAATTTCGCGCCCGCCCACGCCGATATCTCCCGCAGGCACGTCGGTGTCCGCGTCAATATGGCGCGCAAGCTCCGTCATAAAGCTCTGGCAAAACGCCATCACCTCGCGGTCAGATTTGCCTTTTGGATCGAAGTCGCTGCCGCCTTTGCCGCCGCCAATGGGCAGGCCGGTCAGGGAATTCTTAAAAATCTGCTCAAAGCCCAAGAACTTGATGATGCTCAGCGTAACGGACGGATGAAAGCGCAAACCGCCTTTGTAGGGGCCGATGGCGCTGTTGAACTGCACGCGGTACGCACGGTTAACATGCACCTTCCCCGCGTCGTCCACCCAGGGCACGCGGAACAGCAGCTGGCGCTCCGGCTCAACGAGCCGCTCCAGCAAGCCGCACTTGGCATATTTCGGGTCGGCGTCGCACACGGGTTTCAGCGACCGAAGCACTTCGGTTGCCGCCTGGTGAAACTCTGGCTGATTGGGGTTGGTTTTCACAAGGGTTTCGAGAACCTGCTCAACATAGGACATTTACATAGCTCCTTTATTACCTGGATTTTGGCTGTCACTTCAGCCTGTCCGGTATTATACCATGTCTGAGCCAAAAATGCAAGGGGGGCCAGCTAAAAAATGCAATCAAGCGCCGCCGCTATCTCTCCGCAAGTTCCCGGTGCCGGGCGTGCACGGCATACCCCGCGGCCCGCAGCCTCGCGCCAATCTCTTCCGCAAACAGCACGGAGCGGTGCCGCCCGCCGGTGCAGCCAAACGCAATCGTGAGCGTGCTCTTGCCCTCTTTTTGATACAACGGCAGCGTAAATTCCAGCAATCCGGCAATCTGCTCCAGTAGCCGCCTCGATTCCTCAAACGAGAGCACATAGTCGCGGATGCACGGCTCCAGCCCGGTGTGCTCCTTTAGCTCCGGCACATAAAAAGGGTTGGGCAGGCAGCGCACGTCAAAGAGCAGGTCGCAGTCGCGCGGGGTGCCCGCCTTAAAGCCGAACGAGGTAACATGCACTTGCAGCGCCTGCTGCGGATGCTCCGAAAATCGTTCCACAATGCTGTTTTTGCAGTCCGTTGGGCTGGTCGCGGAAGTATCCATAACCAGGTCCGCGCGGCGGCGCAAAGGCTCCAGCAGGCGGCGCTCGGCCGAAATCGCGTCGGCCAGCGGCATATCGGGATGCTGCGCGCAAAGCGGATGCTGCCGCCGGGTTTCCTGGAAGCGGCGCGCGAGCACGTCGTCCGCCGCGTCAAGAAAGAGCAGCTCAAACGTCGTCCCCGCAGCCAAAAGAGCATCCAGCGCCCAAAAAACGTCAAGAAAAGCCCCGCCCGCCCGCGCATCCATCACCACGCAAGCCTTTGGGTAAGGTTCGGCGGCGCTTTGCAGCAGGTTGACAAAGGTCGCCGCAAGGCGCGGGGGCAGGTTGTCCACACAAAACCAGCCGGTGTCCTCCAGCGCGTCAACCACTTTGGATTTGCCCGCGCCGGAAAGGCCTGTGACAACTAAAAACCGCATGAGCCGCCTCCTTCTTCCTATCTCCTGTCAGCAAAACCAACAACCCGCTCGCGCGGTCATATCTTCCTGTGCCGCCTGCGCCGCCGGGAAGAAAGCTTCAGCACCCAAAGGAACAGCACAAAAATCCCGGCGGAAATCAGCACACAAAACAGAATGGTCAGCGCAAGGTGCCGCTGGGCAAACCCCAGCACGCGCCCCAGCATCGGCAGCGAAAAAAGCTTAACGCCAATCACATCGTTGCCCTGCACAGGCGGGTAATCAACAGAGTTGTTGTAGTCGCCCTTCGTGACAAACGCCACGGCGCTGGTGTCGCTGCCGTCGGGCGGAATAATTTCCACAACGCGGTGCGTCCAGGGATCCTCCAAGCCTTTTTGGGCTGGGTTGCGCCAAAATGTGATGATTTGCCCCACTTTGATTTTTTCCGCCGTCTGCGTTTTCACCACAATCGCGTCGCCCTTATAAAAACCGCCTTTGGGGCGGCTGCCGTCGAGCTGCTGGGTCGGCGTCATGGACTCCGACAGAACGTTGTAAAAATGAAGCCCAAAAAAAGATTTCCCCGGGTTTTTGCTGCTCGAAAAAATAATGGCCCCCGTCATAATGCCCGCGCAAACAATAAATACCATGATGTTCAGCGCAAACGAAAACACGCGCAGCGCCCGCGTCAGCCAGCCCGGGCCAGTCACCGTCCGCAGCATAGGCTCCACAGCGTCCAAATAGGCGGCCAGTTCCCGCGCGTCGCCCGCTTCGGCAGTGTCAATGAGCGCCGACAGGTCGCCTGCCAGCTCATCTAGCTCCGTTTCCCAAAGTTGCGGCTTGCGGCGCATGGATTGCTCCTTTGATCGATCAGGATAAAATATTTGCACACTTTTACGCTTTATCATACCATAATCAGGAAAGAATGTCAAGAAAAAAAGCGCAGGCGTCGCCCGCGCTTTGGATTTTTGCGTTCGGTTGGAGCGGAATGGGAAGATTTGCAGACAAAGGTTACAAAAACTGCCTACTTGCACTCCATCAGCATAACCCCGATGCACAGCAGGCCAAACCCCGCCTTCAGCCCCCGCATCAGGCTGCGCGAAACGATCAGCCCCTGCTGGTAATCCAATCCCCGGCCCGCAAAGGCAAAAAACAGCACCGCCGCCGTATAAAGCAGCACAATCAGCGCGGCGCAATGCCGCAGCAGCCGCCCGGTTTCGGGCTTCAGATCGAGCTTTGCCAAGATTGCTTTCATAGCCATCACCCCCGACACACATCATAGCAGAACCGGCGGAGAAAGGCAATGCAAATTGTTTTCCAAAAAAGGTTGGATTTTTCTTTTCCATGTGATATAATAAATGCATATGCGTTTGCGCGGCAATTTCAAGTGATGAATTGTCACAAATTCACAATACCAGAACAGCGCCGCCGCAGCGCGTTTTTACGATAGTTCGAAATTTCGGAATGGCGAACCGTTTTTTGACCCCTTTACAGAGCCAAAATCCAGTATTCCGGAATTTCGGAATTTCATAACTTTCCCCAAAAACGTGACATAGCAACGCAAAAGTCAACAGCGCAGAGGATCACGCGAAGCCATTTTCAGCGACGAATTTTCACGCACATGCGAAACACCGAACGGAACATATCTTAAAACAGAAAGCTTGGATTGGTATTTTATGGAGGATTTATTGCGAACACTGACGGCGGCCGCCGGCGTTTCGGGCCGGGAAGAAGACGCGGCGGAAACGGCCGCGCGGCTGCTCAGGCAGCACTGCGGCGATGTGCGGCGCGACGCGCTGGGCAGCGTCGTTGGCACAAGGCCCGGGCGCGGGCCTCGCATTCTGCTGGATGCACACCTGGATCAAATCGGCATGGCCGTGGTTGGCCACGAGCCGGGCGGGTTCCTGCGGGTCGCGCCCTGCGGCGGCATGGATGCGCGCTGCGTGGCGGCGCAAAGCGTGATCATCCACGGCAGGCGCGATTTTCGTGGGATCATCCCCGCCGCGCCGCCGCATTTGAAGCATGACGGGGAAAAATCCCCCGAATGGAACGACATTTTGATTGACACGGGCCTTTCCGACGCGGCCGCGGAAATCCCGCTGGGCAGCCGCGTGAGCCTTTGCGCCCCCCCGCGGCGGCTGCTTGGCGAACGCTTTACCGCGCCTTCGCTGGACGACCGCACGGGTGTTGCGGCCATTCTGCGCTGCCTGGAACTGCTGGGAGACAAACCCGCCTGCCCCCTCGCCGTGCAGCTGAGCGTGCAGGAAGAAGTCGGCGGCGCGGGCGCGCGGGCCGCGGCTTTTAGGGCGGAAGCGGACGAGGCGCTTGTGGTAGACGTCAGCTTTGCCTGGGCGCCGGGCGCCGCCCGGGAAGAAGCCCAGGGCACATTGGGCGGCGGGGTGATGATCGGCGTGTCGCCCACGCTGGATGAGACGATGAGCGAAGCGCTGGAAGCGCTGGCGCGGCGCAACAACATTCCGTATACAATAGAAGTAATGTCCGGGCGCACAGGCACCAATGCCGACCGAATACAGCAAAGCGGGCCCGCCCTGCCCTGCGCCCTGCTCAGCATCCCCTTGCGCAATATGCATACCGCCGGCGAAATCGTTGACCTGCGGGATATCGAATCCACAGCGCGGCTCATGGCGGCGTATCTAACGGAACGGGGGACTGCCTGATGTACGAAGAACAATATCAGCCGCCGCACAGCCACTGGCTGGAAGAACTTTGCGCCCTGCCCGGGGTATCCGGGCGCGAAGGGCCTGTGCGCGACTGGATCATTGCGCATTTGCCCGCCGGGGCGGCCTACCGGGTCGATCCGCTGGGCAACCTGATTGTGAACGGCGGGCAAGAAAAGGTGATGCTTTGCGCGCACATGGACGAAGTGGGCCTGATTGTCACACACATCACAGACGAAGGGCTGCTGAAGTTTGACCATGTGGGCGGCATTGAGCGCGCGGCTTATCTTGGCAGGCAGGTTTTTGTTGGCAAAAACGCCTTGCCCGGCGTGATTGGGGTGGTTCCCGTGCACCTGCTGAGAGCGGAGGCCAAAAAGCAGCTGCCCGCGCAGGAAAGCCTGTGCATCGACATTGGCGCGGACAGCCGGGAGGCGGCGGCGCGGCTGGTAAAACCGGGCGACACGGCCACCTTCGAGCCGGGTTTCACCCGCTTCGGCGAAGGGTTCGTGCAGTCAAAGGCCCTCGACGACCGCGTTGGCTGCCTGATTCTGCTGGAGCTGCTCTGGCAAAACACCGGACTCTGCGCCGTCTTTTCCGCCCGGGAAGAGGTGGGCGGGGCGGCTGCGGCCGCGGCGTTTGCGCTGCGCCCCCGCTGCGCGGTTATCATCGAAACCACAACGGCTTCCGATTTGCCGGGGGTTTCCGGCGCACAGCGGGTTTGCGAACTGGGGGGCGGCGCCGTTGTGCCCTTCATGGATCGGGGAACCATGTATGCCCGGGAGCTATATGAACGGGCCATGTCGCTGGCCAAAAAAGCCGGGATCCCGGCGCAGACCAAAAGCGTTATCGCCGGGGCCAACGACGCGCACACGATCCATACCAGCGCCGGGGGGATCCCATGCATTGCCATTTCGGTTCCCTGCCGGAATTTGCACTCTCCCGGCGTGGTGATGCGGGAAAGCGACGCGCGGGCGGTGTTCCAGCTCGCGGATCTCTTATGGAAGGAGCTGACGGCGCAATGATTCGCGTAATGACGGAATTCGAGCCATGGGATGTTGTTGGCGCGCAGATTTTGGCCTCGTGGCGCTCGTATCGAACGGTTGACCCTTCCGCGCAGTTTTGGCTGCAAAGCGAAGGGCAGGCGGCGGTTTCGCTGATCGACGGCCTGGTTTTGCTCAGCGCGCGGGAAGACGCGAATTTTGACGAGCTGCGGGCGTTTTTGCGCATGCTGCCTGTTACGCGCCTGCGCTGCGACGAGGCGCTTGCCCGGCAGTTCCCCTATCCGCCGGAGTGGCGCAGCATTCTGGTAAGATTCGTTGCCCCAAAGCAACCCTGCGGCATTTCGCCTGTGACAGCAGACGATCCGGGGGAAGTTTATGATCTTTTGGCGCGGTGTTTCGACTCCATGGGGGATCGCGCGCGCTGGATGGCCGACATGGCTCTGCGCTGGCGCGCGGGCACGGCGCAAACCTGGATATGGGAGCGCGCGTGCTCGGCAAGCGCGTTGGCGCTGACAGAACAATATTGCTTTTTGGGCGCGGTGGGCACGCTGCCGGAACACCGGGGCCGCGGGCTGGCCGGGCAATTGCTGGGCTGCATTGCCCAGCGGCAGCTGGCCGCCGGGCGGAAGGTTTTTTTGAGCTGCCGCGAAGAATTGCTGCCGTTTTATGAAAACGTTGGCTTTGCGCTCGCGGGCAGGCAAATCACGATGAAAAAGGAGGACCCGGAGATTGGATGACGACAAATTGGAGCGCCTGAACCCCCAAAGAAACGGGCGGGCAGCGCCGCCTGCGCGCTCCCCTTTTTTCCCGCTGCCGGCTCCCCTGCGTCAGGCCTCCCGCTCCGCCCTGCAAAAAATAGCGCCGCGGCTGCGCGAAATGGAAGCCACAACGGAATACAACCAACAAAAGGTTCTTGCCGCTTTTATCCGGCACAAAGTGAGCGAAAGCCACTTTGCGGGCAGCACAGGCTATGGGTATGGCGACCGCGGGCGCGAAACGCTCGAGGCCGTTCTGGCCGACGTTATGGGAGCGGAAAGCGCGCTCATGCGGCACAGCTTTGCCTGCGGCACGCACACCCTTGCCGTTGCGCTGTTCGGCGTGCTGCGCCCGGGCGACTGCATGCTCAGCCTGACCGGAACGCCCTACGACACCCTTCAGCCGGTCATTGGCCTGAAAGGCGCGGGCACGGGATCGCTGAAGGAATTTGGGATATCCTATCAGCAAACGGAATTGGATGAAAACGGCGGGCTGGATTTTGCCGCGATCAAAAGGGCCATGGAAACGCACCGGCCCAAGCTGGTCTATTTGCAGCGCTCGCGGGGCTATACCCTGCGGCCAAGCCTTTCGGTGGAAGAAATCGCGGCGGCGGCAACGCTGGCAAAAGAATGCGACGAAACTTGCATCGTTATGGTGGACAATTGCTACGGCGAATTTGTGGAGCGCGAAGAGCCAACGCAGCGGGGCGTTGATCTGATTGCGGGTTCGCTGATTAAAAACCCGGGCGGCGGGCTGGCCCGCAACGGCGGCTATATCGCGGGACGCAAGGATCTGGTGGATCTGTGCGCGTACCGGCTGACTTCGATCGGGCGCGAGGTTGGCGCAACGCTGGGGCAAAGCCGCGATCTGTTCATGGGCCTGTTCCAGGCGCCCCATGTGGTGGGGGAAGCGCTGAAAACCGCAGTGTATGCCGCCGCGCTGTTCGAGGAACTGGGCTTTGCGGCGTCGCCCGGCTGGGATGAACCCCGGCACGACATTATCCAGTGCCTTGCGCTGGGCACGGCGGAAGCGTTGATTGCGTTTTGCCAGGGGCTGCAAAGCGGCGCGCCGGTTGATTCGTTCGTGCGGCCCGAACCCTGGCATATGCCGGGCTACGAAAATCAGGTTATCATGGCGGCGGGAACCTTCATCATGGGCGCCAGCATTGAACTCAGCGCCGACGCGCCGCTGCGGGAGCCTTATGCCGTATGGATGCAGGGCGGTTTGAATTTCCACAGCGCGAAGGCGGGCATAGGGCTGGCCGCGCAGCGAATGCTGGAGCAGGGACTCATCCCCGGCATGGCGGCGCAAAACGAATGCGATCGGGAGGAGGGCGCGGACTATGGCTCATTTTGACGGCGTTGGCCCGGATGCGTTCCTGCTGTTGGCGCAAAACCGCTTTGAGGACTCAAAGGCGTTCTATGAAAGCCACAAGGCCGAACTCAAGCGTTTGGTCACCGGCCCTATGGGGCAGCTGGTGGAATGCCTGGCCCCCTTTCTGGCGGCGCTCGATCCGCAGATGCTGCTCGTGCCGTCGCGCATTGTTTCGCGGCTGCGGCGGGACACCCGCTATACCCGGGACAAGCGGATGTACCGCTCGAACGTGTGGGTTTGTTTCACGCGGCCGCGCCTGGAGTTCCCCCACCTCTGGCCCGTGCTCTGGTTCGAGTGCAAGCCGGAGGAATCCCGCTGGGACGCGGGTGTGGGGCTATGGACGGACGCCCTCCCCGCCTACATGCGCTTTTTGCGCAAACGGATCCAGGCCGGGTCGGCGGAATTTCTTGCGGCAACGGAACAGGCGCTGGCCGCCGGGGCGCAGCTGCGCACCGATCCCTATAAAAAAGACCGCGCCCCGGAAGCTCCCGAGGCGCTCAAAGCCTATCTGAACGCGAAAAGTTTTCATCTGATCTACACGTCGGGCGATATGGCGCTGCTGCAAAGCGAAGCGCTGATTGAACGGCTGAAGGCGCTTTACGCGGCGTTTGCCCCGATGTATCGATGGTACCGCGCGGCGGCCGACGCGTATCTTGCCAGCGCGGAGCAATAACGCGTCACAGCAGTTCAAACATTTCTCCCGCCGTCTCTTTTGTGGCATATTCGGTCAGGCGGAGCACGCGGGCGCGGATCAGGCGCGCGCCCATTTGGATGGCGATTTCGTCGCCCTGTTTGACCTCATACGAAGCGCGGGCTGTTTTGCCGTTGACTTCCACATGCTTCGCGTCGCAAAGCTCGTTGGCGATGGTGCGCCGTTTGACCAGCCGCGACACTTTCAAATACTTATCCAGACGCATGGCGCGCCTCCTATACAAATTGAATTTCCGGAATCAGAAACACTCCGGTTTCGTTTTCGACCACCGTTTGCACAAGGGCAATCAGCGCGCGCACGTCGGCGGCGGTGGCCCCGCCGGTGTTGATAATGAACCCGGCGTGTTTTTCGCTGACCTGCGCGCCGCCGACCGATTGGCCCTTCAGCCCGCACTGCTCAATCAGCCCTCCGGCAAAGTGCCCCGGGGGGCGTTTGAACACGCTGCCCGCGCTGGGGAAGGCAAGGGGCTGCTTTTCGCGGCGCTTTTGCATGGTTTCCTGCATCTTTTGTTTGATTGCCTCCGGCTGGCCGGGGGTCAGCTGCACGGTAAGCCCCGCGATAATCCAGCCGTTTTGCATGAACACGCTGCTGCGGTATCCCAAACCGAGTTCGCCCGCGGGCAGCTCGCGCAATGCGCCCTGCTGATCAATGCAGCGCACGCTGCGCAAAACATCTTTCATTTCGCCGCCGTAGGCCCCGGCGTTCATATAGGCCGCGCCGCCCGCCGAACCGGGGATGCCGTAGGCAAATTCGAGGCCCGAAAGGCCCTGCCGCTGCGCAAAAAGGCACAGCTCGCTGAGCTTTGCCCCGGCCTGGCAATCGATCGCCCCGCCGGGCAAAAGCGCTATTTGCTGCAACCGCTCCGTCGCGATCACCACCCCCGGCAGGCCGCTGTCTTTCACAAGCAAGTTGCTGCCGCAGCCCAGCAAGAACGGCCGCACGCCCTGCTCGCGGCAAAGCTGCACGCAGCCGGCCAGCTGCCGCTCCTCTTGCGGATACAGCAGGCATTCAGCCGCGCCGCCGATTTTGAAGCTGGTTTTGGCGGCCATGGGCACGTTTTCTTCCGTGGCAATGCCGAGCGACGCGGCTCCCCGGAGGATCTCGCAGACGGCGTGGCTCATAAAGGCTCCTTTGTTCATGATGGAATCAACAGGCTCTAGTTGGTCATGGCCGCAGAGCCGACAATCCCCGCGTCGTTGCCCAGCGCCGCCGACACAAGCCTGGTCTGCCGATCGGCATAGAGCGTATAGCGTTCGCGCTCCACCAGTTCCCGCAGGGGGACAAGCAGATGTTCGCCCTCGTGGCCAATGCCGCCGCCCACACAGATCATATCGGGCTGAAAGATATTGACCAGATTGCCCAGGCCAACGGCCAAATAATGCAGGTAGCGTTCCACCAGGCGGACGCCCGTAGGATCGCTCCCGCGCCAGGCGTCGAAGGCGGTGCGCCCGCTGACAGCTTCGATATCGCCCCCGCAAAGGGCCCAGCAGGCGCTTTCGGGGTGTTCGCGCATGGCGGCCTTGGTTTGTTTGATCAGCGCCGTGGCGGAAGCGTAGGCCTCCCAGCAGCCGCGGCGGCCGCAGTTGCATGGCTCGCCGTCGATAGAGATCACCATGTGGCCGCATTCGCCCGCCGCGTCGTTGCAGCCATTGACGATTTTGCCGTCGATCACAATCCCGCTGCCAACCCCGGTCCCCAGTGTGATTGCGATAAACGAGCGCACGCCGCGCCCCGCCCCGGCCAACGCTTCGCCCAGGGCCGCGCAGTTCGCGTCGTTATCCAAATAGACGGGCCGGCCAACGCGCGCTTCCAGCATTTCTTTGGCGGGCACATGGCGAAACTCCAGATTATTGGCAAAGAGGATGTGCCCGTTGGACTTGTTCACCGAGCCGGGCGTGCCCACGCCAACGCTTTCAATGTCGCTCAGCGCCAGCCCGGCGGCGCCAACCGCGTCGCGCACAGCGGCGGCGATGTCGTCAAAAATGCCCTCTGCCGGGCGGGGCGCGTTGGTTGCGCGCTGCCCCCGGCCTATGATACGATAAGCGCCGTCAATCACCCCAACCGAGATGTTCGTGCCACCCAAATCTACCCCGACTCGTGCCATACCTGTTCTCTCCTTACTCTTATGCTGATGGGCTGCCCTGCATGCGCGGCGCGTATTCTGTTGTTTGCGCGCCGTCACATATCGTGCCAGATATCCAGCTCGCGCTGGGCGGGCTTCACATCCTCTTCCATGCCCAGCTTGTGCAGCAGCTCGCGGGCGGCGTTGTATCCCATGAGCTTCTGCCGGTTGTTCATGGCGGCGGCCTCCACAATGATGGAAAGATTGCGCCCGGGCTTAACGGGCACAACATTCGCGGGGACGCGGATGCCGAGGATATCCACATATTCGTCGTCCAGCCCCAGCCGATCATACACTTTGTCGCTCCATTGCTCAAGCTGAATGACCATATTGATTTTTTCCGTGAGCTTGACCGCGCCCATGCCAAAAATGCGCCGGGCATTGATGATCCCCACGCCCCGCACCTCGATAAAGTGGCGGATATTGTCGGGCGCGCTGCCCACGAGGGTTTTATCGCTGACGCGGCGGATCTCCACCGCGTCGTCGGCCACGAGGCGGTGCCCGCGCTTGATCAGCTCAATGGCGGTTTCGCTCTTGCCCACGCCGCTTTCGCCCAAAATCAAAACGCCCTGGCCATAGACCTCAACCAGCACGCCGTGGCGCGTGACCCGTTCAGCCAGCTCCACGCTGAGATACGAAATCAGCGCGGCCATGCTGGCCGATGTGGAAGCCCCCGTGGCAAGCAGCGGCACGTCGTGGCGGCGCGCCAGCTCCAGCATCTGCTCCGGGCAGGCGATGTCGCGGGTCAGCACCAGCGCGGCGGGGCGCAGGGCAAAATAATCCTCCAGCCGCCGCGCGCGCACTTCGTCGCGCAGGTTCGCCAAATAATCCATTTCGGCAAAGCCCAAAAACTGCACGCGGCTGGCGTCAAAATGCTCCAGAAAGCCCGCCAGCACCAGCCCCGGCCGGTTCACGTCGCGCGAACTGACGGAATGCTGCGCCCCCTGGGGGAAATGAACGAACGTATACCCGTTGTCGTCGGCAAGCTTTTGGAGGGGAACGGTATAGGTTTCAGGCATGGGGATTCTCCTTATTGAATTGAACAAACGGAACCTTGCGCAGCAGCGCCGCGAGCGGCAGCCCCAGCCCATAGCAGATCACGAATTCCGTCAGAGCCACCTGGCCGCCAAAGGTGAGAAAATTCACGAAAGAAAAGTCAGAAAAACTGAGCTTGTCCGTGATGGTCAGCGCAATGATTGCGCCAACGATAACGCCGTTGCACACAACGGGCATCAGCGCCGACAGCAGCGGCAGTTTCCGGAGCTGGACGCGGCGCAGCAGATAGGCCAGCACCGCCGCCAGCAGCGTTGCCAGGGAGCCAAAGATGATGTCGATCAGCCCGAAGGGGCTGCCCAGGTTGGCCAGCGCGCAGCCAATGGTCAGGCCCGGAATCGCCGCCGGGGTCAGCACGGGCAGGAGCGTAAGCGCTTCGGCAAAGCGAAACTGCCACGGGCCAAAACTAACGCCCCAGCCGGCATAACAAAGCCCGGCGTAAAGCGCGGCAATCAGCGCCGCCTGTGCGAGGAAAAGGATACCGCGATTGGTTTTTTTTGCAGACATAACAATACCTCCGTTTTTTTCCTGATGGGTGACGGTAACATCAAACGCTTGCAGGGGCCGAACAATCAGAGATAACCGGAAAGCGCCGCGAGCGATTCCACAGCCAGGCCCGCGCGGCATTCCCCCTGCGCCTCATACTGAGCCGGCGAGGTCACGCCTGTAAATACCAGCGCCGTGGCAACGCCGTGGCGGCCGATGGCAATGTCGGTCTCGAGCCGATCGCCCACAAAACAAAGCTCCTGCGGCGCACAGGCAAGGCGGCGGCAAAGGTAATCCACCGTGGGGCGCTCGGGCTTGCCAAGCACCACCGGCCTGCGGCCCGCCGACGCGGCAAACAGTTCAATCATCGCGCCGGTATCGGGCAAAAAGCCGCCCGCAACAGGGCAGTTGACATCCGGATGCGTGGCGTAATAGGGCAGCCCCGCCGCCAGCCAGTTGGCGGCTTTGGTGATTTTTTCGTAATCCAGCGTTGTGTCGAACCCCAGAAGAATGAGATCGGGCTTGTCCGATACCAGGCGCAGCCCCAGCTGCCGCAACTCAGCCGACAAATGTTCATTCCCCAGCAAAAAGACGCGCGCGCCGGGATGGCGCTCGTTCAAATAATCCGCCGCAACATGCGTGGAAATCGCGATATCTTCCGGCGCGGCGGGGAATCCCATCGCCCGAAGCGCGCGCACGCACTGATCAACCGACCGGGAGGAGTTGTTGCTGAAAAACAGGCGCCCGATCCCCCGCGCGCGCAGCGACTGCACAAATTCCCCCGCGCCGGGCAGCATGCGCTGCCCCAGGCAAACTGTGCCATCCATGTCCAGAATCAGGTATTTTGTTGTTTGGAAGAGCGGGTGGCGCATGCGGATTACCCCGTCAATTTAGTTTATTCACCAGCCAAACGATATTTTCGCCCAGCCGCCGCAGGGTTTGCACGCCCTCGGCATCCTGCTCATATTCGCCGGGCACGCGGCACTGGCTCATGTTCCAGTAGGTGCTGCCGGGCACAATCATATCGTTGATCAAAAAGAAGTGCTGGATGCTGTCGAGAACATGAATGGAACCGGCGCGGCGCACAGCGGAAACAGCCGCGCCCACTTTCCGGCTCAGGCGCATGTTGTCGCTGCGGGACATAAAGCCAACGCGGTCGATAACCGCCTTCAGCTCCGGGGTCAAATCGGCAAAATAGGTGGGGGAACCCAGCAGCAGCGCGTCGGCCCGGGCAACCTTTGGGTAAAGCTCGTTGATCCAGTCGTCGGTAGCGCAGCGGCCTTTTTGGCTGCCGCACGCGCCGCAGGCAAGGCAGCCGCGGACCGGTTTGCCGCCCGCCTGATACACTTCCGTTGCAAAGCCCGCCGCGCCGCAAACTTGCAGCACTTCGCGCAGCATATGCGCGGTGTTGCCGTCGGGGCGGGGGCTGCCGTTGATGGCCAATACGTTGGGCATGGGAACTCCTCCTGTTGTCAAAAATACCTTTTTACCTTCGCCTGATACGCTTGATATTCTTCCCCGAACGCCGCCGCGCAAAACCGCTCTTCCGTGCGGATTTGGTGATGGAACATCACCGGCGCGGCCACGGCCAGCAGAAGGCCAAAAACGCTGGGGCACGCGAAAAAGCAGCCAATATAGAGCAGATCAAAGCCCAAAAAGGCCGGGTTGCGGCTGTGGGCATAGACCCCCGTCGTCACCAACTGCGTCCCCTGCCCTTCGCTGCATCCCGCGCGCCAGTTCATACCCATGGCCGCGATGGCCGCGATAAATATGCCCGCGCCCAGCGCCATGGCCGCCAGGCCGCACACGGCGGAAACACCGGACGCGCGCTCCCAAAGGCGCTGCATCTTTGGATCGTTCAGAACAAAAACGGCGGAGGTCACCATGCCGGGGAACAGGAACAGCGCGTTGAGAAGCTGCACAAAAGCGCCCGCGTAAGTGAAGATTTTCAGCGCTTTTTCGAATGCCGCGTGGGGCTTGCCGCCGCTGCCCAGAAGATCCGCCGCGACGCCCTGTTTTTTCATATGAAAAAGCTGGAACAAATATGCCCCATAAAACAGCGCCAGCAATGGCAGCGCCCCAAAGCTCAGGAGGCTGCACGACAGGGGGAAGAAAAAAGCGTTGAGCGACATGGAGCGCCCCTCCTTTTTTGAGGATTTTTTTTGCAAGAAAGCGCAGGACGCCCGGGGCCGCCGCGCTCAGGCATACCTTTTGCGGATCCGTTCCACAGCTTCCGCCGTGTGCTCCGCCGTGCCAAAGCCGGTTAACCGGAAACAGCCTTCGCCCGCCGGGCCAAAGCCGCTGCCGGGGGTGCCAACAATCTGAACCTCGTGCAGCAGCTGATCGAACAGCGCCCAGGAAGAAAGGCCATTGGGCGCGCGGAACCAGACATAGGGGGAATTCACCCCGCCCCAGACCGAAAAGCCCGCCGCGCACAGGCCGTCGCGGATCGTTTTGGCGTTGCGCAAATAATATTGAATGGTCTGGGCAACCTGCGCGCGCCCTTCGCCGGACAACGTGGCTTCCGCCCCGCGCTGGGTAATATAGCTCACGCCGTTGAATTTTGAGGCCTGCCGCCGCGCCCAGAGGGCGTTGAGGCTGGTCTCCCCCGCCAAAAGCTCTTTCGGTATCACGGTATAGGCGCAGCGCACGCCCGTAAATCCCGCCGTTTTGCTGAACGAGCGAAACTCCACAGCACAGGTGCGCGCGCCCGGAATTTCGTAGATGCTGCGCGGCAGCTTGGGATCGGTGATATAGGCCTCGTAAGCCCCGTCGAACAGCAGCACGCTGCCGCGCTCATTGGCCCAGTCCACCCAACGTTTCAGCTGCGCGGCGTCCATGGCCATGCCCGTTGGGTTGTTCGGCGAACAAAGATATACCACGTCGGCGTGCCGCTGCGGCAGCTGCGGGGCAAAATCGTGCGCCGCGTCGCAAACAATCGAGAACATCTCGCGCCCGGCCATGAGGTTGGTGTCAACATAGACCGGATAAATGGGATCGCAGACGGCCACGATATTTTCCGCGCCGAAGAGATCGCCGATATTGCCCGTATCGCTTTTCGCGCCGTCGCTGATAAAAATCTCATCCAGCGCAATGCTGACGCCGCGCCGGGCATAGTCCGCCTGAATCGCGTCTTCTAAAAAATGCAGGCCGTAGTCCGTGGGATAGCCCACAAACGTTTCCGCGCGGGACATATCATCCACCGCCCTGTGCATGGCGGCAATGGCCGCCGGGGGCAGCGGGCGCGTCACATCGCCAATGCCCAGGCGGATGATAGCAGCCGAAGGGTTTTGGCCGGCGTATTCGCGCACCTTCCTGCCAATTTCGGCAAAGAGGTAATTTTTTTTGAGCCGCAAAAAGTTTTGGTTGATGGTCATGGCGCGCCCTCCCTTTTGATTGAGCTTTTATTATACTATATTTCGCGGGGAAATGCAAATGTTTTTTTGAGCGGCCCCTTCATAAAAAGTCGGCCGCGAAAACGCGGTCGGCCTTTGTTTTTGCTTTTTTAGACGAGCGCGCCGGTTTTGGCCAGGCGCTTTATCGCGCCGCTTGCTCCAGCAGCAGTTCCCCCCGGCAGACAAAGGCCGCCGGCCCGGTCATGAGCACCGTGTCGCGTGCGGAATCCCAGCGGATCACCAAATCGCCGCCGCGCAGGTGCACGGTGATATCGGCGTCTTTGTCGCAGCGGCCATTTAAGACGCAGGCCACGGCGCTTGCGCAGGCGCCTGTGCCGCAGGCCCAGGTTTCGCCCGATCCGCGCTCCCAAACGCGCATCTGGAGTTCCGTGCGGCCAATCACCCGCACAAATTCCGCGTTCACCCGCTCGGGGAACCAGGCGTGGCGCTCGATCAGCGGGCCAACGGTTTCCAGCGGAAAAGCTTCTGTGTCCTCCACAAAAGCAACGCAGTGCGGGTTGCCCATGCTCACGCAGGTCACATCCAGGTCGTTGTCATCCGGCAAGCCCAGGTGCTGCCCGACGATTGCCGTCAGGCCTTCCAGCTGTTCCGCCCGCGCGGGGATCTCTTCGGGCCGCAGCAGGGGCGCGCCCATATCAACGGTTGCGGCGGCCATTTTGCCGTTTTTTGCGTGCAGCTGAATGCGTTTGATCCCCGCCAGGGTCTCCAGCGCAATCACGTCTTTTTGTGTCATGCCAAAGTCATACACATATTTTGCCACGCAGCGGGCCGCGTTGCCGCACATTTTGCCCTCGCTGCCGTCGGCGTTGAACATGCGCATTTTAAAATCCGCCGTGTCTGAAGGGCAGATCAGCACCAGCCCGTCGGCGCCCACGCCAAAATGGCGATCGCTGACCGCCACAGCCAGCCGCTCGGGATCCGCCGCCTGTTCTTCAAAGCAGTTGATATAGATATAGTCGTTGCCGCAGCCGTGCATTTTTGTGAAGCGCATAGAACCCTCCCCTTTCAGACGCGATTTCTCCCTGATTATGATACCCGAAAACAGACCCGGCATGCCTCTTGCCCCCGGATCCCTGCCCCCGTTCAATTCTCCTGCACCGTTTTTGTGATCTCGTTGATCACCTTGCGCAGGCTCGCGTCGCGCAGCAGCTCGCCGCGCAGTTCCCGCAGGGCATAGACCACGGTGGAGTGATCGCGGGAAAATTCGGCGCCGATGGCTTTTGTTGAAAGGCCGGTCATCTGGCTGATGATATACATCGATACCTGGCGGGCATGAGAAATGTCGGCGCTGCGGCGCTTGGAGCGCAAATCGGCGGCCGTCAGCGAAAAATGCCGCGCGGTTTCTTCAATAATGCGCTCAATGGTCACAGGAATGGGCCGCTCCTGGCTTTCGATGTCGCTGATGGCATGCTGGGCCGTGTGGAGATTCAGCGGCATGCCGCGCATGGTCACCATGGCTTCGATGCGGTTGACCGCGCCTTCCAGCTGGCGGATATTGCTCTTGAGCTTGCGGGCGATGTAATCCACAATGTCGTCGGAAAGCTCGAAATTGGTATCGGCCGCCTTGCGCTTTACGATGGCGATGCGGGTTTCAATGTCCGGCGGCTGTATGTCGGCAATCAGCCCCGCATCAAACCGGCTGCGCAAGCGATCTTCCAGCGTCAGCATATCTTTCGGCGGTTTATCGGAACTGAGCACAATCTGCCGCCCGCTCTGCGTCAGCGCGTTGAACGTATGGAAGAACTCCTCCTGCGTGGCCTCTTTCCCCGCGATAAACTGCACGTCGTCCATCAGCAGCACGTCGGCGGTGCGGTATTTTTGGTGAAGTTCGGCGGTCGATTTGAACTGGATCGAACGAATGACTTCGTTGGTAAACTCTTCGCCGGTGGTGTAGATGATGTTCACCCGGGGAAAGCCGGCCTTTAGCTCGTGGAAAATCGCGCTGAGCAGGTGCGTTTTGCCAAGGCCCGAGTTGCCGTAAATAAACAGCGGGTTATAGGCCTTGCCGG
This sequence comes from Oscillospiraceae bacterium, assembly GCA_031256825.1. GTDB lineage: Bacteria > Bacillota > Clostridia > Oscillospirales > Acutalibacteraceae > WRMQ01. Next base: position 57,204 of record JAIRPV010000027.1, on the reverse strand, counting down.
GCGTTGCGGACACCGCCAAAGACGCCGCGTGGGCAAACTTGTTTGAGCCGCCGACAACAAATGTCTCAAACGTATTCCCCTCGTGCCCCTGCGGCAGCCGCCCGGCGGAGGAGGCCGCCTGCGCGGCGGGCGCCGGCTCCGGGTTCATAGGCGGGGGATCGACGAGGATAATTTCCACATCGAACCCCAGCGCCGCCGTGAACGCGCGGTGCAGGGGCTCAATAAATTTTTGTTCGGTTACTTTGCGCTTGAACTCCGGCAAAGCAAGGGTGGCCACGCCGTCTTCAAAACGGAGCGGCCGCATTTCGCTCAGCCACACATCAAAGATGGTTTCTGAAAGTTCTTCGCGCAGCTTGGCCTTCACCAGTTCGTACATACTGTGGAACTCGTCCATGCAATCGCTCCCCGCAAGCAAGAATAGACATGAAGCAGCAGATGGCAAATCCGTCCGCTAACGCCGAAAACACGGCTCCCGGCCAACGCATGGCAAGAAGCCATCAAGGGATCGCATCCAGTCTAACATCGAAACGCCTGTTATCTAGTCTATCACATTTTCGCTTTTATTTCAATCATTTTTTGACGGATTTTGAAAGTTAGCAGTCTATTAAATTGTGAAATCGCATACCATTGAAAAGGGGTGGTGGAATGGCGATACAGGATTTGGAATTCTTTGTCTACGACGCGCACGAAAAAATTTTTCAGCTCTATCGGCAACTGCCCGAAGCGCGCTTTGTGATGATCAAACACAGCGCCACGCGCAGCACGCACAACAATTCTGATCTGCACATTCCCCCGCCAAAGCCGCCAAAACCCAGGCTCAAGGAAGGCGAGATCCTGCGCGAACCGGAAGAGCCACCGTTCATCCCGCATGTATCCACCGATGGATCAGAAACGCGCTACAACGAAGCGCTGATGGACAAAAACGAAATGTATCAGCGCCGCCGCATCCTGCAGCATCTGCGCCAAAGCGGCCAGCTGCGCCGCGCTTGCCCCGGCGCGCGCTTTTATCCCGGGGGCTTTTATGAACTGGAGGGGCTGTTTTACGCGCATGAGCCGCCGGCCGGCCGGAGCGGCCGAGCCGAGGAGCTGGTTGTGGAACGGGAAGCGGCGGGCCTTTGGGAAGAAGAGCGCATCGCAAGCGTGCCCGAAGGGGCGATTTGGATCAACAGCCCGGAGTCGGAGCGCTGCCCCGCCGTGCAGCTGCTTTGCGCCCGGGGGAACTTCTGCGGTGCGCTGGGCGAGCACGCCTGGCGGGAATATTTTTGCTGCGGCGCGCTGCCCCTGCGCGGCGTTGCGGTTTGCTTCCAGCCCGCCTGCGGCGTTTTGGTCGGCCTGCCGCTGTTTTTAACATTGAACGCCGACTGCTGAAATCACCCTGCCGCGCCGCTGAGCATTGCTTCCGCGGCCCGGACCGTTGCCATCGCGTCGGCGCAATAAGCGTCGGCGCCGATTTCGTCGGCATAGGCCTTTGTCAGCACCGCGCCGCCCACCAGCACCTTGCACCAGGGGGCTTTTTCGCGCAGCAATCGGATGGTGGCCTCCATCGAAGGCACGGTGGTGGTCATCAGCGCCGAAAGGCCGCACAGCGGAACATGCCCTTCCGTCACAGCCCGGCAAACGGTCTCCGGCGGCACATCTTTGCCCAAATCGGTCACTTCAAAATGATAAGTTTCGAGAAGGGTCTTCACAATATTTTTGCCAATGTCGTGAATATCGCCCCGCACGGTGGCCAGCACAATGGCCCCTTTTGCGGGCGCGCCGCTGCCGCTTTCACGGATTTTTTCCTGCAACAGGGCAAGCGCCGCCTTGGCTGCCGCCGCGCTTTGCAGCAGCTGCGGCAAAAAAAGCGTCCCCTTCGCAAAGCGCAGCCCAACTTCGTCCAGCGCCGGAATCACCAGTTGCTGGATGATTTGCAGCGGGCTTTCGCGCAATAACGCGGCGTTGGCCAGCGAAAGCGCGGCTTCCTCCCGGCCGAGCAAAATCGCCTCCATCAGGGGCGGAAGCTCCGGTTTTTCAACGGCTTTCGCCTGCGCCGCCGACGGTGACAAGGAATTTGCTTGCACGGGCAAACTCTCTGTAAAGGCCAAATACTTTACAGCATTGGCGTCCCTGTTATTCAACAGCTTGACGGCGTGATAAGCGGCCATCATCGCCGGGCTTTTGGGGTTGATGATCGCCGCGCGCAGACCCCGCTGCATCGCCATGGTGAAAAAAGCGGCGTTGACGAATTCCCGCTGCGGCAGCCCGAAGGAGATGTTCGAAACCCCCAGAACCGTGTAACCGCCCATGGCGTGGATGCGCTCCATCACATCAAGCGTCACCACCGCGCCCGTCGGCTCCGCGCTCACCGTCATGGTCAGCGCGTCGATCAGGATATCTTCTTTGCCAAGGCCGTATTCCGCCGCCGTCGCATAGATTTTTTCGGCAATGGCCATGCGGCCCGCCGCTGTTGCCGGGATCCCCACTTCATCCAGCAGCAGCGCCACCACAACCCCGCCATATTTCTGGATCAGCGGGAACACCGCCCGCATATTTTCTTCTTTGCCGTTGACGGAATTGACCAGCGCTTTGCCCTGGTAGCGCCGCAAAGCGGCCTCCAATACCGCGGGGCTTGCGCTGTCGAGCTGCAAAGGCAGCGCCGTTGCCCGCTGAATGCGCGTAACGGCCTCCAGCATGGCCGCGCGCTCGTCAATCCCCGGCAGGCCCAGGTTCACATCCAGCACCTGCGCGCCCGCCTGTTCCTGGCTGAGCGCCTCATCCAACAGATAATCCCAGTTGCCCGCCCGCAAATGCTGTTGGAACTTGGGCTTGCCCGTTGGATTGATCCGCTCGCCGATGAGTACGGTCGGTTCCGCGAAGGCAACGATCGCCGAGGCGCTGCAAATCACCGGCGCGGCCGGCAGCTGACAAGCGTTTGCCTTTACACCTCTCGCTTCTCCCAAAGCCCGCGCCAGCGCGGCAATGTGCGCAGGAGTGGTGCCGCAGCAGCCGCCCAGCAGCCTTGCGCCCAGGCTGTAAAGCGCCGCGCCTTGACGGGCAAACTCCTCCGGCGAAAGGGGGTAAATGGTTTGGCCTTGACAGACTTCCGGCAGCCCCGCGTTGGGCTGCGCCAGAACCGGCACAGAGCAATGCGCCGCAAGCTGCGGCACAATCCCCCGCGCCCGTTCTGGCCCTGCCCCGCAATTGATCCCCAGCGCGGCAACCCCCATGCTCTCCAGCATAACCGCCGCCGCCGCAGGGGTGGCGCCGGTCAGCATGCGCCCGTTTTCTTCCACCGTAAAGCTTGCGAAAATGGGCAGGCCGGGCGCGCCTTCCTTGCAGCCAATGACCGCCGCGCGCAGTTCCAGCAAGTCTGTCATTGTCTCGATGAACAAAAGATCAGCGCCGTTGGCCGCGCCAATCTCCGCAATTTCGCGAAATATCGCAACGGCGTCCTCAAACGCAAGCGGCCCCAAAGGAGCCAATAATTTGCCTGTCGGGCCAATGTCCAGCGCCACGGCAGCGCGCTTGCCCGCCGCAGCTTTGGCGCAATGAAGCCCCGCCGCGATAACGTCCGCCAAAGCGCAGCCGCCGTCTGCGGGGTATTTCAGCCGATTGGCGCCGAAGGTGTTGGTGGTCATCACCTGCGCCCCGGCCTCCAGATAGGCCCGGTGAATGGCGATGATATCGTCGGGGCGAAGCAGATTCCAGCGTTCGGGCTGCTCGCCGGGGGCAAGCCCCGCCTGTTGCAGCAAAGTGCCCATGCCGCCGTCGAGGATCATCGGATCAGATAAATTCAGCACGCGCATTCTCCTATCAGATGCTTTAAATTGTCACGGATTGCCGCTGCCACAGCGGGCTTGTTCATGCTGTAAACGTGAATGGCGTTCACGCCGCTGGCCAGCAAATCAACGATCTGCTCGCAGGCGTAAACAATCCCGGCCTGTTGCATGGCGGCGGGCGAATCGCCATATTGATCCACAATCGCGCGGAAACGCGCGGGCAGGTAGGTGCCGGAAAGCCTGCAAATCCGGGCAATTTGCCGGCCGTTGGTCACCGGCATAATGCCCGCCGCAACCGGCGCCGAAATGCCGATTTCGCGGATCTGATACAGGAACTTATACAATAAATCATTGTCAAAAAACATCTGTGTCGTCAAAAAATCCGCGCCGGCGTCTACCTTTTTTTTGAGGTTCCGGCGGTCTTCGGCGGGGCTGCCGCATTCCACATGGCCCTCCGGGTAACAGGCCGCGCCAACGCAAAAGCCGCCGAACGCTTTGATCTCCGCCACCAGATCCGCCGCGTAAGGGTAGTCGCTGGCGGGCATTTGCCCCTCGGGCAGGTCGCCGCGCAGCGCCATAATATTGCGCACGCCCGCCGCGCGCAGAATCTCCAGCCGCGCGCGAACCCCCGCCCGGTCGGCCCCGATACAGGTCAGGTGCGCCAGCGCCGGCAAACCGTGTTTCTCCTGGATTTCCTGGGCAACCGCCAGCGTGTAGCGGTCGGTGGTGCCGCCCGCGCCGTAGGTAACGCTCATAAACGAAGGCTGCAACGCCGCGATTTCCAGCGCCGCGCGCGACACCGCCTCAAAATTTTCCGCCTGCTTCGGCGGAAAAACCTCGAACGAAAGGCAGACCCCGCCCCCCGTCATCAACTCCGCAATCGCCCCGATTGGCATCCCCGTTCCTCCTTGTTCTAATCCTGGCTTTCTTACGCTTTGCCGCGCCACAAGTCATGTGCTTATTATAGCATTCTGAATCAGGGAAGTCAACGCAAATTTTAGACCCCCGAGTGTAAAGGCAAATCACTTTACATCATTTTTTCAACGGCAAGGTTTTGGCCTTTACAGATAGCGAAGCCCCCCAAACGGGGGCTTTTATCCGTGCGCGCGCTATTTTAGCGAAAGCAGCAGCCGCAGCATGCCCGCTTCATCCATCGCGACGGGGTTGTTGCGCATATTGGGCGGTTGCAGGCAGTCCCGCGCAAGCTGCGGCAGATCGGGTTCGGCAATGCCGGCGTCGGCAAGATATACGGGCAGCCCAAGCGCCTTTTTTATGCGATCAATTTCATCGGCCAGCGCGGCGGAATCGGCAAAACCCAGCGCGCGGGCGTGGGAGTCGATTCCATTCAGCCGCGCAAACGCCGCCAGCGTAAAGCCGCAGGCCGCGCCGTGCGACAGGCCGTAACGGGCGGTCAGCGGGAAGGAACTCGCGTGCACACCGGCGGTGCGCGTTTGGGCAAAGGCGAGGCCCGCCAACAGCGAACCCTCGCTCATTGCGTCGCGGGAAGCCAGGCCGCCTTCGCAGGATGGCGCAAGATGATCAAAAATCAGGCGGCACGCGCGCAGCGCCAACGCGTCGCTGGCCGGGTTGTGGTGAATGCTCCAAAGGGCTTCGATGGCGTGCGACAGCGCGTCCACTCCGCTTTCGGCGGCAACCCGCCGGGGCATGGTATAGGTCAGTTCCGGGTCAACAATGGCAATGGCCGGGAAATAATCGGGCGACATTTGCGGGGTTTTGGTGTGAACCGCGTCGTCGCTGACCACGCTGATATTTGTCACCTCGCTGCCGGTGCCCGCCGTTGTGGGCAACGCAATGAGCGGCAGCGCCTTTGCCGCGGCCTTTGCGCAGTCGAGCACGCTGCCCCCGCCCACGGCCACCACAATTTCCGCGCCCATCGCCGACAAAAACGCCGCGCAGTCGCGCACATTTTCAACCGTTGGGTTGGGGCGTATGCCGCTGAATTCCCCCGCATAGTCGCCGGGCACGCTGCCCGCGCTGCGGCTGCGCACAAGCGCCGCCCGTTTGCCCGCGATGAATTCCGGCAAGCACGCGCGCGCGCCCGGGCCAAAGATCACCCGCGTGGGAAGGCTCCATTGCCACTGGCTCATCCTGTTATCTCCAATCCGCCAATCTCAGTTTCAGTTTCATCTATATTATAACATAGCCCGCAAAAAAAAGCAACCGTTGGCGCAAAAAACAGGAAAATCCATTGGGAAACCTAATTTTCGCCACAAAAAAGCATTGCATCCGGGCCGCCAGCTATGATATAATATAGCTACAGGGAAGGGAAAACCAACCCAAGTATGCAGGGCGAGACGCTAGAAAGGACACAACATGAAAATGCCAAACGCAGCTGAAATCATCCGCGACTTACAGGAAGAGCTTGACGCATATCGACTTTTCGCAGAACTCCGCGGATTTGTGAAATCGGAATCAGTCAGAGCAGACAACGAAAAGAAGCTCCGGCAAATCTCCGAGCAAAACCAAGAATAAAAAAGAACCTGCCGTGGCGCGGCAGATTCCAGAAGGCAAGAGGGGCGGGCTTGCCACCGCCCCATCCACCTAATGATACCACATACCAAACAAAATGTCAAGAGGTGGATTTATGAACAAAACATCTGCAATCGTCATTAACGGACGCTACGCAGAGACCTGCGTAACATTCCGTTTTTTGGTGCGATTGTCATGATAAAAACAGCGGGGAGACAGCGTATGGATGCGGAATATGGGCTTGCGATAGACCTGGGGGCCTCGGGCGGGCGGCACATACTGGGACGCTGGGAAAACAACGAGCTGAAGCTGGAAGAGGTGCATCGCTTCGCCAACGGATGCGCGCAAAACGGCGGCCGGCTTTTTTGGGACACAGAAGCGCTCTTCGGCGAAATCCTGCGGGGGCTGGAAAAATGCCGGGAACAAGGCAAAATCCCCGCGTGCGTTGGCATTGCCACATGGGGCGTGGACTATGTGCTGTTGGATGAACAATACCGGGAACTCGGGCCGGCCTACGCCTACCGCGACAAACGCGGCGGAAGCTCCATGGCGGGCGTGGAAGGCGTGGCGCCCGCGCACGAGCTTTACCGGCGCACAGGGATTGCGCGGCAGCCATATAACAGCGTCTATCAGCTTTGGGACGACAAAGAAACCGGGCGGCTGGCGCGGGCGGCGCACCTGCTCATGCTGCCGGAATACTTCCACTGGCGGCTAACCGGATCCATACGCCGGGAATACACCAACGCGACCACGACCGGGCTGATCGACGCCGCCACCGGCCAATGGGATATGGAGCTGATCGGGCGGCTGGGGTACCCGGCAAAGCTGTTTGCTCCGCTTTCGCGGCCGGGAACTTTTGTGGGCGGGCTGCTGCCCGAAGTGCAAAACAGGGTGGGGTTCGACTGCAAAGTGATTCTGCCCGCCACGCACGACACAGCCAGCGCCGTGGCCTGCGGGCAGGCGCCGTTGTATATTTCTTCCGGCACATGGAGCCTGATGGGCACGCTGCTGGAGCAGCCCCTGCTGGATGAACGCGCCAGACGCGCGGGCTTTACCAACGAGGGCGGCGCGGACGGGCGAATCCGCTTTTTAAAAAATATCATGGGGCTTTGGATGATCCAGCAAATCAAACGGGAACAACCGGCACCCACGAGCTACGAGCAGCTGATGAACCTGGCGATGGACAGCGCGTTCGACGGCACGGTGAATGTGCAGGACGAAATTTTTCTCGCGCCCAAAAGCATGTCCGCCGCGGTGCGCAAGCGGCTGGGGCGGCCGGAGCTGCCGCTGGGCGGCGTTGTCCGCGCGGTCTATCATTCGCTCGCGGAATGCTACGCGCAAACGGCGCGGGAAGCGGAAGACGTCACCGGGCTGCGCTGCGATACGATTCGTATTTTTGGCGGCGGCAGCGGCGATCGCTACCTGAACATGCTGACACAGGAGTATACCGGAAAAAAAGTGGTGGCCGGGCCAAAAGAGGCCACGGCCATGGGGATACTGACGACGATGCGCTGCCCGCGCCGCTCCCCGGAAGAGGTTCCTGAAGCAATCTGAACCAGAAGTCACCCGGCCAGCATGCCATATTTCAGCTTGAGCCGGTCTATCTTTTCCAGCATGGGCCGCGCCATCACCGCCAAAAAAAACACGGTGGAAAGCGCGTGCGCAAGGTTGAACGACAGGCCGCGCAGCCAGGCCGCCGCCATCAGCGGCCAGGAAGGCTCGCTCAGCATCAGGGCGCTTTGCGTATCCATCAGCAGGCCGTAAATGATCATGACCGAAAGGCCGCCGTAAGCGCACAGGGCCAACCGCCGGGCGCGCGGGCGGCGCGCGGGCCGCCGAAACAGCAGCCCGGAAAAAAAGCCAATCAACCCGAAAGCAAACATCTGCCACGGCGTCCAGGGGCCTTGCCCAAAAAAGAGGTTGCTCACAAAGGCCGACACAGCCCCCACCAGAAACCCCGCACCGCCGCCAAAAGCCGCGCCCGCAAGAATCACGACAGCCGCCATGGGCTTCACCTGCGGAATCATAAAAAACGCCGCGCGGCCCGCCACGGCCAGCGCGCACAGCACGGCAATGGTAACCAGCTCCCGCGCTTTGGGGCGGCTGCCCTCGAACGCAAAAAAAAAACGGCAGCAGCGCCTCCAGCACAATCAGCAGCGAAATAAAATAAAACTTGCGGTCGCCCAGCCAATGCATGCCCACAAAAATGGTCAGCGGAATCAGCAGCAGCGGCAGCGCCGCAAGCGCGCCGCGATTTGGCTTTTTCAAGTTGGATGAGCGTTGCGCCGCTTTTGCCTTCATGCTTCGCCTCCCAGCGCAAAAATGATATCCTCCGCCGTTATCGCCTGCGGCAAAACGTGCCGGGCCATGCGGTTGGCGGCGGTGGTATAAAAACTGTTGCCGGAAAAAAACGCGCGCGGCGGCCCTTCGGCCACGGCGGCGCCGTCGAACAGCAGAATACAGCGGCTGGCGTTGCCGGCGCAAAACTCTATGTCGTGGCTCACCATCACAACGGCCACGCCTTTGCCGATGAGTTTTTTCAGGATCGCGGCAAATTCGAGTTTGAACTTCGCGTCCAGGCCTTTGGTCGGTTCGTCGAGCAGCAGGATGTCCGGCTCCGTCAGCAGCACTTTCGCCAGCGCGGCGCGCTGCTGCTCGCCGCCCGAAAGATCGTAGGGATGGCGTTCCAGCAAGCCCTCCAGATGGCAAAGCGCCGTGATATCGCGCATTTTTTGCGGCGATTCGCCGTTCGGCGCCGCCGCCAAATCCGCCCGCAGGGTGTTCGCCGCAAACAGCGTATGCGGGTTCTGGGGCAGGGCGGCCCGCCGTCCCGCGGCCTTCGTTTTCCCCCGGTATGCCTTGCGCAGGCCCGCCATAACCATCAGCGCCGTGGTTTTGCCCGCGCCGTTGCCGCCCAGAATTGCCGTGATTTCCCCCGGATACGCCCGCAGCGAAAGCCCTTTGAGTATCGCTGGGCCTTCTTTTTCGTATTGGAACCAAATATCGTCGAAAACAACAGCCGGCTCCCCAACCGGCGCGGGTTCTTCCGCCGCAATGCGCCGCAGCGGCGCGCGCAGCCATTCCCGCCCTTCCCGCACAGTCACCGGGCAGGGTTCCGTGTTCGGCACAGCGGCCCAAACCCGCATGGGCACGGGCATGGCGGCAAACATGCCGTGGCGCAGCTCCCGCAGGCCGCGCCCAATTTCCGCAGGCGTGCCCGTGCATAACACGCGCCCTTCGTCCATCACAATCGCCTGCGAAGCCAGCGGCAGCGCTTCCTCCAGCCGGTGTTCCGTGAGAATTATCGTCACACCAAGCTCCCGGTTCAGCCGCGCCAGCGCCGCTAAAAATTCGCCCGCCGCAATGGGATCCAGCTGCCCTGTTGGCTCGTCGAGCAACAGCAGATCCGGCTGCGTCGCCATGACGGAAGCCAGCGCAAGCAATTGCTTCTGCCCGCCGGAAAGCGTGCCGACATCCCGGCGGAACCAGGGTTCTATCCCAAAAAAACTGGCCATTTCCGCCGTGCGCAGGCGAATGGCACGGTTGTCGTAGCCCAGCGACTCCAGCCCGAACGCCAGCTCGTGCCAAACTTTATCTGTAACCACCTGATTTTCGGGGTTTTGCAGCACAAAGCCAATCTTCTGCGCCCCGTCGCGCGGCGAAAGCGCTCTCAGCGGCGCGCCCGCAAAAAAAATTTCACCAGAAACCGTGCCGTGCGGCGCAAGGGCGGGCTTGAGCTGCCGCAGCAGCGTGGTTTTGCCGCACCCGCTGGGGCCGCACAGCACGGCAAACTCGCCCGGCGCTATCTTCAGGCAGATCTCCCGCAGGGCGGGGGCGGTTGCTCCGGGGTAGGTAAAACAGAACTCCCTCAGTTCCGCAATCGCTTCCATTGCAGAGCCTCCTTCGCGTTGAGGATCAGCGGCAGGCCGCACAGCGCGCCATATGCCGCGAACAGGCAAATTTGCGCCAGATCAGGCGCCGCGCCGCCCGCCGTGGGGTAATAGTGAAATTTCAGCCGGCCAAACGCCGCGCCGCCGATTGCCGCGCCGCCGCAAAAGACAAGAAAAAACAGCGCAAGCCCATCGCGCCGATCGAACCGGTAGATCGAAAAAGCGCTGCGCCCCGGCAGGCCATAGCCCCGGGCCTTCATGCTGTCGGCGGTGTCGATCGCGTTTTCGAGCGCCCATGTGACTAGAATCGAAAGCACGCGCATGCCGTGCCGCGCGCGGCGCAGCAGGCCCCGCGCTTCTTCCCCAACGCAGCGCTGCGCTTCTTCAATCGCCCTCGCCTGCGCGGCAAATCTTGGCACAAAGCGCAGCGACAGGCTCAGCAGCAGCGAAAGCCCCGGTGCCGCCCGCCCGAAGAGCCAAAGGATTTTTTCGCTGTCCAGCACGGCGTTCAAATAGCGGAACCAAAGCAGCACGGTAACAAGCGCCGCCGAAGAAGATATCCCAAACAGGATCGACTCCAGCGTAAGCGGATTGCCCCCGGGGAAATAGGCCAGAATCGTAGCGCCCCGGTGGCTGAAAGCGGGGTTGACCAGCGCCGCCAGGGCACAGCCGGGCAGCAGCCAAAGCAATTGCCTGCGCCCCCCCGCGCGCAACCGCAGCGCGCAGGCCAGCGCGCAGACAAACGACAGCGCCAGGCACACCGGATGGCCCATCGCCACAGCGCAGCCCAGCACCAGCGCAAAATAGAGCAGCTGAACAGCGGGATGGTACCCCGCGAAACTATCTTGACGCATAAGGCCTCCTAACCGGTCGCGTTGCTCCCGCCAATGTCCTTCCCCAGGTTGCAGGAATACAGAAAATCCAGGCTGTCGCCGTCTTTCAGGGTATACTGGCCGCAGCCAACGCTCGGAAATTCGCCGTTGACGCGATACATCCAGCCGGAGGTTGGGCCGCAGTCGAACTCGTAAATATTGCCGATGCCCCGGATATAGGCGCTGTTCAGCGCGGGATTCTGCGTAAACTCCATGTGAATATTTTCGCTTCGCGCCGCGCGCTGCAATGCGCTGAAGGCGCTTTCGCCCGCGCTGAGGACGATCGTTTTGGGCCGGAGCAAAAAGCCATCCGGCGGCACAAGTTTGCGTGTTTCTTCGCTGAGCTGTTCCAAGTTTTGCAGCAGCGTTGCGCACTGGATCGAAATCACGCAGGTTTTCGTTGGCAGCGGAACGATCGCCGCGGTCGTTGTCGTTGTCGTTGTAGTCGTTGTCGTTGTCGCAGTTGTAATTGCTTGTGTTTCTGTTATTGCTGTTGTAGTAATTGCTTTTGTTGTTGCTGTTGTAGTAATAGCTTTTGTTGTTGATGCTGTTGTTGCTATTGTTAGTGTTGTTGCTGTTGTTGAAGTTGTCTGCGTTGTCTGCACGGTTGCCGGCTTTGCCGTGGTGATACTTGTTGTTCGGGGCGCGGCGGCGGTGATTGCCGCAGGAACGGCGGCCGCTTGCGCCGCAGCGGTTGCGCTGGAAGGGACGTCCGTTGGCATAACAAAGCTGGGCCAGTCGTCGGTGGTTGCGGCGGCGGTTTGCGTCGCGGCGGTCGTCAGGCCAGCCGGTTGGTTCGCCCCCGGGGCAAGAAAAAACGCGGCGGCCAGCAGCAAGCCCACGCAAAGCGCCGCCAGAGCAATTTTTGCCCGCCCGGATTTCAGCAGCTTCCTCATATCTCTCAGCCCTTTCGCTCGCCTTTTATGCCGACAGCATGCCAATCAGCGGCACAAGGCCCAGCGTGATGATCCCCAAAAATATTTTCAGGAACAGGTTCATGTCCTTCCACCAGTGCTTCGCGGCTGTGCCGGAATCGGGCTTTGGCTCGGGAGCAGCCGGGGCAGCCGGGGCAAACGGGGCAAGCGCCACGTCGCTCATGTCATATAGGGCGGTTTCGCCTTTGGCAAAGCGATCGCAGGCCACGAGCGCCAGCGCCGCCTGTTCGGTGGCCATCTGGTTGACCGCGCCGTCTTCCGTGTGCCGGAAGCCGCCGCCCGCCTCCTGATAAGTGAGCAGATTCCCCAGCGCGCCGTCAAAAAGCGCGCCGCTTTCGCCCATCGCGGCAAGCCCCGCAAGCACCTGCGCGGCGCTTTCGGCGGTTTTGCCCTCGTCTTCAAAACAAAAACCGCCGTCGGCGTCCTGCATTGTTTGCAATGCGTCCAAAGCGCTCCGCACAGCGGCGCGCGCAGCGTCTTCCCCCGCGTTGGAGTAAGGCGCCAGCGCCTGCAGCACCATGCCCGTGATGTCCGGCGCGGCGGCCCCCGTCGCGCTGCCCGCAAGGTTCCAGCCGCCGGTTGCCGCGGCGTGGCCTGTCAGCCACTCCACAGCGGAGGAGCGAAACTCGCCGCCCTGCGAATGATTGAGATAATTGCCGCTGTCCAGCGCCAGCAAAGCGTAAGCGACGGCGGGCACGCCCTGCCGCTGGAGCTGCGCCAAATCCGGCAGCGCGCTGATCAGATCATATTCTTGGAACCGCGCCGCGTCTATGCCAACGGAGGTCAGCGCCAGCACGGCGCGGGCATTGTCGGTCAGGCGGCTGAACCGGGCCGCGCCGGTGGCCGCATCCACTGTGGCGTTCGCCCGGATCGACCGCTCCAGGTTGGCAAGATAGGCGCTCTTTTGCGCCTCGGCTAGCTGCCCGGCGCGCGCCTGGGCAATCAAAGCCCATTCGCCGCCAACGCTGTCGGCCGCCGGGCTGGGCACTTTTTCTCGCAGGTATCCCAGCGCGGCCGCCCGCGCGTCGTCGGCGGGGGCAGCGCCGGCGGCTGCGCCAAACAGAATGGCAAGCCCCAGCAGCAGGGCCAAAACAGCTGAACAACGCTTTTTTTTCATAGCGTACACTCCTTTGTATCAAACGGGAAGCCGCCCGCAAGCAGCTTCCCGCGCAAGAATGATAGGGATGCGAGCAACGGTGATTCGGTTGCGCGGTTTTGATGAAACGCCCGGATTAGGCCTTCTTCGCCCAGCCGAAGAGGATGTAATGCCGGAACCACGCCACATTGGCAGGCTCCATCCAGATCCAGCCGAAGAGCAGGTAGCGCAATACCCAGTGCCAGAACGGGTTCAGCGGCGGGCTTTCCCACCACTGGGTCAGCTGCGCGTAGGTCTTGATGGCGTCAATCGCGGCCTTTGCGGCGGCAAGCGCGCTTGCAACGCCCGCAGCGTCGGCGGCTTTGTCGATTGCCTCGCTGCCCGCCGTAATCGCGGCGGCCAGAGCGGCTTTCTCGGCGTCCCGGTAATCCGCGGCGTTCCGATAAGCGGCAAGCGCGGCCTTCGCGTCGGCCTTCTCTTCAGCCAGGGGTTTCACAACAGTCACTTCCAGCCAGGGGGTAATCACCGCAACCCCGGTATCGGAATCCCACTCAACGGCGGAAAGAACTTGCTTCCCGGCCGTGGGGAGCGTGATCACCGCCTTGCCGTTCGCGTCCGAAACCGCGATGGGGGTATCCCCCAACCGGCCGGCCTGGAACCCCAGCCCGGAATCTTCCAGCGTGACCGGAACAATCCCCGCGCCCGCATAACTGTCTTCCGGCATGGCCCAGTCGCCCCATCCAAAAGCGCCAATGCCTTTCACCGTCACCTCAAAGGGCGCCCCGGCTTCCGCTTGGATCGAGGTTATTTTTTGCCCATCCTGTTCAAACCATACCAACACGTCGTCGGCATAATCCTCCTGCAAGGCATAGAGCGCAACGCTGTCGCCGTCGTGCAGTTCATAGTCGGTCACAGGGGTGTCGCCGGGCAAAACGTCGTTCACCAAATAGATAAAATTATAGCCGTGCCCCAAAAAGTCCGATATCCCGCCGCCGGAAACCTTCAGCGCTTCGTTGACGGCGTCCTTGTCCTCGCCGTAGATGGCGGCGACGGCCGCCACAACAGCATCCAGAGCAGAGGTCTTGCCGCCGCCAAAGCTGTCTTCGTAGCCATAGTCCTCCGCCGCGTCGGCGGCTACGGCAAAGCGGCTGCCCGGCGCTATCCAAAAGCCCGTGCCGTCCGAGTAGCTGATGGTTATGGAAAGGGAACCCGCCGCCGAGGCGGGCACAACGGCTGTGAACAGCAGCCCCAGCGCCATAACAGCCGCCAGCAGCGCCGAGAGCCACCGTTTTGTGGTATGCGTTTTGTTCATAAGATTGGAATCCTTTCATTGCCGCACGCGGCGGGGCATAAAAAATTTGCCCTGCCGTGTTCCGGCAAGGCTTGTGCCTATTACCCTAAAAAGCCAGCCGCCTGTGCGGCAAGCCCAAAATGGCAACAGCGCTTTCCTCACCGAAAGGTTGCACCGTTGCTTGGCAGGTTTCCTGGCTTTCAGTTCAAACCGGCTTGCCCGCCTTCTCGGGGCATGAACCCCAATGGCCGCGCGCGTGGGCAAGCCGTAGCTGATAACAGTAGATGTGAGCTGCCCCGGATTCGCACCGGGTTCCCTCTTAGCGCCCGAGGGCGCACCATGCAACATCTCTATTATAACACAGGATTTTGGGAAATGCAAGGGAAAAATAAAATTTTTACGGGGTTAAAAGAACTCCGCTCCGGCAACCGGGTTCAGGCCGAGGTAAACCATATGGATCAGGCCGCTGTACCCATTCTCTCCGCCTTTAATGACCCTGGGCGGCGCAGTCAGATATCCCTTTGCATCAAAATAATTGTAGGCATAGGCATAGGCCCCTGTTGTGATCATAGCTGAGCCGCTTGACCAGGAAGAGCCGCCGCCCCCGCCGCCGTTATTATCGCCGCTTCCGCCGCCCCCGCCATAATATCCGCTTCCGCCGCCCCCGCCCCAAGAGCTGGTGTCGCCGCCCCTTAAAAACCCAGCGTTATTGCCGCCGCTTCCGGCGCTGCCCGCGCCGCCGCCGCCCGCGCCATTGTTGCCTTGGGCGGTTGTTTGGGTTCTGTTGTTTCCGCCGCAGGTGCCGGCAGCAACGCCGCTGCCGACCGTTGGCGCTAAAATGCCGCCGTCGCCTCCCTGCACATTGTCATTGGTTGGGTTCCAGGCGGGGCCGCCCCCGCCCCCGCCGCCAGCTACCGCAATCAGGTTTGCCGCAGTTGGGGTTGCTCCCGTTGCAAGCACCGAAGCGCCGCCGCCGCCAGCCGCCTTTGCTTTCGTTTGTCCTGCGCCATAGCCTTCTCCTCCGCCATAGCTTGCAGAGCCAGTAAAGCTATTATTAGAAGGCGACGCATTCCCCCCTGCGGCAACCCAATAATAAACGGTTGACCCGGAAAACTCGCATATCGTCATGAGCGTTCCCGCCGCGCCGCCTTGGCCGCTGTTCGAATAGTTGACTCTTCCTCCCGCCCCGCCTTTCATATAAATGGCCCAATACCCTTTTGCCGGAGTAAAGCTTCCGCTTCCGCTGGTGTATAAGATCTCTGTCTTTGAATTGGTCAAATAAAAATCCGCGCCATCCGCTTCCGTGGACGTGTATTTCCCATAGCACAGCGAGGCAGTTGCAACCGTCAGGATCGTTGCCAGCGCCGCCAGGCGCAAAAACAAGTTCCGTTTCATTGTATTTCTCCTAATCTACCTGAACTGCCGTCAGGAACAACTTGCATTTTAGGCCTACATTGTTTGCGTTCATCGGCGCGCCCGAATAAGCAGTTGCGCCTTCATCAGAAAAGTGCAGCTGCACCCAGAACGACTGCCCGGGTTCCACCTCTTTCACCTTCCAGGTGCCGTCTCCGTTGTTGATCACGGTAGGGGTCAAATCGTTCGACGCTGCGTAGCCGACCGGCGCGGTATAAGCCGTAAAAACCACGGTTGCCAGCTTCGATGAACTTGCCGTGACCGCCGTGCTTCTATCGGTTTCGTAGCCCACCCAGAACGTGAAATCCGCCATTGTTTCGCCAGCGTTTTTCATGGAAAGCTCCTGCCAAACTGCGGTTGCGCCAAACCCGGTCGATGTAGACCCTGAACCGGTCGAGCCATAGGCGCTGTTATAATTCAGAGCCGCGCCGCTGTTTGAAAGCCGGGGGCGCGAAGCGAAGATTGGATCCCACTTCGCAATATACGCAACAGCCGACCCCGACCCGCTTGCATAGTACTTCGACATCGCAAACGGCGTGGTCAGCAAACTTATGACGAGGAGAATCAGGGCTGCTAACGTGACAAAATTAGACAGACCCCCCCCGTTTCCAATTTTTGCCATTCATTAGCAAACCCTGCCTTTCCCAAAAAAACATTCTACTTACTAAAAATAGTTTACTCCCTTTTTTTGCGTTTGTCAAGAGGGGAAAGAAAATTTTTTCCAATTCAAAACGAAATTTCGTTTGGAGGAATTCCTGCTGTTTTTTTATAGCGCCCCTTGCATTCTTTCCTGAATTCTGCTATAATAAGCGCATAACCTGTCACCGCAGGTGCGCTATCCTATCAAAAATGCTACAAACAGAAAGGATCACGCCATGCCCATCACATACAACGAGCGCTCTAAATCCTTCCTTTTGCATGCGGGCAGCGCCAGCTACGCCATGCAGATTTCTCCCGAAGGCTACCTGTATCACCTGCATTTTGGCGGCCATATCAGCGAAACGGAGCCGGATCTGCATGCCGAACTCGGCGGCGGGGCGTCGTTCAGCGCAAATATTCCGGAAGCCCCCGATCAAATCCAATATACCTCTATGAGCCTCGACACCGCATTGCAGGAATACCCCGGCTGCGGCGTCAGCGATTACCGCGTGCCCGCCGTGGCTGCGTGCGCCGCCAACGGGGCCAGGGCCGTTTGCCTGAAGTATGTCTCCCACGAGGTTTTGCCCGGGCAAAAACCCGGCTTGCCCGGCCTGCCCGCCACCTATTTTAACGAAGCGGCCGACGGCGACACCCTCGTGATTCTCATGGAAGACGCGCTCCTCGGCCTGCAAGTCAAGCTCTATTACACCGTTTTTGCGGGGCTGAATATTGTCACCCGCTGGGCTGTTGCGGAAAATACCGGCAGCGAAACCCTGGCGATCGAAAGCCTGCAAAGCGCCTGCGTCGAATTCCCATCCATGAACTACGATATGATCGGCCTGCACGGCGCCTGGGGCCGCGAACGCAGCCCGGAACGCGTTGCGCTGCGCCACGGCACGCAATCGCTGCAAAGCCGCCGGGGCGCCACCGGGCACCAGCTCAACCCCTTTATGGCCCTTTGCGCAAAAAACGCCGACGAAAACCAGGGCGACGTTTTTGGCTTTTCATTGGTATACAGCGGCAATTTCCGCATCGAAACAGAAGTTTCGCAAATGCACACCGCCCGCGTCGCCTTGGGCGTCAACCCCGACGGCTTTTGCTGGCAGCTGCGCCCGGGCGAAACATTCGCCTCCCCCGAAGCCGTGCTCAGCTATTCCAGCGAAGGCCTCGGCGGCATTTCCCGTGCGCTGCACCGGCTCTATCGCAACAACCTGATCCGCGGCGAATGGAAGCGCAAGCCCTGCCCCATCCTCATCAACAGCTGGGAAGCCGCCTATTTTGATTTCGATGCGGAGAAACTCGTTCATTTCGCCGCCGCCGCCGCCAAAGCGGGCGTGGAATTGTTGGTGATGGACGACGGCTGGTTCGGCAAGCGCGACGACGACACCTCTTCGCTGGGCGACTGGTCGGTGAACGAAGCAAAGCTCGGCTGCTCCCTGCCGGAACTGGTGGAGCGCGTAAAGGCCGAGGGGCTGCAATTCGGCATCTGGTTCGAGCCGGAAATGATTTCGCCCAACAGCGAGCTGTATCGCACGCATCCCGACTGGGCGCTGCACATCCCGGGCCGCGGGCGCAGCCTTGGCCGCAACCAGTGCGTGCTGAACCTCACCCTGCCGGAAGTGCGCGAGAATCTTTATCAGCAAATCAGCGCTGTGCTGCGCAGCTGCGACATCGTCTATCTCAAGTGGGATTTCAACCGCAACCTGACGGAAGTCTTCAGCGCGGCCTTCCCAGCGCAGCAGCAGGGTGAAGTTTCACACCGTTATCTGCTGGGCCTTTATGAGTTAATGGAGCGCCTCGTCGAAGAATTCCCGCATATCCTCTACGAAAGCTGCTCCGGCGGCGGCGGCCGGTTCGATCCCGGTATGCTCTACTACATGCCCCAAACCTGGGCCAGCGACAACACCGATCCCGCCGATCGCCTGCGCATCCAATACGGCACATCCATCTGTTATCCGGTGGCAAGCATGGGCGCGCATGTGTCAAAAATCCCCGAGCGCGGGCGCGTAACTTCCCTGCAATACCGCGCCGACGTGGCAACGTGCGGCACCTTCGGCTACGAACTCGATCCCACCAAGCTCCCGCCGGAAGACCTTTCGCAAATGCGCGAAATCAACAGCCGGTTCAAGCAGTTGCAGCCGCTCGTCCGCGAAGGCGATTTTTATCGTCTGCGCAGCCCCTTTGAAGGGCAATCGGCGGCCTGGATGGTGGTCTCGCCCGACCGGAGCGAAGCGCTGGTGCAGTGCTTCACCGTGCTGGCTGAGCAAAACTCCTGGGATATGCGCATCTATCCGCGCGGCCTCGATCCGGACGCCGTCTACGAAATTGAGGAGTGGGCCATCGAACTGCATGGCGACACCATCATGAACGCGGGCCTGCGCATGGTCTGGTTTGGCGGCGACTTCGCCAGCCGGAATCTGCACCTTGTAAAGGTATAACCCTTGTCAATAAAAAAGCCGTCTCCCTCGTGGGAGGCGGTTTTGTTCAGTGTGACAAGCTCTATCCCTTTACAAGGAACTCCAGCGCCATCCGGTACCCATCGAATCCCTGCCCCGCAATCACTTTTTTGCAGGCCAGCGCGCTGTAAGACGTTCTGCGAAACTCCTCCCGCGTCTGCACGTCGCTCAGGTGCACCTCCACAGCGGGCAGCGCAACCGCCTTCAGCGCATCCAAAATCGCCACGCTTGTGTGCGTATACGCCGCCGGATTGATGACAATCGCGTCCACAGCGCCATAGCATTCCTGAATCCATGTGACAATTTCCCCTTCGTGGTTCGATTGCCGCACCAAAACCTCGATCCCCAAATCCGCCGCCGCTCCTTCAATGTATCGCGCCAGCGCGGCATAGCTTCCGCTGCCATAGATCTCCGGCTCGCGGATGCCCAGCAGATTCAGGTTCGGCCCGTTGATCACCATCACTTTCATGCGTGAAACACCTCCCACGCCCGCAGTTGCAAACGCTCCCAATTTTCATCGTGTAAAATTGTCGCATCCGCCGCCTTTTCATAAAAAGGCCGCCGCGTTTGCTCCATCTCCCGCAGATTTTTCGAAAGCGGCCGCTCAAACGTGGCAAGCCGGTCAGCGCCGCGCCGAATCCAGAGCAGCTTCCCGTTTTGCCGCAGCGCAAAAACATTTTCATCCTTTAACACTGTGCCGCCCCCCGTCGCAATCACCAAACCGGTTCGCGCGCCCAGCTCCCGCACAACTTCACACTCCAGCGCGCGAAATTGTTCTTCGCCCCGCTGTGTGATGATCTCCCCGCAAGAAAGCCCCGCGCGCCGCTCAATTTCCCAGTCCACATCAATAAATTTCCGGCCGCTCCGCCGCGCCAACTCGGTTCCAACCGTGCTCTTGCCCGCCCCCGGCATGCCGATAATAACCCAATTTTCGGTTTTATTATATAATTTTCGATATATTTCGTCAATTTTTTCTGCCCCCTGTCGGATTCCTGTAAAGATCTCGGCGGCCGCCGCCGCCTGCGCAACCAGCATGCCCAACCCATTCACGTGCCGTAGGCCAAGCGCTTTCGCTTGCTGCAACAATTTGGTGCGCAGCGGGTTGTAGATCAAATCCGCTACCGCTTCACAGCGCGGAAATCGTTCCAAATCGACAAGTTTCGCGTCTGTTTTGGGGAACATCCCCACAGGCGTTGCGTTGATGATCACCTGCGCCTGTGCGCATGCCTCATAAATATTTTCGTAATTCAACGCGCCGCCCAATTCTGCCACTGAAACGCTTGCCGCCCGAGCCTCCGAAGCAGCAAGCTGCACCGTTAGCGAAGCCCCGCCTCCGCCCAAAACCAGCACATGGCGGCTCTCCATCGAAATATTAGCGCTTTGCAGCATAAAACAAAAGCCCGCCGGGTCGGTGTTGTCTCCAAACAGGCTGCCATCGGCCCTTTTGAGAATTGTATTCACACTGCCAACGCGTTTTGCGGTTTCCCCAAGGGTGTCGCAAAAGGGCATGACCGCTTTTTTGTAAGGAATCGTCACATTAATTCCCTGAAAATCCCGCCGCGCAAAAAACTCAGGCAACGCTTCCGGCGGCATTGGCGCCAGCGCATAGTCATAGCCCCCAATCATTTTGTGAATTTCCGGCGAATAACTGTGCCCCAGATGTTCGCCAATTAAAGCGTATTGCATTCAGTTCACTTCTTTCTCGTAAATCGCCAAAGTCAATCGTTCATTGATTTGCCTTGTCAGCCCTGTGTCGCGGTACCCCGCCTTCTCATAACAGCGCCTGTTCTGCGGCTGATCCGCCGGGAAATCCACGCTCCACTTGCGCGCCTGCGGCAGCTCCGCTTCCAACAGGGCAATTGCTTGCGCGCCAACGCCTTTGCCCTGCATATTCGGCAAAATATACAAACGCGCCAGATAAAATACCCCATTCTCTCGTTCAAATGCAACAATTCCGCCGCAACACTTGCCATCCGCGCAAATCTGATAAACATAACGATCCGTTCGCTTCAGCCATTCAGCGTGTTCTTTTCGCCCGCGCAAATAAGGGCTTCCTTCATCGCGGTAAAGCTGATAAAGCGGCCGGAACGCCGCGCGTTGCATGGCAATTAGCTTTCGCAGCCCTCTTTTTCGCGCAATTTCGACTGATATCGTCATAGAATCCCTCCCATTTCTCGGTAACTGCCCAAAAATGTGAACGCCTCGCTCAGTTGTGCCATGCGCTCCAGAAAATCGACAGTTTCAGGCTGTGACGCGTCACACTCCAAATCAAGATAAAATAAAAACTCAAACTCACGGCCCGGCGCCGGGCGATTCTCCAGTTTTGTGAGATTAATCCCCAAAGCGGCGGGCAATTGCAGCAGTTCGGCCAATGAACCCGGTCGATGTTGTAATGACAACAGAACGCTGCATCGATTTGCCTCGGGAAACAGCTCCGGCTGCCGCGCAATGCAGATAAACCGCGTCTCATTGCGCGCTTCCCGTTGAATGCTCCGCTTTAGCACGCGCAACCCGTAAAGTTCCGCGCATTCCTCCGATGAAATCGCCGCCACGTCTTCCCTGCCCGATTCCGCTGCCATGCGCGCCGCTACGGCGGTGTTTTCGCACACCGTGATGGCCACATGCTTCCCTAATTTTTCCAAAAATTCAGCACATTGCCCAAGAGCCTGCTCGTGCGAATAGATTTCTTTTACATCCTTTAGGAATTTAGCGCGGCTCAGCAGACAATGATCAATGGGCAGCCGCAGCGCGCGCACGATCGAGCAGCTGTGGCGCTTTAACAGGTCATAGACCTGCGTCACGCTGCCATAGGTGCTGTTTTCGATCGGTAACACGCCATAGCGGCAAAGTCCGCATTCTACTGCGCGAAAAACAGCGTCAAAAGTGCGAAGAAACACCACATTCGGCTCAGAAAACAGTTGCTGCGCCGCAATATGTGAATATGCTCCACGAATCCCCTGGCACGCTACGCTGCCCACGCCGGGAAATCCCGCGCTCCCGCGCTCCCGCGCCGCCGCAATTTCCTGCCGTATCCCACATTCTTCCCCGTCCATCAGCGACATCTGCCGCCCGCGGCTCAAGCGGAATATGGTCGAATAAAGTTGATTCAGCGCCGATTTTGTCGTCAACGGCATGCCCGCGCCAAGGCGCTCCAGGATTGCTTCTTCCCGCTCGCGCCGCAAAATCGGCCCGCCAGACTGTCTCTTTTCCCGGGCAACTTCGCCTGTTAACGCCATACGGCGCTGAAACAGCAAAGCAAGTTCATTGTCGATCGCGTCGATTTCCTGTCGAATTTCATCCAGCGGCATCAAAATACTCCTTTCGCATCCAAAAGCAAATCCAGCAAAACGCATGCCGTCACAGCCTCCGCCACCGGCACCACGCGCGGCACAATGCACACGTCATGCCGCCCGCCGACGGCCAGCTCCGTTTCCCGGTTCCGCGCAAAATCCACGGTCGTCTGTGTCCGCGCAATCGACGGCGTCGGCTTGATCGCGATTCGAAACACCAGCGGCATGCCTGTCGTAACGCCTCCCAGCACGCCGCCATGGTGGTTGGTTGCGGTCCGCACCTGCTCGCCTTCCAGCCGATACGCGTCGTTGTGCTCTGATCCTTTCATTCGCGCCGCCGCAAATCCCGCACCAAATTCGATCCCGCGAACCGCCGGTATCCCAAAAATTGCCGCTGCCAGCCGATTTTCCACCCCCCCGAACATCGGCTCGCCCAATCCGGCAGGCAGCCCCCGCGCCTCGCACTCAATCACGCCGCCCACCGAATCCCCTGTAAAGGCCGCGGCCTTTACATCTCCCATTTCAACAATTCGCGCGACAAGTTCAATCCCTTTACGCGCCAAAATCTGCGCGCAAACCGCCCCGGCAAAGCAAAGCGGGGCCGTCAGCCGCCCGGAGGCGTGCCCTCCCCCCCGGATATCCTGAAATCCCTGAAATTTGACCCGCAACGGGTAATCCGCATGCCCCGGCCGCGGGATGTCCCGCAATTTTTCGTAGTCCTCTGGATGGGTGTCCGTGTTTTGGATCACCGCGCACAGCGGCGCGCCGCACGTAACATGGTGCACCAGGCCGGACAGCACCCGCGGCACATCCGCTTCGCGGCGCGGCGTGTCGCTCGGGCGGTTCCCCGGCGCGCGCCGGTCCATGAACGCCTGCACCTGCTGCATATCGATGGCCTCCCCGGCAGGCAAGCCGTCGATCACAACGCCAATTGCCTCGGAATGCGACTGCCCAAACACCGAAAATGTGACATTATTCCCAAATCTCGAGCTCATATCGGCCTCCTAGTCGTTGATAATCTTCCCAAAATCGCGGATAACTCTTTTGCACCGCTTCAGCGCCACGCAGCGTCACCGCGCCTTCGCAAGATAGCGCAGCAATCGCCATCGCCATTGCAACGCGATGATCGTTGAAACTTTCCACAACGCCGCCCCTCAATTGCCGTCCCTGAATCACCAATCCGTCGGGCAGTTCTGTCACATTTCCGCCCAGCGCGTTGAGATTTTCCGCCATTGCGTGCAACCGATCGCTCTCTTTCAGCCGCAGCCGCGCCGCGTGGATGATTCGGCTTTCGCCCTGCGCCGAAGCCATAATCGCCGCCATCAGCGGCGCCAAATCCGGGCACTGCGCCGCATCCATAACGATTCCCCTCCGCGGAAAGCCCATTTGCCGCAATAAATGTTGTATTTCTCGATCGGGTTGCGGCGAATTCTCGTTTAATCCTGTCACATTCACCCCTGCCGCCAACCAAAACGCCGCGTTCGACCAGTCCCCCTCCGGTTGCGTCGCGTCCGTCGGGCGGTAGCGCTGCGGCTCGATTCGGTACCCGTTTCTCGTTATTTCAACAATAATCCCGAATTTTCGCAGCGTGCACAGCGTCATTTCCACATATCCTGCCGACTCCAGAGGGCTGGTCAGCACAATTTCGCTCGCGTCTTCCAATAACGGCAGCGCAAAGAGAAGGCCTGTCACAAACTGCGAACTGATATTCCCCGGCAGTTCAAACCGACCCGGGCGCAATTTCCCCCGAATGACAAGCGGAACACTTGTCGCGCTGACTTCGCAGCCATGGGCGCGCAATAGCGCAATCAGCGGTTCTATGGGCCTTTTGGGCAGCCGCCCCGTCCCTGTAAAGGTGCAGGCCTTGTCAAGCGCGGCCATGACAGGCAGCAAAAATCGCAGCGTAGAACCGCTTTCGCGGCAATTTTTTCTGTCATTTGATAGCAAACAATCCCGCGTCGCGGCAATGTCGTCCGACGGCGTTGGCCAACTTGTGACATCCATTCCCGCCAAATGGGCCGCAATCATCAGGCGGTGCATGTCATACTTAGACGGGAGCGCATCGATTTCTCCCGACAGTGTGCTAGCGCGCAAACGTGTCGTCATAGCTGCTCCTCCCACAAATTTTTCACCGCCCCAATCGGCATCCGCCGCAGTTCGCAGGCTCCAATGCGAAGAGGAATCACAAGATCAATCGCATCCCCGGCGCGTTTTTTATCCTGCAAAAGCGCGCGGGCGATGTCCTCCCTCGATCCATCCCATTCTGTCGGCAGCCCATTCTCCCGCAGCGCGCGGCGGATCCTGCCCGATATTTCCGGGCAAAACAGCCCGGCAATCATCAGCATGCCCAGGCCAACCGCTGCGCCGTGGCCAATGGCAAAACCGCTGGCCTGCTCTATCGCGTGGCCGATGGTGTGGCCAAGGTTCAGCAGCTGCCGCTGCCCTTTGTCGCGCTCGTCGCGCAGCACCACGTCACGCTTCAGCTCAACACATCGCGCAATCTGCCGTTCCGTCACCTGAAACAGCGCGCCCCGCTCCAGCTGCGCAAACAGCACCTCGTCCCAAAGAACGCCATATTTCAGGCATTCCGCCAACCCGTCGGCATATTGCTCCGGCGGGAGCGTGCGCAGCAGCAGGGGATCGCAAAGCACCAGCCGCGGCTGCCAGAAGGCCCCCGCCAGGTTCTTGCCCGCCGCCAGATTCACCCCTGTTTTGCCCCCCACCGAAGAATCCACCATCGCCAGCAGTGTGGTCGGCATCTGCACAAATCGAATCCCGCGGTGATACGTCGCTGCGGCAAATCCTGTCAAATCGCCGGTCACACCCCCGCCCAGCGCAAGGAACGCGTCGCTGTTGGTCAGCTGAAACGCGGCGGCAGCGTTCAGGATCTGTTCATAGGTGTAAAGGGATTTACTTGCCTCCCCCGGCGGGAATGTATAAACGGCCAGTTCAATCCCCGCTGCGGCCAAAGCCGCTGAAACCCCTGCGCCATAAAGGTGATAGACCGTTTGATCGGATACCAGCAGCGCTTTTTTTCCCGGGATAACCGAGGTGTAAAGCTCTGCCGCTTTACACAAAATGCCCGGATCGATCACGACGTCATACGCCCGCTCCCCCAGCGGAACCTCCACTTTTGTCATTGCCGCGCTACCTCCGTGCCGCCAGCACGGCGTTCACGCTGCGCATCGTGTCGTCGAACTGCTCCGGCGTAAGCGATTGCGGCCCGTCGCACAGCGCCTTTGCGGGGTTGTTGTGCACCTCAATCATCAGCCCGTCCGCGCCAATGGCCGCCGCCGCAACGGCCAGCGGTTTCACATACCGCGCAACCCCCGTCGCGTGGCTCGGATCCATAATCACGGGCAGGTGCGAATGCTCCCGCAGCACCGGCACGGCCGAAATATCAAAGGTATTGCGCGTGGCGGTCTCGAATGTCCGTATGCCGCGCTCGCAGAGGATCACGTTTTCGTTGCCGCCCGCCATGATGTACTCCGCCGACATGAGCCATTCCTGTATCGTGGATGAAAGCCCGCGCTTCAGGAGCACCGGCGTTTTGCTGCGCCCCAGTTCCTTGAGCAGCTCAAAATTCTGCATATTCCGCGCGCCCACCTGGATACAATCCACCTGCGCAAAAGAATCCAGATGCGAAATGTCCATGATTTCCGTCACAATCGGCAACCCTGTGAGCTTTTTCGCCTCGAGCAGCAAGTCGATGCCGCTTTCGCGCATGCCTTGAAAGGCATAAGGCGAAGTGCGCGGCTTAAAGGCGCCGCCCCGCAAAATCTGCGCGCCCGAAGCCTTCACAGCCTGCGCCACCTCGCACAGCTGCTCGCGCGACTCCACCGAGCAAGGCCCCGCCATCACAACAAAGCCGCCGCCGCCAACGGGCACGCCGCCAACGGTAACAACGGAATTTTGCGGATGAAACTTGCGGTTCGCCTTCTTATAGGGTTCCTGCACGCGCTTAACCGCTTCCACGATATCCAGCGCCTCGATGAGGTCGGAGTCCACCTGCGAGGTGTCGCCAATCAGCCCGAGCACCGTGGAATGCACGCCATGGTTCACCTGAATGCTGATCTCCTGCTCTTCCAGCCAGGCGCGCAGCTCCTCGAGCTGCTTTTGGTCGTGGTTTTGTTTTAAGATGACTATCATGTGGAGCGCCCCTTTCTTTGCTTACCAATCTGCTGTCCAATAAAAAACCCCCGCAGTCGGTTGACTGCGGAGGAGAGCTAATTCTGTGAGGATTACCCACGAACCGCCTTGCAGCCAAACCAACAAACGCCCTGCCAACCGTAGGCAAAGCTGCTAAAGCGGGTAAAGCTGAATGGGCTGATCCGGTTCATGTGCTGCTCCTTTTCACTAATTGCTACCAGTATACCACATTCGGCGCGGGCTGTCAATCGTTTTTCAAAATATTTTTGGCTTTTTTTCCTACATCATGATATACATCAGCGCCAGCATCAACCCCTGATCGGCATTTTCCTTGCGCAAAAGCAGCAGCAGCACCATCATCAGCGTAACGTCTACGCCGTCTTCGCCCGGCGGCGCTCCTTCAAAATGCAGCGGCGGCGGCGGCGGCGATCCGCCCAACCCGCCCAGCATCGCGAACAATTCGCTCAGCGGCGGCACGTCTGCGGCAACCGGCGGCGGGGGCGGCGGCGCGCTGCGTGGCGGCGGCGCGCCATACCTCCGCTCTGGCCCCGGCGCGCGCGGCGGGCGTTTTGGCGCTGCGTGCATCGGCGGCTGCTGCCGGTAGGCCTGCGGTTCCCGCCAACTTTGCCCCCGGCGGTTAGCGCCCTCGTCCCGCGTGCGCCCATACGAGGCGTTCTGCCGCGCCTGCTGCGAGGGTCTGCGGTGGTGCAGAACCGGCGGCGGCGCCGGCGGCTGCTGGCGCGGAGGGGGCGCGGCCGGGCGGCGCGGCGGCACAGGCAGCGTGGCGCGGCGCTGCATGTCGCGGGCGGCAGCCACAGCCTGCTCCTGCATGCGCAGGAACTCCTGCCGGTTGCGCGGCGCGGTTGGCATAAGGCCCCCTCCCTTCTCGTGGTTTCGCCTTCATCTTAATGCATTGCCCCTTGCAGCGCGGGCAGCAGTTCGAGCATTTTCATCATCTGCACGGCCTGCTCGGCGCGGTGCTGGCGGCGGCGGCTCAGGTGCGGCTTGAGCGCCATGATCAAATCGGTGCGCGGGTCGCGGGTGTTCATGCGCTGCATAATCTGGGCCAGCCGCGCGAGCAGTTCCGGCGTAAACATGGCGCTAAAATTCGCCCCGGCCCAGCCGCCCGCGCCGCCGCTCTCCTCCTCCTGCGGCGGCGGGCAGCCGCTCTCGTCTTCGTCGCCGCCGCCGAACGACGCAAAAAGCGACTGCGCCGCCTCCTGGAGGTTTTGCAGCTCATCTTCGCTCATATTGCCCAGCATCTCGCTGATTTGGCTAAAATCAAGATCCATGGCTTAGTCCGCCCGTTTCCCTCCCAATTTTTCCATCAGCGCCCGCGCCTGCGGCGATTCCAGCAGCTGCGCAAGT
Source organism: Oscillospiraceae bacterium (assembly GCA_031256825.1). Classification (GTDB taxonomy): domain Bacteria; phylum Bacillota; class Clostridia; order Oscillospirales; family Acutalibacteraceae; genus WRMQ01. The sequence continues at coordinate 29,554 of JAIRPV010000027.1, read as the reverse complement.
TTTGCCTTGTCCTGCATCACACTGTGCAGCTGCGCCTGCTGGCCCTCGCTCAGGCCGCTCTGCGCCAATTGCTCCAGCTGCCGCGCCTCTTCCTGCGCGCCGTTTTTCCCTTTGAGCTGCCGTGCCATCTGCATCAGCTGCGCGGGGGTCACCTTCATTTTTTCCGCCATAAAAATTCCTCCTTGCGTTCGGGCATGCAACATGCTATAATCATGTATACGAACCAAAAGGAGGATATATGCATGCGGATTCTCGTTTGTTCCGATTCCCACGGCGCAGCGCGCAACCTGATGCTCGCGGTGGATCAGCAGCCTGCGGCGGATTGCTACGTGTTTCTGGGCGACGGCCTTGCCGAAGCGCAGCTGCTGCGCCATCGCGGCAAACCCGCCTATCTTCTGCGGGGCAACTGCGATGGCCCTGCCGAAAAAGCCCCGCTTTACGCCCAGTTCGAGCTGGCGGGCCAGCGCATCTTCGCCGCCCACGGCCACATCGAACAGGTGAAGTGGGGCCTCGACGCCCTGCTCTACCGCGCGCAGGAGCACGGCGCGCAGCTTTGCCTGTTCGGCCACACCCACGCGCCGTTTTGCACCTATTGCGACGGCGTCACCCTCTTCAACCCCGGCAGTCTGCGCGACGGCCTCTATGGCTTTGCGGATCTCACAGCGGCGGGCGTGGTCTGTCAGCACGTGCGCGTGCGCGAGGTGCTTTAGCCCGTGCAAAAACCCCCAGCCTTGCGGCCGGGGGCGTGGGTTTGCTTGCGTGGAGCCAATTAGAACTTCAGCCAGATGAATCCGAAGAACACGGTCTTGAAGATCCAATAGGTGGCAATGCTGCGGGCGTAAGCCGGGAACTTGCCCGCGCCAGCCTTCTGGTAAAGGTTGAAGTACTGGAAGTACTGCGTGCGGATCGCGTTGAGCGCCGTGGAATACTTGCCGGCGGAAAGCGCGTTTTCGTAGTAATAAGCGCCATAGGTCTCGGAAGACTTCTTGTTGAGCTTCGCCACTTCATCGAGGAGTGCCTTATACTGATCCAGCGTAAGGGCAGAAGTGTCAATCAGGTTCGTCAGCAGGTTCAGTTCATACGCTTTCTTTACATAGCTGATCGCGCTGGCGGTGAAGTTCTTCAGGAAGTCTTTGGCGGGCGCGCCGTCGATTTTGCTAACCTTCTTCATCTCAGCAACGATATCGCTCAGCTTCGCCTTCAGGGTGCCGTCGTTGTAGTATTCTTCCACTTTGGCGCTGTTCAGTTTGAGCGCCGTGAACTTTGCCGCAATTTCGGACACAGTCGCCACCGTGCTCGCGTTGTCCAACGCCATCTTAAGAGTCAGTTCTGTAAGTTTAGCGGAAAGCTCCGCATACTTCTCGGCAGCCTCTTTTGTCGTCATCTTCGTTTCGCCCTTCATCGCTTCCGGAGAAGCGCTAACCAAGCCAAGGACGCTTGCCGCCACGGCGTAATCAAGGGTCACAGCACGGCGGGCGCGCTGCAGGTCGATATAGGCCTGGTTAATAATCAGGTTGGCCTTCTTCTGGTCTTCGGTGCTCAGCGCCTGCGCAAGATCGTTCTCTTCGGTCAGCGCAAACAGGTCGGCCAGGGGGTTCAGGGGATCAATCGCAGCCAGATCATACGCTTCAGCCGCCGGCGCTTCTTCAGCCGCCGGGGCTTCTTCAGCTGCAGGGGCTTCTTCAACCGCAGGGGCTTCTTCAACAATGGGGGTCTCTTCAACCGCTGCGTCGTCGGCGAACGCAGCCACGGACATGGTTCCGGCAATGCACAGCACAGCCAGGAGGATGCTCAGGAATTTTTTCATGTAATTTGCTCCTTCTCTTAAATTTTGGCAATTGCGTTGGCGGCAATTACCTATTTCATATGATACGCTATTTTCAGCGCAAAGTCAAGCGATACTTGCTTTATCAGACAAAATTCAGCCATATATATATATATATATATGGCTGTTAATAAGTTTTGTGCAACTTGTCCTATTCTTCCTCCGGAATCAGCCCATACAGCGCTTCGATCGCCTGCGAAAGCCCCCCCAGCTCGTCAATCAGCCCTTCCTTAACGGCCTGCTCCCCCGAAAGCACCGTCCCAAAATCCATGGCCAGCTGTCCGGTTTCCAACATCAGCGCGCGGTAGCGGTCGCCGGGGATACGGGAGTGTTGCGACACAAAGCGCACAATGCGCTCTTGCATCTGCTCAAAATACGACAACGTCTGCGGCACGCCCAGCACCAGGCCGTTCATGCGCACCGGGTGAATGGTCATCGTCGCCGAAGGGGCAATGAACGAGCGCCGCGCCGCAACGGCCATCGGCACGCCGATCGAGTGCCCGCCGCCCAAAACGAGCGAAACCGTGGGCGTGCGCATGCCCGCGATGAGTTCCGCCAGGGCAAGCCCCGCCTCAATGTCGCCCCCAACGGTGTTGAGTATAATGAGCAGCCCGCGCACCTCCCGGCTCTCTTCAATGGCCACCAGCTGCGGAATCACATGCTCATATTTGGTGCTCTTCGTCTCCGACGAAAGCTCGCTGTGCCCCTCAATCTGCCCGATAACGGTCAGGCAGTGAATCAGCCCCCGCCGCCCCTCAACCGTCACGCTGCCGTCCTCCGCCGGGCGGCGGCCGCGTTCGCGCTCGCTGTTCCCCTCCCCTTCCCCGCCGCCGGGCGGCTCCGTGGGGTTGAATGGGTCAAACGGCCCGAAGGGCGGCTCCGGGTCGGTTGAAATTTCCGGGGGCAGCCAGTCATTGTTATTGGTAAAATGATCCTGCAAGTTCGCATCCCCCTGCTGATAATATCTGTTGTAGTATGCGCGGACTGCGGGGGAATATCAATAAAAAAGCGAACCGCCCTGTCTTCCGTCAACGAGCGGTTCCGCTTTTTATCTCAGATAGCGCAAAATCAGAATTTCACTTCATATGCCGCGCCGGCCTGCGTCGCGAACGTCAGCCGCCCGTTTTCATAAGAAGCCGGGATGGGGTAGCCGTTGAGCGTCACCGTGTGGGAAGCCGGGAGCTTCAGCACGCAGTCGCCGCCCGCCGTGGAAGCCACCGTGAGGGCAGTCACATTGCCCTTTGCCCAGCGGAAGCTCAGTTCAAACCCGCCCCTGGCGCGCAGGCCTTCCACCGAACCGGACTTTGCCCAGGCGGACGGAAGCGCGGGCAGCAGCGAAATATAGCCCGCGTGGCTCTGGAGGAGCATTTCTGCAATCCCCGCCGTCGCGCCGAAATTGCCGTCAATCTGGAAGGGCGGGTGGGTATCCCAAAGGTTCGTCAGCGTGCTCTTTTGGAGCAGCTCTTTGAGCATCTTGTAGCTGTGCGAGCCGTTCTGGAGCCGCGCCCACGCACAAATCTTTTGGGCCTTGCTCCAGCCGGTGCCGCCGTCGCCGCGCACCAGGAGCGAAATTTTCGCGGCGCGCTGGAATTTTTTCTCTTCGGGCGTCACATGGTTGCCGGGATACAACCCCAGCAGCTGCGACATATGACGGTGGCGGAATTCCACTTTTTTGTCCAGCAACCCAAAGAGGAACCACTTATCCTCGTCCGCCCACTCTTTGATCTGGCCCCAGAAGCCAATCTGAATGGGTTGCAGCTGCGGCAGCTGCTCTTTGATTTTCTCCAGCAGCGCGGTGTTCACGCTGCTGCCGTAGCCGTTGTCCTGCAACGCCTGCGCCGCTTCTATCACATTCTGATAGAGCTGCCAAATCAGTTCCTGCTCATAGGTGTTGCCCGCCGTGATCGGCCCATGCTCGGGGGAATACGTGGGCGACGACACAAGGCGGCCCGTCTTTTCGTCTTTGATGAGCATCTGGCTCCACAAAAGGGCGGCCTCTTCCATGGCGGGGTAGATGTCGCTGGCCAGCAGGGCGTAATCCTTCGAAAAAGCGAACGCGTCGTAGGTGTTCTGGGTCAGCCAGGCACCCGCGGCGGGCGACCATCCCCAGGCCCATTCGCTGCCGGGGCCGGTGTTGCCAAAGGGGTTGTTCTGGGTATGAATCATCCAGCCGGTGGCCTGCGCCGTGTCGGGCGTGCCGTCGGCTTTGAGCGCGCCAACGCCGCCGTAGTAGTTGGCCGTCACGCGGCCGGGTTCGCGCAGACTGTTGACATAGCGCAGCAGGGGCGGCGTGGTTTCGGCAAGGTTCGTGGTGTAGGCCGGCCAATAGTTCATCTCCAGGTTCACATTGGAGTGGTAGTCGCTCTGCCAGGCCGGGTAGTTCTGGTCGTTCCATATGCCCTGCAAGTTGGCGGGCAAACTGCCTGCGCGGCTGGAGGCAATCAGCAGATAGCGCCCGTACTGGAAATAAAGCGACTCGAGCGCCGGGCGGTTCTTGTTCCACTTATAATTTTTCAGCAGCAGGTCCGTGGAAACCCCCGGGGCCGATTGCCCAATATCCAGCTTCACCCGGTTGAACAGGTTCTGATAATCCCTCAGATGATCCGCCAGCACCGTGTCGTAGCCTTTGGAAAGGGCGCTGGTCGCAGCAACTTCCACGTTTTGGAGCAGCTGGGAAGCGTCAACGCCGCTGCGGTAAACGGGATAATTGTCGGCATAATCCGTTGCCGCGCTGAGGTAAATGGTCACGTCTGTGGCGTTGCTGATCCGCAGCCCGCCATCCGCCGCCGTAACAGAACCGCCGTCGGGGTAAGCCAGCAAAACGGCGGCATACTGAAGGTTGTTGGCGTTTTCGCCGGGGTTGCCGTCGCTTTTGGTTTGCTGCACCGTGCCGGTCATGCGGATGGTGCCGCCCGCGGAAGTAACGTCGCCCTTCTGGGCGGAAGCCATGCTGATGTTCAAATTCAGGGGTTGATCCGACGTGATCTTTGTCACCACAACATTGTCGGGGTAGCTGGCGAAGTAAGTGCGCTTGATGTTGGCGCCGTTGGAGCGGAACGAAACGGTAGACAGCGCGGTTTCGAGGTCGAGCGCGCGGTCGTATTGGTCAACAGAGCCAACGCCTTCGGTTTCAATATAAACTTCGCCAAAGTTCTGGTAGCTGCCCAGGCCCTTTTCGTTGCCTTGCAGAGCGGTCATTTTCGCCGTGGCTTCCTTGAGCTTGCCGTCGGCCAGCAGCTGTTGAATCTCGGCGCGGACTTTCCAGGCCTCGGGGTCGGTGTTGCCGCCGGTGTTGCCCGCTACGCCGGGGCCGCCCGACCAGAGGGTCTTTTCATTGAATTGCAGGTGTTCTTTCGCGGCGCCGCCAAAAATTTTTGCGCCCAATTTGCCGTTGCCAATGGGCAGCGCCTGGGCTTCCCAGCCGCTGTGGCCTTCCGCCGCAGGGGAAGTATACCAGAGAGTAAGGGCGTTGTGGGCCGTGTCAGCTGCGGCGGCCGGCAGGGCAACGCCCCCGGCGATGGCCGCACAGAGCAGCAGGCTCACGCATATGCGTTTTCTCATAGGAAAATCCTTCCTTTCTTTGCGCGACTAAACGATTTGAGCACAATTATAACACACTTCAGTGGAAAATGCAAGAAGAATTTTTTGATCGCCCTGCGCCGGGGTTGATTTTGCGGCCATGTTATGGTATAATAGCGTATCGCCTGTGGCGAGATATGAGTTTGCGAAGCAGCAGCCGACGACGAACTGCTCACCGCAGGTGTGGCATAACAGCACAAAATCACGTGGCAAATTGCCACCGCAAGAGCGGGATCGCGGCGAACCTTTCGCGGCGCTTTTTTACGATAGTTCGAAATTTCGGAATGGCGAACCGTTTTTTACCCCCTCCGCAACCCCAAAATCCAGTATTCCGAAATTTCGGAATCTTGCAACTTGCGCCAAAAGCGTGGCATAACAGCACAATATCACGTGGCAAATTGCCACCGCAAGAGCGGGATCGCGGCGAACCTTTCGCAGCGCTTTTTTACGATAGTTCGAAATTTCGGAATGGCGAACCGTTTTTTGGCCCCTTTGCAGCCCCAAAATCCAGTATTCCGAAATTTCGGAATCTTGCAACTTGCGCCAAAAGTGTGGCATAACAGCACAAAATCCTGTGGCAAATTGCCACCGCAAGAGCGGGAACATTGGTCATCAAAAAAGCGCAAAGCCCCATTGCATTTTGATCAAGAGGAGGAACACCGCCATGTATAATATAATAGAAAAGCAAGTTCTCAACCCGCAGATGACCCGCTTGCGGGTGCAGGCCCCCCTTGTGGCAAAAAAAGCGCTGGCAGGGCAGTTTGTTATCCTGCGCGTGAACGAAACGGGGGAGCGCGTGCCGTTCACCATCGCCGATTACAGCCGCGAAGCGGGCTGGATCGATATCATCTACCAGACCGTTGGCAAAACCACCATGCTCATGGATACCCTGCAAGCGGGCGACGCCATTGCCGATTTTGCGGGGCCGCTCGGGAAGCCAACGGAGCTGGAAGGCTACCAGAACGCGGTTGTTGTGGGCGGCGGCGCGGGCTGCGCCATCGCCTACCCCAGCGCAAAAGCCCTGCACGCCGGCGGCGCGCGCGTCACCATGGTCGCGGGGTTCCGCAGCGCCGAGCTAATCATGCTGGAAAACGAAATGCACGCGGTCTCGGATGAACTGCTGATCATGACCGACGACGGCTCAAACGGGCGGCCGGGCTTTGTCACCAACGCCCTCCAGGCGCTGCACGAAAGCGGCGCGCGCTTTGATTTGTGCGTCGCCATCGGGCCTATCCCCATGATGCGCGCCGTGGCGGAACTCACGCGCCCTTGGGGCCTGAAGACCATCGTTAGCCTGAACCCCATCATGGTCGACGGCACGGGCATGTGCGGCGGCTGCCGCGTTACAGTGGGCGGGCAAGTGAAATTCGCCTGCGTTGACGGCCCGGATTTCGACGGGCATTTGGTGGATTTCGACGAACTGCGCGGCCGCAACGGAGCCTACCGGGCCTGCGAACAGGAGGCCTGCCGCTTGTTCCAGAGCGCAAAAGAAGAACGCCGCTGAGCAGCCGCGCCGCCCGATCCTGCCGCCGGAGGCGATCAAGCCATATTGCTATCTGAGAAAAATGCCTGACCATATCCTGTTTGATTTTGATGTGTGAGGTGGCCTATGCCAAATGTATCGTTGACCAAAACCCCTATGCCCGAACAGGAACCCCGGGCGCGAGCAAAGAATTTCGGCGAGGTAGCGCTGGGCTATTCGCCTAAACAGGCCATGGCCGAAGCCGGGCGCTGCCTTGGCTGCAAAACGCGGCCCTGCGTGGGCGGCTGCCCTGTGAACGTGGACATCCCCGCCTTTCTGGCCGCCGCCGCCGCAGGCGATTTCGCCGGCGCTTACGGGGTGATCCGGCAAACCAACGCCCTGCCCGCGGTTTGCGGGCGCGTTTGCCCGCAGGAATCGCAGTGCGAACAGCTTTGCGTGCGCGGCAAAAAAGGGGAAGCGGTCGGCATTGGCCGCGTGGAACGGTTTGCCGCGGATTGGGCGCTGGAAGCGAAATGTTCCGAAAAAAGCGCGCCCTCGCAAGGGCAGCCATCGAACCCCCGGCCTGCGGAACCTCCTCAAAAACGGGCGGGCGAAGCGCTGCGCGTCGCCGTGATCGGCGCGGGCCCGGCGGGGCTGAGCTGCGCGGGCGAACTGGCGCGGCGCGGATATCAGGTGACCATTTTTGAAGCGCTACATAAGCCCGGCGGCGTTCTGGTTTACGGAATCCCGGAATTTCGTTTGCCAAAGCGCATTGTCGCCGCCGAAATCGAGGGGCTGCGGCGGCAGGGCGTCGCCTTCGAACTGAACGCCGTCATCGGGAAAACCATCACGGTGGAGGAGCTTTTGGGCGAATTTTCGGCGGTCTTCATCGGCTCCGGCGCGGGGCTGCCCAACTTTATGAATATCCCGGGCGAAAATTACAATGGCGTTTATTCCGCAAACGAATATTTAACGCGCGCAAACCTCATGCGAGCCTTTGATCCCGCCTATGACACGCCAACGATTCAGAGCAAAAAAGTCGCCGTCGTGGGCGGCGGCAATGTTGCCATGGATGCGGCGCGGTGCGCGCTGCGGCTGGGCGCGCGGGAGGTCAGCATCGTCTACCGGCGCACGGAAGCGGAAATGCCCGCACGGCGGGAAGAAATTCACCACGCCGCCGAAGAAGGCGTGCGGTTCGTTTTGCTCACCGCGCCCGTGCGTGTACTGGGCGACGAAAACCGTCACGTTTGCGGGCTGGAATGCGTGCAAATGCAGCTGGGGGAGCCGGGCGCGGACGGGCGGCGGCGCGTGAGCGAGTTGCCGGGGACCAATTTTGTGATGGAACTGGACACGGTTATCGTGGCCATCGGCAACAAGCCCAACACATTGGTGGAAGAGGGCACGGCGGGGCTGGAGACAAACCGCCACAATTGCTTGCTCGTGCGGGAAAACAGCCTGCAAACCATGCGCGACGGGGTCTTTGCCGGGGGGGATATTGTCACAGGCGCGGCCACGGTCATCCTGGCGATGGGCGCGGGACGGCAGGCGGCGGCGGAAATCGACGATTATTTACAAAAATAGAGCTTGCATTCTCCGCCGGTTTATGGTATAATCGCTATGGAGGTGTCCCATTTGAAACAGATTTCCGATCGTATTTTCTATTGCGGAATAATGAACCCCAACATGCGCGTGTTCGACGTCATTATGCGCACGGAATATGGAACAAGTTACAATTCCTATGTGATACGCGGCAGCGAAAAGGTGGCGATCGTCGACGCATCGCACCACCACTTCAGCGCGGTGTATCGCGAGGAACTGCGCGCGGCGCTGGGCGGCGCGGCGCCGGACTATCTGGTGGTCAACCACACCGAGCCGGATCACAGCGGAGCCATTGGCGATCTGCTGGAGGCTTACCCCGGCCTGACCATTGTGACAAATGCCGTTGCCGCAAAAAATCTCAGGCAAATCATCAATCGCGGCGATTTGCCGCTGCAAATCATAAAAGACGGCGGCTGCCTTTCGCTCGGCGATGTGTCGCTGCAATTCATTGTCGCGCCATTCCTGCATTGGCCTGATACGATGATGACCTATGTGCCGGAAGAGCAGGCGCTGTTTTCTTGCGATGTGTTCGGCTGCCACTATTGCGAACCCGGCATCCTGGATACGCGCATTGGTTATCCCGCCGACTACGAATTGGCGCTGCGGCAATATTTTGACTGCATTTTTGGGCCGTTTCGGCCCTTTGTTGTGAAGGGTCTCAACAAACTGGAGGGCCTGCCGCTGCAACTCGTTTGCCCCAGCCACGGGCCGGTGCTGACGCGCGGCGCAAGACTGGCGAACGCGTTGGCGCAATACGCAGCCTGGGCGCGAACGGAAGCCCGCCAACCCTTATCCGTGCCGATCTTTTACAGCTCCGCCTACGGCAATACCGAGCAAATAGCGGCGGCCATGCGCGCCGGAATTGTGGAGATTCTTCCCGATGCTGCATGCGATTTGGTGAAACTGGATGCGCGAACGGGGGAATACGCGGCGGCGTGGGCGTTGCTCAATGAATGCGACGCGTTTTTGCTGGGTTCGCCAACCATCAACCGCGACGCCGTGCCGCCCCTATGGCAACTGCTTTCGCAGTTCGACGCAGTGAACAGCCCGAAGCGGCCCTGCGCCCTCTTTGGCTCCTATGGCTGGTCCGGCGAGGCCTGCGGCAACCTTGCGCAGCGCTTGGAGCAACTGAAATGCCGCCTGTTCGAAGCGCCGTTCCTTGTGAATTTTGTTCCAACGGAAGAGGATTTGTCGCGCGCGGCGGCATTGGGGACGCGGTTCGCGAGGGCGTTATTATGACGAATCGCGACCGGATCGATGGGCTTGCCGCGCTGCCGCGCGAGGAACTGCGGGAGCTTTTGTCACATCACAGCGATGAAGACAGCGCCTATCTATTTTATAAAGCGCGAGCCGCGCGGGAGCGCGTTTATGGGAAAGCGGTCTATCTGCGGGGGTTGATCGAGTTCAGCTCCCATTGCAAAAACGACTGTTACTACTGCGGATTGCGGCGGAGCAATGCCAACGCGGCCCGCTATCGGCTTTCGCAGGCTGAAATTTTGGATTGCTGCGCGCAGGGCTATGCGCTTGGCTTTCGGACATTCGTGCTGCAAAGCGGCGAAGACCCCTATTATCACGACGCGCGCATGGCCGCGATCGTGCTGGAAATCCGGCAAACCTATCCGGATTGCGCGATCACGCTTTCCCTCGGCGAGCGGAGCCGCGAGAGCCTGCAAGCGCTGTTTGACGCCGGCGCGGACAGGTATCTGCTGCGGCACGAAACCGCGAACGCCGCGCATTACGCGCGCTTGCATCCGCCGGAACTGCGGCTGAGCAGCCGGGTGGAATGCCTGAGGGATCTGCGGGACATTGGGTATCAGGTGGGCTGCGGGTTCATGGTGGGTTCGCCCGGGCAAACCATCGATTGCCTTCTCGACGACCTGGCGTTCCTCGCTGAATTTCAGCCGGATATGGTTGGCATTGGGCCGTTTTTGCCGCACAAAGAAACGCCGTTCGCCAACGAGCGGGCCGGATCCGTTGAGACGACGCTGTTCCTGCTGGGGATCATTCGGCTGCTGCTGCCGCGCGTGCTGCTGCCCGCCACAACGGCGCTCGGCACGGCAAGCCCGCTGGGGCGGGAAAAAGGGCTGCTGGCCGGGGCAAATGTGATCATGCCGAACCTTTCGCCGGTTGCCGTGCGAAAAAAATATATGCTTTATGACGGGAAAATCTGCACGGGCGAAGAGGCCGCCGAATGCCGGAATTGCCTGCAACGGCGCGTGGAAAGCGTGGGCTGCTCTATTGTGACCAGCCGCGGCGATCCGGCGCGCTGACTATGCGAAAAAAGGGGAACGGTTGCTATGTATGACGCGAAATCATCAAAGGCCGGGGAATTTATCTGCCACGACGAAATCTTAGATACGCTGCGCTATGCCGACGAAAATCGCGCGAATGCTCGCTTAATCGACAGTATACTTGCAAAAGCGCGGGAGCGGCACGGCCTGACCCACCGGGAAGCCTCCGTTTTGCTGGCCTGCAATCTCCCCGAAAAAAATCAGGAGCTGTTTGCGCTGGCCCGGCAAATGAAGCTGGATTTTTATGGAAAGCGAATTGTGCTGTTTGCGCCGCTTTATTTGTCGAATTATTGCGTCAATGGCTGCGTTTATTGCCCCTATCATCAGCAAAATCGACATATTCCGCGCAAAAAGCTCACGCAGGAAGAAATTGCGCGGGAAGTCATCGCCTTGCAGGACATGGGCCATAAGCGTTTGGCGCTAGAGGCGGGAGAACATCCGTCACAAAATCCAATCGAATATATTCTGGAAAGCATCGGAACCATCTATGGGATTCAGCACAAAAACGGCGCAATCCGGCGTGTTAATGTGAATATTGCGGCGACTACTGTCGAACATTATCGAATGTTGCGAGATGCAGGCATTGGGACATACATTTTATTCCAGGAAACCTATCATCAGGAAAGCTACGCGCTTTTGCACCCTACCGGGCCAAAGCACGACTACGCCTGGCATACCGAGGCGATGGACCGCGCGATGCTGGGCGGAATTGACGACGTGGGGCTGGGGGTGCTCTTCGGGCTGGAGCGGTATCGCTACGAATTCGCGGGGCTGCTGATGCACGCGGAGCATCTGGAGGCCGTCTTCGGCGTGGGGCCGCACACCATCAGTGTTCCGCGCATTAAAGCGGCAGATGGCGTTGACCCCTCAAATTTCTCAAACGGAATTTCGGACGACACATTCCTGAAGCTGATCGCCTGTATCCGCCTGGCGGTGCCCTACACGGGGATGATCATATCAACGCGCGAAAGTCAATCGGTGCGCGAAAAATCCCTGGAACTGGGAATTTCTCAGCTCAGCGGGGCGAGTCGCACCAGCGTTGGAGGATATGCGGCGGCGGAGCGGCCCACGGACACGCAGCAATTCGACGTGAGCGACAACCGCACGCTCGACGAAGTGGTGCGGTGGCTGATGGAATTGGGATATATTCCCAGTTTTTGCACCGCTTGCTACCGCGAGGGCCGCACGGGCGACCGGTTTATGCAGCTGTGCAAGACCGGGCAAATCCAAAATTGCTGCCAACCGAACGCGCTGATGACGCTACAGGAGTTTTTGATGGATTACGCTGCCGCGCCAACGCGGGAGCTTGGCGAAGCGCTGATTTTGTCGGAATTGGAGCAAATTCCGAACAGCAAAATGAGGGAACTTGCGTCCCGGCATCTGGAGCAAATTCGCGCGGGGGAACGGGACTTCCGAGTGTAAATTTTTTATGAACGGAGAGAAAATTTTGTCACTAAATGATACGCCTTCCGGCGAGCGCGTGCATATTGGGTTTTTTGGGCGGCGCAATGTTGGAAAATCCAGCCTGGTCAACGCGATCACCGGGCAAAATTTGAGCGTTGTTTCGGAGATCAAGGGCACCACGACCGACCCTGTGCGCAAAGCGATGGAATTGCTGCCGCTGGGGCCGGTGCTCATCATCGACACCCCCGGTTTTGACGACGAAGGGAGCCTTGGCGCGCTGCGTGTGGCGAAAACGCGGGAGGTGTTGGAAGAAACGGACATTGCCGTTTTGGTAGCGGAGGCGCATGCGGGGCTAACGGCAGCCGACGCGGAATTGCTTTCGCTGTTCCAAGCGCAGGGCATCCCGCATCTTGTCGTTTTGAACAAATTTGATCTGTCAAGCAGCCAATCTGTTGTGCAAAATGATCATCAGCTCGCCGTATCCGCTGCGACAGGATACCACATTGAGGAGTGCAAGGAACGGTTGGCGCGAATGGCGCCCTCCCGCGCGCCAAGAGAATTGTTGTCGGATTTAGTCGAATCTGGCGACATTGTGGTGCTTGTGACGCCAATCGACTCAGCCGCGCCGAAGGGGCGCATGATTTTGCCGCAAATGCAGGCGGTCCGCGCCGTGCTGGACGCGGGCGCAATTAACGTGGTAGTGCGCGAATTCGAGCTGGCGCAGGCCTTGGCCCTCCTGCAGCGGCCGCCGGCGCTGGTCATTACGGATTCGCAGGCATTCGAATTTGTTTCACAAATCGTGCCCCGCGAGGTGCCGCTGACCTCTTTTTCCATCCTGTTCGCGCGGTACAAAGGCTTTTTAGAAGAGGCGGTGCGCGGCGTCCGTGCGCTGAACGGGTTGCCGGAAGGCGCAAATATCCTGATTGCGGAGGGCTGCACGCATCATCGGCAATGCGACGACATCGGCACGGTAAAATTGCCGCGCTGGATTCAGGCGCACGCGCAGAAGGAGGTTTCGTTTCATTTCTGCTCCGGGCGGGAATTTCCGGAAAATCTGCGTGGCTACGATCTGATTCTGCACTGCGGCGGCTGTATGCTGAACGAACGGGCGCTGCTAAGCAGGCAACGCGCAGCGCAGGCGCAGGGCGTGCCCTTCACCAATTACGGCGTTGCAATCGCGTTTTTGAACGGAATTCTGGAGCGTTGCCTGCTAAATGGACAATTAGTCACATATAATGCTTGACATTTTGCGGGAAATGAGGTAAAATGGAGACGTGAGTAGGCTGGGCAATCGCGCAAAATGCAAATTTTGTGAGGAAAGTCCGAGCTCCATAGAGCAGGATAACGGCTAACGGCCGCCGAGGGCAACCTTAGGGAAAGTGCAACAGAGAAATACCGCCTGTTGGATTTCCAACAGGTAAGGGTGGAAAGGCGAGGTAAGAGCTCACCGGCGCGCGGGGAACCGCAGCGCCCTGTAAACCCTATCCGGAGCAACACCGACCGGGGAACACCTGCCTTGGCAGGGCCCGCTTGCTCGGCGGATTCCTCAACGGGTGGCATGACAGCGCCAGCAATGGCGTTGCTAGATAAATGACTGCCTTCAACGACAAAACTCGGCTTACAGGCCTACTCACAAAGTTTAGGCAATTAAAATTTGGACGTCAAAATAGTCGCAGATGAATACGCCGTGCCACATTTTTAAAATCAAAGGTATCCTTCCGCCTGCCTCGCGCATAAAATAAGAGGAAAGGATGTGGGGATATGTACGTGATTATTTATAGTGTCCTGATTTTTTTTGTGCTCACTGGCGTGGTGGCCACCGTTTATTCGCTCATGCTGCTGCTGACGCATCCAAAAGCGAAGGGGCACTTCGTTGTGGTGATCCCTCCCATGGCGCCGGAAGCCGAAGTGGCTTCGCTGCTTTGCGCGGCGCGGCTGCGGGTTGGGTTGCTGGGAGATATCAGCCGCAGCGTAATCATCGCGCTGGACTGCGGCATGCCAGCGCAAACCCGCCTGCAATGCGAAGCGCTTTGCAGGGAACTGAACCACACAATGCTGTTAACGCCGGAGGAATTTCTGACGACTGTCACAAAAATAAGCACGGATTCAACATGATGAATGCGAAATGGAAACGGCGGCTTGAACATATTTTGCTGTGGCTGTTTCCACGGCGCTGTCTTTTGTGCGAAGACGTCACAGAGCCGGGCGCAATGTTCTGCCCGGATTGCAGCGAAACGTCCCCTCCCCTTCTGGACGACTGCCTGCTGCCCGGCACGCAAATCCCTTTGGTTTCCGTGCTTCCATATCACAGCGAAGCGCGGCGGATTTTGTTGGATTTTAAGTTCCACGGGGCGCGGCAGAATGCGCAGAGCATCGGCCGCGCCATGGGCGAAGCGGTTCGCCATAGGTTGGACAAGCCGGAGGATTGGCTGTTTTGCTGCGTTCCGATGACGGATGCGCAGCTGCGGGAACGCGGATACAACCAGAGCGCTTTGCTGGCGCAAAGCGCCGCCGTTTGGGCCGGGGCGGAATGCGATGTGCAGTTGCTCATAAAAACGCGCGAAACACAGGCCCAGCACAACTTATCCGCTGCGGAGCGCGAACAAAATATTACGGCGGCGTTTGCGGCGCGGGAACCCGACAAACTGCGAGCGCAGAAAATCGTGCTTTGTGACGATATTGCCACAACAGGGGCCACGCTGCGCGCCTGCGCAAACGCTTTGTCGGCGGCAAACATTGCGGAAATAATATGCCTAACCTATCTGCGCACCGAGAAAGAGGGGGATTACAATTCCCGGGATGCAAATCGGCATTGACTTGGGCACCACGTCCATCCTGCTTTATGTGAAGGGGAAAGGCATCGTGGGGCGGGAAGCTTCCGTGGCGGCAATCGAAACGGCCACGGGGGATGTGTTGGCCATTGGCAACGAAGTCTACCAGATGGTCGGGCGCAACCCGGATAGTCTCGAGATCATACACCCCATGCGCGATGGGGTAATTTCAGATTTTTCGATTATTTACGCGATGATAGAGCATTATGTGAAAAAAATTTGCGGGAAGCGATTGCTGAAGCCCAGCGTATTCATCTGCACGCCAGCCTCCGTCACGGAGCTGGAACGCAGCGCTATCCTAGAATTGGCGATTGCAGCGGGCGCCGGGCGCGCTTGCCTTGTGGACGAGCCGCTGGCCGCAGCGCTGGGCGCTGGAATGGATCTCTCGCTGACTGCGGGGCAACTGGTTGCCGACATCGGCGGCGGCACCACCGATGTGGCAGTTTTCACCATGGGGTCGATTACAATCGCGCGCAGCGGAAAAGTGGCCGGCAACGCACTGGAAGACGCTATTACGCGCTATCTGCGACGGGAACGCAACGTTTTGGTGGGGCGACTGACCGCAGAAGAAATCAAAAAGCAAATTGGATGCGCACAGCTGCGGCATCCAGAGCTTGGCATTCCGGTGCGGGGGCAAAGCTATATTTCTCGCATGCCGGTCAAGCTGGAAGTGACGTCAACAGAAGCTTATCTGGCCATGCGCGAGCACCTGCGGGAGATTGCGGAGCTGATCCGCGGAGTATTGGAAGAAACGCCACCCGAAATGGCGGGGGATATTTTTGAACAAGGAATTACGCTGACTGGCGGCGGGGCGCAGTTGCAAGGGCTTAGCCAAATGTTGAAAGACGCCACAGGATTGGAGACCCGCGTGGCGCCCAACCCGGCGTTTTGTGTGGCGCACGGGCTCGGCATCCTGATGGACAAGCCGGAACTGTTGCGCGAAAACAATTATGCGTTCCGCACCGATGATGACATCGGCGAGTTCGAGCGAAATCGAAATTTATAAGGCGAATGCGGCCGCCGTTATGCCGCGCGATCGTGCCTGCGGCCACGCTCGGCGGAACGGGCGGGCAAAAGGCGCAAGCGCGGAGGTTCCGACGCAAGCAGGCGCTGCTCTTCCTCCAGATTCTCGCGGTATTCGCGCACCATTTCAGCCAATGCAAGCATTTTCCGGTTTTCCCAAGCGATGACACGCTGGACTTTGAAGGCCGCGACAACCAACGCTCCCCCGAAGAGCGCCAGCAATGTTGTGACGACGATGGACGAGAATTCCATACTGCCACCTCTTTCCACAATTAAAACATTCGTTTTGCTTCTGCACTCAGTATAGCACATAATTTCGCTTTTGTCAAGTGTTTGTTCGTGAATGTTTTCCAACTTTTTGTTCGGTGGAAAACCATGTGAAGAGCCTGGCGTGCCCTTTTTCTATCCGTATTATACCACAATATATTGTGCCTGTCAAGTAAATTTTTAGCGTCGCGTCACAACTCAGCTAATTGTGAAAAATCGGAATAACTTTTTTGTTGAAATGATTCACGTGAACTTTTAGTAACAAAACTGTAAATTTCACGTTTCTCGTCGGGCTTTGCGCTTGCAATTTGCTTACAGATGTGTTATAATAAGGGAAAAGCAATTCATTCTTGTCTTTTTGCGGTGTGGTATAGGAGGTGAGGCTAGTGACCGGTAAAAAACGACCGCCCGCGCCGGAACCTAACCCACAGGATGAAAATGTATACCGGGTAAAGCACATCTCACGTTCTGCTTGGGAAGAGGGTTCCGCTCCCCTGCCCGGGATGCCCGCCAAAGACGCGCAGCCCGGCACGTCGCTGGACGATCTGGACGACAGCATCGTAGAGATGGCGATGACACAGGAGATTTCGCTGGAGCTGATCCGCGAATATTTGCGCAAAGAAGAGGAGCAGGCCCGGCAGCGGCAGCGCGCGCGCGCGCAGGAGCTGGCCCGGCAGGAAGCGGAGCAGGCCAGAGCCAGGCAACAGGCCCGGCAGCAGCGCGTGCTGCCAATGGGCATGGGGCCGATTCGGCCCGACGAAATTGAAGACAGGCGGCCCCGGCTTTCCACAAAAAAATCGGCCGCCAAACCAGAAATCGCAAAAGAACCGGCTCCCTCGCCGGAAGAAATCGAAGCGGCGAAAGAGGCGATGCGCGCCACAAAAGCGAAGGCAAAGCCGATAAAAGAAGCAAAGCCGAAGCCGGCAAAAGAAGCGAAACCAAAGCCGATAAAAGAAGCGAAACCAAAGCCGGCAAAAGAAGCCAGACCAAAGCCAGCGTCGCTTTTGCAAACCAAACCGGAAAAGCCGACAAAAGCAAAGCCCCGGCGGCAAGAGAAGGCGGGGCCGCGCGAAAAGCAACCCAAAAAGCAGCGGGAAAACCCACACTTCTCGGCACTGCGCGACGCGATTCGCCTGTTTTTCTGGACGGAAGAGGAACAGGACGATTTTTGGGACGACGAAACGCCGCTTTATGGCGTGCCGCTGGCGCATATTTTTGACCAGATCTATCGCGGCATCTATTATTTTGGGCTGCGCACGGCACGGCCCGTATTGTTGTTTTTCCACTACACGCTGCCCTACATCCTGCATCCGATTTTGGCGCTCTGGCATTTGTTCCGCGCGGTCGCCCTGGCGATTAATCATGTCACATTCGGAAGGCTCAAGCGGCGCTATCTGGCGGGCAAGCAGGTGCATGACGCGCGGCTGGAGCGCCGCACAGGGCACGTTGGCTGGGTGCAGGCGCTGCAAGAGCTGGAGCGCGACTTCCATGCGATCATTTCGCAGGTGGTCAATACGGCGCTGCCGCTGGGCGCGCTGCTTGTGCTGCTGCTGGTTGCGCGCGGCGTAAGCCAACAAACCTACGCGCTGCAAGTGATCTATAACAACCATGATCTGGGATACATCGCGAACGAAGGCGTTTACCGCGCGGCGCAAGAGGCCGCGAACATGAATATCTCGCCAGCGCCCGACAACCAGGGCGGCGCGGCGGATTTAAAAACCTACGCGCAATACAAATTTGTGCGGGTGAACCCGGAACAGATGACCTCGGCGGACCGGCTTTGCGACGAAATGCTGGACAATGCGAAGGAAAAAATGACTTCTGGCTGCGGGATCTATGTGGCCAAAGAAGACGGCAGCGACCGCCAACTGATTGCCGTAGTGAAAAACAGCACAGACGCCAACTGGGTGCTGGAGACTTTGAAAGAAGAGAAGACGAAGGGCATGCCGCTGGCGAAAGGCGCGGTGGTTGGCTTTGTGCAAAAGGTGGATGTTGTGCCGGGCTTTTACCCGGAAAACCGGTTGCAGGAGGACTCCACAAAAGATTTGCTGGGCATTTTGGGGGGGAATGTGAAGGGCAGCGATATGGCGACGCTGCGGGAAGGCGAAACCCTCTGGGCCATGACGCGCCGATACGACATCGGCTGGAATCGCTTTTTACGGATGAACCCCGGGGTGGAAGGGAACGAGGCGGACTTCCGCGCGGGCGACGAATTTGTTGTTTCGGAATCCGTGCCGCTGCTGCAACTGAAGGTCATCCAAACCGAGCGGCGCAAAATTAAAATCCCCTTCGAAACAAAAACGACCTATAACTCCACCCTCTACCGCGGCATCGTGCGCATCAAGGTCAAGGGCGTGCAGGGCGAGGACGAAGTGTTCGAGCGCGTCACCTATATCAATGGCGCGGTTTACGGCAAACCGGAGGAGATCTCCCGCGTGCACCTGAAAGATCCTGTGACAGAGCAGCGCGAGATTGGGCGCAGCACCGGCAGCGGCACCTTCAACACCAACCTGCCCAGCGGCAACTATGCCTACCCCTCCGCAACAGGCTTCATTTGGCCCGCGCCAAACTGCCGGGGCACAACGAGCGAATACGGCGTGCGGCGCGGCGGCAGTTACCACAAAGGGCTGGATATCGTCGGCGCCGGGCGCTCCAACACATTCAACCAGGTGATCGTCGCCGCGAAAGACGGCGTTGTGGTGCAGGCGAAATACACCAACGACGGCTTTGGCAACAATGTGGTGATTGACCACGGCGGCGGAGTCAGAACGCGTTACGCGCACATGAACAGCTTCGGCGTAGTTGCGGGGCAGCGCGTGAGCGCCGGGCAGCCCATCGGGCGCATTGGCACCACCGGAAACTCGACCGGCCCGCATTTGCACTTTGAAGTGATAATCAACGGCGCGCGGGTGAATCCCCGGGCCTATGTGAAGCAGCCGGGTAGATAAGAATATGGCAAAAGCCCCCTGATCCAAAAATCAGGGGGCTTTTTCAGGTCTCTTTACTTCGTGCTCATTTGCCGCTGCGCCATCACCAGGTTATAATAGATGCCGCGCTGGGCCAGCAGTTCCCGGTGGGAGCCGAGTTCGGCCAGGCTGCCCTGCTCGATCACGGCCAACCGGTTGGCGTGGCGCAGGGTTGAAAGGCGATGCGCGATGGCGATGGTGGTTCTGCCCTGCACGAGGCGCTCGAGGGCCTGCTGGATTTTCTGCTCCGTTTCGGGGTCAAGAGCGCTGGTGGCTTCGTCCAAAATCAAAATCTTGGGATCCTTCAGCACCACGCGGGCAAGGGCAACGCGTTGGCGCTCGCCGCCCGAAAGATTGTGACCATCTTCCCCGACGAAAGTGTTATAGCCGTCGGGCAGCGCAATGATAAACTCGTGCGCGTTGGCCAAGCGCGCCGCACGGAACACTTCTTCCGGCGCTGCGCCGGGCTTGGCGTAGGCGATGTTTTCAAAAACCGTTCCGGCAAAGAGGAAGGTTTCCTGAAAGACAACGCCAATGTTTTCGCGCAAAAAAGCGTAGTCGTAGTCGCGCACGTCATGCCCGCCAATTTTCAAAACGCCGTTGTCGGGATCGTATAAGCGCAGCACCAGATTGATCATGGTGGATTTGCCCGCGCCCGAATGACCGACCAGACCCATCATCTCGTTGGGCGCAACCGTCAGCGTGACATCTTTCAACACAGGCTCGTAGGGCTTGTAGCCAAACTGCACGCCTTCAAAGCGCACTTCGCCATCGATTTCCGCGCGGATGGGCTCCCGCGCTTCGGGCACCGTTGGCTCTTCGTCCAGGATTTCGTACAATTTGATGAGGCTGGTGTTCGTTTCGGCCAATACGCGTGGAAACCGCGCCATCCAGCGCAGCGGCTCAAACAGATACTGCGCAAAGAGCGTGAACTGCACCAGCGTGCCCAGCGACATTTGCCCTTTGAGCACCATGCGGCCGCCCAGGTACATCATAATCAATTCGCTGGCATACATCGCAAGGCGCGGCACGGGCATGAGCAACGCCCAATAGCGCTCGTTGCGGGTCGCGGCGGCGGCGGAGCGGCTGGCGGCGGCAGCAAATTTTGCAACTTCGCGCTCCTCCGTGCCGAATGTTTTCACCACGCGGATGCCCTTGATGATGTCGTGCAAAATCCCGCGCTCCCGCGATTCACAGTGCCAAAACCGCTCCCAAAAAATCGAGAGGCTGCCCCAAAAACGCCGGAATAACCAGAGCGACAGCGGCACAGGCAGCACAAGGCAGAGCGCCAGCTTCCAATTGGTGGCAAGCAGGATGACGCTGACCACAAGGAGCATGACCAGTTTTTCCAGACAAGCGCGGCCCATATTGTTGAGGAACATGCGCACCTGCCGGGTGTCCTGCGTCACGCGCTTCATCAGATCGCCCACCGTGCGCTTTTGGATGGACGAAACCGAAAGGTTTTGCACTTTGTCGTAAATCAGGCAGCGCAAGCGGTCGGCAAAAAACGCGCCGCTCTTGTAGATGCGGAGATTACTCAGCGCGAGCAGCCCTTGGCCTAGGGCATAGCTCAGCGCAATCGCGACGCAACACAGCACCAGCGCGTCGCGGCGCGAAAGGCCCGCCGGCAGCGCCCCGCCATCCATCAGCACATGATCCATCAACCAGCGGTTGATCAGCGGCACAAGAATGTTGATCCCGTTGAAGAGCAGCATTAGTACCATGCCCAGCAACAGCGTTGGCCGCAGGTTGCCAAGCATGCGCCAGGCGCGGCGCCAGAGCACGCGCTGATCGGCGCAAAAAAAGCAGGTGCGCATGCCGGGCAGCAAACTGCGCCCGCACTTTTGGCAGATGCGCGGCTGTTCCTGCTTGGGCTGAATCGCTTCCCCATACTTCAGATAATAGTTGATTGCCTTGCAGAACTCGCCAATTTCTTCCGCACGGCGCATAGAAAAGCGGCAGAGGGGGAGCGAATCCGCCGGATCGTCCAGCCCCTTCAGGCAAAGTTCCAGCCGCCCGCAGCCAATATCCGTCCGCTGGTTCAGTTGAGCAGCGTCCGAAAGCGCATAGCGCGCCTGCTCCTGCCCATCCAAACAAACCGTCAGCGCCTCCCCTTCCCAGCAAAGCTGGCCCGCGCAAAACTCGCCCGCGCGGTTTAAATCGAAGGTTGCCGTGACCATGTTTCACCTCCTAGTAGAGATAGGGTTCCAGCATACGAAGATTTTTTTTCGAGATGGCGTAGACATCCGGGATCAGGTAGCGGTTGCCGTCAACATCTGTCACAATCAGGCGATTTGCTTCCATTTGCCGGATGTTTTTGCTAATATCCTTCACAGCGATATTCATCTCGTGCGCGCCTACCGAAATCTGCAAATAATACGAACCCATTTTTTCCTTCACAGACTTCACCGCCGTCACCACCGGATAAAAATAGCGAATGCCAAGCTCTTCGCGCAGTAGCGCCTGCTGGCTCTCGTCGAACGCCTCGATGGACTCGATGACGGCAATCTCTTTGTCCTCCATATCCGCCACGCAAATGTAGCGCTCCGGCGCGGTAAAGGGCAACGCCCGGCGCAAACTGACGCGGCGGTAATCCCGCCCATCCAGCTCCAGCCCCAAAAAGCCGCGCGCGTTGCGGTAGAACCGGCACGCTCCCACCGGCACAAATTCCATGCGCAGTCCGCTTTCCATGTTAGTCTCCCCTTTCGTCGTCGATGCTCCCCATGGTTGCCAAAGCTTGCTGCTGCACCTGATAGAGCGAATAGAACGCTCCCCTTTCGCGCAACAGCTCTTTGAACGTACCAAATTCTGTCAGTTCTCCCCCCTCGATTACCGCAAGCCTGTCCGCGTCGCGCAGGGTGCTCAGCCGGTGCGCAATGGCGATTGTGGTGCGGCCCGCTTTGAGTTTTCCCAGCGATTCCTGGATGCTGCGCTCGGTGGCCGTGTCCATGGCGGCTGTGGCTTCATCCAGAATCAGGATCTTTGGGTTTTGCAAAATCGCGCGGGCAATCGAAACACGCTGCCGCTCCCCGCCGGAAAGCGCCTGACCCCCATTGCCCACGCGGGTTTCGTAAGCATCTGGCAGGCGCAGGATAAATTCGTGGGCCGCCGCCGCTTTAGCCGCCGCCATCACCTCCGCCTGGGTAGCATCCGGCTTGGCATAGCGAATATTGTCGGCAATCGACGCGGTAAACAGATAAATATCCTGGCTGACCAAGCCAATTTGCTTGCGCAGCAGCGACTGGGGCAAATCTTTCACATCAATGCCGTCAATCAGAACCGCGCCCACTTTCGAATCGTAAAGTCGTGAAATCAGACTGGCGATGGTCGTTTTTCCGGCGCCGGTCTTGCCAACAATCCCCAACATCTGCCCGGCCTCGGCCACAAGGCTCACCTTTTTGATGACGGGGCGCGCGGGTTCGTACTCAAACTCCAGCTCGCGCAGTTCCACCCGGCCACGAAATTCCTCCGGCAGCAGCGGATGCTCCGGTTCACGCACATCGGGCTGCGCGTCGACCACCTCAAACACGCGCTGCGCGGAATCTTTCGCTTCGGCCCACCAGTCGAAGACGCTGCCCAAAAAATCCAGCGGCGTGCGCATCATGTTAAGATATATCACAAAACTGAGCAATCCGCCGATTTTTAGCTGCCCATCCAGCACCTGCAAGCCGCCCAATATCAGCACGCCGGCGCTCAGCATGGCAATGACGCCCGTGAGCATCGGGAACATCGTGCCTTCGTAGCGGAACAACCGCAGTTCGGCTTCGCGCAGGCCGCCGCTCATCTCTTGAAAGCGCGACAGTTCCGCTTTTTCCTGCGAAAACGCCTTGATGACGCGCTGCCCATTGATGTTGTCGCTGACCATGGAGGTCAGCCGCGCGGATTTTGCCCAGGCTTTATGATGTAACCGGCGAAAAAGTTTATCGCTCAAAAGGACAAACGGCAGCAAAATCGGCACAACCCCCAGCAGCAACAGGCTCAGCCGCCAGCTAATCGAGAACATCATCCCAATAGCGCCCAGCAGCTGCACCAGGCAAACGATGATATACGGCAGGCCATCCATAAAAAACCAGTAGATGTTGGTTGTGTCTTTGCTGACGCGCTCCATGAGTTGCCCGGTTTGCTTCGACGCGTAAAATTCGACGGAGAGTTTTTGCATGGCGGCAAAAATTTTTCGCTTGATGTCCAGGGCCACCTGCACCCAGTCCGTGGCCATTTTCAACGCGACGTCGAGCGCGCGCACCCCCAATATCGCCAGCACCAGCCAGCCGAGCGAAGCGATCCGCTGGGCGACCGGTTCCATGTTTCCTGTATAAAGGACGCGGTCAAACAGGGTTTGCGTGGTGAGTTTTGGCAGAAGCACGTCGAATCCTGTCGCCAAAAACAAGAACAACAGCGTCACAGCAATCTGCCAACCGTAACCGCCAAAGAAGGAAAACAGCCGCCGCACCGTGGAGCCGGAAGATTTTCCGCAGCGGGGGCAAATTTTTTTGTCATCCGGGTAAGCGTCGCCGCATTTGGGGCAGACGCTCCCCTGCCCCGCTTTCAGGAACGGCGTCATGTCGCGCTCCTGACGCATCGCGTTAAAGCAATCGCACAATTGTTGCAGCTTGCCGCATAGGCCAATCGAAAAACGCGCCAGCGGCACGTCGTCGCCGCCCTGCACAGCAATCAGGCGACCGGTGGTCACATACCGCTCCAGTTTCAGTTCGTCGATCTCCTGCGCGGGAATGCTTTGCAGCGTGTCCAGCCGGTATTCCAGCGCCGGGGCGCGTTTGCGCTTTTTACGCGAAACTTCGCCAAACGCCAGGTAAAATCCCTGTCGGTCGAACGCCATCCAGGCGGCGCAATAGTTCCCCTCATTGTCCATGTCGCCCACGGCAGACAGGATCAATCCATCCACGTCAAGCCCCTGCGCCCCGAGCAGCGCAAGCACTTCTGCCGGCAATCCGGCGCCGGGCGGCTTGCCCGCTTTTGCTTTCTTCATATAGCCTCCTCGAAAATAAAAAAATGCGCACAACCGCAACACGGCTGCACGCAATACCATATGATCTATGTATTACGACATGCGCCGGCGCAGGAACATTGCCTTCCATCATAATGATACATCATTCCTCGCGCCTCCTTTCAAAACATTGGATATATGATATCACAATACTTACCATTTGTCAAGGGAAAAAATGAAAAATAGATAAAATTTTCGCCCCCCTCCCCGCGAGGGGGAAGGGGGCTTTTGTGACGTATCCGCTACTTCTTCCAGAAGATCAGCTTCGCGAACATGGCCCTGAGCCAGTCGAAGAAGGTGCTGTACTGGTAAATCAGCCCGAATTCGTGGCAGCCGCCGTCGAAGGTGAAGAAACTGAGCCAGTACTTCTTGAAGAATTCGTTGAGGCCTTCAGCAGCCTTTTTCGCAAATCCGCCGATATGCACCAGATCCAGGTAGAGCTGGTAGAGCGTTCTGTTGCGGAACATCCAGCGGTTGAAGATGAAGGACACTGCGCCATTGGCGAAGAAGAATATCACGAAGAGGCTGTTGATCGCCATATCGGTACCCCAGCGGGTGGCGAGAACAATCTTGCTGATTACAATCAGGAAGCTCTTCACCGCATTGAAGGTAAGCCCCTTCAGACCAATCGAGTTCAGCAGGAAGTTCAGGATAAAGTCGCGATTGGCCGGGTCGGTGTAGATCTGGATGATGATGCGGATCAGCGCCGTCAACAGATCGCCGCGCGCGCCTTTTTCCTTCACGGAAACGTATTTCGCGTTGCCGCCGGAAATCGAAACATAATCAACGAGCTTCCCAACAATCAGGTGGTCAAGGTTGATATTGAACTTCAGGCCAATGCCTGCGATAACGCCATCGAGCAATTCGCGCACGCTCAGGCGAACCATCGAACCGCCTTCGGAGGAACCCAGTTCAATGCCGAGCAGCTTGCCAACGCCAACTTCGTTCAACAGGTAGTTGAGGGAGTAGGTCAGGCGGTCAAGGCTCTGTTGCAGCGGGGAGTCTTGCGCCTGCGTATTCTCGCTCATGAAGTAGCACAGGTTCGGCAGAATGCTGATGATGGTGTCCACCGGTTTGCTCACCACTTGCTCGACGAGATAGAACAGCGGATGCAGAATGGCGTTGAGCTTGTCGCGGCCGTTCAGCGCTTTGTAAGCGCTGGCGGAAAGGATTTCTTTCTCGGCGCCGATCGGCTTGAGCAGGGCTTCGAAAATCGGGATCAGGCCGTAGCGGTAGCCGTCGTAGCCGATGGCTTTCAGGAGCGGGCCGTTATCTTTCGTGCCAATACCGGGCGCAACGCTCGTGATCGTGCCGCCGATATTGGGATCCCCGCCGGTGTAGTGCTCCTCGCTCGAAGTGTTGATGTCGCCGCCGGTAATGAGTTCGAGGTCTTTGCCGGCCAGCACGTAGTCGAGCAGCGGTATCGCGGGTTCAAGATAATCCAGCAGGCCGTTGATGAAGCTTTCCTTCCCGGTAACGGGTTCCAGCGGCTGCCATGTCTTCAGGTGCTGGAGCATCGCCAGCACGTCAACGTTCACGCCGTCGACCGTGACCACCTTGTAGAGCAGCTCTCTGAGCGTCACGTTGGGTATCAGCTCCATGTTGTCGAGCGCGGGGATGTAGCCCTTCACCAGGCCGACAATCTTGTCGAAATTGGCCTGCGTATAAAGCGCGTCGCCCAGCAGCGAAGTCAGGAAGTTGTCTTCCTCGGTCTTGCCCTCCAGTTTCAGGGTGCCGAACGGCTTGCCGAACAGGAGAATCCAGAGCTTATTCATGAAGTCATCCGCGCGGGTTGCAATATATTCCGCGTGCGCCCTGCGCCACCAAATCGTTGGATAGAGCTTCAGGCCGGAACCGGACTTCATCGCCTCGTAACGGATAAAGGTGGACTGATAGGGATTCTCTGGATTGATGAGCTTCACCAGGCCGGTCAGGCTCTGCTCTTCCATCAGCTGGAAGGCGCCTGCTTTGTCGAGCAGCTGAATCAGCAGGCCGGCGCGATCCACCTTGATGAAGTCGCCGTAAGTGCCTCTGCCCACTTCGTTCCAATCCCATGGGCTGCTGCCAAACTTCGTCTTTTCGCCAATGATCAGGTCTTCGAGGGTAAAGCCCTTGATGTTGAGCATAAAGTTGTCGGGCAGGCCCGCGATCACACTGGTCAGCAGCTTGTTGAGCATCGCGCCCAGCTTCAGATCCGTCAGCACTGCGGGCAGCAGATCGCTCTTGCCCAGCAGAACCGTGACCGGATAGAGAATGTGGTCAATCGCTTGCTGCATCAGGGAAGATTCGCCGCTCACCTCGTCGCTGACAAAGTATGCCAGGTTCGGCAGAAGTTCCATCACCGTTTCCACCGGATAGACCGACAGGCGGTCGAGCAGGTAGAGAATCGGGTCGATGATCGCCGCGATCTGATCTTCCGTGGTGGCATCGTCCGCGCCATATTCCTCTGGCGTTGTCAGAATGTCGAAGTAGCCGGGCACATCCGCGCCGAGCGCCATGAGGATCGGCAGCAGGCCATATTTGTAGCCGCTGTAGCCGCTCAAGCGCAGGAACGCGCCTTCATCCTCCGTGCCAAGGCCATCCGGGTACTTCCCGTTGCCATTCAGCGCATTGATGTCGCCGCCCATAATCAGTTCCAGATCGCTGCCCGCGAGGAACACATTCAGAATCGGCATGAGCGGGCTGAGGAAGTCAACCAGCGCCGCCTTCAGCGAATCCGCGGAATCGATCGTCTGCGTGCTCGGATCGTACTCCATGATCCATTTGATCGGGTTGGTGAGATCCAGCCGGGTGCCGTCGATGCTGACGATCTTGCTGAGAATATCCACCAGATCCAGCGTAAAGGTTGCGCCCGCAACGGTCAGGGTGAGCTTGCCCGCGCTGGTCAGACCCAGGTTGGTCAGCAGTTCCTGCACCGTCGCAATGATCTTCTCGAAGTTCTCCTGGAAGAGCGCGCTATCCCAGATATGCGCCACTGTGCCTTCCAGCGTATCCTCGATCTGCAAGCCGCCCAGCAGGTTGCCAACATAATCCCTGCCCTCCTGGTTCCCGGCGAAGAGTTCCGCCCAGGCCCAGTTGATCACCGCATCCGCATTCTCGACCAGGTATTGGCCAACGCGCTGTTTGTTGAACCAGCTGCGCTGCGTTTCTTGCGTGGGATTCGGCGCAACGCGATAGTTGATAGGCTCAAGCTCCATGTCAACAATGCTTCCGTCGCCGCCCAGCAGGCCAATCAACCCATCCAGGCCGTTTTCCTTGATATAATCCAGAATGCCGGCCTTGTCAAGAATCTGCGTCAGCAGCGCGTCTTCGGCTCCCTTGATCTTGATATAGTCCGCGCCGCCGCCTTCGCCCTTCACGCCAACGTCTTTCAGGCCGCCTTCGAAGCCAGTCTTGTCGCCGACGATGAGATCTGCCACCTCCAGCGTCAGGCCCGCGTTCGCCAGCGCCTGGTTGATCAGCTCTTCCAGCCCCAGATTCTTCAGGAAGCTCAGGTCAACATTCAGGTCGGGCACCAAGCCGCTCACCAGAGCCAGGCCTTGTTCCACCGGCGCCAGAATGTTGTTCAGCGCCTGTTGCAGAATCGACTCGCCTGTGTGGTTCTCGTTATCGCTGATGAGATACGCCAGATTCGGGAGCATTTGCAGCAGCGTCGCCACCGGGCTTTGCAGCAGCTGCTCAATCAGATACATGATCGGGTCGAAGAGCGCCTGAATCTGACCGTTCGTGTCGCCGTTCTTCGCCATGTTCTCGAACGCGGTCGGGCTTGTCAGAAGTTCGTTGAAGCCTTCCACGCCGCCGCCGATGCCCATGAGAATCGGGAGCAATCCGCTGCCATAGCCTTGGAAGCCAAGGATATTCAGGAATCCTGTCGCATCCGCGGAGCCGCTCGTGCCCTGGCCGTTCTTGTTGTCTTTGTTGATGGTTTCGCCGCCGTCCCCGAGGATTTCCAGGCTGCTGCCAGCCAACAGCACGTTGAAGATCGGCATAATCGGGTCAATCACCTGATACAGCGCGTCGAAGAAGCTAGCGCGGCTCGTGATACCGGAGGCAAGGCTGCTGATGGTCGTCGGGTTCATGAAGTTATCCAGCAGCGTCTGAACGCCTGCGCCAATCCCTCTGCCGTCGATCTTCAGCACGCTATCCAGCAGCGCCAGCGCGTTCACTTTCGCGCCCTGCAGAATCGCCACGTCCTTCAGAATATCGCCCAGGTCGATTGCATTGAGCGTCGTAATGTCGATCGGCAGATTCAGAGAGTTCAGCAGCCCGCCAACCACCGTCATCAGCACCGTGAATACCTCGCCGCTGTAAAGATCGCGGCCAAAGATGTTCATTACCGTATCGTAGATTGTGTCGCCCACCAGCGTGTCAATAATGTTCGCAATCTGCGTATCGGTCAGGTTCAACAAGTCGAGCGTATCCAGATAAGCTCTCAGGTCGGCGTTGAAATTCGCGGCTTCGTCGAGCAGGTTCGCGATCATCGGCTTCTGATCCATATAGACGTTGTAAAGGATCCCGGCCAGCGCATCCTGAACGCCGGTGGTGCTGTCGCCAATCAGCGAAGACCACAGGTAGTTGAGCACCGCGTCCGCGTTGTCCGTCAGGTACTTCGCCGCGCTTACCGTCTTCGTGCCCTGCGGCTGCGTAAACCACGCCAGGTTCGGATTGCCGAGGATATCGCCCGGCGCGGTCGCCTTCCCTGTCGGGCCAGCCGGTTGGGTGTCGGTATCGCCGTAGTCGATTGCCTTCACGTCTTTGCTCAGATCCAGACCGAACAAAATGTCGAACAGTTCCTTGTAATCATCTGCCATGGCCAGCACGCCCAGTTTATCCAGCAACTGCGTCAGCACTGCGTCTTCTTGCCCCGCTGTCGCGATATAGTGCGCGCCTTTGCAACTCGTGGTCTGGCCATCGTGCTCCGTCTGGTTGTCTAGGCCAACCTTCACCAGTTGCGGATCTTCAAACTCCGTCTTCGTCCCGACGATGAGATCTGCCACCTCCAGCGTCAGACCCGCGTCCGCCAGCGTCTTGTTGAGCAGCTCTTCCAGCCCCAGATCTTCCAGGAAGCTCAGGTCAAGATTCAGGTCGGGCGCCAAGCCGCTCACCAGAGACAGCCCCTGCTTCACCGGCGCCAAAATGTTGTCCAGCGCCTGTTGCAGAATCGATTTGCCGGAATCGCTCGATTCGCTGATGAGATATGCCACATTCGGCAGCACCTGCAGCAGCGTCGTCACCGGCGCGGTCAGCAGCTGCTCGATCAGCGCCAGAATCGGATCCACCAGCGCCGTCAGCTGATTTTCCG
>JAIRPV010000031.1 GCA_031256825.1 Oscillospiraceae bacterium | reverse complement strand
GCCTTTGCGGCTTCATATTCCGCTTCGCTCATGTGGTATACTTTCATTTTCTTCACCCTCTGCTATTATACCACATCTTCGCGCTGTTGTCTATAGGTTTGTCGGGGGATAGTATTAATGCCCTTGAGGTAGTCCGCGCCGGAAAACAATTTGTCGATTTTGGTTAAGCTGCTGTTGCCCGCGATGGTGTCCCCCTGGTCGGTGTGCTGAATGGCTGCCCGAATGTCCACATCGCCGTTAAACACGTGATACATGGTTGGGCTGTTCACAAAATCCCCATTCATCAGGTAAGTCAAGTTGCCGCTTGGCTCAAAGTCGATGGCCAAAGTCTTAAATTCCGGGTGGCGTTGCGGCAGGCCGGTAGCCAAGGCCCAGGCTGTGGTGGTCTTCCCTATCCCGCCTTTGCCGTTTTGAATGGTTATGATTTTCATATTTTATAGTCTTATACGCCCCGCGTATTATTTTGTCAAACGCTGCGTTGCCCAATTACCAATATAAGCAGTGGCGCAAATAGCCCATTGGTTATTTGCCCGCACGGGCCAAGAAGCAAGCAGCCGATGAAGCAAACGACAAATGACATAATGTGTTATTTGAGCCAATACATCATCAGTCCATTGGTTATATAACTCACTTGAGGTAAGTATGATAAAAAGCGAAATAACATAAAAATTCGTTAGCAACGCTAACGGGGTTGTTAGGGTCGCTACCCTAACTGGGGTGCGCCAAGCGCAGCGTGGCCAGGGGCAAAGCCCCTGCTACCAGCGATAGGGGAGAGTGATACACTTTGAGCCTGTGGAAAACTCGGGGCCGGTTTAGATATATTTATAAATAGTTTAGGAAGCGGCCCTACCAGATCAAAAACTTTACCGCTTGTCCAGTATTTTTTTACCGGTTGTCCAGTCCCCCGCACCAGAGAGCCGCCAGAGGGCGCAAAAATTTACCGGTTGTCCAGTCCCAACTTGAGGCCGATTTTTTTACCGGTTGTCCAGCCCCCCATCAATCCAAATCAGACTATAAACAAAAAGACGTGCGCAATCTGTATCACAATATATCAAAGAGCGGCGGCGCTTGGGTGATTATTTTTTTACCGGTTGTCCAGCCCCCCCAGCGGCCAAGTTTTTTACCGGTTGTCCAGTCCTATTTCTCGATGTGAACCGTCCATTTTTCGTGCCAATTTTTGTCGAGCACCAGCGTGGCGGTGTAATTTTTCAACTCTCCGACCATCTTGGCTTTTTGCAGGCACTGGGTCAGCACCTCGTAGCAATAAGCCCGCCGGGTGAGTTTGGCATCCGTGAGCCGCATCCAGTCGTTGAGGATGAAATAGCCACCCACGTGCCCGCCGGGGAACAGGCGCAGCCGCCGCCGGAAGTTCAGGTAATTGCTGTCGGTTTCCTGCTCTGAAATATCACTGACGGGCAGGTTTAGATAGCCCTCCAGCTGTTTGCTCTTGCTGATTTTGCCAAAACGAATCCAATCAGCGGTCAGCCCCAGCGTTTTTTCGTTGAGTTCAAACTCAAACTCGGTCTGGCCGTCCTCGTCCATCTTTTTTGTCACGCTGGCGTAGTCAATCAGCGAATATATCTTAGTGGTGTCGGCCTTTTTGTTCTTCTGTTTGATGGTAAACTTCGCGCTGGCCAGCGACATGAACAAGTAGCGAATGTCGGCGTAGGTTTTGCCGCCCTCGTCCTGCCCCCACAGCCGCAAAATATCGGCGTAGCGGAACTTTCCCTTGATTTTGTAGGGTTCTTTGGGGTCGTGACCCTGCTCGTAGGCCAGCACAATCAGCGAAAGCCACATCTTGTTGGCCCGGTTGCCCAAGCTGATTTGCGTTTCCTCCACGCTGAGCTTATTTTTGATTTCCTCAATAATGTTCTTGTTGAAAATGTAGCGATATTCCACATCACCCCGGTCAAGGAAGTAGTCAAAGCTGGCCCCGGTGTCCTCGGCGGCCAGGTTTTGCAGGGAGGAGCCGAAGAACTCCCCCAAGTCCTGCACAGATTTGCGCTCCATGGGAATGCGTTTGACTTTTTTGATTTTCATGCTGGGGGTATTATAAGCCCTGGGGCAGGGAAGTGGCTTGTCCAACCTGCCAAAATAAAAAAGTGAATGGCCGCTCGTATTTTTGCCGGGGATTTGAGGCGGTCATCACAACTGCTTTTACGTTAGCCGTGGTGGTATGTCTCCCGCATCGAAAAAAAGGCGCTTTTGGCGCTGCAAAAGGCGCTGCGGCATTGATCCCACGGCCGGGGAAAGCCTATGTCCTACGCTTCCGCGTTTTGCTCTATTAGCCCATCAACAACCCGCTTTTGTGGTATTTACCGTTGCATTGCCAAAGTGCTGCAAGCGGGCGGAACGGCGCAAAAAGTGCTTGCAAAGGAGGGAAATCTATGGTATAATAGATATACCACCAGCGGCGAGGGAGCCTTCGCTGCGGTATCATGACGTCAGCGGAAGCATCCCCAACAGACGGGACGGAAAGGAAGAAAACTATGAAGATGACGATTGTTGGAAGAAAATGCCAGGCAGGCCCCGCGTTCCAGGCACATGCCGAAAAAAAACTGAATAAGCTCCAGCGGCTGCTGGGGCCGGGAGCGGAGGAAGCCGACGCAAAAATCACTGCCACGGCGCAAAAAACCGGTATTGTGGTGGAGGTCACGGTACGTTTCCAGGATGTGGTGCTCCGCGCTGAAGAGGGCGCGCAGCAAATCAACGACGCGCTGGATCACTGCGTTGATGTGCTGGTGCGTCAGCTGCGCAAAAACAAAACCCGCATGGAAAAGCGCATTCACGCCGTACAACTCACCGACTTCCTTGACGCCGAGAGCGTTGAAGAGGAGACCGATTTTGCTGTTGCGCGCAGCAAGGCCGTTTTTTGCAAACCAATTGATGTTGAGGAAGCTATTTTGCAGATGAATCTGGTCGGACACCAGTTTTATCTTTTCCTCAATGCGGAAACCGACTCCTTCAATCTCGTCTACCGCCGCCGCGGGGGCGACTACGGGTTGCTGATCCCCGAGCGGGAATAAACCCCATCCGCAGCGTTCTGCTGCGCGTATCAGGCATAGAAGGAAAACCTGACGGGAGTTTCCGCCGACAGGTTTTCTTTGCTCTCATCAGACTCTGACGGACGCAAAGGAGGCTTCCATGCCCCGCTATCTTCTTGTTTCCGCTACCGAAAAAGCGGGCCAGCCCTTCCGGGACATCCTGGCGGAGCTGCCCGATGTTGCGGTTTTTCTTTGCGCGGCGCCGGATACGGCCCTGCAAACAGCGGCGATCCAAGGATTCGATTGCTGCATTGTCAGCGCGCCGCCGCGCGGGCAGCCGGACGGCGCTTTTGCGCTGACGCTGGCGGACGCCACGCAGGCGCAGATCCTTTTCCTTGCCCCGCGCGAACTCCACAACGCCCATGCCGAACGGCTGCGGCAAGAGGGGATCCTCACACTGGAAAAGCCCGTTGGGCGACAAACGTTGCTGCATACGCTGGAGCTGATGCAGACGGTGCAGCGGCGCGTTCACCTGCTGCAAACACAGAACCGGAAGCTGGAGCAAAAGCTGGACGAGCTGAAGTTGATCCATCGGGCAAAGTGCGTGCTGATTTCGTCGCTTGGCATGAGCGAAGCGCAGGCGCACAAGCACTTGGAACGGCAGGCGATGAACCAGCGCATTTCAAAATACGAGGCCGCGCTCAACGTGCTGAAGCTCTACGAAGACCGCTATTAGCCGCATCAAACGGGAGATGTTATGAAAGAGAAAAAACTCGCGCTGCCGCCGCCCAAACAGATTGCTTTCCGCTTGCTGTTCTATATTGGCGGGCAACTGCTGATCGCCTTCGGCGTGCGCGCGGCAATTATGGGTGGGCTGGGCATTTCCCCGGTATCGTCGCCCTCGCGGGCCATCTTCCATGCGCTGTCGTTTCACAACCTGACCATGAACGGCCTGATTACCTATGGCGTGTGCTATACCGGCGTTTTCCTGCTATATATTATCTTGCAGATCCTGTTGCTGCGGCGCGACTTTAAAGTGATTCATCTGTTCCAAATGCTGGTTGCAATGCTGTTTGGGTTTATGATTGACTTTGCGGGCTGGTGCCTGGACGGTCTGCCCGCGCCGCGTTATTATGCTATGCGGCTGCTCTTGCTGGCCATTTCTATTTTGCTCATTGCCTTGGGGGTAAGCTTCTATATGGGTTCCAGGCTGCTGCCCATGCCCAGCGAAGGGATCGTGCAGGCGCTGGCGCAAAAACTGAAAAAATACCCGTTCCACCGGGTAAAGCTGGGGATTGACTGCGGTTTGGTGATCACGGCAACGCTGATCGTGCTTATTTTTACCGGCAAGCTCACCGACGTGCGCGAGGGCACTTTCTTCACGGCGCTTTGCGTTGGCCCTGTTATGGGCCTGCTCAGGCCTGTGATTGGGCCGATGATGCGGCGGCTCTGTTTTGGGGAGCAAAAAGGCGGTCAGACAATATAAACAGGCGGGGCAAAGCGCTCCGCCTGCTTTTTTGTTATGGCGCCCTAAAGCTCGTCGATCAGCGCCAGGGCTTCATCAAAGCTCAGACCGCCGGCGTATTTGGCGGGCTGCTCCGGTTCGCGGCCGCAGACCGCCTGATAATCGCAATAGTCGCAGGGCGTTTTGGCTTGGCTCCCTTTTTTGGGGAAAAGGGGCAGGGCCGCGATATTGCCCGCGCGCAGCGCTTCGGCTTCTTCGGCGAAAATGCGATCGGCCGCGCGGCGCAGTTTGCCCAGGCGGGCGAGCGAAAGCATGTTCTTTGTGCCGCCCAGCTTTGCCGGCAAAAACAGCCCCAGGCCGCCCTCTTCCATGGCCAGCAGCACTTCTTCGTCCTCCAGCACAAAGCCCGCCGCGCGGGCGTTGCTCTGTTTTTCTTTTGCAAGCTCCGCTTCGGCGCAGCGGCGATCTTTTATGGCGGCAACTTTGTCGGAAGCCTGCGTATAAAGCACGCCTGCGGGCAGCGCCCCGGCAAATGGCTGCGCTTGCGTCCCCCAGAGGGCGAAAAGGTAGACGAGCATCTGGAGGTTCAGGCCATCGAAGATATCGCCCAGCGAAAAAGCCTTGCCGCCTGATTTGTAATCGACAACACGGAAATAGGTTTGTCCGTTGATTTCGGCGCAGTCCACCCGGTCGGCTTTGCCGCCCAGGCGGAGCGTGCCGCCATCCGGCAGGGGAATTTCGTGCGGCTGCACAGGTTGATCGCGGTCGATGGCAAGCTCAAAGGCAACGGGGCGGAAGCGGCTGACCCGAAACTCCGCCAACAGGCGATCGAGCACCTGCGCGCAGATATCGCCCAGGCGGCGGAACAGATAGGTGACCCGCGCGGGCAGGCCTTCGGCGCGCAAATGCCCTGCGGCGTAGCGGTTTAGAATATCATGCAGTGCGGCGGCGCGTTGCTCTGGCGTCATGGCAATCAGCGGATCGACGCCATATTCCCGCAAGAGGCTTTCCAGAACGGTGTGTAGAATATTCCCGCGCAGCAGCGGATCAAAATCCGCCGTGCGGCGCGGCTGCAAATGCAACTGATATTTCGCGAAATACTGGAACGGGCACTTGGCATAGGTTTCGGCGCGGCTGGGCGAAAATTGCGTGGCGTTCAGCCCCGCCGGCTGCGTCAGGCGAAGTTCGCTGGGCCGCGCGGCGGCGGCGCGTTCCAAAGCCGCCAGTTTTTGGGCATAACCGGGGGCTGCCTCAAAATAATTGCGCAAGGCATAGTAGAGATCGCTTTGCTGCGGCAATTCGGCGCACAACAGGCGGAAGCCCGCATGCTCCCCCTCCAGATGCTCGAGCGGCGGCAGGAATTGGGTGTCGAGCATCGCCGCGCCGAGGAACCGCTCCCGCAAAAAGCGCACGAGGGACGAAGGCCGCAGTTCGTCGCCCGCGGCATTGCGCAACGCCCAGCTGCAATAGAGTTGATTGCTGGCGCTGCAAAGCGTCCGGTAGGCAATCAGGCGCTCCATGGCCAGTTGCTGCGGGGCCAAATCCTGCATCGCGAAGCCGATTCCCAGCAGGGCTTGTCTGTCCTGATCGGTGATCAGGCCGGTATGCGACGGGATTTTGGGGAATACGCCGTCGTTGAGACCCATCACAAAGACCACTTTGGGGTTTTGCGGGCGCACGCGCTCGGCCGCGCCGAAGGTAACGGCGTCGAGGCTCTGAGGCAGTTCGCCGATGGTCTGGGTGCTCAGCAACAGTTCAAACAGCGCCGCAAAGCGCTGCGCGCCGCAGGATTGATCCCCGAGCGCCTGTGCGATTTGTTCAAGCATAGACATGCACAAATCCCAGACGCGCGCCAGCTCCAGCGCTTCGGCAGGCTGACCGTTGGCGTGCAAATCTTCACGCAGACGGCGCAGCGCCGCGGGCACGGCGGCCCGCTGCAAAAACTCATCCAGCGCCGCCGCGCCGCCGCTGCCGGTGCATTCGTGCAACAAATCGCGCAATCGGCCCAGCGGCTGGGCAATGCGCAGGCGCAAGCGATTCAGTTGCAGCAACTGGCTGCGCGAAAGTTCGGTTTCTTCCGTATGAATGCCCTGCGGATGGGCCGTCCAGGGCCGCAGCCAGGCATTGCCGCCAATGCGCCAAAGCAGGGCGTAATTTTCTAACAGGGCAATTTCTTCTTCATTGAAGCCCAGCAGACCCGACTTCAGGCAGCGCATAACAGACTCCAGCGTGAAGCCATTGGCGGCGGTTTCCAGCGCGCCGCTGATCAGGCGCATCAGCGGCTGGGCCGCCACAGGCTGGCGCGCATCTTCAAACATCGGCAGGCCAACGCGCCGCAGCGCGGCGCAAAGCGGGCGCTCGTAAACGGCTGTGTCGCGGGCCAATATGGCAATATCGCGGCAGCGCAAACCCGGTTGCTCCCGCAGCAGCCGCGCCGCGCGCTGCGCCGCCCAGGCGCATTCGGCCTCGATATCTTCCGCAGCGCAAAGGGTAATATCCTCACAGGAATCAGGATAAACCAGCGGTTGATTGTATTGGAACGCTTGTTCCAGGTGCGCCAAAGCGGGGGAACGGTATCGGTGCGGTTCCCGCAGATACAGGGGTTGCGCAATTGCTACGGCGGCCTCGCGGGCCATTGCAATCAGTGACTGCGCGGTGCGGGCAGTGTGTTCAAACAGGGCGCCTTCGGCAAGCTGTATGTCGTCCAGACAGAGGGTAACATAAACATCCGCCGCGCATTCCAGAAGGGTTTTGATGATGTTCAGTTCCACGAGGGTAAACCCATGGAACGCGTCAAGCGCAATGATTTTTCCGGCGAAAAGCGCACGGCCCTCGGATGTTTCTAGATTTTCGCGCAGGCCGCGCAAGGGATCGCCTCCGCCGAACCGCTCGGCTAAAATGGCGTCGTAGTATTCCAGGATCAGGGCCAGTTCGGCCAGCTTTGGGCGGGCAAGGCGTTCGGCGGCAAGGCGCAAACCGGCCGGATCGCCCGAGGCGGCGGCAAGCTCCCGGCGCAGACGCAGCAGGCCGGGCGCCATGCGTTCGTTTGCGTTGCTGAACAGAGAAAGCTTGTCCCGCGCGGATTCCACCGCCAGGGACATGCAAAGGGCCTGGGCAGCTTCGTCGGCCTCGCGGCCCGAATGCCCGCCCAGCTGCCGGAAGACCGCATTGGCAAGGCGGCTGAAGCTGAGCACCTCCACCCGCTGAGCCAGCCGTTCTTGCAGCAGCTCCAGGATATCGCGCTCGTGGGCAAACGAATCCTGCTCGGGCACCAGCAACAACAGTTCGGCGTTGCTTTGCTGCGCAAAACTGCACAGGAGGTTGTGCAGGTATGTTGTTTTGCCGGTGCCCGCGCGGCCTAAAATCAGATGCAGCATTACTCTGTGACCCTCCAAATCGTTGTTCCGTCGCTGGCGAACACAAGTGTGCCGTCAATGTCTGTGCGGCAGACCGAAATCCCCAGCGCTTTGCAGCGGGCAAGGACTTCAGGGCTGGGATGACCATAGGTATTATACAGGCCGCAGGAAATGACGACAGACTCGGGCTGCACGGCGCGCAAAAATTGTTCTGTGGAAGAAGTTTTGCTGCCGTGGTGCCCCGCCTTCATCAATTGCGCGCGCAGGGCTTCGCCCCATTCGGCCAGCATGCGCTTTTCGGCGGGCTGCTCGGCGTCGCCGGTCATCAACACGCCAACTTCGCCCAGCGAAAGCCGGAGCGCCACGGAATCGTTGTTATAGTTGCGGCCATCCTCTTGCAGCGGACCCAACAGCTGAAACCGCGCGGGGCCAAGTTCATAGGTATCGCCGGCTCGGGCAAAAACAGCCTGCGCGCCCTCTTGTTTGCATTGGGCAACGCATTGTAAAAAACGTTCATACGTTTGGGTGGTTGGCATATGGGTCTGCGACAGCCGCGGGGCGATGATTGTCCCGACAGGAAAGGCTTCCAGCACGCCGTAGGCTAGGCCGCCGATGTGATCGCTGTGGGGATGCGTTGCCACAACATAGTCCAGCCGCTCTACGTTTTGCGCCTTCAGGTAGTTCGTTACCAGTTCTTCGCTGCCGCGCTCGCCGCCGTCGATGAGCATTGACTGCCCGCCCGCCTGGATGAGCGTACAATCGCCCTGCCCAACGTCGATAAAGTGCAGCGTAAGCTGCGCAACGCCCGCATTGACGCGCGGCTGCGCCGGGGCTCGCAGCCACTGTGGCAGATAACTGGCCAGGGCCAGCGCGACGACAGCGGCGAGGATAAGAAATGTTCTCTGTTGCTTGCGTTTTCGCATAGGCGGCTCCTAGCTAAAATTTACTTGACAAACCAACGAAAATCGGCTACAATATAAGTATATGGTCCCTTAGCTCAGTTGGTCAGAGCCCCCGACTCATAATCGGGTTGTCCTGGGTTCAAGTCCCTGAGGGACCACCAGTTGCACTGGAGGCAGATCGCGCTTCCGGTGCTTGTTTTTGCCCGGCAAGCGGCCCGCGTCGAACTTGCATCTTTTGTAGCGGGCTGACAGTTATTTTATGGTTCTATTGTACTACTTTTCACGGCGCATGTCAACACTTTGCGCCGCCCAGGCACCCTCACCGCATCCTTAAAGAAAATCAAGAAGTGAAATGGGCGGATCACAGTTTGGGCGGATTGAAGAATTGGCTGCGTTTCCATTCCGCTGCTTTTCCCCGAATTCAGGATGCGATGAAAGCCTATCTTCAATGTGATTAACGATACCTAAAGAAAATAAAGAAATTTAGGGCTTGATTTTTCTTGCAAGGTGTGATATAATACATAACAGTCATTCCGCTACTGTGGCTCAATGGTAGAGCGGCTCACTCGTAATGAGCAGGTTGTCAGTTCGATTCTGACCAGTAGCTCCATGGCGGAACCCGCAATCTATAAGGGATTGCGGGTTTTTGCACAAAAACCAAGGAGACACCCATAGGCGCTCCGCACGCAGTGCCCTTGTGCCCACGCCCAGCCCACGGTCGCGCCCCACACCGTCCCGTTCGCATAATTTGACGGCTTCCTGCTTGAACTCCTTTTTTAAATGCAAATATAAAAGAAGAGTCTGATGAAAACCAAAAATTGAGGGAGTAGATGATGAAGAAGTTACTTGTAATTAACGGAACCATGGGAGTGGGAAAGACGGATCTTGCCCGTGAATTGTTCCACAAGCTCGAAAAATGTGCATGGCTGGATGGGGATTGGTGTTGGATGACACGTCCTTTCCAATTAAAAGAAGAAGAAAAAGCCCCTTTGCTTAAAATGATGTCCACTTTGCTCCGCCATTATTTAGATTCGTCGCATATTGAAATTGTGATTTTTTCTTGGGTTATCCCACGCAATGAAATACTTCAAGAAATACTGAACCAAGTGGGATCTGATTATGAATTATTAAGGGTCACCTTAATCGCGAACGAGCAAACACTGCGCGACAGAATTGCAAAGCGTCGGAACTACGAAGCACGCGACGAGTTTGAATCAGATAGAAGTCTTCAATATGCCGCAACACAATTCCAAAATATGCAACCATATTCGGTTGAGACCTCTGGCAGAACCACCGTTGAACTGTCACTTTCTATTATAGAAAAATTTTCTCTGCTTTAAATGCTGAAATGGTTAACGCTAACAAGCGGATCAAGTAGCGCTTCATATACGGCTCCCTTCTTGTAATTTCCATATGTCGGTAGAGCAAAACGCTAAACAGCATTTTTACTTCAGAAAAGAATAGGTTGCAAGCAGTTTCCAATTAAGTTTGGCATAATCCTGTTCATTGCCACCGTCATATTTTTTTTCAAGCGTTCATATTCCTCCTCGCTGATCGGAGTAATTTGTTTTTCTTCATCAATGCAGTATGCTTCTCCGCCGCCATAACTGACCACCCTTGCCCGAAACTTTAGAACCCCTTCCTCAAAGCGATAATAGGTATATCGACCCACTTCACCTTCATAAGTGTATAGCGTACCATTTTT
This sequence comes from Oscillospiraceae bacterium, assembly GCA_031256825.1. Classification (GTDB taxonomy): domain Bacteria; phylum Bacillota; class Clostridia; order Oscillospirales; family Acutalibacteraceae; genus WRMQ01. Next base: position 2,083 of record JAIRPV010000031.1, on the reverse strand, counting down.
TAGCAGGTGAGAAATATACCCATCCCAGAAGGCGACGCCTTTCTGTTGCATCGCAACACCGTTTTGAATCGTGTAAACGTCCACAAGCCAATCATGGGCGCCAAACACCAATGCTTTCGTGCCCTTCTCATCTATCTCATACAGGGCATAGCGCAGCTTGCTGCCGCCATAAGTTAGCCAGTTCTCTAAACTGCTAAATCGATTTTGGGAAAGCATTTCAAAATCCCGCGAAATATCATCTTCAAATTGTTCGCGTCGTTCGCCAAAACCCTCTTTAAACTTGCGCTCAAATGCACGATACGCCAGAATCACAGGCAAATATGGGTCGCTATGGTTGCCCGCAGGCTTTGACGAAGGCGCATTGCATGAACTCAGAATAAAAAGAACTAGGCACAGGGCAATTGCAAACGATTTTTTCATAGTTATGGTTTCCTTTCTAGAGCCTGTTGACACTAAGCCATCATATCAACGACAAGCGCGAAAGTGAAATGCGCGAGGAACATTATGTCGAGCTTGTCATTACCATCATGCATGATGAATCCATACGACCATCTTTCGTCTGTTCCGCCATTTGCAGGCCAGGGCTGTTGTACTGCAGAATCTTCGGCATTTTTATTACCCTCTTTATGATACCACTTCTTTGCCTATTTCGCAAGCTTTTTGCCGGGGGATTAGTATAAGAGGATAAAAACAGCCTGTCTCCACGTGAGGTGGGCTGCCTTTTTGGGGGTTGCCTGTAAAACCTGTGGCACCATGCGGACAGGGATGACGGCCGCAAGGCCTTTTTGGCCGCCTGGCAAGGGCGCAAGCAGGAGAGCGCTACGCACCCCTACCTGGAAGAAAAGCTGCTCTGGGGATTGGTGCCCCACACGGGGCGCGTGGATTGAAACTCCGACCACTGCTGTGGATACTGTTTGAGCTTTGTCGCGCCCCACACGGGGCGCGCGGATTGAAACGCCTTGCCTGCATCAACACCCAGCGTGAAAAACAGTCGCGCCCCACACGGGACGCGTGGATTGAAACTGCTGGAAAAGAGCAAGTAGGCAGCCTTTTTGCTTCTCGATGCCGCCGAAAAAATCATCTGATTTTGCTCTTGCATTTTCTTCTGAACTATGATATAATAGGCACATCGCCTGTGGCGAGGTATAGCTCTGCGAAGCGGGGGCCAATGACGAACGGCTCACCGCAGGTGTGATATAATAAGCACATCGCCTGTGGCGAGGTATAGCTCTGCGAAGCGGGGGCCAATGACGAACGGCTCACCGCAGGTGTGATATAATAGGCACATCGCCTGTGGCGTGAACCCTTTCGGGATAACATACTATTTGCCCTAAGGATGAGGAGGATGCATATGGAAGACAAGCCTTTGTTGCGCTTTAAAGCGGACGGCACATTCAAGCTGATGCAGATTTCGGATGTTCAGGACAGCGAAGGCATTCGCCCGCGGACAAAAGAACTGCTCAACGCGGCGCTTGACCTGGAGCGGCCCGATTTTGTTGTGCTCACCGGCGATCAGATTCGGGGGTATGGGCTGAAGCTGCAACTGGGCAGCTATGAGCGCACCTATGCCGCCGTGGAACAGACGCTGAAGGAACTGCTGGGGATTCTGGACGAACGGGGCATCCCTTTCACCTTCACTTATGGCAACCACGATCACGACGCGCCAATCCCCATGGAGGAGCAGACGCGCATTTATCAGCGTTACCCGCTGTGCTATGCGGAAGAAAGCCCTGCGGGCGTGCCGGGCTATAATAATCATGTGGTGCCAATTTATCCGGCGCAAGGCGATACGCCGGCGCTGCTGCTCTATTGCATGGATTCCCACAGCGGCCTGGGGTTTGGTTATGCGCCGCTGGAGCCGGAGCAGGTGGATTGGTACCGCGAAACGCGCGACGCCTGGGCAAAAGAAAACGGCGGGCAGCCCATCGCCTCGATGCTGTTTCAGCATGTGCCAGTGGAAGAGATCAACGAGTTATACCGCGCCGTGCCGAAGGGCACAAAGGGCGCGCTGGAAGGATACCGCAATTATGCGGGCAAGTTCTACGTGTTGGATGACGAAAACACCACAGGATTTATGGGCGAG